>NZ_CP018870.1:6108344-6846689 GCF_001941845.1 Streptomyces sp. TN58 | reverse complement strand
TGACTTCTTCGACCACTTCGTCGTCGCCGACTACGACCTGGCCCGCGCGCAGGCCGCGGTCAGAGCCCTGGGCGCCGACGAGCGGCGCTTCAGGGCCTGCCGCGTGGACGCCTCCGACGAGGCGGCGGTGACCGCGCTGCTCACCGAGCACGGGTGTGACGTACTGATGAACGCCACCGACCCGCGCTTCGTGATGCCGCTGTTCGGCGCCGCCCTCGCGGCGGGCAGCCACTACGTCGACATGGCCATGTCCCTCTCCCGCCCGCACCCGGACCGCCCGCACGCCGAGTGCGGGGTGAAGCTCGGCGACGAGCAGTTCGAGCGGGCCGCGGACTGGGAGAAGTCGGGCCGCCTCGCGCTCGTCGGCATGGGTGTCGAGCCCGGCCTGTCGGACGTCTTCGCCCGCTACGCCGCCGACGAGCTCTTCGACGACATCGAGGAGATCGGGATCCGCGACGGCGCGAACCTGACCGTCGAGGGCTACGACTTCGCACCGTCCTTCAACATCTGGACCACGATCGAGGAGTGCCTGAACCCTCCGGTGGTGTACGAGAGCGGACGCGGCTGGTTCACCACCGAGCCGTTCAGCGAGCCGGAGGTCTTCGACTTCCCCGAGGGCATCGGGCCGGTCGAGTGCGTCAACGTCGAGCACGAGGAGGTGCTGCTGGTCCCGCGCTGGGTCGGCGCCCGCCGGGTGACGTTCAAGTACGGCCTCGGCGACGACTTCATCGGCAAGCTCAAGGCCCTGCACGCGCTGGGCCTGGACTCCACCGCCCGGGTGCCGGTCCGCGGCGGGGACGGCGCCGAGGTCCGGGTCTCGCCGCGCGACGTCGTCGCCGCCTGCCTCCCCGACCCGGCGACGCTCGGCGACCGGATGACGGGCAAGACCTGCGCCGGCACCTGGGTCCGGGGCACCCGGGACGGCCGGCCGCGCGAGGTGTACCTCTACCACGTGGTCGACAACCAGTGGTCGATGCGCGAGTACGGCTCCCAGGCCGTCGTCTGGCAGACCGCGGTGAACCCGGTGGTGGCCCTCGAACTCCTCGCGAACGGCGTGTGGTCGGGAGCCGGCGTCCTGGGCCCCGAGGCCCTGCCGCCGGTGCCGTTCCTCGACCTGCTGACGGAGTACGGCTCGCCCTGGGCCGTCCGCGAGCAGGACCCCGCGCCCGCTCCGGGCCGCTGACACCGCCGCACCGGCAGCCGAACGGAACCGAATTGATCTTCTTTGGCGTCTTTGCCCCCACGTGACCGTCAAAGGGAGAGGAGTGACGACGTGGAGCAGACCCGTCGTGCCGTACTGACTCTGGGAGCGGGAGTGGCGCTGGGCGCGGCCCTGCCGGCGGGTGCGGCCCGTGCCGCGGCGCCCGGCGGCGCGGGCGGTGAGGCCGTACGGCGGCTGCGCGCGCTGGAGCGCGAGTACGGCGCGCGGGTGGGGGCGTACGCGCGGGACACGGGCACCGGCCGGACGGTGCGGTACCGCGCCGACGAGCTGTTCCCCATGTGCTCGGTGTTCAAGGCGCCCGCCGCGGCGGCCGTGATGCGGGACCTGGACCGCGACGGCGGGTTCCTCGCCCGGCGGATCCGCTACACCGCGCAGGACGTCGCCGGCGCGGGCGGCGGCTCGGTGACCGGGCTGCCGGAGAACATCGCCCAGGGGCTGACGGTGGCCGAGCTGTGCTCGGCCGCCATCGCCCAGAGCGACAACTGCGCCGCGAACCTGCTGCTGCGCGAGCTGGGCGGACCCTCGGCGATCACCCGCCTCTGCCGCTCCGTCGGTGACCGCGTGACACGGCTCGACCGGTGGGAGCCCGAGCTGAACTCGGCCGAGCCGTGGCGGGTGACCGACACGACCAGCCCCCGGGCCATCGCGCGGACGTACGGGCGGCTCGTCCTCGGCGACGCGCTCGTCCCGCGGCACCGCGAGCTCCTGACGCGTTGGCTGGTGTCCAACACGACGAGCGGCGACCGGTTCCGCGCCGGGCTCCCCCGCGACTGGGTGATCGGGGACAAGACCGGCGCCGGGTCGTACGGGACCAACAACAACGTGGGCATCGCCTGGCCTCCCGGGCGGCCGCCCGTGGAGCTGGCCGTGCTGACCACCAAACCGGAGGCGGCCGCGCCCCGCGAGAACGCCCTGGTGGCCCGGGCGGCCGAAGTGCTGGCCGCGGCACTCGCCTGACGGCCCAGCGGGCGGGCGGCCTCCGACCGCGGGACGGCCGCGCCCGCTGCCCGGCGTCCGCGGCCCCGCGCCGGGGGCGAGGCAGCCGGATCCGCCGTGGGCGCCGAGGTGTGCCGGACCCGGCCGTGGGCAGGCGGAGGGCATGGGCGTGTACGTCGGCACCTCCGGGTGGCAGTACCGCGACTGGTCGGGCGTCCTCTACCCGCCGGACCGGCCGCAGCGCCTGTGGCTGGAGGAGTACACCGGTCATTTCCGCACCGTGGAGAGCAACGCCGCCTTCTACCGGCTGCCGACACCCGAGACGTTCGCCCAGTGGCGGGCCCGCACCCCGCCCGGTTTTGTCATGGCCGTCAAGGCCAGCCGCTTCCTGACGCACGTCAAACGCCTGCGCGAGCCGGCCGAGCCGGTTCACCGGCTCCTGGCGCACGCCGCGTCCCTGGGGGACCGGCTCGGACCGGTCCTGCTCCAGCTGCCGCCCACCCTGCGAGCCGATCCGGCCGCACTCGACGCGTGCCTGGCCTGCTTCCCGGCCGAGACGCGTGTCGCGGTCGAGCCCCGGCACGCCTCCTGGTGGACGCCGGAGGTGCGCTCGGTCCTGACCGAGCGCGGTGCCGCCCTGTGCTGGGCGGACCGCGGATCGCGGCCCGTGACGCCGCTGTGGCGCACCGCGGGCTGGGGATACGTGCGCTTCCACGCGGGCCGCGCCCGGCCGGCTCCCCGCTACGGACGGACGGCCCTGCACACCTGGGCGGCCCGGATCGTGGACACCTGGCCGGCGGACTCGGACGTCTTCGCCTACTTCAACAACGACCCCGGCGGAGCGGCCGTGGCCGACGCCCGGGCGTTCACCAGGCTCGTGCCGTCCCCGCCAGGACGGCCGTACCCGGCGTACGCCGGCGCATGAGACCGGAGCACCGCCGGCTTCCCGCCACCGCCCGCTCGACCGCCCTCCGTGCCGGGAACCGGCTCGTCATCCCCCTCAACCCGCCTACGACGCACTGATCTTGGCGGTACCGTGCTGATCCAGCGGGCTGACGTGGTGCCTCCGAAGTGCCACGATGGTCCGTGCTTCAACAGTGTGCCGTTCGGGACGCTACGAAAGCGGCGCCGGCGTGTCCCGGAGGGCGGCCCTACCCCACGAAAGGGCGGACACCCATGCGCGTAATACCGTTCGTATGGCCCTTAGGCAGTGGCCGCGGCGCGGCCGCGGACGACGCGGTGCGGCTCTACTACAGCCGCAAGACACAGGAGATCCTGCACAAGTACGGTCCGGGTCCACGCGTCCACTTCCATGTGGGGCTGTATCCGGACGGCCCACCGGACACCACCGTCGCGCAGAGCGCGCTCAAGCGGGGTCTGTTCGAGGCGCAGGAGCGGATAGTCGACCACGCGGCCCGTTCCTGGGGCGCGTACGAGGCGCCTCCCCGGCGGCTGCTCGACATCGGCTGCGGTCTCGGCGGGACCTCGTTGTACTGGGCGCAGGAGCACGGCGCGTCGGTCACCGGTCTCACCGTCGCACCGGAACACCTGCCGATCGTCCGGGACTTCGCCCGTCAGGCCGGGGTCGCGGAGCGCGTGGAGCCCGTACTGGCGGACGTGCACGACCTGGACGAGACCCGGGTGTACGACGCCGCCTACGCCAACGAGAGCAGCGGGTACACCGACCGGGCCCGGTTGTTCGAGGTCGTCGCCAAGGCGCTCGTACCCGGTGGCTGGTTCGGGATCCAGGAGCATTTCGTGGGCGCGTCCGAGTGGCGGGAGTTCATGGACGGCTACTACAGAACGCGGCTGGGCCGGCGCTCGGACTACCTGGCCGCGGCCGAGGCGGCCGGATTCGAGCTGGTCCAGGACGAGGACGTGACGGACGCGGTGGCGGAGTTCTGGGTGCAGTCCATGGCCTGGAACACCGCCGAACTCGACCGGCTGAGAGCGGGCTCCGGCGCCGAGCCCGGGGCCTGGAGCGCCGACCGGCTCGAACAGTCGACGATCGCACACAGCAAGTTCTTCCGGCTGTGGCGCGATCACGCGGTGGAGACGCGGCTGCTGCGCTTCCGGATCGGCGGTGGCGGATGACCGCGCCGCCACGGCCCTCACGCCTGGGCAGGGGGCTGCCGCCCTTCTACTGCCCCCTGCCGCGCGACCTCGTCCATCCCGACGCGAAGGAGGTGGAAGCCCGGGCGGTCGAGTGGCTCGACGCCTTCGGCCTGTACCCGGATCCGGTCGAGCGCGCATGGGGGCTCGCCACCCACAGCGCCGACTTCTCGTGCCGCATCATCCCCGAGGGGGACGTGGAAGCCCTCCTGCTGTTCACCGAGTGGAACTACTGGGCCAACGCCGTCGACGACTGGCAGGACTCCGGTTCCGACGATGTGGGGACGGCGGCCGTCGTCGAACATGGGGCACGGCTGCTGCGCACGATCGAGGACCCCGGGGCGGGCCTGCTGCCCGAAGGGCCCATGACCCGTGCGCTGCTGGACCTGGTCGGCCGCACCCACGCTCTGCTCACCCCCTACGAGCTGCGCAGATTCGTCGAGGGGACGCGGGACTGGCTGCTCGGGGCGGCCTGGCGCGCCGCCCGGGCGGAGGAGGGATCGATGCCGGGGCTGAACGACTTCGTCGCCATGGGCCCGCTCGCGAACGGCACGCGGTTCTCGCTGACCTGGTCGGACGTCGCCCGCCGGGACCGGCTGCCGGCGGACGTCCTGTGCTCCCCCGCCCTGACGGCCCTCACGGACGCGGCCGGTTTCGTCGTCAGCGCGGACAACGACCTGTTCTCCTACGACAAGGACGACCATCTGGAACCGCGCGAGGTGAACCTCGTCAACGTCCTCGCCCGTCAGGAGGGCTGCTCCCCGGCCGAGGCGGTACCTCTCGCCGTGGCGCTGCGCGACCGGGTGATGGTCCTCTTCCTCCGGCTGCGGGACCGGCTGGAGCACGGCGCGGACTGCGAACTGCGTCGTCATCTGGCGGCGTTGGGCCATTACGTCGCCGGCTCCATCGCGTGGCAGACCCGTGCGCCGCGGTACGCCAGCCCGCGCAACCGGTACGAACTGCCCGTGGCGGACTCCTCGTTCACGGTCCGGTTCGCAGAGGGCCCCGGCTGCACCGGGACCGGGCCGCCCGACCTGCCGGCTCTGGCCGGCTGGTGGCGGCACCTGCGGCACTGACGACGGAAGGGGGCCCCGGCCGGTGCGGCCGGGGCCCCCTGGGAGCGTGAGAAGCGGAAAGAGCGGAACGAGGCGGCAGCCTCAGCGTCGGCCGAACAGCCGGCGCCACCAGCTGACACCGCGCCGCCTGCGGCCCCCGGTGACGGCCACCGCGGGCGGCGCCGCCGGCTGCGGCGGGATCACCGGGTGGACGGGGTGCCCGGCGGGCTGCTCCACCGGGAGCTGCGGGGCCGGGGCGGGCACCGAGCGCGGGGCGAACTGTACCGGCAGGGACAGCAGGTGACGTGACATCAGCGTGCCCCGCCACTGGAGCTCGCTCGCGTCGACGGCCAGCTGGAGGTCGGGCAGCCGGTCCAGCAGGACCTCGATGCCGGTGTCCGCGATGGCGCGCCCGATGTCCTGGCCCGGGCACTCGTGCGGGCCGCTGCTGAAGGCCAGGTGGGAGCGGTTGCCATGGACGGACGCGGACGGGTCGGGCCGGATCTGCGGATCGGCGTTGCCGGCCGCCAGGCCGAGCAGGACCATGTCCCCGGCCTTCACCTGCTGGCCGCCGAGCACGGTGTCCCCGGTGGCCCAGCGCCCGATGATCGTGTTGATCGGCGGGTCGTCCCAGAGGACCTGCTCCAGGGCGTCGGGCAGGGTCATGTGGCCCCCGGAGAGGCTTGCCCGGAACCGCGGGTCGGTCAGTACGGTGCGCAGCGTGTTGGCGATCAGGTTGGCGGTGGTCTCGTAGGCCGCGATCAGCACGACGCGCAGGTGCATGAGCACTTCGGTGTCGGTGAGGTCCGCGGGGTGCTCGATCAGCCAGGAGGCGAGGTCGCGGGCCGGCTTGGCCTTCCGCTCCGTGACCAGGTTCTCCAGCGTGGTGGTGACGTAGCGGTCGCTCTGGAGGGCCGTCTCCGTCCCCTGGAGCATGTCGCGCGCCGCGTTGACCAGCAGCGGCCCGTGTTCGTCGGGGGCCCCGATGAGCTGTGTCATGACCAGCATGGGGAGCTGGTCGGAGAAGGCGGTCACCAGGTCGGCGTACCCCTCGGCCGCGATCTGGTCGACGAGCTGGTTGGCGAAGCGCGTCACGTAGCGGCGGATGCCGCGCTTGTCGAAGCGTTCCAGGGACTCGACCACGGCCGCGCGCAGCCGCTCGTGGACAGGGCCGTCGGTGAAGTTGCACACCGGCACCCAGGAGACCATGGGGCCGAGCGGGGTGTCCGCCGGGACCCGGCCCTCCCTCAGGTCGCGCCAGCCCCGGGGATCGCGGGCGAACCGCGACGACGTGCGGGCGACGTCCAGGTTCTCCCGGTGGCCCAGGACCAGCCACGCCGGGAGGTCTCCGCTCACCAGGACCGGGGCCACCTGGCCGTGCTCGGCCCGCAGCTTCTCGTACAGGGCGAGGGGGTCCGCCTGGGCTTCCGCTCCGTGCAGGCGGTACAGGCCGCCCGCGGTCGCCGCGGCGTGGGCGGGGCACTCGGGCGGCGGGGTGGGGGTGGTGCTCACATTGCCTCCTGGGTGGCTGCCTGGGAGTGCAGGTAGCGCATGAGGGTCAGCAGGACGTCGCGGGACGATTCCCGCCTTCTTGCGTCGCAGACGAGGATCGGGACGGCGGGCGGCAGGTCGAGGGCCTCACGCAGCTCCTCCAGCGGGTGCTCGGGCGCGCCGGGGAAGGAGTTGACGGCCACGACGAAGGGCACACCGCGTTCCTCCAGCCGTCCGATGACGTCGAAGCTGATCTCCAGCCGGCGGGTGTCGAGGAGTACGACGGCTCCGAGCGCGCCTTCGAACAGCCCGCGCCACAGGAACCAGAAGCGTTCCTGGCCGGGTGTCCCGAACAGGTACAGCACGAGTTCGTCGTTGATGCTGATGCGGCCGAAGTCCATGGCGACGGTGGTGGTGATCTTGCGGGCGACGCCCCAGGTGTCGTCGATGCCGACGCCGGCCCTGGTCATCGTCTCCTCGGTGGTCAGCGGCTTGATCTCGCTGACCGCACCGACCATCGTCGTCTTGCCCACACCGAAGCCGCCGACGATGACGACCTTCACGGCCGCCGCGGCCGTGTGCGGCAGGATGTCCGCCTCGCGCGGCCCGGCGGGCGGGTCAGAGCTTCTGAAGTCCATCGATCACTGCCTCGATCAGAGCAAGGTCGGGTAGCTGCGCGGTGGGAATGGGCGGGCGGACGTGGACGCGTTGGGCGGCCATCAGGTCTCCGACCAGCACGGTGACGACGCTCACGGGCAGGCCTGCGTACGCGGCGATCTCGGCCACCGACAGCGGTGACTGGCACATCCGCAGGATGGAGGCCTGCTCGGGTTGCATCTCGGGCCGGGGAGGCCCTTTGGCCACCACTAAGGTCACGAGGTCCAGGCGGACGGAGGTGGAGGGGCCACTGCGTCCGCCGGTGATGACATAGAGCCGTTCGGGACTGGCGTCCTCCCAGCTCGCGGGCGGCTCTTTCACGCGGGCTGCCCGTCATGCCGCGGCGGGCTGCTCAGGTGGTCCCCCATTCGGGTCACCAGGTTGCGCATCTGCGCGCCCATCAGGCCCGCGTCGACACCCTCGTCGGCGAGGACCGCGAGGTAGGAGCCGTCTCCGGCGGCCATCAGGTAGAAGAACCCGCCGTCCATCTCGATCACGACCAGCCGCATTCTGCCCTCGGAGCTGGGCAGCTCGGCGGCCACCGCTCCGGCGAGGCTCTGCAGGCCGGCGCAGGCGGCCGCCAGGCGGTCGGCCGTGTCCGTCTCGGCCCCGTACTGCGCCACGCAGAGCCCGTCCGCGGACAGTACGATCACGTGCCGCGTCTGCGGCACTCCGGCGGCCAGGTCCTTGAGCATCCAGTCCATGCTGCTTCGCTGAGTCATCACTGTTTACGCCCCTTTGGTCGCTGAACCCGACGAGTCCTGTGCGCCCGGTGCGTCCTGGCCGGGCTCGCCGGCCAGTCCGCTGTGGAACGCCTCCAGCCACATTCCGGGACCGTTGTCGTCCGCCGACTGCGGCCTCGCGGCCGGCCGGACGTCGGAGGTGGTGACGCGGTCCTTCCGGCGCCGCTGCGGCAGACCCGTCGCGGTGCGTTCGGAGGCCGGGCCGGCGGCGGGCATCGGCCCGGACAGCGGCGCCGGAGCCGGCCGGGGGACGGACACGGCGGCCGGCGGCGCGTCCACGGGGTGCTCGCGCGGGGTGGCGGACACCGCCCTGGGCCCCGAGGAGGAGCCGATGCCGTGGGCGAGGCCGGTCGCCGCGGACGCGGTGGTGATCAGGTGCTGCGGCACGATGACCACGGCGCGTACGCCGCCGTACGCCGAGGAGCGCAGCGACACCTGGAACCCGTACGCCTGCGCGAGCCGGCCGACCACGGCCAGACCGAGCCGCGGCGTCTCGCCCAGGTCGTTGAGGTCGATGCCGGACTGTGCCTGCGCGAGCATCTTCTCGGCGCGGGAGCGGGCCTCCTCGCTCATGCTGAGGCCGCCGTCCTCGATCTCCACGGCGATACCCGACTGCACCTCGACGGCGGTGAGGTGGACCCGGGTGTGCGGCGGGGAGTAGCGGGTGGCGTTGTCCAGCAGCTCCGCGAGGGTGTGGATGAGCGGTTCGACGACGGGGCCGAGGACGGCGACCTCGGTGACCGAGTGGAGTTCCACGCGCTGGTAGTCGATGATCCGCGACATCGCGCCGCGCATCACGCTGTAGAGGGTGACGGCCCTGCTCCACTGCCGGCCGGGGCGCGCACCGCCGAGGACCGAGATGGAGTCGGCGAGCCTGCCGATGAGGGCGGTGCCGTGGTCGAGTCGCAGGAGGTCGCCGAACACGTCCGGGTTGCGGCCGTGCCGGTCCTCCATCTCGCGCATCTCGTGGGCCTGCTGGTGGACGATCGCCTGTACGCGGCGGGCGACGTTCACGAAGGCCCGCTGCGCCGAGTCGCGCAGGCTCTCCTCGTTGTCGACGGCGTCGATGACGTGCGCGAGCACGTCCTGGAGGGCGGTCCTGAAGCGGGGGGTGAGGGCGGCGTCGTTGCCCCAGCGGTTGCCGTGTCCGGCGCGGCCGCCGAGGGAGGTGAGCACTTCCTCGGCCACCTCGCCCCGGCGCAGTCGCTCGATGGCCTCGGGGAGCACGACGGCGGACAGGCGGGTCGCCTCGGTCTCCTGGCGGGCCAGGGTGTGCTGGAGGGCGGCGATCTGGGCGCTGCGGGCCGCGAGCGCGCGGCCGCGCCGCAGGGCTTCCACGAACACGGCGGCGGCGCACAGGGCGCCGACGGCGACCAGGACGGTGCCGACCGGCTCGGAGGAGGAAACAAGCGCCCCGACCAGGCAGACGGCTGCCACGGACGCGATCGCGGGCAGTGCCCGGCCTGCTCCCACCTCCGGGCGGGCCGTTTCAGGTGGAATGTCTCTTTGCTCCATCGGCGTCCTTGAATTATCGGAAAAGGGTTACCTTCTGACCGGTGGGCGGGAGCATAACTACGCCCAACTGCCCGCACGGGCGCTTTCGTTGGAGTTCATCGGACCGAAGGAACTGCTTTGCGCCATATCTGCTGACGTTTTCCGGCCACGGCGCCGGGAAGTCCTCGGCGGCCGGCCGCGTAAGGGGAGGTCGACGCCCCGCCGGCGCTCCGGCGTCCCGGCTCTCCGCCCCGGGACACCCACCGAGACCGGCCGCGCAGCCCGGGCGCCAAGTGGCGCCCCGAGCGGAGATGCGCTAAGGCGTGCAGGCCCGAGGCCTTTCCCGACTCGTCGGGGCGGCGCGCCTGCCGCACACTGGAGTCGTCCTGGGGATCCCGGTGCGCGGAGAGGTACGGCATGGTCATCAGTCACCACATCGCCGGCGGAGCACTGCACGTGCGGATCCTGCACGAGCTGGGCGTCACCGACCGGGCGGCGGCGGCCCTGCAGATCGAATCCCTCGTGCACGCGCACCGCCCCGAGCAGGTCACGGTCGAACTGCCGAGCAGCTCCCCCTCCCCCATGACCTTCAGCGCGCTGGCCCGCGCCCAGCGGATGTGCCAGAGCCTCGGCATCCCCCTCACCGCGACGGGCCCCGGCGGACGACCGCCCCTCGCCCCCTTCGGCCCGGAGGCCCGCGCGGCCGCCCCCCGGTGGCTGGAGCACGGGGCGCGCCACGACCACTGACGACGGGTGCGCAGCCGCCGCGCACCCGCCGCCCGGATCGGTCCTCGCGCCGGCTCCGATGCTGCGGCCGCAAAGGCTCACCGGGTCACAGCACGCCCTAGCTGAACGGCTCCAGGGTCATGAAGGCCTCCTGGGGGTTCGCCTCGTGGACCAGCGACTCGTGGGCGCCCACGTCGTCGAAGGCGAAGCCGTACGCCTTGCCGTCGGCCATCTGCGCGTGCATGAGGCGGGAGTAGTGGTTGGTGACGGCGTCGCGGTAGAAGCCGGCACTGTTCGCGTCGGGCTGGTTCGGGTTGGTCAGGAGCGTCGAGCGGTTGAAGCCCGCGCACAGGGTGCGGGAGATCGGGCCTCTGACGGCGTCGTTGGGGGCGTCCAGTTGCTTGTAGCAGCCGAAGACGCTGTCGGAGTCGGGCTTCTGGAAGCTCGTGACGACCGCCCCCGAGCCGTCGGTGAAGTTCATGACGTTGCCCGACACCCGGCCGTGGTACTTGGTGCTCGGCTGGTGCGCGAACGGCGTCACGGTCAGGGTGGAGGAGCTGTACCTGCTCCAGACGCGGTTGATGTAGTCGTTCATCACGCCGGCCGGTATGCCGCCGGCCTCGATGCCGTGGCCGGGCGAGAGCGCGCGCAGGGGGGTGCCGTCCGGACGGCTCTGGATCAGGCCGCCCCAGCCGGTCGAACGCAGCCCGCCGAAGACGGCGTTGTAGCCGCCGGGCTTGAGGCGGCCGGTGTTCTCGACCGTGCCGCCCGGGGTCTTCGCACCCACCGCGTACGGGGCGGAGAACATGTCGACCTGGGTGCTGTTGATCCACAGCCCGCTGTCGTTGAGGGTGTACTCCGACCAGTTGAACAGGATGTCGCGGTTGGGGTCGGAAGGGTTCTGCACGGCGGGCTGCACCAGGCCGCCGGTGGTGAGCTTGAAGACGAGCTTCTGCCCGTACGAGAAGTAGACGCGTCCGGAGAACTTGGGCATCCGGATCGTCTTGGTCTGCCCCGGGGCCGGGCCGACGATCGCCGCGTCGGGCGCGGGGGTCGGCGGATTTCCGCCGGTGGGCCAGGGGTGGAACGTGCCGTTCGCGTCGGCCCAGCCCTGTCGGCCCGACGCGAGCTGGGTGCCCAGGTTGTAGATGTAGACGGGCTCGTTGCGGCCCGAGCTGTTCTTGATGGTGAGCGGGATGGTCGCCGGGACGGCATCGGCCGACGGCGGCGGACCGAAGAGCAGCAGACCGGCGCCAACGGTCAGCACCGAGACGCCGAACGCCGGCAGTTTCGACAGACGGGACACTCTCAACCTCCTTGCGCGGGGGGACCTGCCGATGGGGGCGGCAGGGCATAGGTCGATCTGTTGAATCGTGAGAGCGCTCTCAGCGTCTGGCTGCGTTCAATTCATGTCAATACTCTCGACATGCCCTCAACGGTCAGAAGGCGTACCGGATCCGCAGCCACGGCGCGTTCGCGGCGGCGAGTGCGCGCATCGCCGCGACGGCCTCGGCCTTCACCCCGTTGCGGTAGCGGACGTTCCGACTGCCGTTCTGCGAGGTCTTCGGCTGTTGGATGCCGGGGCGCCAAAGGACGTCCTCCGCGCGCGGGTGCCAGCGGAGATTGAGGTCGTGCAGGTCCTCGTTGTGCGTCAGCATGATCACTTCGGCGGCCGCCTGGTCCTTCACCCGGGCCGGCAGCACGTCGTCCATGTGCCGGAGCAGGAGGGACCAGTCCCGTTCCCAGCCCGGGCGCAGGACCACCGGCGAGAGGTTGAAGTGGACCTCGTAGCCCGCCTCCAGGAAGTCTCCGGCCGCGGCGATACGGCTCTCCACCGGGCTGGTGCGGATGTCGAGCAGCGTGGAGTCGCTCTGCGGCATGAGGGAGAACCGCACACGGGTCCGGCCGCGGGGGTTCAGGAGGAGCAGGTCGGGGTTGACGAACTTGGTGGCGAAGGACGCCTTGGCGGTGGGCCACAGCGCGAAGGCATGCACCAGGTCGGCCACGTTGTCGCTGATCAGGGCATCGGCGGAGCAGTCGCTGTTCTCGCCGATGTCGTAGACCCAGGCGGTCGGATCGCACTGGTTGGCCTCCGGCTTGGGGCCGAGGCGCGCGACGTGCCGGGAGAGGTGGGCGATGGTGCGTTCGATGTTGGTGAAGACGGTGATCGGGTTGGCGTACCCCTTGCGGCGGGGGACGTAACAGTAGGCGCAGGCCATGGCGCAGCCGTTGGCCGGGCCGGGGGCGATCCAGTCCGCGGAGCGGCCGTTGGGCCGGGTGGTGAGTGTCTTCTTCTCCCCCAGGACCAGGGTCTCGGTCTTGATCCGGACCCAGCGGTCGACGTTCCCCTCGTTGCCGTGCAGGTCCGGGATCCGCCAGTGCGAGGCGACGGGGACGACCTCTGCGTCGGGGTAGCGCGCGAGGACCTGCCTGCCCCGCGGTGAGGCCGCGGCCGCGGGTTCGGCGTAGATCTCCCGTACGGACAGCAGCCGGCGCGCGGTCGGGGAGTCCCGGAAGAGCGGTCCGGCGTGCGTCCGCGCACCGGGCATCTGCCCGGTGTCGATGTCCTCCGGACCGAACAGGGCGTCCTGGCCCCCGTCACCGGGGCGGCCGGCGGGTGGCTGGGCCGGCATGTGCGCCTCCTGCGTGTGTTCGGCGGCTGTCCCCGCGGGGCGCCGGGGATGCGTGGGGCGTGCGGCGTGCGCTGCCGGAGGCGGGCCCGGGACGGCGGCCGGCCGGCCGGCCCGGACACGCTCCGGAGCGGTCATGGCGTGAAGAGCACCTTGACGGCGCCGTCCTCCTTCTTGCTGAACATCTCGTACGCGTCGGGTGCCTCCTCCAGCGGCAGCCGGTGGGTCGCGAAGTCCTCCACGCCCAGCGGATCCTGGTCGGTGAGCAGCGGCAGGATGTCATCGACCCAGCGCCGCACGTTGGCCTGTCCCATGCGCAGCGTGAGCTGTTTGTCGAACATCGTCAGCAGGGGCATCGGGTCGGCGGCGCCACCGTACACGCCCGACACGGAGACGGTGCCGCCGCGGCGGACGAGGTCGATCGCGGTGTGGAGCGCGGCGAGCCGGTCGATCCCGACGCGTTTCATCAGTGCGCCGGCCAGGGCGTCCGGCAGGAGTGTGGTCGCGCCCTGGACGGCCGCCGCGACGCGGCTGCCGTGGGCTTCCATCCCGACCGCGTCGATCACGGCGTCGGGGCCGCGGCCGCCGGTGAGTTCGCGCACGGCGTCCGCGAGGTCGTCGGCGCCCTGCCGGACGTCCAGGGCGTGGACACCGCGGCGGCGGGCACGGTCCAGGCGTTCCGGTACGAGGTCGACGCCGATGACGGTGTCGGCGCCGCGGTGGGCGGCGATGCGGCAGCTCATGTCGCCGATCGGCCCCAGGCCCAGTACGGCGACGCTGCCGCCCGGCGGTACGCCGGCGTACTCGACGGCCTGCCAGGCGGTCGGCAGGACGTCCGAGAGGTACACGAAGCGTTCGTCGGGCGGCCCGTCCGGGACCTTGACGGGCAGGGCGTTGGCGAAGGGCACCCGCAGGTACTCGGCCTGGCCGCCCGGCACCTGGCCGTAGAGCTTCGTGTAGCCGAAGAGGGAGGCGCCTGTCCCGTGCTCGCGGACCTGTGTCGTCTCGCACTGCGAGTGGAGTCCGCGGGTGCACATGTGGCACGTCCCGCAGGAGATGTTGAAGGGGACGACGACCCGGTCACCCGGTTTGAGGGCGGTGACGTCCGCTCCCGCCTCCGCGACGACGCCCATCGGTTCGTGGCCGAGGATGTCACCGGGGTCGATGAAGGCGCCGAGGACCTCGTACAGGTGCAGATCGGATCCGCACAGGCCGGTCGTCGTGATCTTGACGATGATGTCGTCGCCGTCGCGGATGGCGGGGTCGGGCACGGTGTCGACGCGTACGTCCCGCTTGCCCTGCCATGTCAGAGCCCTCATGACGCCTCCTCCTCACCCCCGGGGATTTCTCCGTGCACCAGGCGCCTGCCCGCATTGCTCCGGAGGAACCGGGCGCGGCCCGGTCACCTCACGCCGCCCGCCCCGGCGCGCGGTCGGAGTCGGGCCAGACGTAGGGCAGGTCGTCCGCGACCCCGGGGAAGTGCGGGCGGTAGAAGTCGGGGTCCTTGCGGACCAGGGCGGACTGGTGGCTGCGGTGGAAGTCCGGGGCGCCGAGCCAGGGCGGGAGGTCGCCGTCTGCGGCCAGCTGCCGCTGTGTCCTGGGCTCCCCGCCCGGGAGCCAGGCCCGGAAGTCCCGGACGAGGGTGGCGGCGCAGGTGTCGGCGCGCCCCTCGGCGGTCCAGGTCCCGCAGACGTCCAGCCCGTACCGTACGAGGGCCTCCTCGTAGCCGGTCCACATGCGTGCGGCCGGGTGGCGGCGCCATCCGTAGCCCGGAACGATCAGGCCGCGCAGCACCTGGAGTGCCTCGACGCGCTGCTTGCCGAGCCGCCGGGTGTCGAGCACGGCTGCCGAGGCCCGGAACGACGCGTACGGGAGAAAGGTCTGCAAGGGTTCTCCTCCCCGGTGGTGCGTGGCGGGTCCTCGCGGTCGGTGCGCCGGCCACCGGTGCCGGCGGCTTCGACCCGCCGGGCGCCTGCCCTCCTGGGCGCCTCCCGAAACCGCGCCCGCGCCGCTCCCGCGCCGCGGACCCGGTGCGTGATCGGCGTGATCGGCGGGGCACCCATACGATGGGAGCACCAGTGCGGGTGCGACCCGGTAGGAAAGGAAACGGGTTGAATCGGTTCGCCCGGCTCGCCACGCGGCTTCTGGCGGTACCGCTCGGGGTCGTCTGGCTGGAGCCTTCCGCAGAGGCCGCCGGCGCGGTCCCGGAGTGCTGGCCGCCCGGTACGAGCCCCGATCCGGGCGTGCTGGTGTGCTGCCGCCGGGTCGCACAGGACGGGCGGCCCCGCTTCCTGCCACATGCCGACGACGGCGGCGGCACGACCTTCGCGTTCGCGGGCGTCCCGCTGGTGGGGGGTTCCGGCGAGGTCCTGGGCGTCCTCGCCGTCACGGACCACGGCCTGCGGGAGTGGAGCGAGGACGACGTACGGGACCTGTCGGACATCGCCGCCGCGTGCAGCGCGCAGATGCGGATGCGGACCCGCTCCGAGATCGTCCGTCAGGCCCGCGAGGCGGCGGAGGACGCGGCGCACGCGGCGGCCGGCGAGGCGACCCGCGTGCACGCCCTGCTGAACCGGTCCGAGCTGCTCCTGCGGGCGTCCGAGGACCTGGCCGACACCAGCGGCCTGGCGGACGTCCGCCAGCGGGTCGGGGACGTGGTCAGCGGGGACCTCAAGCCGGCCCTCATCGACCTGGTCCTGGTGCGGCGGGGGATGCTCCACCACGTCCTGCATCCCGTCGACGACGCCTTCGCCTCGACCGGCGGGGCGGGCGAGGACGGCGGGACGGGCGGGGGCCGCGCCGAGGCCTTTCCCCTCGGTTCGGACTGGCCGGTCGCCCGGGCGGTGCGGGAGAACCGGATGATCGTGGTCCAGGCACCGTGGGAGGGTGAAGGCGCCGACACGGCCCCCGGCCTCCCCCTGGCAACCCCGGCGTTCGACACCCTCGACCACGGCACCGCCGCCTGCCTGCCCCTGCGCGGCACGCGCGGCACCCTGGGGGCGCTGGTCCTGGGCTGGGACACCCCGTACGGGATCGGCGTGGACGAGCGGGCGGTCCTGACCACACTCGCCGGGTACACCGCCCAGGCGGTCGAGCGCGCCCTGCACCTGGACGAACGCGTCACCGTCGCCCGGCAGTTGCAGCGGGCCATGCTCACCGAGCTCCCCGACGTACCCGGCCTGGAGCTCTCCGCCCTCTACCGGCCGGCCGCGCAGGACGACATGGTGGGCGGCGACTGGTATGACGCCTACCCCCTGCCGGTGGCACCGGGCACGAACGCGGCGGGCGCGCTGGCGCTGACGGTCGGCGACATCACCGGGCACGACATGCGGGCCGCCGCCCTCATGGGCCAGGTCCGCAGCATGCTGCGGCAGGCCGATCACGACCATCCGGGCGACGGCCCGGAGCAGGCCCTCGGCGCGCTCGAACGGGCCTGCCGGCGACTGCGCCTCCCGGCGAGCGGCACCGCCGTGCACGCCCATCTCACTCCGGCGGGCGACGGCAGCTGGCAGCTGAGGTGGAGCAACGCGGGCCACCCCGCCCCGCTCCTGGTCGGGGCGGACGGCACCATGGAAGCCCTCACGGAACACGACGTGCTGCTGCACCACGCCCTGGAGCCGGGGCCCCGCACCTGCGACAGCCGCTCCCTGGCCCCGGGCAGCACCCTCCTGCTGTACACCGACGGGCTGGTGGAACGACCGGGCGGGGACATCGAGGACGACGTCGACCGGCTCGCCCACCGGCTCGCCACCGCCGCCCCGGACGTTCCGCTCGACGCGCTGCTGCGGTCCCTCATGGACACCGTCGCCTCCCAGGACGCCCGCGACGACGCCGTCCTGTTCGCGGTCCGCGTCGGCGCTCCTGACCGGGCCCGGGCCTCGAAGAGCTGACGCCAGGCGTTCGCTTCGGGGAGTCCCTCCGGCCTCGTAAAGCAAGAACGTTGCTTTAGGCTGCCGCCATGAGTCGCAAACCGATGGTCCGCCCGGGCGGGCGCAGCGCGCGCGTGCAGGAGGCGGTGCACACCGCGGTGCGCGAGCTCCAGGCGGAGCTGGGCCGCGCGGAGCTGACCGTCCCGCTGATCGCGGCGCGCGCCGGCGTCACCCCGTCGACGGTCTACCGGCGCTGGGGCGATCTGCAGGCGCTGCTGTCGGACGTCGCCGTGGAGCGCCTGCGGCCGGACGCTCCGCCGCGCGACCACGGCAGCCTGGCCGTGGACCTGCGCGGCTGGGCCGAGCAGTTCGTCGAGGAGATGGCGTCCCCGGTCGGCCGCGCCTACATCCGCGACGCCCTCCTCGGGGCCCCCGACGGCGACAACGCCACGCGGTGCTCGCAGTACGCCGCGGAGCAGATCGGCGTCGTACTCGCCCGGGCGGCGGAGCGCGGCGAGGACGCGCCGGGGGTCGAGCCGGTGCTGGACCGGGTCGTGGCGCCGATCATGTACCGCATCCTCTTCCGCCCCGGCGGCCTCACCGCCGACTACGCGTGCGGGCTCGTGGACGAGTTCCTGGACGGCTTCGCCGCGGCCCCGCCGGGGACGGCTTCCAGCCGGTAGGCGTCGCCGTCGGCGACCACGCGGCCGGCGGTCGGCGGGGGGAAGTGCGTACCGAGGAGGAGCGTGCCCGTCCCGGCGAGCGAGGCGAGCACGGATCGGCGGGTCGCCTCGGCCCGAGCGGGGTCGATGTCGACGCAGCTGCCGATCTCCGGGTGCGCCAGCTGTACGGGGTGGTGAATGCAGTCCCCGGTGATCAGCGCCGTGGCGCCGCCGCCGGTCACCCGGACGGCCGTGTGGCCCGGCGTGTGCCCGGGCGCCGGTACCAGCTCCAGGCCGGCGGCCAGGGTGAGGCCTCCGGCCGGTACGTCGACCGCTTCGAGCAGGCCCGCCTCCTCCACCGGGTGCACGGAGTCGCGGAAGACGGCCGCTCGGGCGTCGTCCATGGCGTGGTCCGCCCAGAAGTCGTACTCCGCCTTCGAGGTGAGGTAGCGGGCGTTGGGGAAGGTCGGTACCCAACTGCCTGCGACCTGGCGGGTGTTCCAGCCGACGTGGTCGGTGTGCAGGTGGGTCAGCAGGACCAGGTCGACCGACTCCGGCGGGAATCCCGCCAGCGTCAGCCGTTCGAGGTAGTCGGTGCGCAGGCCGTGCCACGCCGGGTTGGCCCGGGTCTTGCCGTTGCCGATCCCCGTGTCGACGAGGACGCGCAGGCCGTCCACGACCATCGCGAAGCTGTGGCTGTCCAGGCGCAGGACTCCGTCGCGATCGGCGAAGTCGGGGCGCAGCCAGCCGTGTTCGCGCACGACGCCGGCGGTGGCGGCGGGCAGGAGCCAGGAGCCGGTCTGCGGTGGCAGGGGGACTTCGTCGATGCGGTGGACGGCGACGGAGCCGACCGTCCAGGACGGGACGGAAACGGGCGCGGGGACGGAAGCGGGGACGGAAGGGGAAGCGGGGGCGGAAGCGGAGGCGGAAGCGGGGGCGGGCGGCACTGCGTGCACGGGAGGCCTTCCTGCGTCAGAGGGGGCGAGAACCCCACCTAAAAGCAATTGATTCGCTTTTTGGAACCCTAGACCCCCGCCCGCCACTAACGCAATCTGTTAGCTTTTAGTTGCGGTGAACGTCCACCGCCCCTTCCCCCTCGACCCGTTCAGGAAGGACACCTGTGTCCGCCGACGACCTCACCCCCGAGGAGGCGGCCCGCTGGGCCGCACGCTCCGGCCTCGCCCTGGCGCCCGAACGCCACGCCGAAGTGGCCGTCACCGCCGCCCACATCCACTCCGTCGTGTCCGTCCTGCGGGAACTCGACTTCGGGGACACGCCGCCGTCCGCCGCGTACCGCGCGGGAGAGGGGCAGCACGATGCAGCCGTATGAACTGACCGTGGCTGACGCCGCCGAGGCGGTCCGGACGCGCCGGCTGTCGCCGGTCGAGCTGGTGGACTCGGTACTGGAGCGCATCGAGGAGGTGCAGCCCAGCCTGGGCCCCTATGTCTCGGTGACGGCGGACCGGGCGCGGAGTACGGCGCGGCGCGCGGCCGCCGACATCGCCGCGGGCGGGGCCCGCAGCCCCCTCCACGGCATACCCGCGGGCCTGAAGGACCTGATCGACGTGGCCGGTACGGCCACCTCCGCGAGTTCCCGGGTCCGCGCGGGGCACCGGGCGCCGGCCGACAGCACGGTCGCCGCACGGCTCTCCGCGGCCGGGGCGGTGTTCGTCGGCAAGACCCACACCCACGAGTTCGCCTACGGCCTCACCACCCCCCAGACCGGCAACGCCTGGGACCCGCGCCGGGTGGCCGGCGGATCCAGCGGCGGCTCGGCCGTCGCGGTCGCGGCCCGCGCGGCGACGTTCGCGCTGGGGACCGACACCGGCGGATCGATCCGGGTGCCCGCCGCCCTGAACGGGATCGTCGGCCTCAAGCCCACCTACGGGCTGGTCCCCCGGCACGGTGTGACCTCGCTGTCCTGGTCCCTCGACCATGTCGGGCCCCTCACCCGGACCGTGGAGGACGCCGCCCTGGTCCTGGCCCGGCTGGTGGGCCGCGACCCGCGCGACCCGGCGTCCGTCGCGGCGCCGCCCGGCGACTACCGGCCCGGTCCTGGCACGGACCTGACGGGACTTCGGGTCGGCGTGCCGGGCAACTACTACTTCGACCACGTCCACCCGGACGTCGAGGCCGCGGTACGGGGTGCGATCGCCCGGCTGGAAGACCTCGGCGCACGCCTCGTCGACGTCACGATCCCGATGACGCGCTACATCCGGGCGATCCAGTGGGGGCTGATGGTGCCCGAGGCGACGGCGTACCACGAGCGGACGCTGCGGGCGGTACCCGGCCTCTACTCGGCGGACGTACGGGTCCTGCTGGAGGCCGGCGAGCTGATGACCGCCGGGGACCACCTGCGTGCGCAGCGCGCCCGTACGCTCCTGCGGCAGGCGTGGACGGACATGACGGACCTGGACGCGGTCGACGTGATCGCCGCGCCCACCGTGCCGATGACGGCCGTGGAGGCCGGGCAGGCCACGGTGACCTGGGGCGACGGCACGGTGGAGAGCGTCTCCGACGCGTACGTGCGGCTGTCGGCCCCGGCCGACGTGACGGGGGTGCCGTCGCTGACCGTCCCGGTCGGCCTGGACCCGCAGGGGCTGCCGATCGGCATGCAGCTCATGGGGAGGCCCTTCGGCGAGGCGGCCGTGCTGCGCGCCGGCCACGCCTACGAGCGGACGGCCCCCTCCATCGGCCCGGCCCCGGCGGTCCCCTACCGCGACCGCACGGCCCGTACTCGGGCTCGGAGCGAGCGAGCCCGGTAACCGCGGCCCGGGGTGCTGGGGCGTGTCGCGAACGTCCCGTCCGGCTCGCGGCGCCCGGCACGGCACCTCGCCGCGTTGCCGGGATCGTCGGCATACGACCGGTACGCGGATGACCCTCCGCCTTGCGAGGCACCGCGCCAGACACCGCGCCCCGACAAACCTTCCCGGCCACAGCACTAGGGCCTGTCGTCAAAGTGATCCTGCATTGTGGATCATGGTTGGGTGATACGTCGCCATGAACTGTCGGACGCTGAGTGGGAACTCGTGCAGCCGTTGCTGCCTCGGCCCGTGTTGGGGCGGCCGCGGCTGGACGACCGGACGATCCTGAACGGGATCGTGTGGAAGTTCCGGACCGGGGTCGCCTGGCGGGACGTGCCCGACCGGTACGGGTCGTGGGCCAGCCTCCACACCCGTTTCCGCAGGTGGGCGGCGGACGGAACCTTCGAGCGGATGCTCCAGGCCGCGCAGGCGCAAGCGGACGCGGCAGGCGACATCGAGTGGCTGGTGTCGGTGGACTCCACCGTTGTCCGTGCCCACCAGCACGCGGCCGGAGCCCGAAAAGGGGGCTCCGCAGCCCGGCCCTCGGCCGGTCCCGCGGCGGACTGACCAGCAAGATTCACCTGGCCTGCGATGGGGCGGGCCGCCCCCTCGCGTTCGTCCTGACCGGCGGGAACACCAACGACTGCACCCAGTTCACCGCCGTGATGGACGCGATACGGGTGCCCCGGATCGGGCCGGGTCGACCGCGCATCAGGCCCGACCACGTCATCGGCGACAAGGGCTACAGCTCGAAGGCCATCCGTACTTGGCTGCGGCGGCGCGGCGTCACGCACACGATCCCTGAACGGTCCGACCAGGTCCGCAACCGGACCCGGCGAGGCGGCCGGGGAGGCAGGCCGCCGGCCTTCGACAAACAGGTCTACAAGCGCCGCAACGTGGTGGAACGGTGCTTCAACCGGCTCAAGCAGTGGCGCGGCATCGCGACCAGGTACGACAAGACCGCCCAGTCCTACCAAGCAGCCGTCACCCTCGCGTCGCTCCTGATGTGGGCGTGACACTTTGACGACAACTCCTAGCGGCGCCTGGCGCCACGCCCCACCGCCGCGAGCCGGACGGAACTCCCGAAGCGCCCTATGGTGGGCCCATGCGGCTGCTGCTGACCTCGGACACCCACGTGCCCTCGCGCGCCAAGCGCCTCCCGGAAGGCCTGTTGCGGGCCGCCGGCGAGGCCGACGCGGTGATCCACGCCGGGGACTGGACCGACGAGGCCACCCTCGACGTACTGGAGTCGGCGTCGCGGCGCCTGATCGCCGTGTACGGCAACAACGACGGGCCCGCCCTGCGCCGCAGGCTGCCCGAGGTCGCCCGCGCCGAACTCGGCGGCCTGCGCTTCGCCGTCGTCCACGAGACCGGGCCGGCCGCCGGTCGCGAACGCCGCTGCGCCGCGCTCTTCCCCGACACGGACGTCCTGGTGTTCGGGCACAGCCACATCCCCTGGGACTCCACCGCCCCTGGCGGGCTGCGCCTGCTCAACCCCGGCTCCCCGACCGACCGGCGGCGCCAACCCCACCACACGTATCTGACCCTCACCGCCGAGGACGGCGCCCTGAACGACGTCGTCCTCCACCGCCTGACCGTGTGAGGCCCCGCAGGTCCGGGCACGGGGGTCACTCCGGATCGTTCCGGATGTCCTGCCCGGCGCTGCCGTGGCTGGCTTGTCGGCGCCCGCAGACCGACCAGCCAGGATCCCGGGGAGCCGCGATGCCGACGTCCGCCGCCGATGACCGCCGCCCGGCCGGCACCGTACCCGGGCACTTCGAACGCCGGGTGCTGTCCGCGGTCGGCTGCGGGCTGCGGGCTGCGGGCTGCGGGACGACGAGATCGCCGCAGCCCTGGCCCTCCCGGAGGACGCCGTGGCCGGACACCTCGCGCGGATCCTCGCCCAGCTCGGCCTGCGCGACCGCGCCGCCTGCCATCGTCCACGCCTTCGACTGCGGCCTGGTCGCCCCTGGACGGGGCCCGCGCATCCGCGCGGCGGACCCGGTGCCGCCGGCCGCCCCGGGCCCGGAGGCCGGCCCGCGGCTGCGGATCTCATCGACATCGTCAGCGCCCTCGACCACCCCGACACCCACCGCGAAACCCTCGCCGAACGCATGCTCCTGCCTGTCCCCCAGGGCCACTGCAACAGCCCCATCGCCGGCTACGCACGCGCCGAACGCAGCGGCGACCTCTCCCTGCGGGCCTCGGTGTTCACCCCCGCCGGCAAGGTCGTCCCCAACACCCACGAGTGGGCCGGCCGCCTCGACCCCGCCACCCTCGGCACCTCCGTCGCCGTCGCACTCCTGCGCCAGGGCGCCCGCGAAGTCATCGACACCATCCCCCACTAAATGTTGCGGGTCATCACGTTGTCGACGGTGGGTTTGGGGCGGTCGGCGGGGCGGGATCGGTTTTGGACGGTCCGGCGCGGACGATGGCTTGGTCTCCTCGCGGACCGAACAGGTGCAGGATCTCCACGGCGCTCGTGTCCGCGGGGCCGAACCAGTGTGGCTCGGTGGTGTCGAACTCGGCCACTTCGCCGGGCCGCAGCGTGAAGTCCCGCGCCCCGAGGATGAGGCGTAGCCGACCGGCGAGGACGTAGAGCCATTCGTAGCCCTCATGTGTGACCAGTTCCGGCTGGCGGGGTGCCAGTACCTGCTTGAAGACCTGCACTCGGCCCGGGTACTGCGTCAGGGGCACGAGGACGCTCCCGCGCTCCTTGTGCAGGGGCCGGAGGTGCACCCGAGGGTCACCGCTGGCCGGCGCCGCCACCAGCTGGTCGAGTGCGACGTGGTGCGCCCGTGCCAGGGGGATGAGCAGGTCCAGAGTCGGGCGCCGCCTGCCTGATTCCACCCGGGACAGTGTGCTGACCGAGATCCCGGTCGTGGCCGCGAGTGCCTCCAGCGTGAGTCCCCGTTCCCTGCGCAGCCTGCGCAGCCGGGGCCCGATGCCATCGAGAATCTGCTCCAGCTCCGCGTCAGTGGATCCTGTGTTCATGGATCCAATTTTGCAGTGTTCGCAAAATTGATGGGCTGCGGCCGTCGCCCGGGCCGAGCCTTGCCGGGCACTGTTTCCCGAACATCAGAGGTAGACCGTGACCGCGACAACACACCCTGTTCAACCCATGCTGAGTGCGCGCAGACGCTGGACGGTACTGGCCGTCTGCTGCCTGAGCATGTTCCTGGTGGGCCTGGACACCACCATCGTCAATGTGGGTCTGCCGGCCATCGGGCGCGGCCTGGATGTCGACACGCGCGGTCTCGAATGGATCGTGGACGCCTACACCCTCGTCCTGGCCAGTCTTCTGATTTCCTCCGGCGCACTGGCGGATCGCTTCGGACGCCGCCGGGTGTTCCAGTGCGGGCTGGTCGTGTTCGGCGCGGCCTCACTGGTCTGCGCGCTCGCCCCGTCGGCGGGCGTACTCATCGCGGCCCGCGCCCTGCAGGGCATCGGCGCCTCGATGCTCAGCCCCGTGGGGCTCGCGATCGTGGTGAACGCGATGCCGGACCCGAAGGAACGGGCGCAGGCGATCGGCATCTGGGCGTCAGTGTTCGGGCTGAGCATGGCCGCCGGACCCGTCACGGGCGGCGCGCTGCTCGCAGGGCTCGACTGGCGGGCGCTGTTCTGGATCAACGCACCCGTCATCGCGGCCGCTCTGCTGCTCAGTGCGGTGTTCGTGCCGGAGTCCCGGGCACAGCGGGCCCGGCGGCTCGACCTGCCCGGCCAGGTCCTGCTGACCATGGTCCTCGCAGTTGTGGTCGGCGTCCTGATCGAAGGGCCGCGCATCGGCTGGACGTCGCCTGCGGCGCTGGCGGGATACGCATGGGCTGCCGTGGCGACAGCCGGATTCGTGTGGGTCGAGTCCCGCCGACGTGAGCCGCTGATGGATCTGCGGCTCTTCGGGCGCCCGGTCTTCAGCGGTGCCGTCGTGGGCGCGGTGGCGGTCTTCGTCGCCCTGAACATGACGCTGCTGCTGAACACCCTCTACCTGCAGCACACCCGCGGATGGACGCCGCTGGCCGCCGGCGTGGCGACCTTGCCCTTGGCCGTCGGAGCGACCGTCTGCGCCCCCTGGTCCGGCCGCATGGTCGGCCGCACGGGACCGCGGCTGCCGCTGCTCCTTGCCGGCGGTTTCATCACCGTCGGCGGGCTCTGCCTGGTCCGGCTCACCCCGCACACGAGCGTGCTCCTGCTTCTGGCCGCATATTCGCTCATCGGCGTCGGGTTTGGCTTCGCCAACGCCCCGATCACCAACACCGCGGTCAATGGACTGCCACCCGCCCGTGCCGGCGTGGCCGGGGCGATCACCTCCACCGCACGGCAACTCGGCTCCGCCCTCGGCATCGCTCTCGCCGGCGGCCTGGTCATGGCCACCAGCCCGACGGGGCTCGCACACGCATCCCGCCCGGGCTGGATCCTGGTCGCCACCTGTGGCGTCCTGCTCTTCCTCATCGCCCACGTAGCACGGCCGAAGGAGCCCACGACGGGCCCCGCCTCCCCACAAGCGCGATGAACCGCGTGACTCATTGCAACGCACCGTTGTCCGTTGAAGGGCGCCTCCACCTCGTCGAGCGCTGCCGAACTCGCCCCATCGCGCACGTCGCCGCTGAGATGGGCATCTCCCGGGCCTGTGCCTCAAAGTGGGTGAATCGCTACCGCAGATTCGGCGAGATCGGGCTCTTGGACCGCTCCTCGACGCCACGACACCAGCCGACGGCCACCCCAGACGAAGTAGTAGCGCAGGTCGAGGTCCTCCGACGCGCCCACAAGTGGTCGGCAGCCCGTATCTCTTTCGAGCTCACACAAGCCGGGACACCCATCAGCCGACGGACCGTGAGCCGGCATCTGGCCCAGCTGGGGCTGAACCGGCGCAGGTTCATCGACCCAAACGGGGCGTCGAACAGGGACCCCCAAAAGATCATTGCTCGTCGACCAGGGCACATGGTCCACGTCGATGTCAAGTAAGTCGGTCGCATCCCCGACGGTGGCGGATGGCGCGTTCACGGCCGCGGGAGCGAACAAGCCAAGTCCGTCGACAGACGCAAGAAGAAGACCGAACGCGGCGGCTACGTATACCTGCACTCAGCCGTCGACGGATTCAGCCGACTTGCCTTGCCGGTGCGGATCCGGACGGTGTCGCCGGCGAACTCCAGCGTGACCTCCAGCGCGAGCTCACCTACGACGGGCTGCGGGCCGCCGAGGCCAAGGGCAGCAAGGGCGGGCGCCGCCCCGCTGTCCCGGCCGACAAGACCGACACCGTGCGCATGGCGTACCTGGAGGGCTGCTCCATCGCTGCCCTCGCCCGCGAGTACCGGGTCAGCCGCGGCGCCATCCGCACGGCCGTCGCCGACCTCCTGCCCGACCGCGCCGCTGCCAACGCAAGGTCGCCGACTACCTCCGCGCCGCCACCGAGCTGGAGCCCACCGAGCGCGCCGCGCTCGACCAGGGAGTGACCGTACGATGCGGCCAGGGCTACACCCTGCGCGTCACCGCCGTCCCGGCCGTGCACCACCAACTCCTCACCCGCTGCCAACCGCTCGACGGCAGCCAGGACCTTCGCGCGGACCCGGCCCAGCGCAAGGCCCGCCGCGAGTACGAAAACCGGTCAGTACGCCCACACCCTGACCATGATCGTTCTCAGCGCCAACCCCTGTACCGATGTTCCCCGAGGCCGGTGAGCCCCGCGGGTTCAGGGAAACCGAAGCATGTTCAGTGGGAACTCGCGGGGCGATCCGTGTGCATCAGCTGGGCGTATCCGTGGGTTCGGCGGGAACCATGGGGAGGTTGGCGAGGCGGCGGGCTTCGGCCGTTACCTCTGCGTCGATCTGAGCCACTGCCTCGTCGCCGTCTTCGAGCATCCCGTACTCGTCGTCGAGCTCGGCCAGCCGCTCAGCCAGAGGCAGCTCGTGCCCGTAGCGCCGGTGAATCCGGAAAGTGAGCTCCCAGGGTTGCAACTCGCCGGCGAGCATGCGCCGTGCGATTGCTCGCACGGCAGCCTCTTGGCCGGTTTCGCCGCTGGCTGGATGGAGGGTGAGGCCGAGTTCGGCGAGTGCCGGGGGAAGCAGGTCGTGGACGTCGTAGTCCGCCTCGGCGCGCGTGCAGGCGGCGAGGATCCGGAGGCTGGGGGTGTCGAGTCCGGCGACGAGCGCATCGCAGGCGGAATTGACGACCTCGCTCGCACTGATGTCCCCCACCCTCCAGAGGGCGGCATGGTCCTGGAGAGCGATTGCTGCTGCTTCGGTCGACGTCACACGCCCATGATTGCGTCAGGGGGCGTCCGGGTCGAACAAGTTTCATCGAGTTGCTGTTCGGCGGCCTGTTCCAGCAAGGCTCGCGCGGAGTCCGCGTAGCGCATTGCTGTCTTGTCGTCGAGCCCGAAGACTGCGGCGAGGTGGAGAGGATCGGGCCCGTGGGTCAGGGCTTCTTCGAGTAGCCGGTCGACACGGAGCCGTTCGAGCGTCGCGTCCTGCCCGCGCATCGAGGCGCTGATCCAATGGTTGCTGGCGCGGCTGGCTTTCGTGGCGGTCTGGTTGTTGATCAGCAGGTGGAAGTTCGCGGTGTTCGGCCACCGGCTTCGCCGGTGATCCAGCCAGTCCAGCAGCAGTTTCAGAGTGAGGTCGTCGAGCGGGCGGACGCGTCCGGCGATGGTCAGCCGGCGGTTGCCGAGGTCGACGTCGTCGAGCATGAGGGTGGCGATCTGGGTGACCCTGGCGGCGTGGACCGCCGCGAGGGCGAGGATGAGCCGCGTCGCCGGTGTGGTGGCAGCCGCGACGGAGCGGTCGACCTGGGCGGGGACGAGCGGTTGCAGCACGGCGTATTCGTACTGACCGACCTTGATCCGGCTGGTCGGGTTGCGGAAGATCAGCCCACTCCGCTTGGCCCAGGTGAACAGCGAACGCATAGCCACGAGTTGGTCATGCCGCTGGCGGCCGTGCAGTGTCTTGATGTCGTCGTCGCGGGTCACTTCCCGCAGGTTGTCGTAGTGGGTCGACCACTCCAGCAGGGCCGGACGGACTCGGCTGAGGGAGAGCCAGACTGTGCCTTCCCGTCGCGGGAGGCTGCGGGGGCCACCATTGTGCAGGACGCGGGTCCATCGCTCGGCTTCCGAGCGGATGCCGGGGGAGAGTCCCTCCAGACGCTCGGCGAGCCAGCCCTCGAGGGAGGGTTCGCTGTCGTCCTCGAAGATCTCCATCTTCTCCAGGACTGTGACGACGTGTCCGACCCGCAGGTCCAGAGCCCGTAGCGGGGCAAAGATCTCTGTGTGCCGGATGATGTCGCCCTCGACGTAGCCGGTGAGGATGAGGGCCAGGCCGCGGTTGACGGCGAAGCGGATGCCGCGTCCCCAGCCACGGGTTTCGGCGAACTGGTAGGCGAGGTACTTCGCCCAGGCCAGCCAGGGACTGGCCAGGTCGGCGTCGGCCGGGTCGAGGCGGCCGTAGTCGCGCGGGATCTGTCCGAAGAGCGGTAGCTGTCTCCAGTCGGCACTCAGCCGCCAAGCCGGCGCGGGTGGCGGCTTCGGGAGGGTTCCTCGCCCTCCTCCGCGGCGCGCGACGACGGGTGCGGACCCTCTGCGGTAGTGCAAAGCCCATAAAGAACAGCTGGTGGTGCCGGACGGCGTCGAGCCGGTCTCTCACGTCGGTCTCGGCTGCCAGCCGGCCGGCAGTGGCCTTGGCGTGGAGCCGGGCCTGACACCAGCACAGACGGCAGTAGTCCCACTTCAGTGGCTGGGTGCGACGGCAGCCGAAGCAGACGGCCGTCGCGTGGCTGCGGCCGAACATGTAGCAGGCAGGGCAGAGCCGTCCGCTGAAGTCGCCCCAGGCCAGGCAGCTGTCGCAGGAGTCGGTGGGCTTGCGATAGCCCTTCGGATACCGGCTCATGCAGGCGGCAGTGGCCGGCCGTCGCGACGCTTGGGCACCACCGCTGGAACTGGTGCGGCGGCGCCGACAGCGGTCTGGGTGGCGTTCTCCTCGCCGGGGCGGCTGACCTTCCGTGGTTCCGGGATCAGCAGGTCGCCGATCTCGCAGCCGAGCACGACACAGATGACGTCCAGGTCGTCCAGCTTGAGAGAGACCGGCTGGCCGGACCACAGCCCGGACATCTTCCCGGCTGAGATCACCAGGCCGTGCTCGGCCAGGCTCCGCTGGAGCTCGGATACCCTTGTTCGCGGCGGTCAGCCGCAGGTTCCACCTCATCGGGCCAGTCCTTCCAGCCGCTTCGCGGCCCGTTCCCCCCGGCGACCCAGGCGTCCTCGACCCGGGTCTGCTGCCGTGGATATATCGCATCGTGGTGGCGATCCAGGAATGTCCCAAAACTTCCTGAATTGCGAGCAGGTCTAGCCCGTGCCCATAGAGCTGGGACGCGCAGAAGTCCCGCAGGACGTGCGGCGTCAACTTGTCCGTCCAGCTCGGCAGATGAGCCTTGACGGCATTGTCGAGGCCGTTGCGCAGGGCGTCGTCGCCGACCCGGCGGGCGGAACCGTCGGTGTTCTTCCGCTCACTCGGGAACAGCGGGGCGCCGGGCCGGGTGTGGTCGTCGTCAAACTGGCCCCAGACGTCCTCGATGAACCACCGCAGCGTGCGGTCGGCGCCGTTGATCAGCGGCACCATCCGCTCGCGCGGGCCCGATCCGGGGGCGCCCTTGCCGTGGCGGACGTGGAGCTTGCCGAAGCGGCCCAGGTCCCACTTGATATCGCCCAGGTCGAGACCGCACGTCTCGCTCACCCTCAGGCCGACCTGGCACATCAGCTTCGAGGCGGTGTAGTTCCGGGCAGTCGGGGCGAACTTCCGGCAGGTCGCCAGCTCGCCGCCCCAGCCTCTGAACAGCGTGCCGATCTCCGGCTCACTCGGCGGGATCCGCGATTGGGCGTCCTTGGCCCCGCGCGGCCGGTTCATCTCATCGATCGGGCACTCGACCACCCGGCCGGTCATCCGGTGGATCTCGACCTTGTGCCGGAGCTCCAGGAACATGAAGTACGTGCTCAGCGCCTGCGACCGGCCCAGGCGAGTGCCGCTGGGCGCTTGCCGCAGCGCCTTCCCGAAGTACGCGTCCGCGTCGGCGGGCTCCATGTCCCACAGCGGCCGGCCGAACCAGGACCTGATCTGATCCAGGTGTCCGACGTCCCCGCGGATCGTGCCGTCCGCCAACCCTGCCGAGGCCCGCGCCAGGACGAACCCGGACAGCACGTCGGTCTCGAACCCCTCAAGCTCCTCAGTCGACGCGGGCGCCCAGTGCTCACGCAGGTCCCGTACAACTGCCAGCGCCGCCAACCCGAGCCTCCCCGCCTTCGGTCTAACTGCGGATCGGTCGGACGAGATGAGAAGGCTTCAGGAATCTCGAAGTTACGTCACTGGCCGACAGGCCACGCGAACGGGGAAGAACCCCCTGGCCACGGGGTCAGCGCCTCAGCAGGGCTCAGAACAACCCACGGGATGTCGCGCATACGGCCGGAGTTGTCGTAGCTCCGTTCCCGACGGGCGTGACATCGGCTTTCGGACAATAGATGATGATCGTAGTCTTCGCGGGTCTGCGTGCGCCCGACTGTCGCTGGGGGAACAAGAGGTCTACCAGTCGTGCGGCGCCGCGCCCGTGACGGCTCTCCATAGCCTCTTCGCGAAGGAACCCTTCTGGTGCGTCCCACTCGTGCGACGGCCCTGCTCACCGCAGGTGTCGTCACCCTTCTCGGTGGACCGGTCAGCGCTGCGGGCGCCGCCGAGACCCCGGCCAACCTCTACGTGAGCAACCACGACGGCTCCAACTGCTCCGACGCGGGCACCGGTACGCAGGCCGTCCCGTACTGCACGATCTCCGCGGCGGCCAAGGTCGTGCAGCCGGGCCAGACGGTGCGGATCAAGCCGGGCAAGGTCTACGACGAAGCCGTCACCATCGCCCGCTCGGGGGAGCCGGGCAAGCCCGTCAGCTTCGTGTCCGAGATCCAGCCGGGCCCTGCCGGGCACGTACAGCTGGCCGCCGGCAAGGGGCTGACCGTGACCGGCGCCTCTCACGTCGTGCTGAACAAGCTGCTCATCCGCGGCGGCCTCCAGATCAAGGGCTCCTCCGACGTGGAGCTGGACCGGATCCACAGCCGCAACGTCGGCCAGGCCTCTCTCGTGGTCGGCGAGGGAAGCTCGAACGTGCGCGTCAGCCGGGGCAACCTGGGCGAGGTGCTCGTCAACGGCGGTTCTCGCAACACCGTGCTCAGCCGCAACAATGTCCTCGGCCACTCCCGCCCGGCGGTGGCCGTGGCGGATGCGCCAGGCACCGTCGTCACCAACAACACGCTCTACGGCTACTGCGCGGCGACCCTCTCGGTCACCGGAAGCTCGACCGCCTCCGGCATCTTCAACAACGTGCTCCTCACCGAGAGCACCGGCGGCGCGTGCACGTCGGCCGATCCGCGGAACGCGGTCCTCGTGTCGCAGACCGCGGCGGCGGGCACGCTCGCTGACTACAACCTGCTGTCCGCCGTTCCCGGTCTCGCCCCGGTGCCCTACAGCTGGTCCGGCACCACGTACAAGGATGCGGGCACGTTCCTGGCCGCCACCGGCCAGGGTGCGCACGACATCTCGAACGAGTCGGACGTGGAGGGCGACGGGTTCGAAGGCTCGCCGCGCATCGACTCCGCCGATGCCACGGCGCCGGGCGTCCTGCTCACCGACGTCGCCGGAAAGCCGATGGTGGACGACCCGCTCGTTCCCAACACCGGGAAGAACGGCGGATACCTCGACCGCGGAGCCAGCGAGCTCCAGGACGGCCTTTCCCGGGCCACGGTGACGGTCGACCCGGCCCACGCGCCGGCCGGGACCGAGGTCCAGGTGCAGGCGGGCTCCGACAGCCGATGGCCCACCACGATGAGCTACCAGGTCGACTTCGGCGACGGGACGGCTCCGGTCGTCGCCTCGCCGGGCACCCCGCACGCCCCCGTCAAGCACGCCTACAGCCGGCCCGGCGACTACGTGGTCAAGGTGACGGCCGTCAACGGTGTCGGCGTGAAGGCCTCCGCCGAGAAGCCGGTCAAGGTGGCCCCGGCCGGCCCGGGGACGGCGGACTTCACCGCCACGCAGGTCCTGCCGCCCGCGGGCGGCTCGGACGCGCACGTCGCCCCGCTGACCTACGCCTTCAATGCCTCGGCGTCGGTGACGCCGTGGCCGGTGGCGCGCATGGACGTGAACTTCGGTGAAGGCTGGTCCCAGAGTTACGACGGTCTGACCGCCGTGCAGCACACCTACGCCAAGCCGGGCGCCCACGAGGTTACGGTCAAGCTCACCGACATCAAGGGCGGCACGGCCACGACCACCCGGACGGTGGCGGTGGACTATGCGCCGTCCGGCTTCGTGGCTCCCGAAAGGCCTCACCGTCTGACGGACACCCGCTTCCACGGCGGCGCCATCCGGGGCGGCGAACCGACTGTCGTCCGCATGCCGATCCAGCTGCCGACATCGGATCACACCACCGCGGGCGGCATGTCCTCGGTGGTCCTCAACGTGACCCTGACCGGTGCCACGCAGGACACCCACCTCAGCGTGTCGCCGACCCGCGAGGACCGTCCGGAGACGTCGAACGTCAACGTCCGGGTGGGCGGCACCACGTCGAACACGGTGACCGTCCCCGTCGACAAGAACGGCTGGGTCTGGATGCGGCTCAACTCCGGTCAGGCCCATCTGATCGTGGACTTCGTGGGCCACTACCAGCCGAACGCCGGCCATAAGTTCAGCCCGATCGCCCCCACTCGCCTTGCCGACACCCGTACGGCGGGCGGCCCGCTGGCCGGCGGTACGACGCGCCCGGTGAAGGTCGCGGGAGTGAACGGCATCCCGGCAGACGCCAAGGCAGTCGCGGTCAACCTGACGAGCACGAGTGCGACGTCGGATTCGTGGGTGTCCGCCTACCCGGACTCGGCGCATCCGACGGGGAGCTCGAACCTGAACCCGGAGCCGGGCAAAGACAAGTCCAACCAGGTCATCGTCCCGGTCGGCCCGAACGGCACGATCTGGCTGTACAACAACGCCGGGTCCACGCACCTGATCATGGACGCGGTGGGCTACTACGGCAGCGACTCCAAGGCCCTGTTCACCCCGGTCGTGCCGAAGCGTCTGGCCGACACCCGGCTGACGGGCAAGCTCGCCCCGGGCGCGACCACAACGGTGTCCGGCCTGCCGGCCGACGCGGTGGGCGCCGTGCTGAACCTGACGGCCACCGAGACCACCGGTCCCGGGTTCCTGACCGCGTTCGGCCACGGGTCCGCTCGCCCGGAGGCGAGCAGTCTGAATACCCTCCCCGGGCTGACCGTCCCGAACCACGTGACGACCCCGGTCGGGGACGGCAAGGTCAGCGTGTTCAACAGCTGGGGCGGCAGCAACCACGTGATCACCGACCTGCTCGGCTACTTCACGCAGGACTGATCCCCGTACCACCTGGACCCCGTATCACCTGACCCCGGAGCCCCGGTCCCCCGCACACCGTGCGGAGGCAGGGGCTCCGGGTCGTCCGGGACGGCCTGATCCTCAGCCGGAGGCCCGGGCGGCGTTGCCGAGGACCCTGGTCGGGGTGATCCGGACGACCACGCGGACGTCTTCGGCCGGGGCGTTCTGGTGCTCCGGACCATCCTCGCGGGCGCGGGGTCGACACTTTCTGAGCTGGGACTTTATCGCCTCAGGTAGCCGTTTTCATTCAGTCGCTTCTGATGTATGGATGAACACCCGGTCCGCCACACCCGCCCCCGGCCACGTGCCGAAGACAAAATCGGCGCATGCCCGGCCGGTTGCATGCGAGGGCGATGGCGGTGGTGTCGTCAGCCGGCCATTCTGCCTGGTCACGTCTATGTAGGTTGTGGAAGGGTGCTGGCATGTCCAGCCCGATCACGTACCCGGTCTTCCGCACTCCGGACTCTGCCTTGGCACTGTCCGTGGCACGACGGCTTGTGGCGATCGGTGACCGCCAGCACGCCGAGGTCTCGGTCGACGTCGAGCTGCGCACCGTCCCCGAGGTGCTGCGGATACGCGAGGCTCTGCCGGATGCCTGGTTCCGGAAGGAGGATGCGGACGACTGGGTACGTGACCCGTCCGACCCCACGGGTCTGCACGGCGGTGTCCACGCACCCGACCTCCCCAGTGATCCGGAGTTCCTCTCTCCGCAGCTGCCGCTATGGGCATCGATGGAGTACCGGCCCGTGGGCTCCATCGAGGACGGGTTCGCCGCCTTGGTCGGCTCGAACATCGGCGAGATCTGGTGGTCAGGGCTGATATGGCCCGACGTACCGGAGCTCGATCTACACGGCGAACCCAACAACGCCCGGGTCTTCCTCCTGTTCAACAGCCGCCACATCGGTGTCGGCTGACGCACCGATGACCACACCGTTCTCGTGACGGTGCGCCGCCGCGGGTCTTCCCACGACGAACGGCACGCCTCCTGGCTGGCCGACCAGATCGGCCAGTCCGTCATCGGCCCCGGCCAGCAGTAGTCCGTGCCGTGAGGACCAGGCAGCGACCTGCCACTCGGGTCGGTGGTGCCTCGACCCCAGACCCCGCAGGGAGTGTCTCGCCGTTCCGGGTGAACCGGTCGCCTCCTTCGGTGTGGAGGATCTACTCGGGGCGGCCGCCCGGACCGCCCGCCCGAAGTGGTCGGGCGCCTCGGTCCGGCCCTCGGCGCGCGACCAGCTCGGCCACCGCGTGCGCGGCACGCCGCAACCGACGGCATTCAACCGGTGCGGCCGGCCCGCCTCCAGCGCCTCGGCCACGTCGCGCAGGAGCGTGGCGGGCACGGCTGTAGCAAAACACCACGGCTTGGACGCGGACGCGGACGGGGCCGGTGGCGGTGGCGGTGGTCTCGACGGTTCGACGGGCTCTTCGGCGGGGCCGGCCGCAGCATCGCTTCATCGTCGCTGCGGTAAGTCCTCCTTCTGTTCGACTTCCATCTCGGCGCGTTCCTGGGTGATCTCGCGGGTGAGGAAGAAGTTGAGGACGGTACGGATGCCGGCGATGGCCGGCAACGCCAGTCGAGCCGGGCCCGACGGCCGCCGCTCCCGTCCTCCCCGGTTTACGGGGCGGGGGTGAACTCCACGTCGGTGCCGCCGTAGCCGGTCCCGCTCCATCTCGTCGACCGCGAGGCGCCAGCGGAGCTTGGACCATGGGTTTCAGGGCTGCAAACGAACGAAGGCCCGAGGTCTGCGACCTGGGCCTTCACAGCGGATCTTGTGGCGGAGAGGAACGACCTGGCCCGCTGGCGGCCAGCGCCATCCGTGCGCCGGCCGATCGGGCCGGCGCACGGACGGGGCTTCGGCGCTACTTCGTGTAGTAGCCGGCCACGTCGGCGATCAGATCGACCGCTCCCGCGTTGTTGTAGAAACTGACCCTCCCGTTGACGACGGGGACGATCACGAGGTTCGGAATCGTCTGCCCGGTGGTGAAGTTGAGGTTCGAGGCGCTGGTACGGGTCGTGCCGTTCGGGTACACCGACACGTGGCTGTCCGTCGTGGGGTCGGTCGCCGTCACGTTCAGGACGACGGCCGTGACACCCGACGCCGGGATGGTCGAGGTACCCGCGACCTGCAGGGTCACCGTGCCGCCCTGGCCGACCTTGGCCTTCGGCACACCCAGCCCGCTGCGCGTGTCCATCAACCGCGTCGGGGTGACCGGCTTGTAGGAGGAGCCCGAGCCGTCCGTCGTGTAGTAGCCCGCCACGTCGGCGATCAGGTCCACCGAACCGGCGTTGTTGTAGAAGCTGACCTTCCCGTTCACCACGGGGACGATCACGAGGTTCGGAATCGTCTGCCCGGTGGTGAAGTTGAGGTTCGAGGCGCTGGTACGGGTCGTGCCGTTCGGGTACACCGACACGTGGCTGTCCGTCGTGGGGTCGGTCGCCGTCACGTTCAGGACGACGGCCGTGACACCCGACGCCGGGCTGGTCGAGGTACCCGCGACCTGCAGGGTCACCGTGCCGCCCTGGCCGACCTTGGCCTTCGGCACACCCAGCCCGCTGCGCGTGTCCATCAACCGCGTCGGGGTGACCGGCTTGTAGGAGGAGCCCGAGCCGTCCGTCGTGTAGTAGCCCGCCACGTCGGCGATCAGGTCCACCGAACCGGCGTTGTTGTAGAAGCTGACCTTCCCGTTCACCACGGGGACGACGACCAGATTCGGAATCGTCTGCCCGGCAGTGAAGTTCAGGTTCGAGGCGCTCGAACGCGGCGTCCCGTCCGGGTACACCGACACGTGGCTGCCCGTGGTCGGGTCGGTCGCCGTCACGTTCAGGACCACGGCCGTGACACCCGACGCCGGGATGGTCGAGGTACCCGCGACCTGCAGAGTCACCGTGCCGCCCTGACCCACCTTCGCCTTCGGCACACCCAGCCCGCTGCGCGTGTCCATCAACCGCGTCGGGGTGACCGGCTTGTACGTGCCCAGGCCGGAGACCGCAGGCGGCGTCACCGTCAGCGTGCCGGCCGCGTACTGGTGGCTCAGTGCTCTCACGCTGATGTTCCAGTGGCCCGCGGGAGCCGTGCGCAGGTCCACGGTGGCCTTCAGGGTGCGGGCGTCGTCGGAGACCGAGACGGTCTTGGCCGTCAGCGGCGCCGGCCCGCCGGTCAGGTCGACAGTGGTGCTCGTGCCCAGCGCCGTTCCTTGAACGGTGAGGGTGGCGACGGTACCGCTCTGCACAGTGGTCGGCGTGACCGTCCCGATGGTCACCTCCTCCGAGCCGCACGGAGCGGTGGTGCAGACGAGCTCGGCGCGGTAAGCCGTACGGTCGGTGCGATCCGGCAGGGCCAGGACGAACAGGCTCTGGTCGGAGCCCTGGCAGTCGTACGAGGACGACCCTCCCATGCAGAGGTTGTTTCCGGCCTGGTTGTACAGCGAGGGGACCGGAAGGTACGACCCGTCGTCCGTGGCCGTGATGGTCGCCCTGAACCGGTCGCCCTTCACGCTCGGCAGGACGGCGCACACGCCGGTCCGCTCCTCGAAGAGCGTCCCGGTCAGCGGGCCGTACCCGTACGCGACCGACCCCGAGCGCGCGCAGTCAGCGGCGGGCCCGGCGGCGGTGGCGATCCGCCAGGCGTCGAGGCGGTAGGAAGCGGGCAGGGACCAGTTCTCCGGAGCTTGGGTGACGACCTGGTAGCCGGTGGAACCGGTGGGCGTGCACGCCGAAGTCCGTGGATGGCAGGCGATGTCGCCGGCGTTGTTCATGATCAGCATGTTGGTGCTGTCGTGGGCGTCCCGGACGTCGACGTGCAGCCGGTCCGTAGCGGCTGCCGTGGTGATCCGGTGGCAGCGCAGGGTGCCGCTCTGGCCGGACGTCCCGGTCGTGGCCGGGGCTCCGACCGCCGTGGCCGCCGAGGTGGCGCAGCCGCGGGCCGCAGCGGTGACGTCGCGGCGGTCCAGGGTGTGGCCGCGCGGGACGTCCTGCCCCTCCAGGAGCACGGTGTAGGCCTTGCCCGCCGTGAAGGAGCAGCTGGTGAGGCCGTCGGTCCGGAGCTGCTGCCCCGGGGTGGCGTGGCTGTGGCAGGAAGGCCCGTTGCCATCGGTGTCGATCAGGCTGATCGCGTAGTCCGGGAACAGGTCCGCGTCGTCCGGAAGGCTGTAGCGGATGCGCAGGAGTTCGGAGGTGGAGTGCGCGTCGGCCGGGATCGTCAGGCAGTGCGAGAAGACGCCGTTGCCGGTCTCCAGCCGCACCGTCCCCGAGTCGTCGGCGAACGTCCCCGCGGGCAGGGTCTGACAGTTCTTCTGGAGGACGTCCGTGCGGACGAAGTGGACGCCGTACGGACCGGTGGCCTCGGTGTCGTCGGCGTGCACCAGCGCGCGGAACGGCGCCGTGCCGGTCAGCCCGCAGATGCCCTCGGCGAGGTCACCGGCGGTGCACTGCGCGGTGCCGTTCCGGTCGACCACCTCGACCTGGACGGTCAGACCCGCGCCGCCGCGCGAGGTGAGGGCAGCGATCCGGGCGCCCTGCTGGCTCGGCAGCTCCAGGCAGTGCGTCTGCCCGGCCGCGGTGAACGTGCCCGCGTACCGTCCCTCGGTGACGCCGACGCAGTCCTCGGCGACCGGTGCGGCCTGAGCGGTGCCCACTGGCAGGAGCAGCGCAGCGAGGACGCCAAGCAAGCCCGTCAATACGGTGGAAAACAGGCGTCTTCCGGACGCCGATGCGGTTGTCATGGACCCCCCACGGTGATGTGCGACGAGAGATCGTCGCACATCCGTGCGGGGTCGGCGTGGCCGATATTCGCACCCCCTGTCACCGCACCCGGTGACCGCGCCCGCCACCCGCCTCGTCCGGCCGGGTCCGGTCAGGCTGGAACCAGGTCGCGCAGGAGCCTTGGCCGTCCGCGTACGCCTCACGGCGCGCCGGGGTCCATACCGCTGCTCCGGAGTCCCAGGCCCCGGCGAGCGGGACCATGTGGTCGATGTCCAGCGCGCCGGCCGGCGTGACTTCCCACTCGTCGCAGTACGGCCACCACACGCCGCCGGTCAGGGTGCTCACCGACGGTCTCGGGAACCAGCCCAAGTTCCTCGACGAGGTCAGCGGACTGATCAACGCCCGTACCTTCGCCATCGGCCTGGGAGCCGCACAGGAGGTCAGCACGTCCGCGCTCACCAAACTGACCAACGGGACCGGCGGCTACCTCTCCTCACCGACGCACTGGGCACCGACACCGACAGCTACTCCGCCGAGCTCCAGCAGTGCCTGCAGCGCGGCGCCGGCCTTCCGCTTGGAGCGCGCCTCGAAGTAGCGCCCGGCGAGGATGAACGCGGTGACACCGGCTGCGGCTTCCGGTGCGGCCGGTGCGGCCCGCGGGGCCGCCGCGCGGCGGCCGCCGTGCCACGGACCGCCGGGTCTTTCCCCGGGACAGGGGGCCGCCTCTCCACCATTACGCGGGGGGTGTGGTTGCTCCCCTGAACGGATCGCCCGGCGTCGAGCCGACCGATGCCGTACACCGGTTGGTGCAGCTGGCGGGGGCAACGACACCGTTCGGTGTACGGGCCGACGCCCTCATCGGGGCGATGTGGCCGCCGCTGCCCCTCCGTAGGTTCTGGATCACCGGAACGAAATCGAGGAGGACAACATGACGGCGACGAACACGGCGTGTGTGGCGGGGGTTCGGCCTCCGTTGGCCCTTGTCGGCATCGCGGGACTGGCGATGGCCGTACTGGAGGCACTCAATTCGGAGTACGAGCTGGTGGGCGAAACCATCAGCCGGTACGTGCACGGCACCGCCGGCTGGCTGCTCCCCGCCGCGCTGCTGGCCGTCGGCACCGCCTCCGCCGTCCTCACGATACGGCTCGGTACCGGGGCCCGGCGGGCCGGCCGGGCGGCGCTCGCGGTGTGGACAGTCGGCATCCTGGTCGCGGCCCTGTTCCCCGCGGACCCGCCTGGCCAGTGGGGCCGCCCCTCCCCTTCCGAACTCGTCCACGGCAACGCCGCCTTCCTCGCCTTCGCGGCCCTGCCCACTGCCGCGGTGCTGCTCCGCCGGGCACTGGCCGCCTGGCGGCCCGGCCTGCGCACGGCCCTGAGCCTCTTCACCGCGGCCTCGGTCACCACAACGGCTGCGCTCGCGGTCTTCCTGGTCGACGTGATGCACGGCGGCCCGTCGCTGGGGGCGGTCGGCGCCCCCACCCTCGTCGGTCTTGTCGAACGCCTGGTCATCGCCGTCGATTTGGGGTGGATCGCGCTCGCCACGGTGGCGATGGGCTCCCGCCAGGAACAGGGGCGGGACCGTCGTGCATGATCGGCGCATGGACCGACCTGCCGCCCCCACCCCCGCCGGCCGGCGCTCGGTGCGGCTCGTCGACTGGCTACTCGCAGTCGGCACCGCCATTGCCGTCCTGGCGGGCACCGCCCGGTTCGGCGGCCGACTGGACCTCGCGGGAGCCGTACCGCTCGCCCTGTGGCTGAGCCTGCTCCTCCTGGTGCGCTGCCGGTGGCCGCTCGCCGTCCTCCTGCTGAGCCTGCAGGCCGTCATCGTGTTCCGCTCCTCGGGGCTCACCGACACCGGCTGGGTGTGGCCGGCGTCCGCCGCGTACGCGACCCTGGCCGCCGACGACCGGCCCGGCCGCCCCGGACTCGCCTGGGCCGCAGGTGTCGGCCTGACGGAACTGGCCTTCGCCGCGACCTGGGAGTCGACCTCCGGCGGCGCCACCCCACGCGAGGTCCTCGGCTCCCTTGGCACCGAGGCCCTGTGGCTGGCGGTACTTCTCGCCGCCGCGGCCGCCTACCGCAACCGCCTCCGGTGGCGGGCCGAACTCGACGAGCGCCTGCTGCGGGCCGCGCGGGAAGGGGAGTTGGAGGCCGGCCGCCGGATCGCGGAGGCCCGCCTGGAGATCGCCCGAGAACTGCACGACGTCGTCGGGCACACCCTCACCGTCGTCGGGATCCAGCTGCGGGTCGCGACCGAGGCACTGGACGACTCGCCGATGGATGCCCGGGCCGCACTCACCACCGCCCAACAGGTCCGTTCCGAGGCGGTACGGGACCTTCGGGCACTCGTCCACGTGCTGCGCGCCCCGGGAGAGGCTCACGATGATCCGACGGCCGGAATTCCCCAAGTCGAGCCTCTTGTGGACCGGATGAGATCGGCGGAGCTGGACATCCGGCTGGAGACCTCCGGCGACCTCGCCGCCGTCCCCGCACCGGTCTCCCTCGCCGTTCACCGGATCGTCCAGGAGGCCCTCACCAACACCGCCCGCCACGCACGGGCCTGCCGGGCCGACGTGAGCATCCGGTGCTGCCACGGACGGGTGGATGTGGAGATCACCGACGACGGCCGGATCCCGGCGGCGGCCTCGGGCGGATCCGGAAACGGCATACGCGGCATGGGCGAACGGGTCCGGGCGCTCGGCGGCGACTTCTCCGCAGGACCGCGCGGCAAGGGCGGCGAGGGCGTTGGCTGGGTCGTGCGGGCCGCCATCCCTGTGCCACGCTTCCGCCCATGACGATCAAGGTACTTCTGGCCGACGACCAGGCCCTCGTACGGGCCGGATTCAGCAGCCTTCTCGCGCGCGCCGAGGACATCGAGGTCGTCGGCGAGGCCGGAACGGGTGACGAGGCCGTGCGCACGGCCCGCGCCGTCCGCCCTGATGTCGTCCTGATGGACATCCGCATGCCCGGTACCGACGGCCTCACCGCCACCGGGAAGATCGTGGCGGACTCCGAACTGACGGGCTGCCGGGTCCTCGTGCTCACGACCTTCGAGACCGACGAGTATGTGTTCGCGGCTTTGCGGGCCGGCGCAAGCGGCTTCCTCACCAAGGAGATCGAACCGGAAGACCTGCGTCAGGCCGTCCGGTCGGTGGCTGCCGGCGACGCACTGCTCTCCCCGGGCGCGACACGGCGGGTGATCGAGCAGTTCGCGCACCGCCCGGCGACACCCGTCGACACCGCAGAGCGTCTCCGCGTGCTCACCGCCCGGGAAATCGAGGTGACCCGTCTGATCGCGACCGGCCTCTCCAACGACCAAATCGCCGCACAACTCGTCATCAGCCCGCACACCGCCAAGACCCATGTCACCCGCGCCATCGCCAAGCTCGGCGTCCGCGACCGCGCCCAGTTGGTCATCCTCGCCTATGAGACGGGCCTGGTCCGTGTCGGCAGCTAAGGGCTGTCCCGTGATCCCTGGCGGATCAGCGCGCGGTGTCGGATGCGGTGCATCGCAAGGCGGAGGAGCGTCCTCATGCTGGGCGTATGCGGGCGCTTTGCGACAACGCGGCGCGGCGCTGTAACCGGCGCCGCGCGCCCGCCGGGGAGCACGGGGCAGCCCTTGGTAGTGCTTTGTCAGGTGGTGTCGTAGGGCTGCCATGGCACGGTTTGCTGGCAGGTGGGGCAGGTGCCGGTCCAGGTGGCGATGAGGTGTTGGAGGAGGTCCAGGGCTTGGGTAGAGGGTCAGGCCCTGGCAGGGACTTTTGGGTTCCTCCGCTGTTCGGTCAGGAACAGGTGGGCGGCGGTGACGAGGGTGACGTGCCGGTGCCGGCCGGTGAACGAGCGGCCCTCGAAATGGTCCAGCCCCAGAGCGGTCTTCAGCTCGCGGTAGTCGTGCTCGATCCGCCAGCGGGCTTTCGCGAGCCGGACGAGGTCCTTGGCGGGAATGTTCGCGGGCAGGTTCGAGATCCAGTACTTCACCGGCTCGGCCTCGCTCTCGGGCCACTGCGCGACCAGCCAGACCAGCGGGATCGTGCCGTTGGCGGCGGGTTTGGGCCGGCGGCCCGCGAGGCGGATCCGCAGGCGGACGAAGTGCGAGCTCATCGCGGCCCCGGAACCCTTGCGCCAGGTCACGGGCCGGCCCCGGTGAGACCCTCGCTTCATGCGCGCGAAGACTTCGGACTTACTCGTCTAGTGCTGTGACCGCATAGGTTCACCGGGTTGCTCGTTGTGCTGGTTGGAAGTGACGACTTCCAACCAGCAGGGGGGCGGGATGGCACCACCGGTCAGGGCCCGGAGGCTAACGGAGCACGAGGGACAGAAGCTCCAGCGGATTGTGCGGCGGGGCAGTACGAGCTCGGTGCGGTTTCGGCGAGCGATGATGCTGCTGGCCTCGGCCGGCGGTAGCACGGTCCCGGTGATCGCGCGGCTGGTCCAGGCGGACGAGGACACCGTCCGTGACGTGATCCACCGCTTCAACAAGATCGGGCTCGCATGCCTCAACCCTCAGTGGGCGGGAGGCCGTCCCCGCCTGCTGAGCAGTGACGACGAGGACTTCGTCATCCAGACGGCCACCACCCGGCCCACCGTGCTGGGCAAGCCCTTCACCCGCTGGTCGGTCCGCAAACTGGTCGATCACCTGCGCAGGAACTTGGCCCGGCCCGTCCGGATCGGGCGCGAGGCCCTGCGATGCTTACTGGCCCGCCGCGGGATCACCTTCCAGCGGACGAAGACTTGGAAGGAATACCCGGACCCGGGATTCGACGCCAAGCTGGAACGGATCGAGTACGCGGTCAACGAGCGGCCGAACCGCACATTCGCCTTCGACGAGTTCGGGCCGCTGGGCATCCGCCCCACCGCTGGCTCCTGCTGGGCTGAAAGGACCCGCCCCGACCGGCTGCCGGCCACCTACCGACGCACCCACGGCGTCACCTACTTCCACGGCTGCTACTCCGTCGGCGACGACAAGCTCTGGGGAATCAACAGGCGCCGCAAGGGCATCGACCACACCTGGGCCGCTCTACGGTCCATCCGCGCCGCCCGTCCTGACGGCGCCCCGATCTACGTGATCCTCGACAACCTCTCCGCCCACCTGAACTGGAAGATCCGCAGGTGGGCGGCCCGCAACAAGGTGGAGCTGTGCTTCACGCCCACCTACGCGTCCTGGGCCAACCCCATCGAGGCCCACTTCGGACCACTGCGGCAGTTCACCCTGGCCAACTCGACCCATCTGAACCACACCGTCCAGACCCGGGCTCTGCACGCCTACCTGCGCTGGCGCAACCAGAACGCCCGTCACCCCGACGTCCTGGCCGCCCAACGACGCGAACGCGCACGGATCCGCAGCGAACGAGGTCTCCGCTGGGGCGGCAGGCCACTGCAAACAGCAGCTTGACCGCCCGGCCTGCCAACCCTTTCCGGGCACAGCACTACATGTCGAAGGGTTCGTAGCGGGCGTCGCCTCCGGGCCAGCCTCGGTCCATGAACGGGGCCCGGTCGAGGCCGTCGAAGCAGCGCATCAGGAAGTCGGTGAAGCTGCCGCTGGTTCGGTACCACTCCGCGCACTCGCTACCGACCACGATTTCCCAGTTGCCCGGATCCGGGTCGCCGGCCAGGAAGTAGTACTCGCTGCTGTGCTCGTCGTGGCCCCAGGGGATGAGCCCACCGGGCTCGGGGTGGAAGGGGAAGGGGTAGAGATCCTCCGCCCCTCTTCGTGCATCGCGCCAACCCTCCAGGGACCAGAAGTCCTCGAATTCGGCGGGGGTCATGAGACCTGTTGGCCGGTTGAGGTGGAGGTACCCGCCGAGGGTTCCGGGCCCGTACAGGTCCATGAAGGCCTTGTAGTCCTCGGGCAGCGTGACACCGAGGTGCTGTTCGGAGGCCTCCCAGACCTCTCGGCGCGGCCAGCCCCACGCCTCCTCCGGCTCACCGAGCAGTGCCTGGAGGCGTTCCAATGCCGATGACATGTCTTCCCTCGTCCCTGAGATGTGACTGGCAGGGAACATCATCAGGCCTCCCTCTGACATCACCGAGGGGCCAGCGTTCTCAAACCCGGCGAACCTTCCCGGTCACAGCACTAGGCGGCACGGCGGTCGACATTCGCTGACGCATGGGTGCTGGCGTGAGCCCGAGCGGCCTCCGACAGGACAAGAAGTCGGCGTGCAGCCGGCCGCCGTCGACGAAGACGCCCGCGCTCCGCACGAACCGCCCGAGTCCCGTCCGCGGACCCGGCCTTGCCCCGGGAACACCGAAGCCCAGCCGGCGGGCGAAGAACGACAACGGCTGAGCTACCCACCGGGGGCAGTACGGACCTGACGCATCCTGCGCGCTCGCGATCGACCATAACGATGGACGTGCTGTCCGTGGAGAAGGATGCCCGCATCCGTGCCGCACTCGGTGCTGATCGTGGCGCCCGAGCGGTCCAGAAACTGCACGCACACCACGGTCCGTAGCTCCGTGGCCCCCTCGACGTCCGCTGCCTGCGCAGAACGCCGACTGCCCGGCGCCGGCCGCCACGTCCGACCGTGCCCCGCTCCCCGCCGCCCCGGCCTCCATGGCCGGAGTATTCCAGCCGACCTGCCGTGAGCAGACACACCGGTTGCGGTGGGGCAGCTCCGGCAGTGGTCAAGCGTGGCTTCGCTCATCTCTCGGCGTCAAGAAGGGACGCGTCCCGGAAGGCTCGCAGCGCCTGCTTGCGGCTGACTCCCAACCGGCCCAGGATCTCCTCCTTCCCCAGCCCTGTGGCCCGCAGGCCGAGGCACCGTCGCGCCAGTGCCAGCCGCTCCGGATGGTCTTCAGGCGCCGCGTAGAACAGCCCATCTTTGAGCAGTTCGTCGACAGTGTCGACGGACCGTTCCATGGCCCTCGCCACCTGCGCCCGCGTCATGCCGGACCTCTTCAGGCGGACAGCCTCCGCCGCATCGCGGCGACGGTCGCTCTGCAGGCCCGCGTTCCCCCGAACAGTGATCCCTGCGGCCCGGCGAGCACGTGACAGGGCAGCCTCGACCTGCTTGGGCGACAGGCCGAGCTCGGCAGCGATGGCCGAGACCCGCCTGCCCTCGTGTTGCAACCGCAGCGCCCGGTCGTCCTGGTCTTGGCGCAGAAGGCGTGCCTGCTCGCGCTCCCGCTCCCGCGCTCTCCTGACCTCCGCCGTGAACGCGCGCAGCAAGCCGGATCTGACGGAACGGGCGAACCGGACGAGCTCCTCCTCCTGCCTCGCCTCCTCCCGCATCTGCTCGCGGACGAAGTAGCCGTACCAGAAAGGCATCCGCTCCGTCAGGTCTCCGTCGTTCTCGGCGCCCCACCTGAACTCGGGGTGGTGCGCACGCTTCTTCTGCATCGCCCGGATGACGCGCTCGTCGGGGCTGTACCCGCGGTCCCTGCGCAGCAAGGTCCGCTGTGCCTCGGTCAGATCGGCCAGGGCGGCTTCCCATGAGACGCGAAGCCCCACGGCCTCCGCCAGTGCCACCAGCGTCTCCCAGTCCCACTTGGGCACGGTCAGGCCGACGCGACACTTTGCGTCGCCCCCCTCCCACGCGTTGATCTCGGCTCCGCAGTAGACCGCGAATCCGGCGGTGTTCCACCCCCGGATTACGTCGTGCCACATCTTCGCCGAGACCGCGGGCAGATAGGCAACTCGCTGCCCCTCCACATCCAGCGCGACCGCCCGCGCGTCCCAAGGGTTGTGAGGCTCGGGCACCAGCTCGGCCTCGACCTTCTGTCCCGCCGGGAATCCGCGCAACACATCCTGGTGGTAGTACGTCCCCGAGGCGAAGAAGTCCCCGGACGCTCGGCAGTAGTCGTCGAGGTATATGCGCTGCTGGGGCCTGACGTATTCTCCCGATCGCCGGGTGTGCCTTCCCACAGGGTCCCTCACAGGTGTCCAGGCGCCTCGCCCAGCTGACAACCGCCACGGCGCGAGGGCATTACGGGCAGGCGGGGCCGTAACCATCGGACGCCTCCGACCTGCAAGTATGGCGATGATCGTACGCCCTGTGGTGCGCGGCCCCCTCGGCAGCGCGAGCGAAGCGCTGCCGGACAGGAAGCTGCAGTCCTTCTCCAGCGAGCCGGCCCGTGTTCAGTCGGCCCGCTCGAATGGGACGGCACCGGACCTCTTCCTCGTGGTGGTATCAGGTCTGGAGTCCGGGGCGGGGGCGCGCCACCGTATGCCCGTCCTCTACGGCTGCTACTCGAAGGTGTACGGCGGGGCGGGGGCGAAGAGATTCGACGCGACCTGCGTCCGGTGGCCCCCGTGGAACTCACCGGAACCGGCCGATGGATGCATCAGATCGCTGTCCGCGATCGGCCAGGAGGAGCTCGCCAACGGAATCACCCACCTGTTTGGCAACGCGGAATGCCCGCGCTGTGCCAGCGTCTTCTCCGTCGCGGAGGAGTACACGTCGGCCAACCGTCCGATCATGCCGTAGGCCACTGGACGCCCGGCAGCACTGCGGCCCGGCGTGGAGCGTGGGCGCGGCCGGCGAACAGAACACCGCGCAAGGGCGTGGCTCCGTTGCGCGGTGTCGATCGCCGACGGCGCCGGAGCGGGGGGCGGCGGCGAAGAGCCGTGCCGTTCTGCCCCTGTCGGCGCCCGGTGTGGTGCGGTGCCGGTGGTGCGGTGCGTTGCGGCATCATGCTGTTCGCGGCGGCGGCAGCGTCGTCGCCGGCGACGTAGTCCTGCCAGGCGCGGTAATAGGCGGCGCGGGCAACGCCATGGTCATGTACTCAATCCCCAAGGCGTGGGTGGGTGGGACGTGGCCCGCCCATCCCCGTCCGCTGCCGGGCAGGCCACATCACCGACTCGCCGAACGACACTCGAACGCGCGACAGCGCCCACCACCCTGACGCCACCGGCCAGGGGAACCCCCGTCCGACGGCCCGAGCCGGAGCAACCACTCAGGTCTGCTCGACCTCCGCCATGAGCAGGCGCAGGGTCAGGCAGTGATTCTCCGGGGGAAGGGCATCGGCGGTGCATCAGCAAGGTTGGGTCGTTCAGCATTCTGAAACCCGGCCGTCCAGTCAGTCCGGCGGTGGCCAGGGGCCGGCGAGCAACCGTTCGGCCTCCGTGACGATCGCCTGCTCGCGTGTTGTGCGCTGGATCGCGTCCGATTCGTTGTAGGCATCGACCTTGTCGACAAGCGGCTGAAGGGACTGGGGCCGTGCCAGTGCGCCCCAGCCCTCGTACGTGATCACGTCACCGCCGGCGCCGGGGGCCATACTCCCGTTCACGATCAGCCGGAGCCACCAGCGCACGAGCTCCCAGCGTGCCGCCTCCCCCGGGATATCGGTGTCATCGCCGGGAAAGCCCTCGGGCAGACCGAGTTCGCCCAGTACTTGGTCGAAGAGCGCATCGGCGCTCTCGTGCTCGGTGCGCGACAGGCCGGCGAGCAGCGCAAGCGACTCCGTCTCGACGCCGAGAACCAGTGCCGTGACCCCTGCTTCGATCAGTTGGTACGGGTGGTGCGGTCGGCCGATCAGGCGCTCCAGGGCCAGCATCCGCAGATACTCGATCGCCTCCTGCCCGCTGACGGCGTAAGGGCTGTGCGGCGTTGGCGCGGTGACGTCGATGCCGGGGCCGCCGTTGACGAAGTACGACCAGAAACCGACAGTGGCGCGGGCCGGGAGACTGCTCGCCCGGCCGGTGAACTCGTACCGTACGTAGTCGGAGAGGTCGTTGCCGTAGAAGATGACGTCGGTCTGGTGGACGGAGAGCACGGGGTGCCCGCATTCGCCTGCTGTGCCAGGCAGGTAGCGGTGGCTGTAGATGGGGACCAGCTGCGGTGCGGTCGCCAACTCGGACCGTGCGATCTGCAGCGCGTCGGATGTCTCTGCGGGCTTCTGGCTCCAGGAGGGATGCCAGAAGCCGTTGTGCTGGACGTCGAAGAGCACGCCCTCGACCGGTCGGGAGAGCCGCTCGGCCAGGTCCTCAGGGTCGCCGTTGCGCCAGTCTGGCCAGCTTCGTGACCCGTGTGGGAGCCCGGCGGCGAGGAAGACCCTGTGATCCGCCGAGAAGGTGAAGCCGAACCGTGCCTCGACCGCGTCGAGTTCCCCCTCGCTGAGGCCCGGCCCGATCTCGGCTCGGAGTATGCGCTGAAGATCTCTGGCGGTTTCCAGGGTCAGCGGAGGGGACGAATGCGCGGTCATCCCGGCAGGATAGTGACCGGTACGACCGCCGATGTCACGAGGCCGTCCACTCCTGCGATCTACACAGATCACCCGAGCGCCCAGACGATCGCTTTCCCGGCAGGCGGCGTGAGCTCGGGCGACGACCGCCGGCAGGCGTTGGATCTTGGCCGCTTGCTGTCGCACTTGTTCGGGGACTGAGCCGTGAGCACCGCGCAATGGTGCACGGTCGGAACACCGCCTCCTCACCAGTGGCGTGCGAGGTGAAGGCCGCCGAGTACAGCACGCGGGGCACCGCCGCGCAGCTGCGTCCGCTGCCCGGTGTCGGCCTGGGCGGCATCTCGGCCGGCCCCGCTCGGCCGCCCCGTCGGGGCGGCCCGGTGGTTGTGGCGACTCGATGCGCATACCGCGGTCGGCCCCGCCATGATGCACTCCGAGGGCTGCCCGCTCCCGACCGAGCGTGTGCAGCCGCTCGGCACCCTGCAGGCACTCGGCGTCCTCACGCGGCCGGGCGCTACGGCGTGCACGGTGTGCGACGCCGCCGAAGCCCCCTCCTACGGTCCTTGGCCGTGGACTGACGGACGAGGGGGAGCCTGATGGTGTGACCCAGCTTTGGGCGGCCTCGGGGCGGTGGTCTCCCTCTCGTCCCCTTGTGAAGCGGCCGTGCAGGTCAGCGGCGGCTGATGCGCGCGAGGACGTCCTGGAGTCGGCGGACGGCGTCCTCCGCCTCCATGTACTCCTCGGTGCTCGCGAGGACAGTGCCGAAGGTGCCACCACGGTCAGCGGGCAGCGCACGCCAGCGCAGGACCGGTTCGAGCGCGTTCAGAGCACCGGAGAGGAACCAGGCCATGCGGCCGTGGGTACGCGCGAGGGAGATCGCCAGGACAGCCAGCGTTTCCCGCAGATGTTCGAGCCGCTTGATCGGCGGCAGCGCCTCCTGGACGTCCGGCGGACCGACAACGTCACGCAGGCCGGCCTCGACCTCACGGACGAGTGCGCACTCGGTCGGCCCCAGCTCCCACACCTGGTCGAGGATCTGGTGCTCAGCTTCCTCGGCCAGCACCGCGACGATCCTTCGCATGTCCATGCGGAGCACTCTAAGCGCACCGACCCGAGGCCTGACACGACCTCGGAGGACGAGCAGCAGCGGGCGGCGCAGGGTTCCGGTGACCGCGCCGATGACCGCCTCGGTGGTGTCCCGGCGCCGGACATTGTCCCAGACGAGGGCGACGGGGACGAACGACTGGCTAACCCCGACGAGTTCTGACAGCCACCCTGCGAGCTCCCGCGTACTCGCCGGGAAACAATCTCATCCTGGACCGACTTCCCCGCGGTGTGAAGGAGCGGCGCGCGACCAGCTCCCGCGGCGCCGCCCCGACTGAGCCGCTTACCTGCGCATCAACTTCTTCTACGTCATCAAGGCCCAAGCACGACGCGGGCGCGCCGACTCTGCGGCGCGGGCTGCCTCCTGTCTGCGCCCGGCGGGCGCCGGGCAGGTAAGACCAGCCCGTACCGGACGTGGAGAGGTGCTGCATCGCTTGTTGCTGAGCCTGCGCAGATGCACAGGCTCAGGCGTTTCGATCTTGCACAAACCCGGTAGGGGCCGGCTTCAGAGGTTATGGGCCGCCTGTGCCGGGGCCCGTGCCCGTGCCCGTCCAAGTGCTGGTGCCATCCCCGAATAGCAGGCGCACGCTGGAGGCCGAGAGATCGGCCCCGCAGCACTGTGATGGGTACGCGGACAGGGCGGCCTGAGTAGGTGCGCCCATGTGCACGGTGCGCCCCGGACGGTGCAATGGGCCCCATGAATGCGACTTCTGCCCCGAGGCCTCCGACTGCGCGGCTCCTGGCCCCGCCGTGGTGGCTGGCCCCCTCCCTGTTTACCGCGGCGGCGACACTGGGCGGTGTGTGGGCATACCGCTCGTCGCCGATCGTTCACGGCCCGGCGTGGCTGGCCCTGCCCTACGTCGTTCCGGCCGCACTGGTGGCAGCCTCCTGGTGGCCGCCGTCCCGCCCGGGGGCGAAGGTCCGCGGCCTGGTCCTGGGCGGAGTCGGCACCTTCGTGGCCCTGGCGTACGCGCACCTGGCGACCTTCGTGCTGTACGCGGTGGCTTTCGCGCTGTGGGCCTTTCAGGGCGGTGGCTGAGGGCGGGATCAACCCGCCTCGTCGCGAATGCCGACGGCCTGCGCCATCTGCCGTGCCGGTCCGAGCGGCGAATCCCCAGGACAGGGGGTGAGGATGGAAAGGAACGGGGGCAACGGAAATGGAACCTGGCAGTCGTGGCGGTCGGTCTCGCTGGGGGCTCGCCCCGGCCTGGCGACAGTCGGCGGCAGGCCGTCGCAAAGGCAGCGGCGTTCCCTCGTCGATGAGCGTGTCCTTCACCCACGGGGACGGTGCCGCCCTTGCCCTTCTCCGGGTGTCGACGATGCGGTCGCCGCCTCCCGCGGCCAGCCATTTCACAGCCCTGTGGCGTTCGCCCCAGGCGGCGGCGAACGGCACCACGTCTGTGCGCTCGGCGCCGGTGGCCGGCAGGGTGAACGCCGACGACGGTCGCCGCCCGCGCAGGCCGGTCCGGCAGGTCAGGCGACGGTGGCCGCGTAGTGGTCGGCGTACGCCTGGAGGCGGGGAGCGAGCCGTCCCTGCGAGTCGGCGGAGTTGAGCTGCATCCACAGCTCGTTCTCCACGACGAAGCGGTACGCGAACTCCTCGAAGGAGCCGGCGTACCGTATGAGCGAGCCGGCGGCAGCCTCCCGGAACCCGTCCGCCCCCTCCTGCGCCGCCCAGGCCTCGGCGGACTCCAGCTCCAGGTGCGAGCAGACCACGAACGACTCCCCCGACGGCCGCAGGTACAGGTACCAGATGACGCAGTCCTGCTGATCCCGCAGGAACCGCACGAGACGGGCGCCCTCCTCGGCCGGGCTGCGCAGGACCGGGGACAGATCGGTCCAACAGGCCGTCACCGACACCTCGTCGAGGGCGCGGCACAGTCGCTCGTCGCGGTAGAACGCGGCGAAGTCCGGGGGCAGCGTGAGTCCGGCCGCCGCCAGCTCCCCTTCGAGGACCGCCAGGTGTGCCGCGTACTCCGACGGACCGCCGCATGCGCCGTTCAGCCACCCGAACCCGCCGTCGAGTCCCACGGCGTCCAGCGGCGGCAGGCTGTCCAGCGGGTAGACCTCGTAGGTGGAGTCACAAGGGCGGAACCGGCCCAGGTCGGTGGCGCACCAGCCGGTGGGGAAGCGGACGGACGCGGTGTCGGACACGGCAACGGACATGGGATACCCCTCGTGGTGATGCTGGATCAGTGGTACGCGTCCATCCTGCCGCCGGCCACTGACATTGATCCCCGTAAGCGGGCTCCGGTGGGCACGGAAGCAGCCTTCGCGGCCCTCTGCGGCGTTGCACCCGTCCCCGCCTCCAGCGGCAAAACCATCCGTCACCGCCTCTCCCGAGGCGGTGACCGGGCAGCCAACGCGGCTCTCTCCCGGATAGCCCTCCTCCGCATGGCATGCGATCCTCGCACCCGCGACTACGTGGCCCGGCAAACCCCCGCCGGCAGGACCAAGAAGGAGATCAGGCGGTCGGCAGGGATGGGGCGGCCCGGGGGTACTGCTGCCCCCAGAGCGCTCTGGGCCCCGGGCCTCACCCGAGCACGCCATATCGGCACGGGCTGAGCCAGACCTAACCTGAGCGCAACCCCTGGGGACGGGGACTGCCGATCTCATTTGCCCTGGTCGCCTTCCGCCTCCACGCGGGGCCGCAGGCGACCAGGGCCCGGGCCCGCCCCGGGCAGACCCGGGGGAACGGATGGAAGTTCCCAGAGCGGGGTGCGTCCCACCCTCACAACGACACGACACCCCCTGGGTTCCCGCCCCATGACCACTGGCGTGTGATGACAGGGAGCCCGGGTGGTCTGTCGTGCGGCGAGCCGGCCCCGCCGCCGACCGCGGGCCGTAGACCTGCCGGGACGGTGTCCGGATCTTCGTCGGTTCTGCCAGTACGGACAGCCGCCCGGCCCCGTAGAGACTTCCAAGCACAAGCCGCGGCACGCCCCGGAAGGGGGCCGTGGCCGAAGCCTGTCGGAACGGGGAGGACATCAGCATGAGCGCGCAGCAGCAGTACGACGAAATCGGCGAGGCCTACGAGGGGTTCAAGGCCCTGCCCCTGGAGCAGTACGTGGTGGTGCCCAGCTTCCTGGGCCTGGTCGGGGACGTACGCGGCAGGACGGTCCTCGACCTCGCGTCCGGAACCGGCTTCTACAGCCGGGAGTTCAGGCGGCGCGGCGCCTCCGAGGTGCTCGGCATCGACATCTCCGGCGAAATGGTGGCCGTGGCACAGCAGTTGGAGGAGCATGATCCGCTGGGGGTGCGCTACGAGGTCGGCGACGTCGCCGACCTGCGGCCCCTCGGGCAGCGCTTCGACATCGCCCTGGCGGTCCAACTCCTGAACTACGCGCCGGACATCGCCACCACCGAGCGGATGTGCCGCGCCCTGCACCGCAGCCTGAAGCCCGGCGGTGCGCTCTTCCTCCTCAACCAGTCGCCCGACTTCCGCTTCGACGGGCCCACCCCGGAGAGGTACGGCTTCCGCAGCGAGCTCACCGGCGCGGAGGTCGAGACCGGGCCGCAGGTGCGGACGACGGCGCTGCTCGACCCGCCGGTCTCGTTCGTCGCCAACCTGCCGCGCCGCGAGGTGTACGAGAAGTGCCTGCGGGCAGCCGGGTTCAGCGAGTTGGCGTGGGTGCCGCTGACGGTGTCGGAGGCCGGGAAGCGCGACTTCGACGCGGACTTCTGGGCGGACTTCCACGCCAATCCGCCGCTTGAGATGCTGCGCTGCCGGGCCTGACGCCGGCGGCGGGCCCGGACCGCGGCGGCAGCGGATTCAGCCCCTGAGGCGGGTGGCGAAGGCGCGGGCGGCGGACAGGTCGCCCGCGTCGGGCCGGTGCTTGCGGATGCCACCGACCAGCCGGAACGGTGCCCACGTGTCGAAGGCCCGGCAGGTGAAGGTGTCCTCGACGGCGTACCCCCTGCCTTGGAGGAGCCGTACGAGCGGCCGGGTGTACGGCGCGAACGGGATCTCCGGCAGGCCGCTCGTGGCGAACACGAAGGCCCGCCCCGATGCCGTCGGCAGGGCGCGCACGAAGGCGAGCAGGTCCGGGTGCATCCGCTGCGAGAAGACGCCGGAGCCGAAGCCCACCAGGTCGTGGGCCGCCACCTCCGCGGCCGTCACCTCGTGCGGCGCGACCACGCGCGCCGCGAGCACCTCGGCCATCGCCGCCGCCACCCGCCGGGTGTTGCCGTGGGACACGGACGTGCACACGAGCAGAGTCTTCATCGGTCTCCCTTTCCTTCGCGGTCCTGCAGCTGAGACCGGACGGCCCCGCCGGATGTGACGGTCCCGGATCCCGGACTTGGTCCGGATGCCGGCACCGGCCTGTGGGCGGGGCCGTTCGTCGGGAGGGTGGTGCCGGTCGGCGCGGGCGCCGTGATCGGCGGGGGTGTCCGCGCGATCGCGGCCCTCACCGCAGGCCGCGGCCCCGTTCGTCGCGCGTCTCGCCTCCGGGGGTGCGGGGGCCCGGGTGGGTGGCCGTCGCGCGGCCCTCGCCGGCGTCGGGGCCCCGGCCCGCCGGGAGCGGGGCGTGCTCGGCGGCCTCGAAACGGCGGGTGCGCACGTCAGCTCGGCCCTGGTGCGTCCGGGCGTCGGCCGTCCGCCTGTGGCGGCCGTGGTCGCGCACGGGACCGGCCTGGTCGCGGAACGGTCCGAGCCGTCCGACCACCTGTTCGGCAGGGGTCCGCAGCAGGAGCATCAGTGTCACCGCGGTCGTCGTGCCGAGCACCGTGCCCGCCAGGACGTCGTGCGGATAGTGCACGCCGACCAGCACCCGCAGCGCGGCGGCCGCCGCGCCGACCGGCAGGGCGAGGAAGGCGAGCCGAGGGCGGACGAGGGTCACACCGACGGCCAGTGCGACGGCGAGGGTGGAGTGGTTGCTGGGGAACGACCAGTCACCCGGCTCGGGGCACTCCACGAGCGCCCGGACACCCGGCAGGGCGCGGCAGGGGCGTTCCTCGTCGAGGATGACCTTGAGCGTCTCGCTGACCCCGTAGGCGACGACGGTTCCGGCGGCCGCGACGGCCGCCCCGGCCAGGCCCGCCACGTCCTTGCGGCGCAGCGCGCTCCATGCCGCCCAGACCAGCAGCAGGCCGAGCAGCAGCACCGTGCCCTCGCTCGCCGCCTCCAGCACGCCTGCCAACCACGCGGGCCCGTCCGTTGCCTCCGCGTTCACCGCCCGGTACGCCCGGGCGGAGAGACCCGCCGTGACGTGCACCGCCCCGTCCGCACCCGCCGTCCCGCCGGGCGCCGCCCATGCCACGCCCGCCACCCCGGCTCCACTCACGACGACCGCTGCCGCGGAGCGCCGACCCCACCCATACCGTTTGTTCGATTCCATACCGCCGAAGGTATAGGTCCGTCCGGGTGAACATGGAACCGAGGCATGGTGCGGCAACCGGAGGTCCGGCCGCCCGGGGGCCCGCCCCCCTCCGTGCCGGTTCAGGCGTAGCGCTCGAACAGGGCCTCTACGTACGCCTCCAGCCTGCGAGCCAGGACATCTGCTGTCAGGTCGGCACGGCCCAGCTCCCGCCAGGGGACCGGCGACCTTCTCCGCGTCGGGCGCGAAGCCCAGCGCGTCCAGCAGCCGCCAGTACAGATGGGCGGTCCCGCCGGCCAGGGTGCCCCCGGCGGCGACGTACCGGTCGGCGAAGCGCATGCCTGCGGGGACCCCGTGCAGGAGGGCGAGAGCCGTCGAGCAGTGGGCCACGTCCAGGTCGGCCGGCCCCCAGGAGGTCTCCACCCAGTCGACGATGCCGCTGACGCGGAGGGCACCGCCGACGCCTGCGAAGAGGACGTTGCCGGGATGGAAGTCCCGGTGCAGGAAGCAACCCTGGTGTACCGGCGGGTCACGGCGGATGGCGTCGACGGCCCGCCGCCAGAGCTCAGGCCGTTCGGTGGCGGCGGGCAGCACCACCCACTCGGGCGAGGTCCACGCCTGATAGGGCCGAGGGCGTTGCGACGCGGTCGTCGGCAGCCGGTGGACGGCCACGAGTTGGCGGGCCAGCAGTGCGGTGCGGTCGTCGGCGTCCTCGTCGTCCAGGCGCACGGTCCCCGGCAGCAGGGACATCAGCAGGGACGGATGATCGCAGTACCGCGCGGTCGCGTCCACGGCCGCGAGCGTGGCCGCTGGTACGGCGGTCCCGCGCAGCCGACGCAGGACGGCCGCCTCCCGGGTCAACAGGCCTTCCGCGTGCCGGACGTAGAAGGGCTTGACGAAGGAGCGCAGGACGAGCGAGCGCCGACCGTCCGGGCCGGCGAGGTCCAGTCGGCGCATCTGGGAGGTCCAGCCGCCGCGCAGCCGTACGACCTGCTCGATGTGCTCCCCGTCGGCCAGCCCCTTCTCCACCCAGGAGCGTGTGGCCGCCCAGTCCTTGCCTTCAAGTCCCTTGCCGGCGGCCTCGGTTGGTCCGTTCACGGGGGCAGGCTATCGGTCCGCCCGCCGAGGCCGTCAGCGCGCCGGGTGGGCCGCGTGGTCGGCGGAAGGGTGAGGGCACGTACATCATGACAGGTCAGAGGCCTTTTTCGTAGGACGGAAAGCACACTTCGCGAGGCTTGTCCGGTCCGCCCGCCAACTCCCAGAATCTCCTTCGTGCATCACCCGGAGACTGGGGGAACATGGGGGAGATCGATCACGACGCCGTACTGCGGGCCCGCGTGCTGCTGCTGGGTTCCGGGCGGCTGAGCCTGTTCGAAGAGGCCGGCGCGTACCGGGTGCTGGCGGAGGTGAGCCCGAAGGCGTATCTGCCGAAGCTGGTCGACGCGCTCGTCTGGATGAGCTACCGCAGCCCGGAACCGACGGCGAAGCTGGCACTGACCACCGAGGCGGTCGGAGCCGCCCGGAGCATCGATGCCGGTGTGCCGACCCGGGCGGAACGCCTGTGCAAGGCCCTGGAAACCCACCAGCGGGCCCTGTTCGCCCTCGGCCGCCGGGCGGAAGGACACGCGGCGTGCGAGGAGATGGCCGAGCTGGGAAAGAGCGGGCCGCTGGCGAACGCCCTTGCGGAGGAGGGGCGCTTCGGGGAGGCCGCCGAACTCAACGGGAAGGCAGTCCGGGGCGACACGTCGGAGCCGTCCTTCTGGGACATGGTCGAGTGGGCGGCGAACCTGGAGGGCGCCGGGCGCCACGACGCGGCATCGGCCGTCTTCCGCGAGCTCCTCGACCGGACCCGTCGCAGGACCGCCGAGCAGGGCACGGCACTGGCCATCCTCACCTGGGAGCTGGTGCACCACTCCCGGATGCGTGAGGCCGCCGGGGACGGGGCGGACGCCGCTGCCCACCGTCAGGAAGCCCTGGCCGTGCTGAAGGAGTTGGCGGCGAACGGCGAACCGAGGAACTGGAGCTGCATCCTCGGATGGTGGGTCACCCTGTTCACCCTGTCGGGCCGGGGCGACGAACCGGCTGCGAGCGCCGATTCCCCGATGCTGCCCTTCGGCACCGATGTCGAGCGGTGGAGCCCCACCCGGGACGCCTTCCTCCACACGCTGCCGGCGCTGGAAGCGGAGGCGCGGGCACTGCGCGAGGCGGGACGGCTGCCCGAACTGGTCGACGTCCAGCGCAGGATCAGCATCCGGGCCGCGGTGGCCGAGGGCAACCGTCACCACCGGTTCGCGGAGCGCTTCAAGCCGTACTTCGACGAGGGCGTGGCCCTCGCCCGCCGCCTGTCCGACGACCCCGCACGCCTTGCCCGGGCCCTGACGGACCGGTCGATGTACCTCGTCGCCGCGCGGACCTTCGAGCCCGCCTACGCCGACTTCGCCGAGGCGGTCACCCTCCTGAGGGCTGCCCCCTGAGGGCTGTCCCGAAATCCCCGGCGGGCGTGCGGCGCCGGCGGTGTGTTCGCGGGACACTGGCAGTGACGCCCGGAGCGGTCCCGGACGGCGCAACGCCTGTGGCTGCCGCCCCGGACATCGGCCAGCATGGGGACAGCGGGACCGGCGGACGAAATGGGCACGCATGCGCGCCAGCGAGAGCAACCAGGACTACCCCTTCGCCGCCACGCACACGGCCGCGGCCGTGCTGGACGGTGCCGGGACGGTCCTCGCCTGGACACCGGCCGCCGAAGCCCTGCTGGAGCGCCGGTCGGCGGACGTGTGCGGCCGGCCCGCACGGGACCTCCTCGCGGACGCGGGCGCCTGGGAGGAGGTCCTGGCCCAGGGCAGGCGGGGCCGGGAACGGCGAGCGGACCGGGAGGACCGGGAGGGCTGGGAGGGCCGGGTCACGCTGCGGCACGGCTCGGGCGGCGAGCTGGAGATCGGCTTCCGCGTCGTCCCGCTGCACGACGGCGCACCGGGCGCGGCGCCGGTCCGGTGCCTCGTGGTCGGCGCCCCCCTGGAGCTGGTCGCCCGGTGGCGGCAGGACCACGCCTTCACGAGGGAACTGTTCCTCCAGGGCCGGGTCGGCCTGGCCGTCTTCGACGGGGACCTGCGCCTGCTGCGCACGAACACGCACCTGCTGCCTTACACCGGGGTGCCCGTCGAGCTGTACGGCCGGCGGCTGGGCGACTTCCTGTGGGCCGAGGACGCACGCACCATCGAGGCCCGGCTGCGGGAGGTCCTGGACAGCGGGACGCCCCTGGCCGGCTTCAACACGGCCGTGCGCACCCTGGACGATCCGCGGGGCGGCCGGATCGTGACCATCCAGGCGTTCCGGCTCCAGGAGCCCGACGACCAGCCGATGGGTGTGGCGGCGGTGTTCACCGACGTCACCGACCACGAGCGCTCGCGCGGCCGCCTGGACCTCCTCTACCGCGCGACCGAGGCGCTCGGCGGTTCGCTGTCCGTCCTGCGCACCGTCGAGGACCTGGTGAAGGTCCTGGCGCCCACGCTCGGCGACTGCGCCGCGGTGGACCTCGCCGAGACCGTGCTCACCGGCGGGGAGCCGGCGGCGGACGGGCCCCTGCCCCTGCACCTGATCCGGATGGCCGTCGCCGGGCCGCGGACGGAGGCGCTGCGGACGGGGACGACGACCCGGTTCGCGGCGCCGTCCTCCGCGTCCGCGCAGCGGGCGCACCGGGGAGAGCTGGTCACCGGCATCGGCGACCGGCCGGCACAGCCGGGGGGCGACACGGTCCCGGAGTGGGCCTCGACCGTCCCGGGTGCGCGTTCGGCGATGACGGCCCCGCTGTGCGCCCGGGGCATCACCTTCGGCCGGCTCATGCTCTGGCGCACCGGGGACGGCCCTGCTCTGGAGGAGGACGACCTGGCGCTGCTGGAGGAGATCGCCGCGCGCGCGGCCGTCGCCGTCGACAACGCCCGGCGCTACACCAAGGAACGCCGCACCGCCGTGGGCCTGCAGCGCAGCCTGCTGCCGCCGGCCACCTCGGAGAAGCCCGCGGTGGAGGCCGCCGGCCTGTACCTGCCCGCCGACGCGGACAGCGGAGTGGGCGGCGACTGGTTCGACGTCATCCCCCTGTCGTCGGCCCGGGTCGCCCTGGTGGTCGGGGACGTCGCCGGCCACGGGCTGCACGCCACGGCCATGATGGGGCGGCTGCGCAGCGCCGTACGGGCCATGGCGGACCTGGAACTGGAGCCGGAGGAGCTGCTGGCGCACGTGGACGACATGGTCGTGCCGGTCGCGGCCGAGGCCGAGAGCGACGACGCGGACGACGACGACGGGGGCGTCCCGCTGCCCGCCGGCCCGGCCGGGGCCACCTGCCTGTACGCCGTGTACGACCCCGTCACCCGTACCTGCGTCATGGCGAGCGCGGGCCACCCGCCGCCGGCGGTGGTCGGCCCGGACGGGACCGTGGAGTACGTCGAGCTGAGCCCCGGCCCGCCCCTGGGGGTGGGCGGGTGGCCCTTCGAGCCGGTCGAACTCGATCTGCCGCCGGGGAGCGTCCTCGCCCTGTACACCGACGGCCTGATCGAGCGCGGGGAGGGGGACGTCGACGAGGGCATGCGCGACCTGGCGGAACGGCTGCTGCGCTCGGACGTGCTCGGCAGACCGCTGCGGCAGGCCCGGCACGACATCGTGGAGGGGTTGCCGCCGGGCAGGCTGAGGGACGACGTCACCCTGCTGCTGGCGCGTACCCGGGTGGTGGACACGTCGGCCATCGCGACGTGGCTGCTCGACGCCGAGCCCGCGGTCGTCTCCGAGGCCCGCCATCTCGTCCTGGCCCAGCTGACGGCCTGGGACCTCGACGAGCTGTCGTTCAGCACGGAGCTCATCGTCAGCGAGCTGGTCACCAACGCCATCCGCCACGCCGGCGGCCCCGTCCGGCTGCGCCTGATCCGGGCGGACACCCTGACGTGCGAGGTCTCGGACTCCAGCAACACTCAGCCGAGGATGCGGCGCGCACGGAGCTCCGAGGAGGGCGGCCGCGGCCTGTACATCGTCGCCCAGCTGTCGCACCGCTGGGGAAGCCGCTACACCATGGGAGGCAAGACCGTCTGGTCCGAACAGAACCTGCCCCTCGTCTGACGGACCGGCGTCGGCCGGCGGTCCGGTTGCGCGACCACGGGAGGTGGCGGCCGTGAGCAGAACCGATCGGGTCGATCCCGCGAACGCCGAGCAGGCACGTGCCTGGGACGGGCAGGAGGGCGCGTACTGGGCGGAGCACGCCGACCGGTTCGACCGCGCGGTCCGCGCCTACCGGAAGCCCTTCCTGGACGCGGCCGACGTGTACCCCGCCGACCGGGTGCTGGACGTCGGCTGCGGCACCGGTGAGACCACCCGCGCGGTCGCCCGGCGGGCGAGCGGCGGCCACGCGCTGGGTGTGGACCTGTCGGCGGCGATGCTGGGCGTGGCACGGCGGCGGGCGGCCACCGAGGGTGTGCACAACATCGAGTTCGTGCAGGCGGACGCCCAGGTCCACGCCTTCCCGGCGGCGTCGTTCGACGTGGCCGTCAGCCGCACCGGGACGATGTTCTTCGCCGATCCGGTCGCCGCCTTCCGCAACGTCGGCGGTGCCCTGCGCCCCGGCGGACGCCTCGTACAGCTGGTCTGGCAGGAGGCGGCGGGCAACGAGTGGTTCCTCGCCTTCACGCAGGCTCTGGCCGCGGGGCGTCCGATGGCCGGGCCGCCGCCCGGCGCTCCGGGGCCGTTCTCGCTGGCCGATCCCGAGCGCGTACGGGGTGTGCTGGGCGCCGCCGGTTTCACGGACGTCGGGCTGGAGCCGCACGGTGAGGCGATGTGGTTCGGTGAGGACGCGGCCGACGCGGAGCGGTTCACGCTGGGCCTGCTCGGCTGGATGCTCGACGGTCTCGACGAGGGGGACCGGCGTCGTGCGATCGAGGATCTGAGGGCCACGCTCACCGCCCACGAGACCGACGAAGGGGTGCTGTTCGCGTCGGCGGTCTGGATCATCCGGGCGGTCCGCGCCTGATGCCCGGAGGTTTAAGGCCGGATCAAGGCAACCTTAAGGAGCCGGCGGCCCCGGCGTCCGCTTTCGAGCGGTCCGTCCGGGGCCGTCGGCGCGCCGTTCGCGTCGACGGGCATCCGCGCAGGGGGCTGCCACCTGCGCCTTCGTACGCGGCGGGGTGCTCCGGGTACGCCGCGGCAGGCGGCGGACGGCACCCTCGGGCCCTCGCACCGCCGGATTTGTAAGACGGCGACAAGAACCGAACCCGCTGGTGGCGGCGGGCGTATGCAGGACGCAGGGGAGGCAGCGCCCATCGGATCGAGGAGTGTCAATGTCCCGGAAACGGACGATGAGTCTTACGAAGAAGCTCGTGCTCTCTGTCACCACGGGAGCCCTGGTCACCGGAGGGGTCGTCGTGACGGTGGCGACCGGCAATGCCGCCGCTCCCGACGTCGTGTGCCCGGGGTCGACGGTGACGCTGTCGGGTGAGGCGGGTCCGCCGGCGGCGACCAGCGGGAACTTCCCCGTCGGAACCAAGCTCAAGGTCACCAACCTGGACAACAACCAGTCCACCACCGTCACCGTCAACGGACCCTCCGGCAGCTGCGTCCTCCTCAACAACTCCGCCTTCGACCAAGTACGCGAACCCGGCAAGAACCTCATCCGCCGAGCCCGCATCGAACGCGTCGACGGCGGCGGCGCCCCCGCCAACGGCGCCGCACCCGCCGCCCCCTCCACGGCACCCGGCGCCGGACAGGCACCCCCGGCCACCGGAGAAGTCGTCTGCCCCGGCTCCACCGTCACCCTCTCCGGCGAAGCCGGCCCCCCGGCCGCCACCAGCGGGAACTTCCCCGTCGGAACCAAGCTCAAGGTCACCAACCTCGACAACAACCAGTCCACCACCGTCACCGTCAACGGACCCTCCGGCAGCTGCGTCCTCCTCAACAACTCCGCCTTCGACCAAGTACGCGAACCCGGCAAGAACCTCATCCGCCGAGCCCGCATCGAACGCGTCGACGGCGGCGGCGCCCCCGCCAACGGCGCCGCACCCGCCGCACCCGCCGCCCCCTCCACGGCACCCGGCGCCGGACAGGCACCCCCGGCCACCGGAGAAGTCGTCTGCCCCGGCTCCACCGTCACCCTCTCCGGCGAAGCCGGCCCCCCGGCCGCCACCAGCGGGAACTTCCCCGTCGGAACCAAGCTCAAGGTCACCAACCTGGACAACAACCAGTCCACCACCGTCACCGTCAACGGACCCTCCGGCAGCTGCGTCCTCCTCAACAACTCCGCCTTCGACCAAGTACGCGAACCCGGCAAGAACCTCATCCGCCGAGCCCGCATCGAACGCGTGAACTGACCTCCCGGACGAGCCCGTTCGCGGGTCGCAGGTGCCGTGGCGGGGTACGGCGGGCCGTACCCCGCCACGGCACCTCCCCGTGCGGACTCCGGTGGACGGACCCGGCGTGTCGGCGGGTGCCGTTAGGCTTCTCGGATGGCCCTTCCGGACACTTCCCCCGATACCTCCGACGCTCTGCAGGTACTGCACCGCGTGTTCGGATACGACTCCTTCCGCGGCGAGCAGGCGGAGATCATCGAGCAGGTGGTCAGCGGCGGGGACGCACTCGTGCTGATGCCGACCGGCGGCGGCAAGTCGCTCTGCTACCAGATCCCGGCGCTGGTCAGGGAGGGTACGGGCGTCGTGATCTCGCCGCTGATCGCGCTCATGCAGGACCAGGTGAACGCGTTGAACGCGCTCGGGGTCCGGGCCGGATTCCTCAATTCCACGCAGGACCCGTACGAGCGGCAGGCCGTCGAGCAGGCCTTTCTCGCCGACGAGCTGGACCTGCTCTACCTGGCCCCCGAGCGGCTGCGCACCGAGAGCGCCCAGCGGCTCCTCGACCGGGGCAGGGTGTCGGTCTTCGCGATCGACGAGGCGCACTGCGTCGCGCAGTGGGGCCACGACTTCCGGCCCGACTACCTCGCGCTGTCCATGCTGCACGAGCGCTGGCCGAAGGTGCCGCGGATCGCGCTGACGGCGACGGCCACGGAGGCGACCCACGCGGAGATCGTGGCGCGGCTCGGTCTGGAGGACGCCCGGCACTTCGTCGCCAGCTTCGACCGGCCGAACATCCAGTACCGCATCGTCGCGAAGAACAACCCGCTCAAGCAGCTGCTGGACCTGATCCGGACCGAGCACGCCGGGGACGCCGGGGTCGTGTACTGCCTGTCCAGGGCGTCGGTGGAGAAGACCGCGGCCTCGCTGGTGGAGCACGGCATCGACGCCGTGGCGTACCACGCGGGGATGGACGCCCGGGCGCGCGCCGCGAACCAGGCGCGCTTCCTGCGGGAGGAAGGGGTCGTGGTGGTCGCCACGATCGCCTTCGGCATGGGCATCGACAAGCCGGACGTGCGTTTCGTGGCGCACCTGGACCTTCCGAAGTCGGTGGAGGGCTACTACCAGGAGACCGGTCGCGCCGGCCGTGACGGCGAGCCCGCCACGGCATGGCTGGCGTACGGCCTGCAGGACGTGGTCCAGCAGCGCAAGCTCATCGACGGCTCCGAAGGGGACGAGGCGCACCGGCGCTCGCTGGGCATGCACCTGGACGCCATGCTGGCGCTGTGCGAGACGGTCGAGTGCCGCCGGGTGCGGCTGCTGGCGTACTTCGGCCAGACGGGCACCCCGTGCGGCAACTGCGACACGTGTCTGGCGCCGGCCGAGTCCTGGGACGGGACGGTCGCCGCGCAGAAGCTGCTGTCGACGGTGTGGCGGCTGGCGAAGGAGCGGCGGCAGAAGTTCGGTGCCGGCCAGATCATCGACATCCTCCAGGGCAAGAAGACGGCCAAGGTCATCCAGTTCGACCATGACGCGCTGTCGGTGTTCGGCGTGGGCGCGGACCTGGGGACCGCGGAGTGGCGGGGCGTGGTGCGCCAGCTGCTGGCGCAGCGGCTGCTGGCGGTGGAGGGCGACTACGGGACGCTGGTGCTGACGGAGGACAGCGGCGAGGTGCTGGGGGGACGCCGCAGCGTCCCGATGCGGAAGGAGAAGGCGCCCGCCGCCCCCTCCCGCAAGGAGTCCGGGTCGCGCTCGGGCAAGGGCAGCCGGGTACCGGTCGACCTGCCGGCGGCGGCCGAGCCGTTCTTCCTGGCCCTGCGCGCCTGGCGGGCCGAGACGGCGAAGGAGCAGGGCGTCCCGGCCTATGTCGTCTTCCACGACGCGACGCTGCGGGAGATCGCCACGCGGCTGCCGGCCACGGTGGAGGAGCTGGGCACCATCGGCGGCGTCGGCGAGGCCAAGCTCGCCAAGTACGCCGACGGGGTTCTCGGGACGCTGGCGCGATGCGGCGGAGACACGGACGGAAGCGGTACGGCCGGTGGCGGCGCTCCCGGCGCGGCCGCCGTTACCGCCGCGTCCACCGCGGCTCCTGCCGGTCCCGACCCCGAGGAGCCTCCCTTCGACCCGGAGGGAATGGAGCCGCCGCCCTGGGACGAGGACTGGCAGTAGGCAGTACGCACACCGCAGCCGGCCGGGGGGCCGGGTCGTCGATCCCGACGGCCCGGCCCCTCGGCCGTTCACGCACCGTGTGTGACGGCGCCCTGACGCCCCGCGCCCTCCGCAAACCTGCACATCGTGTGCGCGATCCCGACAGGCGGCCGCCCCCACCCCGCCGCCTGCCCGGAGGGACCCCTCCATTTGCGGCCGGAATGTCCCGTTCCGCTCCGTGCCGGCAAGGGGTGGTCCATATCTGTTACTCGATCTCGTGAAGAAGTCGCCACCATTTCGTGAATCAAGCTGCACGTCCGTCGCCAAAGGCACTCCCCCACCGGTGACGAGTGGTCAACGGGATTGGATGACCAGCCTGTTCGCGTGCTTTCATCTCTCGCGTCGCACCACCGGAAACCGGCAGCGGCGATGAATTCCTCCCCCCATTGAAAGGTGCGCTCCATGCGTAACGACATCGAGACCCGTGAGATCGACGACACCGAGCTGGACGCCGTCTCCGGCGGTGTCATCAGTGTGTCCGGCGGCCTGGCCGGCGCCGTGACCAGCGATGTCACCAGCATCGTGGGTGTCGTGGGCTCCCTCGACACCGTCCAGGCCGCGACGGGCATCGTCTCCCACGTCCCCGGGCTCGTCACGGGCATCACCGGCGTCTCGGTGAACGCCGGCCGCGCCGGTCTCTGACCGGGAAAACCCGGTGAGCCCCGGAGCTTCCCCCACGGCTCCGGGGCTCACGGCTGTCCCCGCGCCCCACCGATTCGAATGCAGTCGAAGGAAACAAGTCCGTGCAGTTTCGCCAAAAGGCTCTTTCCAAGCTGCAATCGCCCGAAGAACTCGACCTGCCCGTCCGCTTCGCGCGCCCGCAGGGGCGGCTCGTCCTCGCCGTGACGGTCGTCGTGATGGCGGCCGCGGGCTACTGGGCCTGCACGGGCACCGTGTCGTCCAAGCTGAGCGCGCCCGGCATCCTCACCCGGGCCGAGGGCAGCTACGTACTGCAGACGCCGGTCGCCGGGCAGGTGACGGGCGTCCTCGCCGAGGAGGGCCAGATGCTGGCCGCCGGCACCCCCCTGCTCAACGTCCGTACGGAGCAGGGAGAACGGCCGGTGCGCGTGGTGACCGCGGGACGGCTGACCACGCTGGTGGCGAAGGTCGGCTCGGTCGTCGCCACGGGTGCGGACGTGGCCACCCTGGAGCGTGCGCAGGGTCCGCAGGACCCGCTGGTGGCGGTGTTGTACGTGCCGGGCGGCAGCGGCGCGGCGGTTCCCGTGGGCGCCGCCGTCGACCTGAGCGTCCAGTCCGTCCCGCGGCAGCGGTTCGGCATGCTCCGCGGACGCGTCGCCGCCGTCGGCCGCGCACCCCTCACCCGGGGGCAGATCGCCGGCTTCCTCGCCGACGGCAACCTCGCCGAGCAGTTCTCCCGTAACGGCAGTCCGGTGGCCGTGGTCGTGCGCCTCGAACGCTCCTCCTCCACCGCGTCCGGCTACCGGTGGTCCTCCGCGGACGGGCCCCCGTACGCCGTCGACTCGCGGACGCCCGTCACCGGCGCGGTGCACCTGGCCGCGCAGCGTCCCGTCGACTGGCTGCTGCCATGACCGCGCCGCACGCCGCGGCCCGGGCGCGTGCTCCGCACCTCCCGCCCGCCGGACGCAGGCGCCACCGCCCCGAACCCAAGCGCGGCGCCCGCCGCGGACCCGCCCGCACTCCCTCCCCCAGGGGACGTACCCCCCGTCCCGTGCGCACCCCCACCGTGCTGCAGATGGAGGCCGTGGAGTGCGGCGCCGCCGCACTGGCCATGGTCCTCGGCCACCACGGCCGCTTCGTCCCCCTCGAAGAACTGCGCATCGCCTGCGGGGTCTCCCGCGACGGCTCCCGCGCCGGCAACCTCCTCAGGGCCGCCCGCGGGTACGGGCTGAAGGCCAAGGGGATGCAGATGGACCTGTCCGCGCTCGCCGAGGTGCGCGGCCCGGCCGTCCTGTTCTGGGAGTTCAACCACTACGTCGTCTACGAGGGCACGGCCCGGCGGTTCGGACGCCGGGGCGTGTACGTCAACGACCCGGGCAAGGGCCGTCGCTTCGTCCCCATGGACGAGTTCGACTCCAGCTTCACCGGAGTCGTCCTCACCTTCGAGCCCGGTGACGGCTTCCGCCGGGGCGGCCGCAGGCCGGGAGCCCTGGGCGGCATGCCGGCCCGTCTGCGGGGCACTTCGGGCACCATGGCCGCCGCCGTGGTGTGCAGCCTCCTGCTGGTGGCGGTCGGCGCGTCGGTGCCGGCCCTGAGCCGCACTTACATCGACATGTTCCTGATCGGGCAGCAGACGTCCCTGCTGGGTGTGCTGTTCGCCGCGATGGCCGTCGCCCTCGTACTCACCGCGACCCTCACCGCGCTGCTCCAGGCCAATCTGCTGCGCGGGCGCGTCATCTCCTCGACCCTGGGCAGCGCCCGCTTCTTCCGCCACCTGCTCAGACTTCCCGTCGCCTTCTACTCCCAGCGCAACCCCGCCGATCTGGTCCAGCGCCTGCAGTCCAACGACACGGTCGCCGAGACCCTCGCCCGTGACCTGTCCGCCGCGGCCGTGGACACGGTCGTGGTCGTGCTCTACGCGGTGCTGCTGTGGACGTACGATCCGCAGCTCACGCTCGTCGGAGTGGCCGTGGCGCTGCTCAACCTGGCCGCCCTGCGGATCGCCATCCGCGTACGGGCCACCGGTACGCGCAAGCTGCGTGCCGAGAGCGCCCGGCTGACCAACACCTCGTACGGCGGCCTCCAGCTCATCGAGACGATGAAGGCGACCGGCGGCGAGAACGGCTACTTCCGCCGCTGGGCGGGACAGCACGCGGTCACCCTCGACGTCCAGCAGCGGCTCGGCGTGCCGGGCGCGTGGCTGGCGGTCGTCGCGCCCACGCTGGCGGCGTTCAACAGCGCGCTGATCCTGACGATCGGCGGCCTGCGGGCGGTGGAGGGCCATCTCACGGTGGGGCTGCTCGTCGCCTTCCAGGCCCTGGTGACCAGCTTCACCGCGCCGATCGCCCGGCTGGGCGGAGTCGCCGGCCGGATCCAGGACTTCGCGGCCGACGTCGCCCGCCTGGGGGACGTCGAGAACTTCCCCGTCGACCCGGTCCACGCCCGGCGCGAGCCCGCCGCCTCCACCCGCCGCCTGAAGGGGCATGTGGAGCTGGACGGCGTCACCTTCGGCTACAGCCCGCTGGACGCGCCGCTGTTGGAGGGGTTCTCCCTGTCGGTCGGACCCGGGCAGCAGGTCGCGCTCGTCGGCGGCTCCGGCAGCGGCAAGTCCACCGTCTCCCGGCTGATTTCCGGCCTGCACACCCCCTGGGCGGGTGCCGTCCGCATCGACGGGATGCGGCTGGAGGACATCCCGCGCGGTGCGCTCGCCGCGTCGGTCTCCTTCGTCGACCAGGACGTCTTCCTCTTCGAAGGCACCGTCCGCGACAACGTCGCGCTGTGGGACCCCACCATCGCGGACGAGGCCGTCGTCGCCGCCCTGGAGGACGCCGCCGTCTACGAGGTGGTGGCCCGCCGCCCCGGCGGCATCCACAGCCGCGTGGAGCAGGACGGCCGCAACTTCTCCGGCGGCCAGCGCCAGCGCCTGGAGATCGCCCGGGCGCTGGTGCGGCGCCCCAGCGTGCTGGTGCTCGACGAGGTGACCAGCGCCCTGGACGCGGTGACCGAGCAGGTCGTCATCGACAACCTGCGCCGCCGCGGCTGTGCCTGCGTGGTCATCGCCCACCGGCTGAGCACGGTGCGCGACAGCGACGAGATCGTCGTGCTCGACCGGGGCACGGTCGTGGAACGCGGCCGGCACGAGCAACTGGTCGCCGCGCGGGGCGCGTACGCCTCACTGGTCAGGGAGCACTGAGGTGACGTACCCGCACTCCGCCGACGGCTCCCCCGCCACCGCCGCGGCCGACCCGGTCGTCGCCGCCCTGGGCGCCCTGGGGACACCCGTCGACTGCACGGGTGTGCGCAGCCTGTCCCTGGAGGGTCCGCTCGTGCTGTGGCTGGTCGTCGAGGGCGGGTTGGACCTGTTCGCCGTGGACGCCGCGCAGGCCGGGCACTGGCACTTCCTGGGCCGGCTGGAGCCGGGCGCGCTGCTGCTCGGGCCTGCCGAAGGCCCCGCGCACACCCTCGCCGGGCGGCCCGTCCCGGGATGCCGGCTGCGCCGCATCGAGCTGCGCGAGCTGTACCGCACCGACTATCCGCAGAACGGGGACTACAGCGCCGGGGACTACGGTGCCGGGGAGTACGGCGGGGCAGAGTACGGTGCCGGGGAGTACGGCGCCGCCCCCGCCGGTCGGCCCAGCCCGCTGGAGGACGCCTTCGCACGCGGCATCGGCCGCGGTCTGCGCGTGCTCTACGAGGCACCGCTGGAGGATGCCGCCCGCGCCGGCCACGGCGGCGCCGACGACGACATCCTGTGGATGCGGATCGCCCCCGGCAGCGTCCGGTACGGCGCCCTGTACGAGGCGGAGGCGGTCGGCACCCTCCTTGTCGACGCGGCGATGTGGCAGGGCATGGTCGACCAGCAGTACCGGCTGCTGTACGCCCTGGACGGCTGGATCGAACAGCTGGAGCGCGCGCACGAGGACCGTACGGCCGCCGGGATCGCGGCGGGCCGCGAGGCCCGCACCGATGCGGACCGGACCCTGCTCGCGTCCATCGCCCGTTCCCGCAGGGAGCCTTACCGGGGCGCGAGCGTCGACGCGGCCTTCGCCGCGTGCCGCGTCGTCGCCGACGCGGCCGGCATCACCCTCACCCCGCCGGCCGGGGCCGGCGCCGCGGCGGAGCAGCTGGACCCCGTCGAACGCATCGCGCTCGCCTCGCGGATCCGCATCCGCCCGGTCCGGCTCGGCGGGCGCTGGTGGCGGGAGAACAGCGGGCCGCTGGTGGGGCGGCGTGCGAAGGACGGCACGCCCGTCGCGCTGCTGTGGCGGCGCGGCCGCTACGAGGCGGTCGACCCCGCCGGCGGCCGGCGCGAGCGGATCGGGAAGGCCGGCGCGGCCGCCTTCGAACCGCGCGCCGTCATGCTGTACCGCCCCCTGCCCGACGGGCCGGTGGGCCTGCCCGCCCTGCTCCGCTTCGGCGTTCGGGGCACCCTCCCCGAGCTGCGCCGGCTGCTGCTGGGCGGACTGGTCTCGGTGGTCCTGGCCGCGCTGGTGCCGATCGCCACGGGACAGGTCCTCGGGCGGTACGTCCCGCAGGCCGAGAACGGCCTCATCGTGCAGACCGGGCTGGCGCTGGTCGCGGCCGGCGTCGTCGCGGCGGTCTTCATGCTGCTGCAGAACACCTCCCTCCTGCGCATGGAGGGCCGTATCGAGGCGACCTTGCAGCCGGCGGTGTGGGACCGGCTGCTGCGGCTGCCGGCCACCTTCTTCGCGGGCCGCTCCACCGGCGAACTGGCCGGTGCTGCGATGGGTGTCAGCGCCGTCCGGCGCGTCCTGTCCGGCATCGGCCCGGTGTGCGTACAGGCGTGCACGGTCGGAGTGGTGAGCCTGGTGCTGCTGTTCGTCCACAGCGTGCCGCTGGCGATGGCGGCGCTGGCCGTGCCGGCCGTCTTCGCGGGGGTCTTCCTGTTCCTGGGGCTGTGGCAGCTGCGCTACGAGCGCCGGTTGAACAGGCTCGGCCACCGGCTGGCCAACCAGGCCTTCCAGACGCTGCGCGGCCTGCCCAAGCTCCGCGTGGCGGCGGCCGAGAGCTTCGCGTACGCGGCCTGGGCGCGGGAGTTCGCCCGGACCCGCGACCTCCACCAGCGCATCGGCCGGATACAGAACATCAGCACGGTCCTCGGAGCCGTCCAACTGCCGCTGTGCACGATGGCGGTGTTCGTGCTGCTGGCGGGGCCGGCCCGCGGCTCCCTGTCCGCCGGCGAGTTCCTCACCTTCAGCACCGCGCTGACGATGCTGCTGTCGTCCGTGACACAGCTGACCGGGGCACTCGTCTCGGCCGCGTCGGTGCTGCCGATGTTCGAGCAGATCGCGCCGGTCCTGCGGGAGACCCCTGAGGTGGCCCGCTCCAGTACCGCACCCGGAGAGCTGACGGGCGTCCTCGAAGCGAGGAACCTGTCCTACCGTTATGCGGACGACGGCCCGCTCGTACTCGACGACGTCAGCCTGCGCATCGCACCGGGCGAGTTCGTCGCGATCGTCGGAGCCAGCGGCTGCGGCAAGTCGACGCTGCTGCGGCTGCTCATCGGCTTCGACGAGCCCGCCTCGGGCAGCGTGCTCTACGACGGCCAGGACCTGGCGGCGCTCGACCGGGCGGCCGTGCGCCGCCAGTGCGGAGTGGTCCTGCAGAACGCCCAGCCCCTGTCCGGCTCACTCCTCGACTGCATCCGCGGCGCCGGGTCGTTCACTCTCGAAGAGGTGTGGGAGGCCGCGGCACTGGCGGGCCTCGCGGAGGACGTCAAGGCCATGCCGATGGGCATGCACACCGTCCTGTCCGACGGCGGGGGCACCGTCTCGGGCGGCCAGCGGCAACGGCTGATGATCGCCCAGGCCCTCATCCGCAAGCCGCGCGTCCTGTTCCTCGACGAGGCCACCAGCGCACTGGACAACGAGGCCCAGCGCGTGGTCATCGAGTCCACGCGTGCCCTGCGGACCACCCGCGTCGTGATCGCCCACCGCCTGTCCACGATCATGGATGCCGACCGCGTCATCGCCATGGCGGACGGCCGGATCGTCCAGCAGGGCCCACCGGCCGATCTCCTCGCCGACCCCGACGGCCTCTTCCACAGCCTGGTCCGCCGCCAGCTCCACTGACGGCGGGACTACTGCGGGGCCACCCGGCAGGCGCCGACCGCGGTGCCGTTCGTGACGCCGCTCGCGGTGAGGCCCGACACGCACTGCTCGACGTCGCCGGTGAGGCCGACGTAGCAGGCCATGCGGACGGAGTCCGGGGCCTCGCCGCCCTGGAGTTCGCGTTCGACCTGGTCGACGCAGGCGGTCACGTCCGCGGGGGCGGCGAAGGCCGCGCCGCCGCCCAGGGCGAGGGCCAGGCCGGTGAGGACACCGGCGACGCGGGTCGACGTGCGCGTGCCTGAGCGGGGGCGCGTGCCTGTGCGGTGGCGCGTTGCTGTGCGGTGGGTGGTACGGGGTGTCGTGCGCAAGGGGATGCACCTGCTCTCGCTGTGCGGTCACCCGACCGGAGGCGCGGACACGCCTGAGAGCCGACGCGGCGTCATGGCCGTGCGTGCCGATCCCGGTCGCCTTGACCACCGTACGGCGGGCAGCGCCCCCTCACGAGCCGGCGGCCGGTGGGGCCACGCGGACGGCATGTATTTTCGGTGGGTACGAACGGGTGATGATCATCCTGATGTCGCTCGTGTGCCGGCAGGAGGGCGCCATGAGGTACGACCTGTCCGACCGCCTGGTGATCGGGATCGCCTCCAGCGCCCTGTTCGACCTGGCCGACTGCGACGCGGTGTTCCGGGAGCAGGGCGAGGACGCCTACCGGGCCCACCAGGAGGCCCACGCGGACGACGTCCTGGCCAAGGGTGTGGCCTTCCCCTTCGTCCGGCGCCTGCTGTCGTTGAACGACCTCGCCCCGGACCCGTCCGACCCGCTGGTCGAGGTCATCATCCTCTCCCGCAACGACCCGGACAGCGGTCTGCGGGTCATGCGCTCCATCGCCGCGCACGGCCTGCCCATCAGCCGGGCCGTCTTCCGCCAGGGCCGGTCGGCACACCGGTTCATGCGGGCCCTGAACATGTCCCTGTTCCTGTCGGCGGACGGGAGCGACGTGCGCCAGGCGGTGGCCGACGGACTGCCCGCGGGGCATGTGCTGCAGACGGCCCGGGTCGACGACGAGGGCGACCAGGAACTCCGTATCGCCTTCGACTTCGACGGCGTGCTGGCGGGCGACGCCTCCGAGCGGATCTTCCAGGACGCCGGCATCGACGGCTTCCGCGCGCACGAGGTCCTCAACGCCACGACCCCGCACGACCCGGGCCCCCTGAGCGAGTTCCTCGCCGGGATCAACCGCATCCAGCGCCGCGAGGAGGAGAGACGCCGCGCGGACCCCGGCTACCGGCTGCGGCTGCGGGTGTCCCTGGTCACCGCCCGGGACGCGCCCGCGCACGAACGCGCCGTCAGGAGCCTCAAGCGGTGGGGGCTGCGGGTCAACGACGCGTTCTTCCTCGGCGGCATCGACAAGGCGGCTGTGATGAGCGTCCTCGATCCGCACATCTTCTTCGACGACCAGGTCTCCCACCTGAACGGCACCGCCCCCGCCACCCCGAGCGTCCACGTACCGTTCGGCGTCGTCAACACCCCTCCGGGGCCGGGGCCCGGGTGACCGGTTCGACGTAAGGACTTCGTCATCGGCCCGGGCATGGCATCAGGGCCGGCCGCCGCGTTGAATGGCGTGAGCGGTCCGGTGAGCGGACCGGTGGACGAAGTGGGGCAGGCAAGTGGTGGATGTGAAGCGGCGCGGCCGGGTGTGGGCCGGAGCGCTGGTCGCGGCTGCGGTGGTACTGGGCGTCGGCTCGTACTGGTTCCAGCCGTGGAAGCTGTGGCAGGACGAGACCGTCCGCGAGGCACTGCCGACGGCGGCCGCGCCCCAGCGCCCCACGGGATCCCCGGACCCCGCGGGCTCGGCGAACGCTTCGGGCACGTCGGGCTCCTCTGGCGCCGCCGCCGGCGCGTCGGGCCCGCAGGTCCTCGCGCAGGGCAGCCTGATCAGCCACGAGCACGCCACCACCGGCACGGCGAAGCTGATCCGCCTGCCCGACGGGTCCCACACCCTCCGGCTGGAAGGACTCGACACCAGCAACGGCCCGGACCTGCGTGTCTGGCTGACCGATGCGCCGGTGAAGGAGGGCGTCGCCGGCTGGCGCGTCTTCGACGACGGGAAGTACGTGAGCCTGGGCAAGCTCAAGGGCAACAAGGGCGACCAGAACTACGAGATCCCGGCCGACGTGAAGCCGGCCGACTACACCAGCGTCACCATCTGGTGCGACCGCTTCGACGTCTCCTTCGGCGCGGCGGCCCTGACCGCGGCCTGACCGCGGCCTGACCGCGGCCTGACTCCGCCTGATCCTGACCCGCGACGGGCCCGCGCCCGCTCGGCCGTCACGAAACGGTCATCATCCGGTCCCATTCCGACACTAATGGTCGGGAAGCATTCCGCTGGAGAACGCCAGTCCAGCAGGGGGACCCTCCGATGCTCCGTTCCCGACGAGCCGCAGCCAGGGCGCCGCTCGCGTGACCCACCGCAAACCGAAGCCCCGGCCCCTGTCCCGCCGTACCGCGATGGTCTGCATCAGCAGCGGACTCGTCGCCACCGCCTTCGGCGTAGTGGACCGGGGCGAGGACCCCTCGCCCGTCCGCCTCGCCGAACCGCAGGACGAGGGCAGGGCGGAGCCACCCGCAGCGGCGCCTCCCGAGCCCGGGCGACAGGCGTGGATGCCGGACGCCACCCGCAAGCCCCTTTCGGTGAACTTCACCCCCGGCGGGCTCCGTGAGATGCGCGGCCTGGTCCTGCACGTGCAGGAGGGCGAGAACTCCCTCCACTCCCACTTCAGCGACCCCTCCGTGCAGTCCTCCGCGCACTTCTGGGTCTCGCAGTCCGGCGAGATCGAGCAGTACGTCTCCGCGCACGACCGGGCCTGGGCGCAGGGCACCGGCAACCCGTCGTGGCTCTCGGTGGAGACCTCCGGTTTCGCGAACCGGCCGCTCACCGCACAGCAGGTGGACTCCGTCGCCCGGATCTACGCCTGGGGCATGGCCCAGCACGGCTGGCCGCTGGAGCCCGCCACGACTCCCCTCGGCCGTGGGCTGGGCGTCCACCGCATGGGCGGCCGGGCCTGGGGCGGCCACTCCTGCCCGGGCCCCCTCCGCTCCGCCCAGACGGGCGAGATCCTCACAGCGGCCCGCACGAGGTACCCCCGGTAGGCCGGACGCCTTCGCCGGTGTGCGGGCCGCCGGTCAGGCGGTGGCGCGGCGTCTGCCGCGGGGGCGGCGGGGGTAGGGGAAGAGGCGGGGCGGGCGTTTGGCCGCCACGTCCTCGACCCAGCCGAAGGCCAGGACCAGCAGCGCGAGCAGCGGGATCGCCACCAGGAGGGTGAACCACTGGCTGGCCAGCAGCCACCTGAGGTTGTCGTAGAAGAAGGGGACGCTCCAGAGCGGGTCGATCAGCGGCACGGCCGCCACCAGCGCGACCTGGTGCCAGAGGTAGAAGCTGACGGCTCGTGCGTTGAGCAGGCCGACCAGGCCGTTCCAGCGCTCCAGCGGCCTGGGCCACCGCTCCCAGGACGGGCTGACGTGGAGCAGGATGGCGACGAAGCCGAAGGACCACAGGGCCTGGGCGATCGGCCAGGCCTCGATGTCGGTCGCCACGGTCGGGTCGACCGGGCGGGTCTGCAGGTACCAGAAGCCCGCCACCATGATCAGCGGCGCGACGGACGGCAGCACGTACTGCGGGATCTTCCTGAGCAGCCCCTCCTGGTGGGCCATGCCGAGGATCCAGCAGGCGCCGAAGGTGGCGAAGTCGTTGGCGTTCTCCCAGACCCTGCTGTAGACGAACTCCTGGTCCGCGAAGACCGTGTTCATGACGATCACCATCGCGAGCGGGGCCGACAGCGTCACCACCGGAAGGCGTCGCAGTGCCCGCAGCAGCAGCGGCGTGAGCAGGACGTACCAGAGGTACGCGCGGAGGTACCAGAGCGGGACGGTGATCTGCAGGGCCCAGGTCGCCTCGACGTGCTGGAAGCCGGCCAGCCCCTCCCCGTACGGCGGGGTGCTCAGCGGCAGGATCCAGAAGGCCAGCTTGGACCACCACCACGTGGGGTGGCCGTCGGACTGCGGGCCCCAGCCGTCGAGTATCTGGAGGGCGACCAGGATGGCGCCGAACAGCCACACCGGCGGCAGCAGCCGGCGCAGTCGGCCGCGGATCACACCGAGGGCGGGACGGCTGAGCGAGCGGGCCATCAGAGACCCGGCCAGGGCGAACATCACGCCCATCGACGGGAAGACGAGCGGCAGCCAGAACCAGCCGAAGTTGTGGTAAAGCACCACGCGGCCCAGCGCCAGCGCGCGCAGCAGGTCGAAGTAGCGGTCCCGGCCGGCCTTGCGTGCGGCAGGTGCCGGTTCCTGCCCGTGCGGCGCCTGCGTCTGCGGCTCCGGCTCCGGGCCCCACTCGGGCGCCCGCGACGGTTCGGCTCGCAGTGCGGCCGGAACGCGCAGCTGCACGGTGTCCCGGGTGCGCCCCAGGTCGAAGGATGCGGTCACCGTCGGGCCTCCACCGGCGCGGCGACCTCGCCGGTGCGCCTCAGTTTCTGCCAGCGCAGCCGGCCACCGGTCATCGCCGTGATCGCGGACTGCAGCAGGACGATGTACATCAGCTGCCGGTAGACCAGCTGCTGGATCGGCAGGCTGATCAGGTGCCAGGGCTTCTCCCCGTCGAGCCGGAAGGCGTACCAGGACAGCCCGGCCTGGAGCAGGATGAAGCCGCCCCAGCTGGTGAGGGTGATCGGGGCGTCCCCGAACAGCACGCCGTACAGCAGGAACAGGTCGACCAGCGGCGCCAGCAGCGGGGCGACCACGCCGAAGAGCACGACGAGCGGCAGTCCGAGGCGGCCGAAGCGCCCGGCCGGGCCGCGGGAGGTCACGGCGCCGCGGTGCTTCCACATCGCCTGCATGCTGCCGTAGCTCCAGCGGTACCGCTGGGACCAGAGCTGCTGGAGGCTGGCGGGTGCCTCGGTCCAGGCGCGCGCGTGTTCGGCGTAGACGATCCGCCAGCCGTCGCAGAGCACCGCGATGGTGATGTCGGTGTCCTCGGCGAGGGTGTCGTCGCTCATTCCGCCGACCCGCCGCAGGGCTTCCTTGCGGAAGGCGCCGACGGCGCCGGGGATGGTCGGGATGACGCCCAGCATGTCGTACATCCGGCGGTCCAGGTTGTGGCCGAGGACGTACTCGATGTGCTGCCAGGCCCCGATCAGGCTCTCGCGGTTGCCGACCTTGGCGTTGCCGGCGACCGCGCCGATCGCCGGATCGCCGAACGGCTGGACCAGTTCGCGGACGGTGGACGGCTCGAAGACGGTGTCCCCGTCCATCATCACGACGATGTCGTACGAGGCGGCCGCGATGCCGGTGTTGAGCGCGCTGGACTTGCCGCCGTTGGCCTGGCGGATCAGCCGGACGTACGGGAGGGCCAGCTCCTCCACGATGTCCGCGGTGCCGTCCGTGGAGCCGTCGTCGATGACGATGACCTCGATGGGATGGTCACTGGCGGCGAGTGAGTGGAGGGTGTTGGCTATGCACTCGCGTTCGTTGTAGGCCGGTACGAGGACGGTGACCGGCTCGGTGACGGGCGCGCCCCAGGCGTCCCGCCGTTTGGAGCGGCGGGCGTGGATCGGCGCGAGGACGAGCATCAGCGCGAACCGCCCGAAGTTGAGGAAGCCGACGAGAGCCAGCAGCCCGACCAGCACCGGCAGGGTGAGCACGGCGGCCTGGGTGGCCCAGATGAACCCCTTGCCCGCCCACAGCTGGAACCCGTGCACCGGCACGGTCGCGCTGGAGGCGCCGAGCGCGTCGGAGATGGTGGTGAAGCGGTAGCCCTGCGCCTGCAGCCGGTCGATGATCTGTTCGAGCGCGGCGACGGTCTGGGTACGGTCGCCGCCCGCGTCGTGCAGCAGGATGAGCGCGCCCGCACCGGGTTTGGCCGGCATCGCCGCCTTGACGATCCGGTCCACGCCGGGGCGCCGCCAGTCGTCGGTGTCGCGGTCGATGAACGCGGTGAGGTAGCCGCGCGCCCCCACGTACTTGATGACCGGGTAGTTCCAGTCGTCCATCGCGGTGGCGTCGGAGGAGTACGGCGGGCGGAACAGCGCGCTGTGGACGCCGGCCACCCCGGCCAGCGCCAGCTGCGTCTGCGCCAGCTCCCAGCTGGTGCGGGCGTGGGACTGGTACACCAGGTCGGGGTGGGTGAAGGTGTGCACGCCGAGTTCGTGGCCGCCCGCGACGATCTGCCGGATCAGCTCCGGGTGGCGGGTGGTCATGGCGCCGGTGACGAAGAAGTCCGCCCGGACGTTCCGGGACGCGAGCACCTTGAGGATCTTCGGAGTCCACTCCGGCGAGGGGCCGTCGTCGAAGCTCAGGACCGCGGTGCGGTCGGGGACGTGATAGCTCACCGGGTGCTCGTTCCTGGCACCCCGTGCGTCGATGATCGGACCGCCCTTGAGCAGGTTGGCCGGCACGGTTCCCTTGTCGACCGAGATCGCGATCCGGGAGTCGTGGAACGCCTCGTTGGTGGCGAGGCCGCGCAGGACGAGCAGGGCGAGCAGACAGGCGAGCAGGGACAGCGGCATGAAGAAGCGCAGGGGCGGCGCGGCCAGTCGGCGCGGCCTCAGCGGGGACTGCCGGCGGCGCTGGTGGCGGGACAATGACGCTCCTGGTGAGGGTGGTGCGGGTGATCAGGGTTGCTTGGCCGGCCGGTCCGAGGGCTTCGCCCCGCGCTGCGCGGTGTTCGCGGTGTTCGCGGGTTTCGGCGCGGTGCCGGCCGTCCTCGTCGGGGCGGTCGCGGTTCTCGGCGGGGTGCCCGAGGACTTGGCGGCCGGGGTTGCCTTCCTACCGGGAGCGGCGGACCGCGCGACCGCCCGTGGTGAGGACGCCGGGGCCTGCGGGGACGCCTGGGCCGGCGAGGGCGACGGCACGGGCGGGCGGGAGGGCTGGGCGGGTATCCCCATCGCCGGGGCGTCCGCCTGTACGCCGATCAGGCTGCTGCCCATGGCGACCGCGAGGATCGCGCCGATCACGGAGACCGGCCAGCCGACACCGCGCAGCAGCCGGCCGCGCAGCCCCGACTGGTCGACGAAGACCGGTGCGGGGAGGGGGTCCTCGAAGCCGGACTCGGTCGTGCCGGGCTCTGCCGGGGGTACCGATCCGCGCTGGACGGACGTCGTGGCTGGGCGCACCTTGCGAGGCCTTTCATTGCAGGGTACGTAGACCGCGGGATCGCAGGGCGAACGCTAGTGCACCAGCTGAGGGCGAGTTGGGGTCGATATCGGTATATCGCCCGATCTGTTCGAGGGTCGTGACCAGATCGAAACGGAATTTGTCATACCGCTTAGTAGCGGCTGCCCGCCCGCTGCCGGGTACCGGCCAGGGCGTGCACGGGCCGCCTGCGGGGGCCGTCCGGGGGCCGTCCGACGGCCACCGGTGGGTCACCGGGGAGGCCGGAACGCGTCTTAGGATGACGCCTCGCCGGTACGCCCGGCGGACGATCCCCCATGCAGAGGGCGTGTCCAGGTACCGCCTCTACGCCCCAAGGAGCCCGTGTGAGCCAGCCCCGCCGCACCCCTCGTCGCCGCGTGTGGACCGCGCTCACGCTGCCCGCCGTCCTGTGCGTGCTCGCCGCGTGTTCCGGCGGGCCCGGCGAGGACGCCGCCGCGCCTGCCCCCAGCGTCTCGCCGAGCCCGTCCGGTCCGCCGGGAACCCTGTTCGACAGCTTCCACTACAGCGGCCCGGACGACCCCGCGCTCGCGGCCCACGGCTGGGAGGTGCGTACCGGCGGGGGCGGCCCGGGGATCAAGGACAGCTGGTCCGCCGACGGCGCCGGCTTCCCCTCCGACGCGACCGCACAGGGCGGCCGGGTGCTGCGGCTGCAGTCCTCCACCGACGGCACCATGCAGGGCACCAGGCAGGTCGAGGTGCAGGGCACCGGCAAGAACCTCTTCACGGGAACCTATGCCGCTCGGGTCCACTTCAGCGACAGGCCCACGAGCGGCCGCAACGGCGACCACGTCGTCCAGACCTTCTTCCCGATATCCCCCTCGGACGACTCGGCCGAATACAGCGAGCTCGACTTCGAGTACCTGCCGAACGGCGGCTGGGGGACGGCGGGTCCGCGACTCGACAACGTCAGCTGGTACAAGGCCGATCCGCCGGACCGGGTCAACCACACGCTCAAGCAGCGCCTTGAGGGGTGGCACACCCTGATGATCACCGCCATGGACGGAAAGGTGAGCTACTCCCTTGACGGCAAGGAGGTGTTCAGCAGCTCCGGCAAGTACGTCCCGCGCGAGAAGATGGACGTCCACTTCAGCAACTGGTTCATCGACACTCCCGCCGCCGGCGGTCCCCGCACCTGGGAGATGAAGGTCAACTGGGTCTACTACAAGGCGGACGAGGCCGTCTCCCCGGCGGATGTCCAGAAGACGGTGGACGGCTTCTACAGCGCGGGAACCGACTACGTCAACACCGTGCCGAAGGCCTGAGCACGGCAGGGCAGGGCACAGGAGTTCACCCGGGCCGGACGCGGACGCCCGGTCCGGAAAAACTGCTCCTCCCCTGACAGTTGCGGATCACGGCGGGCGTCGTCGGGCGATGATGGGCCGGGTTCGAAGGACGCCCGTGCGGGGACGCGCTCGTGTCCGCAGCTCCCCTGCCCAGAGAGGGTTCCGCCACGATGCACGCCTCGCGCCACCACCTCGCGTACGACGTTGTCCCGCTCCGTCAGCTCCCGCTGCGCCGCCTCGGGCTCGCCGCGGTCGGCTCGGTGCTGCTGCTGGGCATCGCGGCCGGCCCGGCGGCCGCCCACGCCGGGGTCTCCGCCTCCGACCCGCGCGCCCTCGCCGAGAACGTCACTCTGTCCTTCACCTCCGAGGCCGAGTCGGACACCGCGGGCATCACCGGGCTGCGCGTCGTCCTCCCCCAGGGCATCGCTCCCGACGCCGTGGCCCTCGTGGAGGCGCCCGAGGGCTGGAACCTGACCGCCACCCCCGACGGGTACAACGTCGGGGGTGCGGCGCTGGCGACCGGTACCGACGCCGAGTACAGCATCAGGGTGCGCCAACTGCCCGACGCGCAGTCCCTGGCCTTCAAGACGCTGGAGTCGTACGGCGACGGCACGGTCTCGCGGTGGATCGAAGTGCCGACGGACGGCCGGAAGGTGGACAACCCGGCCCCGCTGCTGAAGCTGCAGCCGGCGGCGCCCGGCGCGAAGCCGTTGGCCGCGAGCCCGTCTGCCCCGGAGGTGGCGTCCAGCGCTCCGAGTGCTCCGGCCGCCCAGCCGTCGTCCCCGGCCGCGTCGGCGCCGCGGCCGACCCCGGACGTGCGGCAGGCGAACGCGGCGGAATCGGGTGGCGGCACCGGCGTCTTCGCGGCCGTGGTCGCGGCCGTCGTCGCGCTCGGCGGTGCGGGCGCCGTCTGGTGGGCGCGCCGCGGCCGGCCGTCCTGACACCGGGAGCCGGGGCGGGTGTTCGGGACGCGTGCCCCGAACACCCGCCCCGGCGCTGTCCCGTCGACGGTACCGGTCCTCGGGTGGCCTACGCCGCGGGCCGCCTCGTCAGCGGCGCGATGTCGACCTTGCCGCGTACCGTCACCTGGTCGATCTCGGTCGTACGCACCGTGATGTCAAGGGTCCACTCGCCGGGCATGGGCAGTTGCAGGTCGTAGGCGGCCCAGAACCCCTTCTGGTTCTTGAGTTGGGCGTCGATCGGGCCGATTCCCAGGGCCTCCTGGGTGAGGGTCAGGCGCAGTTCGGGAACGGTGGCGATACCGCCGTCGGCGGTGAACACCACGGCCTCGACGGTGTTCTCCCCGACGCGGCCCGGTGCCAGGGTGACCTGTACGGTGCCCTGGTGGCCCGCCGTTCCCATGTCGAAGGGCACGGTCGCCACCTTGGCCTGCGGCTCCTGCGCCGCCGCTGCCGCTGCCGCCGCGCTCTCGCCCGCGGCACGGCTGGGCTGGGTGCCGGTGAGCAGGGTGGACAACGCCAGGACCACGACGCCGAGCACCGCCTCGACGGCGACCATACGGCGCAGTCGGCGCTGCTCGACGTGCCCCTCGCCGTGGCGCTCGCCATCCTGCTCACCGTCCCGCTCGCCGTGCTGTCGCGCGTCGGCCCCGGGCGGCGGGGGTCCGGCCGCGCCGCCCGCATCGCCCGCCGCGTGGGCGGCCGGTGCCCCGACGGCCGCCTTCACCCTCTCGGGCCGTGGCACCGTCAGCGCCTCGGGCGTCTCGGCGTCCCGGGCGGCGGCGCCGTCGTGAACGAGGCGGGCGGTCCAGCGGCGAGAGAACGACGCCGCCAACAGGACGACGATCACGACGGCGACCTTCACGAGCAGGGTCTTTCCGTACGACGTGCTGGTGAGCGCCGCCCAGGACCCCACCTGCCGCCAGGACTGGTACACCCCGGTGCCGACCAGCACGGCGACGGCGGCGAAGGCCAGCGTGGTGAAGCGGCCGACCGCGTGCGCCGAGACCGGGCTCCCTGCAGACCGGTCGCTTCGCAGGAAGGCCCCCAGGGTGATCAGGCCACCCAGCCAGACCCCCATGGCCAGCAGGTGCAGTACGGCGACGGGCATGGCCAGCGGCACCTGGATGCCGGCGGAGGCGTGCTCGGCGGCGGCCCAGGTGGAGGCCAGTCCCGCGGCGAGCGCCACCCCGGTCCAGCGGACACCCCTGCCGAGGTCCTGCGGCCCGGCCGCGCCGTCGGCGCCGTCGCGGCCGCGCGCCCGCACGGCGCACCACCGCAGCAGGACAGCGGCCGCGGCGAGCAGCACGAGCCGGACGACCAGGGCCGTCCCGGACCGTCCGACGACGGTTCGGCCGAGCTGGGACAGGTCGAGGACCGAGGTCAGGCGGCCGGCCGTCTCGTACGGGCCGCGCAGCAACAGCAGCGCCAGGGTGGCCACCGCCAGTACCGCCCATCCCCCCGCGAGCAGCCTTCGTACCGGCCGGACCTCGCCGGCACCGGGCAGGCACACGGCGACGAACGCGGCGGCGCCGACGAGGAGGGCGAGCCCGCCGTAGGCGAGGTAGCGGAAGAACCCGTACAGGCGGCCGACCGCCGAGTCGTCCAGGGAGCCGTCCGGCACCACGACGGCCGTCTCGGAGGGCTTGCCGACGGAGAAGACGAACGCGCCGGAGATGGGGTGGCCGTCGGCGGAGACCACCCGCCATGCCACCGTGTACGTGCCTTCGGACAGCTTGTCCGACAACCGCACCCGGGCGGTGTTGCCCTTGCCGTCCACGTGCTGCGCCGGGGCGGGGTTGACCCGCTGGTTCTCCGGCGACAGCACTCTCAGCGAGTCCTCGGAGAAGGTCACCGACTCGGTGAAGGTGAGCGTGACGTGCTGCGGCGCCTCCTTCACGATGCTGCCCTCGGCGGGGTCCGAGCCGCTGAGGCTCGCGTGCGCGAAGGCCGAGCCCGCCCCCGCGACGAGCAGGGCGCAGACGGCGGCGAGCAGCGCCAGTACGGTCAGCGAGATCCGGGCGGGACGCGGTACTGGGCGCATGGGCAGGCAGCCTCCGAGTTGCTTCAGCGGCCCCGCCTGCCCGGCGCTCGGCCGCCGCAGGGGCAGCGGCGGAGTCCACGCGGACGGGCGGTGCGCGCACGGAGATGTGGACGATAGCCGCGCCGGACCGCCCCCGGCGTTTGTTGCGCAGTTTCCGCTAAAGAGCGCCGGGGGCGGACAGGGCGCCGAGTGCTTCCCGGCGAACAAAACGGGTAAAGGGATGTAAAAGGGAGAATTTCTGCGCGTGGTCGCATTCGCCGGGAGGGCGGGAGGGAGGGCTGGGAGATGGAGCCGTGGCTGGTCTGGCTGATCACCGCTCTGGTCCTGGGGGCGGCGGAGATCGCCACCCTCACCGCGGCGCTCGGGCTGCTGGGCGGCGCGGCGCTGGTCACCGCCGCGTTCGCTGCCGTTGGCCTGCCCCTGCCACTGCAGTTCCTGGTGTTCGCGGTCGCCGCGACGGTGGGCCTGGTCTTCGTACGCCCTGTGGCCCTGCGCCGCCTGACCCCGCGGACCGAGGAGCGGTTCGGCGTCGACGCGCTGGTCGGCGCGGCCGCCTATGTGACGTCGGAGGTGTCGAAGCTGGGGGGCAGGGTCCGCATCGGCGGTGAGGAGTGGACGGCGCGCGCCTACGACGAGACGCAGGTGATCCCTCCCGGCGCGACCGTCGACGTCATCGAGATCAAGGGCACCACAGCGCTGGTCTACCCGCGGGAGTGATCCATGGAAGTGTCCGCGTTCCTCATCGTCGGCCTGCTCGTGGCGGCGCTGGCAGTGTTCACGGTCGTTCGGGCGGTACGCATCGTTCCGCAGGCCCGCGCGCGCAACGTCGAACGGCTGGGCCGCTACCACCGCACCCTCAAGCCGGGGCTCAACGTCGTCATCCCGTACATCGACCGCGTCCATCCGGTGATCGACCTGCGCGAGCAGGTCGTCTCCTTCAAACCGCAGCCGGTCATCACGGAGGACAACCTGGTCGTCGAGATCGACACCGTCCTGTACTTCCAGGTCACCGACCCGCGCGCGGCGGCCTACGAGATCGCCAACTTCCTGCAGGCGGTGGAGCAGCTGACCGTCACCACCCTGCGCAACGTCGTCGGATCCATGGACCTGGAGAAGACACTGACCTCGCGCGACACCATCAACAACCAGCTCCGCGGTGTGCTCGACGAGGCCACCGGCAAGTGGGGGCTCAGGGTCAACCGGGTGGAGATCAAGGCGATCGACCCGCCGCAGTCCATCAAGGACGCGATGGAGAAGCAGATGCGGGCGGAGCGTGACAAGCGGGCCGCCATTCTCGGGGCCGAGGGACAGCGCCAGTCGCAGATCCTCACCGCGGAGGGCGACAAGCAGTCCGCCGTCCTGCGCGCCGAAGGCAACAGGACGGCGGAGATCCTGCGGGCCGAGGGCCAGTCACGGGCCATCGACGAGGTCTTCCAGGCCGTGCACCGCAACGACCCCGACCCCAAGCTGCTGGCCTACCAGTACCTCCAGATGCTGCCCCAGCTGGCCCAGGGGCCGGGCAACACGTTCTGGGTGATACCCGGCGAGGTCACCTCCGCCCTCCAGAACGTCACACGTGCCTTCAGCCAGGCCCTCCCCCAGTCCGCGGCCACCCGCGAGGCGTCCTCCGACGACCTGGCCGTGCAGGCCGCGAACGACGCGGCGAAAGCGGCGGAGGCCGCCGCCGAGGCCCTCGCCGACGCGGCGGAAGCCGACAGCGAGGCCACCGGCGCGCTCGCGGCGCGGGGCGAGTCCGCGGAGCGCGGCACCGATGCGACGCCGGACCCCGGGTCCTGGGAGGCGCCCGGGTCTCGCTGACCGCATTCCGGCGATGGCGGGAGCACACCTGCGCCGCCGCGCGCGTCACGCTGTCGGCGGCACCTGCAATCCCTTGCAGTTCCCGCGCTCCACCTGGTCCTTGGCGAACGCCGTCACGTACTCGGCCAGCAGCACCCGCTGTTCCTGACGCTCGGCCTCCGTCGCAGGCCCGGACCTGTCCGGCCCCGCCCGGTGGTGGTAGTCCTCTGCCCAGTGAGCCGCGAACCCGACGTTTTCGCCGCCGCATTCGGCGACCGCCCACGCCCGGTGCTCGCTGAGGGCGGGCTTGCGGGACGCGCCGGGGCCCAAGGGCAGCGGGGCGGGACCCGATCCCATCTCCCTCATGTCGCCGGCCCATTCGCCACGCCAGCTGGTGAGTTCGACGAGCGGCCTGCCCCGCTCCGCGCTTGCGGTCCCCGCGCCGTAGAGGGTGCAGCGTCCGACGACCCCGCCGTCGGCGACGGCGACCCGCACCTGCCCGTCCGCCCCCTCTTCCGGGACGCGCGCGGCGGCCAGGGCGTTGCACGCGGTGCCCTTCGCCTGCGCACGGGGCACGTACATGCCCCGGTCCGGTACCGCGCCCTCGTCGGGCGCGGGCAGCGGTTCACCGCCGCAGCCGAGCTTCTTGGTCATCTCGTTCGTCATCCGCACCGCCAGCCGCAGCATGGCCGCCTTCTCCGCGGGACTGTGGGCGAAGTACGTCCAGCTACCCACCAGGAGCCGGTGGTGCTTCCCGTAGGGCTCCTTGGCGCGGCCGGGGCATTCGGGCATGAGGTAGACGAGGCTGTTGGCGTCCTCGAAGCCGGGGAGCCCACCCGGGAGGACCGCGTACGGCGGACTCGAACTGCCGATGGACCGCATCTGGCGGTCCCGGTCGGCGCCTCCCAGGTAGGTGTCCACGGCGACGACGACCTGGCCCCTGTCGCTCTCCAACACGCACCGGTAGCGGCCCCGTTCCTCGTCGAAGGACTCCTCCTCCGCCCCGAGCCGGACACCCGACCGCACCGCCTCCAGATCAGCGCCGGGCAGCACGCCCCCGCACGCCTCGCGCGCCAGCCACCAGTCCTTCACCGGTGCCCGGACCGCGAACCCGACGACGGTCACCACGGCCAGCGCGCACACCGACGCCCACAGCCACCTGCGGTGCCTCCGCGCCCAGTTCTCCACCGTTCCTCCGCTCCCCCGCTGACCCGTAAGGCACTTCACGCCGGTGCCTGTTTGAACATCATTCTCACCGGTGCAGGCGCGCACCGGGTCGGCGCCCCTGCGCAGCGGCCTTCCGTTAGCACGTACGGTGCGGTGTGCCGCGACCACGCGCAGGGGGAGACGGGCTGTCGTTTCACCTGCCCAGGCACGGCTCGTTGCGAAGGGGAAGAAACAGGCATGACGACGTGGGGACTCATTCTGGAGACCACGGTGGGTTTCGGAGAGCGCAAGCACACCGAGGCCTACGTGGTGGCACACGTGGAGGGTTCGCGGGAGGCGGCTCTGGCGGAGTTGGAGAGGCGGGCGCGGGCGTACAGTCCGGAGCATCCCAGGAGCCCCAGGCGCCGCCGTCTCTTCCGTAGCGGTGACGGATTCCTGCTGGTGATCGACGGCGCGTGGCAGTCCCACGCGACGCGCTTCGCCGTCGCCGAGCTCATGGACGACACCGACCGCCCCGCGCCGTCGGAAGCGGACGGCGAGGTGGCTCCGGCCCGGCAGGAGCCGGCGGCCCCGGCCTCCGCCACCGTGGCCGCAGACGCAGACGTGGAGGTGGCCGTGGACGTGGACGTTGAGGTGGCCGTGGACGTGGACGTCGAGGTGGACCGCGACGAGGACGGCATACCGGTGAAGCCCGCGTGGCTGGGCCGGGCCGACCTGGCGTGACCCTGGCGAGCGCCGCCGACCGCCGGCGTCTCCGTCGTCACCCCGTCCTCACCCTTCGGGGGAAGCCTGGACGAGGAGGAGGGCGATGTCGTCGTGGCGGGGCGCGGATCCGGTGGCGTACGCGATGAGGGCGTCGGCCACGTCGTTCATCGTGCTGCCTTCGGCGCCGGCGAGGCGGCGGCTGAGTTGGCGGGCCAGTTCGGCTGTGGTGTCCTCGATGTCCCTGCCGGGTACTTCGACGAGTCCGTCGGTGTAGAGGGCGAGCATGCTGCCGGGACTCAGCTGGATCTCGGTGGTCGGACAGTCGGCGTCGGCGTCGATGCCGAGCAGCAGACCCGGTGGCACGTCGAGGATTTCGGTGCGTCCGTCGGGGTGGCACAGGATGGGCGGGGGGTGTCCGGCGTTGGCGAGGCGCGCGCGGTGCCGTACGAGGTCGATCTGGGCGATCAGGCAGCTGGTGAACAGCCCGGGGTCGAGGTCGACCAGGAGGCGGTTGGTGCGCGCGAGTACTTCGCTGGGGGGCGTGCCGACGGTGGCGTGGGCGTGGACGGCGGTGCGGACCTGTCCCATGAGGGCGGCGGCGGTGATGCTGTGGCCTTGGACGTCGCCGATCGCGACGGTCACCGTGGTGTCGTCGTGGCGGATGAGGTCGTAGAAGTCTCCGCCGATGTCCATGCCGCGGCCGGCGGGCAGGTAGCGCACGGCCACGTCGATGCCTTCGACGCGGGGCAGGGTGTGCGGCAGAAGGACCGACTGCAGGGTGTGGGCCAGGTCGTGTTTCGTGTCGTACAGGCGGGCGCGGTCCAGTGCCTGGGCGACGAGGCCCGCCAGTGAGCTCAGCACGGCGCGTTCGGCGGGTGGGAAGGGGTTGAGACGGGCGTAGGCGAGCACGAGGGAGCCGACGACGCGGTCGGAGGCGATCAGGGGCAGGAAGGCCCAGGAGGCCATGTCGTCGAGGTGGACCGCGGCGGGGTACTCGCGTTGCAGCTCGGCGAAGGTGGGGAAGAAGCCGGCCCTGCCGGTGCTCACGACCCGCGCGGTCGGGGTGTGGGCGGTCAGTGGAAGGCCGTCGAGCCGGTCCGTCAGGTCGGCGGCGTGTCCGCGGTGACCGAGGTGGCGGAGCCTGCCGTCCTCGGCTGTCAGTACGGCCAGGGCCTGGGGGCCGAAGGCGGGCACGATCTGGTCGGCGACGAGATCGACGACCTCCTGGACTCCGGCGGCTTCGGTCAGGGCGGCCGCGAGGTGCATCAGGTGGTAGAGCGCCGTCACCCCGGCCGGCTCCGCGGCGGGTACCGGATCGCGTCGTGGGTGGTGCCCTTCCGGGCCTGCGGCGGGGGTGATGTGGACGCTGATGCCGGAGTCGTCGGGGTGGAGCCGGAACGTCAGCCACCTGTCCGGCGGGCGCAGGGCGGTGAAGGACGCGGGCTGGCGGCTGACCACCGCCGCCCGGTACTGGTCCTCGAACACGGGCTCGCGCATCCACGGGAGCACCTCCCAGGGCCGGGCCCCGCGAAGGGCCGCGACGCCGGCGCCCACGAGGTCGGCGGCGGCGGAGTTGATGAACGTGATGCGGCCGTCGAGGTTCATGGCGCAGCAGCCCAGGGGCAGGCGTTCGGCGAAGCCGGCCGCGGCCAGTGCCTCGTCCGGTTCGGGGACTCGGGAGGCGGGCGGGGGCAGCACACGGGGCGGGTCCGCCGGCAGCAGGAGGTGGCCGTTGTCGCCGGCCTGCCGCAGCAGCCCGCACGCTGTACGGCCGAAGGCGTCGATCGCCTCGCGTTCGGCGGGGCTCAGGTCGGGCGGGCGGAGGACGGGCCAGAGCAGCACGAGGCCGCCCGGGGCGTCGGTGCCGTCGGTGATCGGGGCCGCGGCGAGCATGAAGTCGTAGGGAAGCACGAGGCCGAGCCTGGGATAGCGTCGCGCGACGTCCTCCCGGCCGCCCAGCCAGACCAGGCGCCGTTCCCGTACGGCGTCCGCCACCGGGATGGGCGCGCCGAGGTCGATCCGCGCCCACGGAGCGGTGATGTGCCTCGGGGCTCCCGAGACGACCGCCAGGTGCAGGACCCGCTCACCCGGCGGAAGGAGGTAGACGAGTGCCACGGAAGCTCCGGTGGCCCGGACCGTTTCGGCGACGGCGGCGTCGAGCTGCCGGGCGGCTTCACTGGCGGACGCGGCCGGCCGCATGCCCTCAGCACCACCCGCCGGCAGGGGTCGGGGCGGTTCGCGGGCCCATGGGGCGGCTGCGGGCCCACTGCCGCCGGGGCGCCCGGCGGCACGGCCGGCCGGCTGCCCGCCCGTGCTCCGCTCTTCGAGCGCCGCACCAGTCGTACCGGCCGTCACTCATAGGGCAACCATATGCCCGCCGTGCGGTGACGGCGCGGCCGGGCCGGACGCGCGGTCGGCAGCTGTGACCGGGAGCGTCGTGCCGGGTCTGCGGGGCGGAGGCACGCCCGGACTCGGGCTCGGGCTCGGGCTCGGGCTCGGGCTCGGGCTCAGGTGTGGAGGCGGCTGTTGCGGCCGTCCTGATCGCCGGCGCTCTCGTCGTTGAACCAGTAGTCCCCGGCGGCCAGGTAGCGGAAGGAATGGGTCGTCTCGCTGGGCAGCTCGACCGTGACGGCGCGCTTGCCGTCCTTGCGGGCCTTGAGCATGTGCACGCCGGGCTGCCAGCCGTTGAAGTCGCCCACCACGCTGACCGGCCCCGGCGGGTTGTCGACGGGAAGGACGAAGGTGACCTCGGTGTGGTCCTTGCGCAGCGTGCGCTCCAGCATGGGTGCTCCTGAGGGGCGGAGGCGGATGGGTGCGTCGCCCATCGTGGGCGGTGCGCGCACGCCCCGCACGCCGACCGGGCCGCCCGCGTGCAGGTGTCACTCGCCCACCACGCCAGGTGCCGCAAATGGCGCGAAACGTCATGCCGGATGCCATCCTGGCCGGTAGGACTCGGGGTCGTCCGCACCAGCGCCAGGGGCCGGTGACCGACACCCGTGCGCGCCTTGGTGTACACCGACGCAGACTCGCGGGAGAGAAGTGTGACCATCAAGGACATCGGGCCGGAACCGCAGAGTTTCGACCTTGAGAAGGCGACCCTCGCGAACCCGGACTACCGGGCCGTGGCCTGGTCCGGGAGGTATCTGCAGTTGACCCTCATGTCGATCCCGGTGGGTGAGGACATCGGCCTGGAGGCGCACCCGGAGACCGACCAGTTCCTACGCCTCGACGCAGGCCGGGGCCGCGTCCAGATGGGCCGCGCGAAGGACCGGCTCGACTTCGACCAGGTGGTCGAGGACGGCTGGGCGGTCCTGGTACCCGCCGGCACCTGGCACAACGTCACCAACATCGGCGACGAGCCCCTGCAGCTCTACGCCGTGTACGCGCCCGCCCATCACGCACCGGGCAGGATCCACGCGACGGCCGCCGACGCGGAGCGCGACGAGGACTCGGGCGGTGACGAGCCGGCGAGCTGGTCGGTCCAGCCGGCCGAGCAGCCCTCGGACGAGCACGCGTGACCAGCGGCGGCCGCCCCCGACGCTAGGGGGCGCAGGTGGGTGCCGGGTCCGCGCGGCCGGACCCCGGGATTCGCCGTACCGCAGAGGCGGGGGGATATGCGCAGATGATCCGGGTAGCCGGATCACGGACCGCCCCGTATCCGCCGCTCGGCGCCCTTCGCTCTTCGCCCTCCGCCCGACACCCGCTCCGGCCGTACCCCGAGGAGACCCCGATGCCCTCCCGCGACCAGGCCCGCCTCACCGATCCTGTGGGGCTGCACCCCCGTCCGCCGTTTCCCGAGCAGGATCAGGACCATCCCGGATCGACCGAGGCCATGGATCCCCGCCCGGATCACGGCGAGGACACCTATCAGGGGCATGGCCTGCTGGACGGCCGTAGGGCGCTGGTCACCGGAGGGGACTCCGGGATCGGCCGCGCCGTCTGCCTGGCCTTCGCCCGGGAGGGAGCCGACGTCGTCTTCACCCACCTGCCCGAGGAAGCCGCGGAGGCCGAGGAGACGGCCCGTCTGATCCGGAAGGCCGACCGCACAGCGGTGGCCGTCGCCTGCGACATCCGGGACGAGGGCGAGTGCACCGCCCTCGTCGACAGGACGGTGGGTGAGCTGGGCGGTATCGACCTGCTCGTCAACAACGCCGCCTACCAGATGGCCCAGCCGGACGGGATCGAGGCGATCACCACCGAGCAGTTCGACCGGGTGATGAAAACGAACCTGTACGGGATGTTCTGGCTCACCAAGGCCGCCCTCGCGCACATGCCGCGCGGCGCCTCCGTGATCAACACCGCCTCGGTGCAGGGCTACCAGCCCAGCCCGCACCTCCTCGACTACGCGATGACCAAATCCGCGATCATCTCCTTCACCCACAGCCTCGCCCAGATGCTCGCCGAGCGCGGCATCCGCGCCAACGCCGTCGCCCCCGGGCCGGTGTGGACCCCGCTGATCCCGGCGACGATGCCCGACCCGACCAAGTTCGGCGAGCAGTCACCGCTGGGCCGGCCCGCGCAGCCGGCGGAAATGGCACCCGCGTACGTCTTCCTCGCCTCCGACCAGGCTTCGTACATCACCGGCGAGATCGTCAACGCCACCGGCGGAACACCGCTGCCGTAAGGCCCGAGCAGGCTCCGCGGCTGACGTCGGCCCCGTCGCCCGGGCGGGTGAGACGCCACGGACGCCCGGGCGCCCCGGGGGCCGGCGGGGAACCGATCGGATCGGGCCGGAGCGGCCCCACCCCCGAAGACGTACGGAGACGACATGGGACACGGCGGAAACGTGATCGACGAGCTGATGGCCGACCACCGGGAGGTGGAGGAGATGTTCAGCCGCGTCCAGGCCATGACCGGCGGCGGGCAGGCACTGCGTGATCTCGTCGACGAGATCACCATCGAGCTGGTGCGGCACTCGGTCGCCGAGGAGCAGTACCTCTACCCGGCGGTACGCGAGCACGTCCCCGGCGGCGACCGGATGGCGGACAAGGAGATCGAGGACCACACCCGCGTCGAGAAGATCCTCAAGCAGCTTGAGAAGACGAGCACCGACGACGCGCAGATCAGCCCGCTCCTGCAGCAGCTGATGGACGAGGTCGCCGCGCACCTCCAGGACGAGGAGAGCAATCTCTTCCCGATGCTGCAGCGAGCCTGTACCCCGCAGCAGCTCGACGACCTCGGTGACAAGATCCGCCGCGCCAAGGCCATGGCGCCCACCCGGCCGCACCCCGCGGCGCCGAGCACCCCCACGGCCAGCAAGCTCCTCGCACCGGGTGCCGGTCTCGTGGACCGGGTACGTGACTTCGTGACGGGCCGCGGCAAGTCCTGACGTCCGCCCCGGGGCGGGCGGGCCCCGGGCAAGGCAACGGGTCCGGACCCGCCCGCCCCGGCCGGAGCGACGGTGACGTGTGTCATGCCGCCCGGCCGCGGATTGCGGCTAGCCTGGTCGCCCACGAGCGGAGCGGCGCAGCTTCGCGCCGCAGCTCGCGGGCCCCGTACGGGCCAGGGCGAGCCCGCCCCCGAGGAAGCCGCCGTGTCCGCCGATCTCGCCCCCGTCATAGCCGCCGGCACGCGCTGGCTGCTGACCGCCTTCCCGCCCGGCCCGGGTGCCTTCAGCCGGGCCCTGGCCGAGGCGCAGGCCCTGCAGGCCGTCACCCTGGCCGCCGCTTTGCGGTATCCGACGCCGCTCGACGCCCAGCTGCTGCATCTCCTCGGCCCGGGCGGGAGCGCCCGGCTGGACTGGGTCACGGGCTCCGATCACGGCGGCGGAGCCGAAACCGAAGCCGATGCCGGCTGGCGGACCTGGGTGGACGAGACCGTCGTCAGCTGGGCCGCCTGCCTCCTCGCGGACCCCGCCACCGCCACCGCCGCCCACCACCGCGTCGGGCGGGGCGAGGCCGGCGAGGTCACCCGCCTCACCAGCCCCGGCGACCGCGAACACGATGCCGCGCCCCTGCTGCGCCATCCCGACCTGCTCGAACCGGTCGCGGCGCTCCACCGGAGCCCGCTGCTGGACCTGCTGGACCAGCCGGACAACGAGAGCGCCGCTTTGGGCTAGGGGCTGTCCCCCTTGGGGGTGTCCTGAGCGGGCCCGGCCCGGCGCAGCCGTTGCGCCGGGCCGGGCCTCGGTTCGCCCGCCTGAGCGGGAACGACTCGCGTCAGTTGGAGAGGGCTTCGAGGAGTTCACCGACCTGCGGGTCGGGCAGGGAGCGCGCCACGTCGGCCTGGGCGACGACACCGACCAGGGTGTGGCCGTCGATCACGGGCAGCCGGCGCACCTTGTGCTCGGCCATGGTCCGCAGGATCTCGGCGGCATCGTCGTCGGCGCCGATGGTGACCGCCTCGCCCTGGGCGAACTCGCCGGCCTTGCAGGTGGAGGGGTCCTTGCCGACACCGAGGACCTTGACGACGATGTCACGGTCGGTGAGCATGCCCTTGAGGAGTTGATCGCTGCCGCAGATCGGCAGTGCGCCCACGCCGAGGTCGGTCATCTTCTTCGCCGCGTCCAGGATGCTGTCGTCGGCACCGATACAGGTGGCGTCGGGCGTCATGATCTCGCGTGCGGTCGTCATGGTGTTCCTCCCGAGAGTCGGTCGGCCCCGGGCCGTCCCGGCGGCCTGTCACCGGGGCGCCTGCCCTCTGCCGGACTCTTCAAGCAGGCCGTCGGCGTTGCCAGGAGGACGACACGCCCTACGGCGTCTTGCGAAAGTCCGTCTGGCTCGCGGCGCCTGGCACGGCACCTCGCCGCGTTGTCGGGATCGCCCGCGTACGACCGGTACGGGAGCGACCCTCCGCCTCGCGAGGCACCTCACCGGACACCGCGAGCACCGCCCTGCGGGCGGACGCCGCCACTTTCGCAACACGCCTTGGGACGGGCTCAGCCGGCCAGGGCCACCAGCCGCCCGTACGCGAGGTGGGCCGCGCGCCGGGCGGTGAGGTGGATGTGCACGTCGGAGAGGTACTCCTTCAGGGCCGTGAACCCGGCCGTGTACGTCTCCTCCTGCTCGCCGGCGGCCGAAGGCATCCAGAAGATGAGGAGTTGCGCGTGCTTGCGGGTGCCTTCCGGGCTGGCGAAGGACAGCTCGTGCACGACCAGCCGCGGCTCGTCCGCCGGCAGGGCCTGCACCAGCTCCTCATGGGTCAGGTTGCCCTCGACCTCGGGAACCAGGTCGGCTGTTTCCGCGCGCCGCAGCGTCACCGTGTTGATCGCCCGCTTCTCCCTCAGATGCCGCAGGGCGGCCACGGAGCGTTCCGACATGCCGGTTGGTCTGCTCACGGTGCTCACCTCGGTGCCGGCCTCGACCTGGGCATCAGGTGGCAAGCGTCGTGTCACCGATGGGGGTACGACGGCGATCGGGGTCGTGCCTGCTGCACGGCTGCTGAAGGGCGTCTGTCCGCGCGGAACCGGGCGTAAACAGCAGGCCGCGGGCCCCTGGCGCGGCGTTCCTCCGGTGGTCAGGTGGCGGTTCGTTCGATCACGGTGGCGGCTCGGAGGAGGGCGGGCGCACGCTGGGCTGCGTTCCTGGGCGCCCATTTTTTTCGTCACCTTGACGATATGAGGGACCCTCGTTATCGTCGCTTTGACGAAATAGAGAAGGGGGCTCGGCATGGCCGACATCACCCGGCGCCTGGGCTGGCGCCACCTGCGCTCCGCGCCCACCGCGCACATCCGCCACCACAAGCGGGGCCGGCTCGTCCACGACGGACGGGGCCTCAGCTTCTGGTACCGGTCCCTGTCGGCGGCACTGTCCGAAGTGCCCGTGGACGACCGGGAACTGGCCATGGCCTTCCACGCCCGTACGGCCGACTTCCAGGACGTCACCGTGCAGGCCACCGTCACCTACCGGATCATCGATCCGGCGCAGGCCGCCGAGCGGCTCGACTTCTCCGTCGACCCGGACACCGGAAGCTGGCGCGGCGCGCCCCTGGAGCAGATCGCCACCCTCCTCACCGAGACCGCACAGCAGCACACCCTGGACGTACTGGCCCGCATCCCGCTGGCCGACGCCCTGGTCGACGGTGTCGCCTCCGTACGCCGACGCGTCGACGAGGGCCTCGCCGCCGAACCGCGGCTCCCGGCCACCGGCATCGAGGTGGTGGCCGTACGGGTCGTCGCGATCCGTCCCGAGGCCGAGGTGGAACGCGCCCTGCGCACGCCCGCCCGGGAGCTGATCCAGCAGGAAGCGGACCGGTCCACCTACGAACGCAGGGCCGTCGCCGTCGAGCGTGAACGCGCCATCGCCGAGAACGAACTGGCCAGCCGGATCGAACTGGCCCGGCGCGAGGAACAGCTGGTCGACCAGCGCGGCATCAACGCCCGCCGCGAAGCCGAGGAGCAGGCGGCCGCGGACGGCGTGCGGACCGAGGCCGAAGCCGCCCGCAAGGTCCGCATCGCCCGGGCGGAGGCCGAGGCGGCGCGCGAGACCGGAGCGGCACGCGCCGAGGCCCAGGCCGCCTGGCTGCGCGTGCACGGTGAAACGCACCCGGACACCCTGCACGCCCTGGCCGCGACCCGCCTGGCGGAGAACCTGCCGCGGATCGAGAGCATCACCCTCTCCCCCGACGTCCTCACCTCGCTCCTCACCAGGCTCGGCCGCCCGGACGGCGGGACGGCGGCGTGAGCCTCGCCCCGCGCGCGGTGATCGTGCACCGCAGGACCGAGTACGAGGAACTCCTCGCCCGGCACGGCACGCACGGGCAGGCCGCGTTCTTCCTCTCCAGCCGCGGCCGCTCGATCGACGAGATGGTCCGCCGCCACGACCGCACCCGCCGGGCACTGCGCGAGGTGGCGGCGGCGGTACCGCTGACCTGGCGCAGCTCCCGGGTGGAACGCGGCGACCTCGACCGCTTCCTCTTCGCCCCGGAGGACGTGATCGTCGTGGTCGGCCAGGACGGCCTGGTCGCCAACACCGCGAAGTACCTCCACGGCCAGCCGGTGGTGGGCGTCGACACCGACCCGGAACGCAACCCCGGGGTCCTGGTCCGCCACCGCTGCACCGACACGGCCGCCCTGCTGCGGGCCGCCACCGCCACCGGCGGCCGGACGGACGAACTCACCATGGTCGAGGCCGTCACCGACGACGCCCAGCGCCTCCTCGCGCTGAACGAGATCTACCTGGGCCCGCCCGGCCACCAGACGGCCCGCTACCGCCTGGGTTCCGACGGCGAGCGGGACCAGGGCGAATCGCAGGCGTCCTCCGGGGTGCTGGTGGGCACCGGCACGGGCGCCACCGGCTGGCTGCGCTCCCTCTGGCTGGAGCGCGGCAGCACCGCGGCACTGCCCGCGCCCTGCGAGGAACGGCTCCTGTGGTTCGTCCGCGAAGCCTGGCCCTCACCCGCCACCGGCACGACGAGGGTCACCGGTGAGCTCGGGCGCGGACAAGGACTGCGGCTGACCGTGGAATCCGACCGCATCGTGGTCTTCGGAGACGGAATGGAGTCCGACGCCCTGGAACTGACGTGGGGCCAGAGCGTCCGGCTGGGCATCGCGGAGACGTCCCTGCGCCTGGTGGCGTGAACCGGCCGCCCGGCCGTACGCCCCACCCCGCACACGCCGCCCGAGTCGTGGGGGCGAGGTCACCTCAGGGCGAAGAGCAGGTTGGCCGAGTCGTAGTAGTTGGGCATCTGCACCATCGCCGACCCCGGACGCGGCGGGTCGGCCTTCGGCCAGTTCAGCGGGCCCAGCAGGTGGTCGGCGTAGTGGCTCTGCGGAACCTTCGGCACGAACCAGACGCGGTACGCGCCGGGGTACCTGTCCCGCTCGAACCGCCAGAGCTGCGTCGCCCGGTCCCCGCCGGTCCGGCAGGCGCGCAGGGTGACCGCGACGGAGTTTCCGCCTCCGGAGGTCCCGTCGAGGCAGGTACCGGTTCCCGCGTTGCGGAGCTGGTGCGCGTTCTGCGAGGCGGGCAGCCGCTCCCACTTCTGACCGGCCTTCCCGGTGCACGGCTCAAGCCGCACCGGGTCTCCGCCCGAACCGCCGCTCACGCCGACACAAAGCCCCGAGGCCACGTTGACGAGGGCGGCGCCGGCAGCGGTGTTCTCCGTCGAGGGCGACGGAGCGGGCGGCGCCGCGGAGGCCGAGGAGGAAGGCCTGGGGGGCCTTGCGGCAGGGGCGGTGGCGAAGGCCGCCGACCCGATGGCCGCGATCGGTGTGGCGTCCGGGAGAGGGCCGCGCGGTACCGCGGCCGTACTGGTGGGAGCCGCGGCCTGCGGCCCGGACCCCCTGTCCTCGGAGTCGGACGGCAGCAGGACGACGGTGGCCGCCGCCCCCGCCAGGGCCGCCGCGGCGGCCCACTTCACCGCACCCGCCTTGGCGCCGGCGAACTGCGTACCGCTGAGCGTGCCCGCGGCGGCGAGCTGCGTACCGCCCCCGCCCAGGGCCGACAGGAACGAGGCGGGGTTCCACAGCAGGATGCCGCCCAGCAGCAGCACACCCAGACGGCCGTTGACATCGCGCAGGTCCCGCTCGGCCCGCGCGCAGCCGGCGCACCCCTGGAGGTGGCGGCCGAGGTCCCGGGGCAGGCGTGTGCCCGGCCGGCGCAGCCTGGCGGCGATCTGCCCGCCGTAGTGCTTGCACTCGTCGCTCGCGCTGCCGTCCAGATGGGCGCGCAGGTACGCCTCCCGTAGGCCCTCCCGTGCCCGCGCGGCGAGGGAACCGACGCCTCCCGCCGATATGCCCAGGCGCGCCGCGGTCTCGGCCGCCGGCTCGTGCTCGACGACGGAGTGCCACAGCACCGCCTGCCAGCGCTCCGGCAGCGACCGGTAGGCCTGCAGGACCAGCGATCCCTCCTCCGCCGCGCAGACGGCGTCCTCGACGTCCTCACCGTCCGATAGCTGGGCGGCCCATTCCTCGAAATCGTCCGACAGCCGCGTACGGGAGGCCTCCCGCGCCCAGGCGGCCGCCAGTCTGCGCACACAGGACAGCAGGTACGGCCGCCAGGCGTACTCGGGCCCGGCACCCCAGGCGATGGCGCGGTAGGTGCGGGCGAAGGCCTCGGCGACGAGATCCTGAGCGGTGGAGAGGTCCCGGCAGCACGTACGGGCGTACGCGAGCACTGGCGCATGGTGGCGGGCGAACACCTCGTCCATCACGTCGCTGACCGCCCTGTCGGAGTCCGAGGTGTGCCCGCGCAGCAGGGCACACAGCTCCCCGTCGCTGAGCGCTCCGAGGTCCTGTCTCCGGGCGGTACCAGGTCTGCTCAACACGTACTCCTGTGTGGGTTGCTGACGGCCCGGGCGTCGGTCCTGGGCACATCCGTCATGAGGGTGCGACGCTGCGCCCGACCGGAATTCGCGCAAGTGTGCACGCTCGCCGGGCCGCAGGCAAACGTCCGGGGAGAAAGTTGAGCCTGTCGCTCCGGATCCGCTAACGTCACGACAATCCCTGGTCAGGGCCGCTAGGATCCGCCCTCTGCTCCCCCGCGAGCGCAACCCCAGGGCCGCTTCACCCCCGGCGCGGACGCGCCGGCCAGATCCGCCGCCCGTCCTTCGGCCCGCGGGATGCCGACATCGACGCGCGCCATCACCCGGCGGGCAGCCTCGGCAAGTTCGGGTGGGCTCTACATCGCCGCCGTCCGCTCCGAGCGCTGTGCAGCACGCCCGACGAACCGCCCGCGTTCGACGCCGCGCCGCCCGAGGCCTGCGCGTCGCGCGTACACCGGCGGCATCGCCCGGCTCCGTAAGGGGCGGGTCAGGCGGTCGACGGCTGCTGGCGCCTCGTAGTCTGCCGCCATGACCGAGAAGATCCAGACGCCGACGCCCCGCGACGCCTTCGAGCTGCTCATGGCCGGCAACCAGCGATTCGTCGCCGGGGGCCCCGAACACCCCAACCAGGACGCCGCCCGCCGTACCGAAACCGCACCGTCCCAGCAGCCCTTCGCCGTGCTGTTCGGATGCTCCGACTCCCGGCTGGCCGCCGAGATCATCTTCGACCGCGGCCTCGGTGACCTGTTCGTGGTCCGCACTGCCGGCCACGTCGCCGGCACCGAGGTGCTTGGCTCGATCGAGTTCGGCGTGGCCGTCCTCAACGCGCCGCTGGTCGTCGTCCTCGGCCACGACTCGTGCGGCGCCGTCGCCGCCGCCTGCTCCGCCCTGGAGAACGGACAGACGCCGGGCGGCTTCGTCCGGGACGTCGTGGAACGGGTGACCCCAAGCGTGCTGGCAGCCCGCGCCGTCGGCCGCGTGAGCGCCGAGGAGATCCTGGCCGAGCACATCGAGCACACCGTGGACCTGCTGCTGGAACGCTCCCGCGTCCTGGCCGAGCGAGTGGCTGACGGTCGCCTCGGCGTGGTGGGCCTGTCCTACCGCCTGGCCGACGGCAGCGCCCAGTTCGTCGCCGCCCGCGGCCTCGACGTCGCGGCTCCCACCACGTCCTGACCGCCCCGCTCACCCAGAAGATCGGAGTGGCCATCGGTCCTCCGCCGAGGCCGGTCGGTGATCGGCCGGGACGGTGCGCGCAGGGGGCCGGAGGTCCCTGCCGTGGGCCAGGAGGCCTCGCGGCGGCCCATCACCGGCCGGCCGGCCACGACACCGTGGCCGAACGGCCGGGGAGACAGGGCCGATGGGCCCTCGGCGGACCGCCTCCTCCTCCCGCAGGCTGAGGACATGAAGCACGGCCGAAGCGGCCATGCCCGTCGACCGTATGGAGGCACCCTCATGACCAGCGCCATCACCGTAGGCGTGGACGGCTCCGCGGAAAGCCTCGCAGCTGCGGAGTGGGCGGCACGCGAAGCCGAACTGCGCGGTGTGCCGCTGCGTATCGTGCACGCCTGGCTGTGGCAGCCCCTGGACGTCCCCGTCGTCCAGGACCGGGAGACGCAGGCCACGTCCGCCCGCGCCGTGCTCCGCGCGGCCGAGACACACGTCGCCGACCGCCACCCGGCTCTCACGGTCACCGCCGAAGTGGTCCAGGACACCGCGGTCACGGTACTGCTGAGGGAGGCCGAAGCGGCCGAGATGCTGGTGCTGGGTTCGCGGGGGCACGGGGCGTTCGTCGGCTTCCTCCTCGGCTCCTATGGCCAGCAGGTGATCGCCGCGGCAAAACGGCCCGTGGTGTCCGTGCGCGCCGTCGACGGCCAGACGCCCCGGGCTGAGGGCGGCGAGATCGTCGTCGGCCAGCAGGGCACGCCGGAGGACGGCGACGCGGTGCTCGGCTTCGCCTTCGAGGAGGCGGCCGCACGCGGCGCGGCCCTGCGTGCGGTACGAGCCTGGACCCTGCCGCCGGTCTTCACCTACAGCCCCGGTTCACTGCTCCTCGTGGACCAGGCCGGCGGGCTGGAGCCGTTTGAGAAGAAGGCCCTGGCGGAGGCACTCGCCCCGTGGCGAGCACGGTTTCCCGACGTCCCGGTGACGGAGCACGTCGAGATCGGCAGCGCGGGACAGGTGCTGCTGTCCACCCTGTCGGACGCGCAGCTACTCGTGGTCGGCCGACGGACGCGCCGCGCGCCCGTCGGTACCCGCATCGGGTCGGTCGCCCACGCCGCCCTGCACCATGCCCCCTGCCCCGTTGCCGTGGTACCGCACGACTGACAGCTCGTCGTGGCGGGGACGAACGGCACCGCCCGGGCCGCCGAGCAGACGCCCTCCGGGTGAGAGACAAGCCCGTCAGGCATTCTCGTGAGGGTGACACGCCGCCGGAACCGTAGCGCGAAGGGACCCGGCATCCTGTTGCCGGGCCCCTTCGCGTTCTTCGTACCTCGGGAGATGCCGACCGCGGGCCCTGCTCAGCTCCGGCGGAGCACCAGGCAGCGGCTGTCTGACGAGTCCGCATCCACGTGTGTGGGACCGGCGTCAGCCTCGTGGCCGGCCTTCCCCTTCGGCCGGACCGCCCTGGCCCTCACGGGCAGCCAGTGCCTGGGTGGCGATGACGGCGGCCTGCACCCTACGCTCCACGCCCAGCTTGGCCAGAAGCCGGGAGATGTTGTTCTTGACCGTCTTCTCCGCCAAGTACAGCTTCTTGCCGATCTCCCGGTTGGTCAGTCCCTCCCCCACCAGCGCGAGGATCTCCCGCTCCCGGTCCGTCAGGCCGGGCAGGCCCTGCGACCGCTCTTCATGGGGCGCTCCGCCACGAAGCCGGGCCATCACCCGTGCCGTGGCGCCGGGGTCCAGCATGGACTGGCCGGAGGCGACCGTACGCACCGCAGTGACCAAATCCGTGCCCGTGATCTGCTTGAGGACGTAGCCGGACGCACCGGCCATGATCGCGTCGAGCAGCGCCTCCTCGTCGTCGAAGGACGTCAGCATCAGACAGGCCAGGTCGGGCATACGGGAGCGAAGCTCCCGGCACACGCTCACTCCGTCCCCGTCCGGCAGCCGCACGTCGAGGATGGCGACCTGCGGGCGCAGTGCGGGCACCCGTACCAGCGCCTGCTCCGCTGTGCCCGCCTCACCCACCACCGTCAGATCGGGCTCGGCGTCCAGGAGGTCGTGCACGCCGCGACGCACCACCTCGTGGTCGTCGAGAAGGAAGACCCTGACCGGCTCCTTCTCGGTGAGGGTGCCGCTGCTGTCCGTCATCACACACTCCGTGTTCGCCGAGTTCTCCCGCCCCTGGGGGCTCCCCACGCATCCTGCCGCGCGAGCGGGACCGTAGCCCAGGGCCGGATGGCCCTCATACAGCCGGGGACTGGACCTGTAGACCGTTGCGCGCGTCGAGGCTGATCCGGTCTTCCGAACCGCCGGCAACCGGCACGGCCGAGAGGGTCCGTTCGGCCCTACCGGGCGAGCGTGGGAGGGGAGACGCTGGCCGGAGGCGGCGAAGCCGTCCGGGGCCGAGCCGGAGCAGAAGGTGAGCACGATGAAGGACGAAGCCGCGCGTGCCACGGTGGACGACCACCGTGAGGCGGTGGCGCCGCGACGAATGGGACAGCTCGGCCGTGCCGAGGCCCTGCGGCTGCTCGGCAGTATCTCGTTCGGGCGCATCGTCTTCACGCATCAGGCACTGCCGGCCATCCGCCCGGTCAACCATGTCATGGACGGCGATGACATCATCATCCAGTTGCACGGCGGCGCCACGCTCGCCTCCATCGTGACGCCCACCCAGGCCGCAGGTGTCGTGGTGGCCTACGAGGCTGACGTCATCGACCCCGAGACGCACCTCGGCTGGAGCGTTGTGGTCACCGGATATGCCCGCCGGGTCACCGAGGAGAGGGAACTCGCGCGTTTCACCGCCCGTCTGCGCCCGTGGGCGCAACACCCCTCCACACCAACCGCGTTGCGCATCCGGCCGGACCTGGTGACGGGCATGCAGTTCACCGTTTAGGGGCCTGCCTGTCGCGCGGATTGCCGAGTTCCGCGACGGCACACGCCCCGAGCACCGGGACTGCGGGCACCCGCTGCACGGTGCCCCCTCAGAAGGATGGCGGCAGACCGGCCACCGTCCGCCGTCCCACCCGGGAGGATCGGATGCGCTCCGGCTGAGGAACCGGCGGTCACCCAGCGGGGCCGGAGACAAGAGGCGCGCGCCACACCACCCGGCTGCCTCCCTCCTCGGGGCAGACGATCTCCAGGGCGCCGCCCACGCTGCGCGCCCGCTCCTCAAGATTGCTCAGGCCGCTGCGCCTGCCGTCGGCGGGGATGCCACAGCCGTTGTCCGTGACGGTGAGGACGACCTCTTCGGAGGTGGCCTGGAGGGTGACCTCGACCCGGGTGGCGCGGGCGTGGCGGGCGGCGTTGCTGAGCGTTTCGGTCAGGGCTGCCGTGACATGATCGGCCACCTGCGGCGGTACGTCCGTGTCGAGCAGGCCCTCCATGCTCAAACGGGGTGGGAATCCGAGCGTGGTCGCCATCTCGCCGACGGTGCGGGCGACCCGTGCACGCAGGCTCGGCCCGGTGTCCTCCTCGCGGGTGCGCAGGCCGAAGATGGTGGAGCGAATGATCTTGATGGTTTCGTCGAGGTCCCCGACGGCCCGCGAAACCCGTTCGGCGGCGCCCTCGTGCTGCACGAGTCGCGCCGCGCTCTGCAGGGTCATGCCGGTCGCGAACAGCCGCTGGATGGCCAGGTCGTGGAGGTCACGGGCGATGCGGTCGCGGTCCTCCAGAAGGGCGAGCTGCTCGGCGTCGCTGCGGCGCTCGGCCAGCTCCAGGGCGAGCGCCGCCTGTCCGGCGAAGGCCAGCAGCGGATCCAGCTCTGCTTCGGTGAAAGCCGGGTCTCCCTGCTGCCGGGCCAGCAACAGGACACCGCGGGTGTCCTTGGCGGCTGTGCCCAGGGGCACGGCTACCGCAGGGCCCAGCCCGTCGAAGCGGCGGGGGCCGGCGGCGTACCGGTCGTCCTGCGCGAGGCCGACGGTGGTCACAGGCGCGCCGGACTTGTACGCGGCGCCGGAAAGGGTGCCCTCGACCGGGACCATCAACCCGTTGCGGGTGGTGTCATCCGCTCCGACGGCCAGTTCCACGATCAGGCCGTCCGTCCCGGCGACGGGCACGGAGACGTCAGCGAGCGCAGCCCCCGTGATCTCCTGGGCGCGGCAGGCGATGAGCTCCAGCACCGCCAGCCGCGGGCTGCCGGAGAGGAGGCTGTTGGTGATCTCCGCGCTTGCCCGGAGCCAGCGCTGCTGCCGCTGCGACGCCTCGTACAGGCGCGCGTTGTCGATGGCGACACCGGCGGCGACGGACAGCGTGGAGATCACCGACTCGTCCTCGGCATCGAAGTCCACACCCCCGTGCTTGTCGGTCAGATAGAGATTGCCGAAGACCTCGTCGCGCACCCGGATGGGCACGCCCAGGAAGGTGCGCATGGGCGGGTGGTGGGCAGGGAAACCGTAGGACGCCTCATGGGCGCCGAGGTCCGTCAGGCGCAGCGGCTCGGGTTTGCGGATGAGTTCACCCAGGATGCCGTGTCCGGCCGGCAGCGGGCCGATCTCCGCGATCTCCTCCTCGGTGAGGCCGACGGTGAGGAACTGCGACAGGGTCCGGCCGTCCGGCCCGATCACTCCAAGCGCCGCGTACTGGGCGTCGACGAGCAGCGCGGCGGCTTCCACGATGCGCCGCAGCACCTGGGAGAGGTCCAGTTCGCGGCCGACCGAGACGACCGCCTCCAACAGGCTGTGTACCCGGTCCCGGGTGCCGCGCGCCGCGTTGATGCGCGCCTGCAGTTCCTCCAGCAGCTCGTCGAGCCGCATCTGGGGCATCCGCGACAGCGGCTCTTCCACGCCCAACTGCGCCTCCTCCGTCGATCATCCGCCCTTACCATGACAGCCTAACGGCCGAGCGGACGGCCCCGAGCGTAGATCAAGGGCAGTGGCCGGGGCCCGGCCTGATTCTGGCGGCGGGACTGCTGCGCTGTACGCGGGCAGGCGGCGACGGCTCCCGTACGTGCCGCGCGTCGGGGGAGGCTGCGCCAGGGGGCCTCGGCGGCCTGTCGAGACATCCAGTGGTGTACGACGCCGACGAGGGGATCATGCCGACTGCCGGCCGTTGTTCCAGCTCCAATCGGTGACCTCGGGTAGGTCGGTGCCGTGTTCGCGGATGAAGGCGTGGTGGCGGGTGCGGGCGTCGGCCATGGCCTGGCGCACGCCCACAGCTCGTACAGCCAGGCCGGGCACGCGGTCGATCACGTCCATGACGAGGCGGTAGCGGTCGAGGTCGTTGCGTACGACCATGTCGAAGGGGGTCGTGGTGGTGCCCACCTCCTTGTAGCCGCGTACGTGCAGGTTCGGATGGCCGGCGCGGCGGTAGGCGAGACGGTGAACGAGCCAGGGGTAGCCGTGGTAAGCGAAGATCACCGGCTTGTCCCGGGTGAACAGGGCGTCGTACTCCCGGTCGGTCATGCCGTGCGGGTGCTCCTCGTGGGGCATGAGACGGGTCATGTCGACGACGTTCACCACACGTACGACGAGCTGAGGGAGATGGTGCCGCAGCAGGCCGGCCGCCGCGAGGACCTCTTGGGTGGGGACGTCACCGGCACAGCCCAGGACGACGTCCGGTTCGCAGGTTCCGTCCTCGGTACCCGCCCACTCCCACACTCCGGCTCCGCGGGCGCAGTGGGCGCGGGCGTCGTCGAGGGAGAGCCAGTCGAAGCAGGGCTGCTTGCCGGCGACGATCACGTTCACCTGGTCTCGGCTGCGCAGCGCGTGGTCGGCGACGGTCAGCAGGGTGTTGGCGTCCGGCGGCAGGTAGACGCGGACGACCTGGGGGCTCTTGTTGAGGACGTGGTCGACGAATCCGGGATCCTGGTGGGAGAAGCCGTTGTGGTCCTGGCGCCACACGTGGGACGTGAGCAGGTAGTTGAGGGAGGCGACAGGTGCGCGCCAGTGCAGGGCGCGGGAGGTCTTGAGCCACTTGATGTGCTGGTTGACCATGGAGTCGACGATGTGGACGAAGGCTTCGTAGCAGGAGAACAGCCCGTGACGTCCGGTCAGAAGGTAACCCTCCAGCCAGCCCTGGCAGGTGTGCTCGGAGAGGATCTCCATGACCCGGCCGTGCCGGTCGAGGTGCTCGTCGGTGGCCAGTTGCGGTTCCTGCCAGGCTTTGCCGCTCGCTCCGTACACGGCCTGGAGGCGGTTGGAGGCGGTCTCGTCGGGGCCGACGAGACGGAAGTCGCGGCGCTCGCCGGTGGCGGCCATGACGTTCTCCAGCAGGTCTGCGAGTACCGCGGTGGGCTCGTGGAGGGTCTCGCCTGGCTGGTCCACGGGCACGGCGAAGCGTTCGAGCCGGGGCAGGGGGAGGTCCCGTAGAAGCAGGCCGCCGTTGGCGTGGCGGGTCGCACCGAGCCTCCGTACTCCCTCCGGGACGCATTCCAGTACCTGGGGGCTCGGCCGGCCGGTCTGGTCGAAGAGCTCCTCAGGACGGTACGAACGCAGCCACGCTTCCAGCTGGGCCCGGTGGCCGTCGTCGTCGCGGACGCCCGCCAGGGGCACCTGGTGGGCACGCCAGGTGCCCTCGACGGGGACGCCGTCGACCGTGGCGGGTCCGGTCCAGCCCTTCGGCGTGCGCAGGACGATCACCGGCCAGCGCGGCCGTCCGACGGGGGCGCCGGTCCGGGCTTGCTGCTGGATGCGCCGGATGCGGTCGAGGGCCGTGTCCATCGTGGCGGCCATGGCCCGGTGGACCTGGTGCGGGTCGTCGCCGGTGACGTGCAGGGGGTCGTGGCCGTAGCCGCGCAGCAGTTGGTCGAGTTCCGCCTCCGGGAGGCGGGCGAGCACGGTGGGGTTCGCGATCTTGTATCCGTTGAGGTGGAGGACGGGCAGGACCGCTCCGTCGTGGACGGGGTCGAGGAACTTGTTGGAATGCCAGGAGGCGGCGAGCGGCCCCGTCTCCGCCTCACCGTCGCCGACGACGCATGCCACCAGCAGGTCCGGGTTGTCCAGGGCGGCGCCGTAGGCGTGTGACAGGGAGTAGCCCAGTTCGCCGCCCTCGTGGATCGAGCCGGGGGTTTCGGGCGCCACATGGCTCGGCACACCGCCGGGGAAGGAGAACTGCCGGAACAGCCGGGCCATGCCGTCCTCGTCGCGGCTCACGTCGGGGTAGATCTCGCTGTAGCTGCCTTCCAGCCAGGAGTTGGCGAGGACGGCCGGCCCGCCGTGTCCGGGCCCCCAGACGCACAGCGCGTCGACGCCGTACCGCTTGATGACGCGGTTGAGGTGGGTGTGCACGAGGTTGAGGCCCGGGGAGGTGCCCCAGTGTCCGAGCAGCCGCGGCTTGATGTGCGCCGGTTCCAGCGGCTTCTTCAGCAGAGGGTTGTCCATCAGGTAGATCTGGCCGACCGACAGGTAGTTGGCGGCCCTCCAGTGCGCGTCGAGCGCACCGAGCTCCTGGTCGGTCAGCGGTACGCCTTCAGAGCGCTCGTCCTCGCGCATGCTTCCTCCGTCGTGTGTGGTCGCGGGCGGCAAGCGGGGCGCCGGGCCGGCGTGGCCGAGGCGTGCGACATCCCGCGTCACAGGAATGCGAACCGCCTGACCGCCCAGCCGGCATGCGCCCCTCCCGATTTCCACGGGCACTGGTCCCGATGGCCGTAAGTGCGCCTGCCGTCCAAGACGCTGGCACAGCAGAAGCGTCGTGGTAAGGGCCGGATGGGTCACTTCGCAGTTCCCTTGCGCTCTCCCGGCTGACCACGGCCACGTGCCAGTCCTGTACTTGTGCCTGGCTCTGTTCCCTGGCCTGTCCCTGGACCGAACAGCTCTTCGCGGATGCCCGTACGTCCCGGACGCGTGGGCGGTGAGGGGGCCGGGTCGCCCCGCGGCGACGGCCCCGTCGGCTCTCTGCCGGGAACCGCCGGTGCCGGACAGGCTGAGAGCGGCCACGGAGGAGTTCCCACGAGCGCGGTGAAGGCGGGCCGGCGGCGGAGACCGGTCCGGCTGAGCAGGGCGCACACCTGGCGGTCGGGCAGAGGCCGGCACGCCGAGTGCGGTCATGGAGACTCCCGGCCTCGCGGCTGCCTGCCGCCGCCTGCCGCTGCCTGCCGCCGCCTGCCGCTGCCGCCGCGACGCCGGGGGCGCGATGCCTCAGACTCGCTTATAAGGGTCGGTGCGTCCGGCACCGGCCGCGGGGATGGTGGCCGACGTGCTTGAGGTCCCGCTCTGGCTGTGGGTTGCGTTCGCCGCGACGGTGGTGGTGTCGCTGGCGGTGGACCTGCTGGCCCACCGCAGCGCGCACGTCATCGGCTTCAAAGAGGCAGCCGCCTGGAGCGGGCTGTGGGTGGGTCTCGCCCTGGTCTTCGGCGCGGTCGTCTTCCTCGTCCTCGGAACGACCGCCGGCACGGAGTACACGACGGCCTGGCTGCTGGAGAAGAGCCTGTCGGTCGACAACCTCTTCGTGTTCGCCGTGATCTTCGGCTACTTCAAGGTGCCCCGCGCCTACCAGCACCGCGTACTCTTCTTCGGCGTCATCGGCGCCCTGGTCTTCCGTGGCATCTTCCTGTCCCTCGGCGTGGCCGTGGTCAGCCGCTTCACCGCGGTCCTGTACGCCTTCGCCGCCGTCCTCTTCTACAGCACGTACAAGCTGCTCCGAGAGGAAGAAGAGACGTTCGACCCGGGCAACAGCTTCGCAGTGCGGATGCTGCGAAGGATCATCCCTGTCCGGGACGAGTACGCGGGAGCGAAGTTCTTCGTCAGGGAGGCCGGCAAGCTCGTGGCCACGCCGCTGCTCGCGGTGGTGGCGGCGATCGAGGCTGCCGACCTGATCTTCGCCGTCGACAGTGTCCCAGCCGTCCTCGCGGTCAGCGACGACGCCTTCATCGTCTACACCAGCAACGCCTTCGCCATCCTCGGCCTGCGCGCCCTGTACTTCATGCTGTCCGGCCTCCTCGACCGCTTCCACTACCTCAACACCGGCCTCGCGGTGATCCTCTCCTTCATCGGCATCAAGCTCATCCTCCAGGCATCCCACAAGATGATCAGCCCCGCGATCCCCGAGATCCCCTCGCCCGTCAGCCTGGCCGTCATCGCCGCCGTGCTCGCCTTGTCCATCCTGTTCAGCCTGCGGCTGCCCGCCCCGAACCACCAGCCAGGAGTCGGCGGCGCCGAGACCGAGCAGACCACCGCCTCCGAGGACGATCGGCAGGCCGGGACAGAGCGAGATGAGCCACCCGACGACCCGCCGCGACCGTCGCACTGAACTGGGGCCCCCGCACCGGCTGGCGACCAGGGATGACTACCACGGTCCCCCGTCACGGACTATTGTTAAAGAATGGGCAAAGACCAACACGAGACCGGGCCGCAGGGCAGGATCTTCTGCCCGACCTGCAAGCGCCCTGTCGACACGGTGATCAAACGACGGCACAAGACCCTGGGGGTCTTCGTCCCCGTCTGGGAGCCCGGCCCCTGCCGCAATCCCGACTGCTCCGACTACGCCGACTACCCCATACGCACTCGGCCGCACCACAACCACTGAGCCGATCACCGGCCGACAAGTGGTGTACAGGCCGGCAATGTTGTTCGGCGGGGCCGGATCCTGCCGTCACGATTGGCTGTCCGACGCGTGTGAACGGCCCGGGCGGGCGCCTCGGCTCGGGCCGGCCCGATTGCCGCATGGCGGCCCACCCGGCAGCGGCGTCGCGTATCCCAGAGACCCGGTCAACGGACGGCCCGGCCTCTGCGGCACCTACCTGCCGAACGCCCAGGGCAGGGACGTCATCTCGGCAGACCGCGACCCGCTTCCCGTGCAGAACCCGGCCGCGCTCCACCCCGCCGCGTTCGACCGTCTGCGCCGCTGCATGACGCCCGCGTCGCCGAGCAGGGCAGGACGACCCTCGGCGAAACCAGGCGGGACGCCGAGATCAGCAGCCTGCGCAAGCGAAACCGACCAGGTCCTTCTCAGTACGCCCAGCGCGCGCAGCACGCCACGATCCTTCATCGTGGTTGTACGGGGCGCCGCTCCACCTGGGGTGCCCGGTTGCGGGGCAGAGAGGTAGCGGCTGGGACGAGGGGAGTTCAGGCCTGATGTCATCGCCACGGATCGTAACCGCCGACGACAGCGTGCACTCCCTCGCGTCGCCGGTCTGCTCGCACAATGAATGGGACCCGCTGGAGGAGGTCGTGGTCGGGCGCCTGGAAGGTGCGACGTTCCCGTCGAGGCATCCGATCGTGACCTGCAACGTCCCGGCGTGGGCGGGACGGCTGCAGGGGCTGGCCGCCGGCGTCCGCTATCCCCGCGCCATCGTCGAGCCGGCCCAGCGTGAACTCGACCGGTTCATCGCCCTGCTGCAGTCCCTGGGTGTGACGGTCAGGCGCCCCGACCCTGTTGACCACCGCCAGCGGTACGCCACTCCCGACTGGCCGTCACGCGGGTTCGCCAACAGCTGTCCGCGTGACAGTCTGCTGGTGATCGGTGACGAGATCATCGAAACCCCGATGGCCTGGCCGTGCCGGTACTACGAGACCTTCTCCTACCGCTCACTCGTCAAGGACTACTTCCGCCGTGGCGCCCGCTGGACGTCGGCCCCCAAGCCGCAGCTCACCGAGGCCCTGTTCGACGCGGACTACCAGGTCCCCGGGGCTGACGAGCAGGTGCGCTACCTGACCACGGAGTTCGAGCCGGTCTTCGACGCGGCGGATTTCGTGCGGGCGGGCCGTGACCTGTTCGCCCAGCGGAGCAACGTGACCAACCGTATGGGCATCGAGTGGCTGCGCCGCCACCTGGGGCCCGACTACCGCATCCACGAGATCGAGAGCCGCTGCCGTACGCCGATGCACATCGACACGACGTTCCTCCCCCTCGCCCCGGGCAAGGTGCTGGTGAATCCGGAGTACGTCGACGCCGACCGCCTGCCCGCGGTTCTCGACGGGTGGGACGTGCTGATCGCGCCCGAGCCCGATCCGCTCCCTGAACGGCTGCTCAAAATCACCTCCATGTGCGGGAAGTGGCTGAGCATGAACGTCCTCGTCATCGACGGCGAACGCGTGATCGCGGAACGCCACCACACCCGCATGCTGCGCGCCTTGGAGAGGTGGGGCTTCGAGCCCGTCCCCTGCGACCTCCTGCACTACGCGCCGTTCGGCGGGTCATTCCACTGCGCCACCCTCGACATCCGTCGCCGCGGCGCGCTCGATTCCTACTTCCCCCCGCCAACCCGCGCGACCGCACCCTGAACACACGCCACCACACCAACAGACCGCACGGATGTACCGAGTACCTGGGGGCAACGAGGAAGGCGCGTTCCTCGCTCCTCTCTCGGGAGTGCTGAGCCTTTCCCTTCCGTAGGTGTTCACGCCGTCGGACGTCCGAATAACCGCAGGTCAGCGGACTCGACCGCGCGGCTTCAGATGCGTCGGAGGAAGATCCGGAGCAGGAAGCGGAGGGCCGTCGTAGCCCTTCACCTCACCGAATCGGGACCCGTTCATCCAGGCCTCGCGGGCCTGCGCGATGTCGTCGTGCGAGCGGCCGATCCAGTTCCAGAACAAAGCGCGACACAGGAACGTTTTCGCAGGTCAAATGGGTCTCGGATCGCTGACGGTCAGCAAACCGTCAGCATCGGCATCCGAGGAGTCCCAGGCACATGCCAGCCAAGACACTCGCCCGAGGCATGGGCACCTTCTTCAAGGACTGCGAGCACCAGGCATCCCGCTGGGCGAAGTGCCCGCACCTCTACAAGGTCCGCTACCGGGCTCCCAGCGGCAAACAGGTCGAGGAGTCGGGCTTCCTGACGCAAGACGAGGCCATCGACCGACTGACCAGTGTCTACAAAGCGAAGAAGGTCGCCCCCGCGAACCAGGCGAAGAGCGAGCGCCTCGAGAAGTACGGCCAGATGCGGTTCCGGGAGTACACCGCCGAGTGGAAGGCCGGCCAGCGGCACCTTGCAGCGGCGTCCCTCAGCCACCTCGACTCACTCCTCCAGCACCACATTCTCCCCGCCCTCGCCACCCGCCGCATGAGCACCTTCGACCACAAGGTGGTGGACGGGTTCATCCGGACTATGGAACGCAACGGCGCGGGACTCGCAGCCCAGTCGAACGCCTTCGACAAGCTGAAGTCGATACTCCTCGACGCACATCGCCTGGGGCTCTTCGACGACAACCCCCTCTTGGGTGTCAAGCCACCTCAGTACGACCCCAAGCGTGCCGTCATCCCCTCCCCTGCCCAGCTCCAGATCCTGCGGGGAGCCGGGGACGACACCTTCCGACTCGTGGTGGACCTGATGAGCGGCTGCGGGCTACGCAATGGCGAGGCGGCCGCTGTCAATGTCAACAACATCGTGGCTGACGACGTCTACCGCGTCACCGAGCAGGTCAACCAGTCGACCAAGACGTACGACCGACTCAAGCACCGCAAGCTCGGCGAATACCGCGACGTCCCGCTTCCCCAACGGACCAAGAACGCCATCGAGTGGTATGCCGACAAGCACGGCACCACAGACGGCTACCTCCTGCGCCACCCGCAGGACCCTGGCCGGCGGCCCTTCCAGCCGTACCTCCTGCAGAACCAGTGGCAGCGGCTCAAGAGGCGGGGCGAACTCGACATACCCGACGGCATGGTCATCTACAGCCTCCGCCACTTCTTCGCCTCGAACTGCCTCAGGCACAACATCCCCATTACCGACGTCGCCGAATGGATGGGACACAACAACATCGACATCACCTTCAAGATCTACCGACACCTCATGCCCGGCTCGATCGGCACAGCCGCCAAGCTCCTCAACGCCGGTCTGGCCGCGTGACGTGCACCCCCACCGTCCAGAGCTCTCAGCACAGGCTCCAGAACGGCCCCCGGGGCGAACCGAACTCCCGCCGACCGATTGGACGCGCCGAGCAGCCCACGCTGCGGCAACCCGGCGGATGACCCTTCATGCATAGCCGATGATCGCCGGTTAGCCAAACCGGGGATTCTCCATACCATCGATCTCACGAAGTTCCAGCAAACGAAAGGGGCGCCATGCCAGCGCAGTTCATGACCGCGAAGGAACTTGCGGCGCACCTCAACATGTCGCTGGTCTGGGTCTATCGAGAGGCAGCGCGATCGGGCCTGACGCCCTACAAGTTCGGCACGGGCCGCAACGCGAAGATCCAATTCAAGGCGTCCGAGGTCCAAGCGTGGATCGGACAAAGGAAGTTGCCCAGTCCCACGTAGACCCAACCGCCGCTGAAAGCACACCCACGCAACGAAGGAAGATCACAAGGTGGCCACGAGGAACCTGGCTCGCGGGATGGGAACGTTCTTCAAGTCATGCGATCACCCACAGACCAGGTGGTCGAAGTGTCCGCACGACTACAAGATTCGGTTCCGAGGCACATCGGGACGCCAGATTCAGGAATCTGGCTTCGAAACCCAAGAGAAGGCCATCGGAAGGCTCACCGAGATCTACGACACAAAGAGGAGAAGACCCCACAGTCAGGCGAAGCACGAACGCATCGAGAAGTTCGGACGCATGTCATTTGGCGAGTACGTTGCCGAGTGGCGGGCAGGGCAGCGCCGTCTGGCTGAGTCTTCAGCCAGGCACCTCGACTCCTTGCTGGAGAACCACCTCCTACCAGCGCTCAGAAGCCGGCGCATGGACAGCTTCGACCACAAGGTGGTCGAAGGCTTCGTACGCAATATGGAGACTTCCTGCGTCGGCGCGGCCACACAATCGAACGCCTTCGACAAGCTCGCTTCCATCTTGCATGATGCGCATCGCCTGGGCATCTTCGATGAGAACCCTCTACGAGGCGTCAACCCTCCTCAGTACACGCCAAGTCCTAGCGTCATCCCGACCCCAGGCCAGCTCGCAGCGATACGTTCCGGCGGCGACGACTCCTTCCAGCTGCTCGTCGGCCTGATGAGTGGCTGCGGCTTGCGCAACGGCGAGGCCGCTGCGGCCAACATCCGCAACATCGTGGCCGATGATGTCTACCGGGTCACTGAGCAGGTCAATCAGACCACCAAGACGTACGGACCGCTCAAACACCGAAGACCCGGTGAGTACCGCGACGTCCCGCTTCCTCCGCGCATCAAGGACGCCATCGAGCGGTACGTCGACAAGCACGGCACCACCGATGGCTACCTCCTCCGGCACCCCAAGGACACCACCCGCCCGTTCCAGCCATATCTCCTGCAAAACCAATGGCAGCGGCTCAAGAAGGAGCAGAAACTCGCCATCCCTGACGGCGTGGTCATCTACAGCCTCCGTCACTTCTTCGCCTCGAACTGCCTCAGCCATGGCATCCCCATCACGGATGTCGCCGAATGGATGGGCCACAAGAGCATCGACATCACGTTCAAGATCTACCGGCACCTCATGCCTGGGTCGCTCGGGCAGGCAGCCAGGGCCCTAAACCTCGGTCTGGCCGCCTGAAACTCAGCACCTCACGGAGCCGACCGTCTCGCCGCCTCCCTGGACCCAGCCGAGAGGGGTCACAGCGACAACGCCTGCGCCTGATGCCACCCGGCCGCGCCATGCACCATGACCATCCGCCCTGAGGAGCCGGCGCGATCCTCCCGGGACCCGTAGACCACGCAAGGACCAAAGAAGATGAACCCACACTCCTCAAAAAACCTGAAGCAGTTGGGTGATCTGGCCGCCCCGCACAACGGGGAGCCCGAAACCCGTCCCCTCGTCCTCGGCAGGGTGTTCTCCAAGGAGATTCCGCTGGGGCCAACTGGAGAGATTACCCTCACTTCCTATAGCTCGGTGTCAGGGAGAGGCAAGCTCCATGGAACCCGGGAGTGCGGGAAGCTTCGTGCAAGGCACGGAACGATGGAGGTCGCGCTCCCTTTCCATGAAGCCGTGGGGCGGCTCTGCACCGCTGGCCGCTGCCAGTCGACAGCCCCATTCTTTCTCTGGGAGCAGCCGTGGCCGCGATCGCGACACTCGGCCTTTGGCTCGATCGCGAAGGCGATTCCCTGGAAGACCTCGACGAGGAGCGCGACGCCGCCGCAACCCTGGCGACAGGCGAGTTCCCACCGCCCTCGTCAGACGACGACGGTGTCGCCGAGGAAGACCGGACCGAGGAGTTCGCGCGCTACGAACGTGCCCGCGGGATCCGCACCCACCGATACGAGCACTGGCGTCGACTCCACACCTACCTGGTGGAGAGCAACGAGGCCGTCTCTGAGTTCCCATACCTCGCCCCTTGGGCCGCTGATCTGCAACGGCAGTTTCTCCTGGTCCTCGAAGAGCAACGGCGCGCCTTCGCCTCCCTGCTCCAGCCAACCTCCCTGCACGAAGCCTCAGCAGTACGGCACCTACCCAAGCCAGAGTTCGCTCCCGGACCGTCCTATGCTGGTTTGGGTACCGATGCAGCGCGCACCTTTCAGCGCGCCTGGTTCGAGTGGAGCCACAGTGCCACATGGTCCTGGAGCCGGCTGGAAGACCACGACTTCACCGTTTCATGCGTCGTACGAGATGCCTTCGGTCGCCGACGAAAAGGGCTGGCAGAGGCGCTGGAGTCCTTCAGTCAACTCACAGCAGAGTGGACTGTCCAGGCACGCGTACATGCGGTCCGAAGCATGAAGTCACCCTGGCGCCACGTCGGCGTCAAAGTGCCCCCACTCACTCACATTCGCTTCGGCGAGCGTGCCCAGGACCCGCTCACCGCCTGGGAAGCCTCGGTCATCGCCTCCTACCAGATCGCCTTCAACCCCACCGCTGGCACGGCCGCCCTGCTCGTACCTCACGTCGTTGCTGAACAACTGACCGCAACGGCTTCGTCCTCGATGCCGATCCAGCCTCTGAACGCACACGGCAACGCTGCCACTGCCGAATACCTGCTGGCGCAGTGGCTCCCGGGCGACCCACCGGAACACCCTGCTTCCGGCACTATGGCCAGCCGCCCAGCTCGTGATGTCCAGACCCAGCACAGGCAGCGCTAGAGGTACCGAGGGGACCGACCGAGCACCCGGCCAGCCGTCATGCAAAACCACAGAGCGCGCGCCGACAGCCCCCTGCCCGGCAGATGAGGTCGGCGGGCCGCGGCAGCGGATCCTCGGTGACGAATCGGGGATCCGCGGCTTTTCCTTCAACGTGTTTCGTCATCGGAATACGATCTAGCAAAAACATGTGAAAGGAAACCGCAGGTCAGCAGCCCGCGGAGAGCAAACCGGACAGGGTTCCAGTGTGCGTTACGGGCAGAGTGGGCGATACGTGCAGTGCGCTGACGCTTCTTTCTCGCATCCGTCTGGGCCTGATGGTGCCCGCGAAATCGGCCCGGCGCACACAGCACCACGGCTCGGCGGCGCCGGTCGGCGAGGTTGGCTCGGGGCTGGTTTCGCGCCTCTTCTGCGGAGCCGATGGCCCGCCCGCTAGGCCAGACCATGCGCGCCCAGCGCAGAGGCGGCTTTGCACTCGGCCGGCTGCCGAGACGCCGCGTCCGCAGGTATGTGTACCGCGGTGCTGCGGTTTCGGGCATGCTGGGGAGCATGAGCAGCAGGTACGCACAGCTCCGGCCGTATGCCCTGCCGGACTCGCTCGGGCAGCTGAGGGGTCCGGGGAGCGGCATCGTGGTCCTGCCCAGGCATCTGGACTGGGGCCCGCACTACGAATTCGACCTGGCCGACGACGCTGACGTGCTGCTGATGTACGAGCGGGTGATCCGCGAGGCGCAGACGCCGGAGGACCTGCACGCCCACCTCAACGTGGACATGCTGCGGACCCACTGGCGCACCCTGTTCCTGCCCGGTCCGGCGAGAGCCGCCTGGGAGGCCCGTTTCCCCGGGCTCGCCAGCACGTCGGCGGCGGCCGCGTAGTGGAAGACCTGCACCATCGGCTCATCCGCATCGGTCTGGAAGCGCTCGCGAAGGACTTCGGCTACCGGCTCGCCGGCGGGTACGCCGTCCAGGCCCACCGTCTCGTCAGCCGGGTCAGCGATGATGTCGACCTTTTCACTCCGATCGCACGCGCCGAGGGCGAGCTTCCTCAGGCGATTGCCCGGCTCGTCGAGGCGTATGAGTCGGCCGGGTACAAGGTCCAGGTCACGCAGCAGGCCCAGGTGTACGCACGCCTGCACGTCACCGATCCGGGGACCGGCGCGCAGTCCAAGGTCAAGCTCGTCGGTGATCTCCTGCACCATCCACCCGTCGACTCGGACCTCGGTCCCGTCCTCCATCTGGACGACTTGGCGGCCGCGAAGACCGGCGCCCTGTTCGGCCGGGCCGAGGTGCGCGACGCCATCGATGTCGACGCACTCCTGCGAGCCGGGTACAGCCGCGCCCGCCTGCTCGAACTCGCCGCTCTGAACGAGGCCGAACCTAACCTGTCGGAGTACGTCTCCGCCCTCGCCCGAGTGGAGCATCACACCGACAAGCAGTTCGCCGCCTATGGAATCGACGCACAAGTGGCTGCCGCGATCCGAGGCCGGTTCGCCGACTGGCGCCGCGAGCTGTCCCAGGCCCCGCACGAGGAGCACGAGGAGTCCGCCAGGGCCACCGGCCCGTCTGCCGGCCGGCTCCCGCCGTCACCGCCCGGCCATGGCATCGGGCCCAAGCGGGCGGGCGGCCGCTGAGACCGGCCGAGGCGTGCGCGGTGTGCTGCATAGGGTGTAAGGAACGCGTCAAGAAGAGAGCGCGCGGTGTGCCGGGAGCCCCGATCATGACCTGGCAGTGGATCGGCCTGATGGCCTTCTCAGTAACCCTGCTGCCTGCCGGGCTCCCATGGCTGCCGGCTGGGCCCCGGCCCGCCTGCGTCACCAGCTCGCACCTATGCGCCTCTGTGGCTGGGCCGTTATCACGGTCCTCGCTGTGACCGGGTGCCTGCTGGCCGCGTTCTCCCTGGGCAAGGTCGAGGGCACCGCATGAGCCCTCGGCGTTCTCGGCTGCTGCCGTCCTGGCCGCTCGTGGCCTGGTGGGCGACGCTCACCGCCGTCCTGTGGCTGGCGGGAATGGCCGTGGGGCAGCCCGCGTCGATCCCGGGATGCGCTGCTTCCGCGGCCCTGCTGGCAGCGGTCGGAGAGGTGGGTGACCGGGCACGACGTCGCTGGAAGCAGCGCCGCACCTCCACCTCGGCCAGGCTCGGGCGCGGACCGGACTCCTGACGTGCGAGCCCGGCCCTCCGGCTCGGCGGCCGGGGGCCGGGGGTGGCGCCGGTGATCGTCAGTGACCGGCGGCGAGCTCGCCGCTGAGCCTGCGGTGAAGGTCGGCGCTGGGGGTGTTGAGGCCGGTGATCTCGACGGTCTTGCCGCGCTGGGCGTACTTGTGCTCGATGGCGTCGAGGGCGGCGACCGAGGAGGCGTCCCAGATGTGGGCCCCGGACAGGTCGATGACGACCCTCTGCGGGTCTCGCACGTAGTCGAACCGGCCGACGAGGTCATTGGAGGAAGCGAAGAACAGTTCACCCGTGACCCGGTAGACGACCGTGGTGTTGTCGGGGTCGACCACGGCGGTGACGTCGGCGAGGTGGGCGACGCGCTTGGCGAAGACGACCATGGCGGTGACCGAGCCGACGACGACGCCGATGGCGAGGTTGTGGGTGGCGACGACGCAGGCGACGGTGATCACCATGACGGCGATCTCGCCCGCGGGCATCCGCTTGAGGGTCCTGGGGGCGATGGAGTGCCAGTCGAAGGTCGCGAAGCACACCATGACCATCACCGCGACGAGGGCGGCCATGGGGATGTCGGAGACGACCGGGCCGAAGACGATGCACAGCACCATCAGGAACGCCCCGGCGAGGAAGGTGGACAGGCGGGTGCGGGCGCCGGAGACCTTCACGTTGATCATCGTCTGGCCGATCATGGCGCAGCCGCCCATGCCGCCGAAGAAGCCGGTGACGACGTTGGCGATGCCCTGGCCGATGGATTCCCGGGTCTTGTTCGAGTGGGTGTCGGTGATCTCGTCGACGAGCTTCGCGGTCATCAGCGACTCCATCAGCCCGACCAGCGCCATGGCGAACGCGTACGGCGCGATGGTCGTCAGCGTGTCCAGGGTGAACGGCACGTCGGGCAGGCCCGGCACCGGCAGGGACGACGGCAGCTCGCCCTTGTCGCCCACCGTCGGGACGGCGATGCCGGCCGCCACCGTGATCACGGTGAGGATGACGATCGAGACGAGCGGCGCGGGGACCACAGTGGTGATCTTCGGGAAGAACACCATGAGCGCGAGGCCGCCGATGAGCAGCGGATAGACCGGCCAGGGGACGTTCCGCATCTCCGGCACCTGGGCCATGAAGATCAGGATGGCGAGGGAGTTGACGAAGCCGACCATCACCGAGCGGGGGATGAACCGCATCAGCTTCGCCACCCCGAGCGCGCCCAGGAGGATCTGGAAGAGGCCGGCGAGGATGACGGCGGCGACGAGGTAGCCGAAGCCGTGCTCCCGGTTCAGCGGAGCGATCACCAGGGCGACGGCACCGGTGGCGGCGGAGATCATCGCCCGGCGTCCGCCGACGATCGAGATGACGACGGCCATGGTGAAGGAGGCGAAAAGGCCGATGGCCGGGTCGACACCGGCGATGATCGAGAACGAGATCGCCTCGGGAATCAGCGCCAGGGCGACGACCAGGCCCGCGAGGACTTCGGTGCGCCAGACCTTCGGATCGGACAGCCAGTCGGGCTTCAGGCCGCGTAGACGCGCGGCCGGGGACACAGCGGTGACAGCAGAAGACAAGGGAGACGGAACCTGTCGTACTCGGGCACGCCCTTGCGGCAGGCCGGGTCGTGCGGGAGGACGCGGAGGGGCCGGGCCGGCACCCCGCGGGTCGGCTTCGCGAGCTGCGGAGCCGGAAGTCGAGAGCGGACGGGGCGGGCCTGCGCGAGGGCGCGGCCTTACCTCACGTCCGGGGGCGGAGCGTCACGGCGGGCAGGCGGCGGCGCCGGGCGTCATGGGCTCGCGCACGCGTCTCTCCTGCAAGAATCGGAAGGTTCGCCGGGGGCGGCATCGGCCCCGACACGGCAACGGCGGGACAGCGGCCGGCCACCCTCACCACCAGGCAACTCTACCCTAACGTTAGAGTAGAGAATGGTGGCGCCCACCGGGCCGAGGCCGCCGACGACGACGAGAAGGGCCAGAGGAGCACGGGCGTGGACGGCAAGCACATGCAGATCGGCGAGGTCGCCGCGCGCACCGAGCTGTCCCTGCGCACCATCCGGCACTACGAGGAGACCGGCCTGGTCGTCCCCTCCGCCCGCTCCCAGGGCGGCTTCCGCCTCTACACCGAAGCCGACGTCGCCCGGCTCATGGTCATCCGCCGCATGAAACCCCTCGGCTTCACCCTCGACCAGATGCGCGACCTCCTCGACGCCACCGACCGCCTCGACGCCGGCGCCGACCTCGACGCCGACGATCGGGAAGCCCTGCTGGAGCGCGTACGGACCTACCAGCAGGCCGCCGCAGAGCAGGTCGACAAGCTCCGCGTCCAACTCTCCCGGGCCGGAGACTTCGAAGCGACCCTGCGCAGCCGCCTCACCCACACCGCCACGTCAGCCCCGGTGCAGACGTGAGGCCTTGACGGACGAGGCGTCTGCCTGCCCTCGCCGGGCAGACCACCGTCGCCGTTAGGCCAGCTCCGCCGCGCCGAAGGAGACGTCGAACCGGTCGCACCAGATGGTCACGCTCGTGTAGTCCGCGAGCTGCACGTCAGCGGGGATCGGGTAGTTCTGGTCGCCCTTGTTGCCCTTGAGCTTGCCGAGGCTGACGTACTTCCCGTCGTCGAAAACGTGCCAGCCCGCCTTGCCTTCCTTCACGGGGGCATCGGTCAGCCAAACCCGCAGGTCCGGGCCGTTGCTGGTATCCAGGTTCTCCAGCCGGAGCGTCCGTGACCCGTCGGGAAGCTGCACGATCCTGGCCCTGCCGGTGGTCGTGTGCTCGTGGCTGATCAGCCCTCCCTGAGCGACGGTACGGGGTCCGGCCGGTGCGGACGGCGTGGCCGTGGAGCCGGCCGAGGGCGAAGCGGCAGGCGCCGGCGGCAGGGCCGACGTGCTCGGGAGTGCCTCGCTGACCTTCTCGTCCGTCCACAGCTTCCAGGGCTGGAACCAGTAAAGGCCGACGCCCGCCAGCACCACTGCTGCCACCACCGCGCTGAGAACCAGTGCCCGCCGCTTCCCGTTCCGTGCCACCACTGCGACCTTCCCTCCGGTTACCTGTGATCCAGACCGATTCAACCCCGGGGCCCGCCCCGGCCTCCAGCTCGGGCGGATGACGATTCCCTTACGTGCCGTTGCTGCCCGGCGGACCGAGGTGCGCGGCCGCACTGTTCGATGACCCGCGGCCGACGGGAGGCGCAGGCAGTGGCAGCGCTCGCCGTCCTCAACCGGGCCACGGGACCCCTGCGGGTCCACGACCTCTGCGAAGCCCTCGATCACGAACCGCTGCCGACGAACAACGAAGGCCCCCGCGCAGGACCGGCCCGGATGTGGTCCTGTGGTCCGACCGGCAGGTCGGATCGCGGGAGTCGGGGGAAGGACGCAGGATGGAAGCCCGGTCACTGCGGCAGTGCTCAGGCGAGTACGCAGGCAGCCTCACTGCTCGACTTGGCCGTCCGCAGACAGAAACGCGGTCCGGACGGCCCATCGCCCGAGACGCACGCGCAGCGCCACCCCGGAGACGACCGCGGCAGAGGCAGACGACCGGAGGAGAAGCCATGACCGTCACCGACCCGGCGACAGCACTGCGCGAGAGGTTCTCGGGCCAGGTTCTGCTGCCCGGGGAACCGGGCTATGACGAGGCCCGCGAGGTCTTCAACGCGCTGATCGACCGGCGGCCGGCGGTGATCGCCCGGTGCACGAGCACCGCGGACGTCGTGGCCGCCGTAGAGGTGGCCCGCGACCACCGGCTCGTCGTGGCGGTCCGAGGTGGCGGCCACAGCGTCGCCGGACTCAGCACCTGCGACGACGGCATGCTGATCGACCTCAGCGGGCTCAAGACGATCATCGTGGACCCCGTCGCACGGACGGCGCGGGCCGGCGGAGGCGTGTTGTGGGGCGAGTTCGACGCCGCCACGCAGGAACACGGCCTCCATACGCCCGGCGGTCGCGTCACCACCACGGGGATCGGCGGTTTCACCACCGGCGGCGGCTACGGCTGGACCTCCTGCACGTACGGACTGGCCTGCGACAACCTCCTCTCCGCCGAGGTCGTCCTCGCCGACGGAAGGGTGGTGCGCGCGAGCGAGGACGAACACGCCGACCTCTTCTGGGGCCTGCGCGGCGGCGGAGGCAACTTCGGCGTCGTCACCGAGTTCGAGTTCCGGCTGCACCCCCTCGGCCCGACCGTCCTGGCCGGGCTCGCGCTGTTCCCGATCGAGCGCGCGCCCGAGGTGCTGCGTGGCTGGCGGGACCGGGCCGACGCCGCACCCGACGAGCTCGCGACGGCGGTCGTGGTCCTGACCGCGCCGCCCGAGCCGTTCGTCCCCGAGGAACTGCGGGGCAAGCAGGTCCTGGGCATGGCGGCCATGTACGTCGGCGACGCCGACCGGGGCGCCGCCGTGATCCAGCCGCTCAAGGACCTCGGCCCCGCCGTCGACCTCATCGGCCCGATGCCGTACACCGCCTTCCAGGCCGTCACCGACGCCATGGCACCGTGGGGCGTCCGCAGCTACTGGCGCGGCGAGTACCTGCGCGAACTCGTCGACGACGCGATCGACACCTTCCTCGCCCGGGCCACGGAGGTCACCGCGCTCGGGGCACCCCTGAGCCAGGCGATCATCTTCCGCATCGGCCAGGGCGTCGCGGCGGTGGCCGACGGGGCGACCGCCTTCTCCCACCGCGACGCCCGCTATCTGTTCCACCCGATCTGCGTGTGGACGGACCCGGCCGACGACACCCGGATGATCGCGGCCGGCCGCGCCTTCGCGACCCTCATGCGGCCCTTCGCCACGGGGGCCTCCTACCTCAACTTCACGCCCGAACCGGACCGGGTGCACGAGGCCTACGGAGAGGACGCCTACGCACGCCTCACGGCGCTCAAGGACGCCTACGACCCGACCAACCTCTTCCACCTCAACCACAACATCCGTCCGAGCAGCGGCGCAGACTCGTAGAGGCCCCTGCCCCCACCGCCCGACGCGCCGGGCGGCCCGCTGAGCACCCTTTGCCCTGACCGCGCCCACGACGACCTGACGGGCGCGGGACGGGGTCCAGGCCTAGCCTGGAACTGTCCCGGGCTGTCTCGGACTACGGGAGGCGTGATGACGTTCGTGCAGGTCATCGACTGCAAGACGAGCAGGGCCGATGAGTTGAACAGGCTGATGGACTCCTGGGTCGAGGCGACCCGGGGCAAGCGGACGGCAACCCATTCGATCGTGGGGCGCGACCGCGCCGACTCCACCCACGTGGTGGAGATCGTGGAGTTCCCCTCGTACGAGGAGGCGATGAAGAACTCGCACCTTCCGGAGACCGACCGGATCTTCCGGGAGATGGTGGCCCTGTGCGACGGCGAGCCGTCCTTCACGGACCTCGACGTGATGCGCGACGAGCAGCTGAACAAGAGCGTGGTGCGGAGCTTCTTCGAGGACGTGATCAACGCGGGGAACGTCGACGCCGCGGATGCGATCTGCACCGCCGACTACCAGGAGCACGACCCCTCCCTGTCCTCGTACGACGTGGGGCTCGAGCAGGCCAAGGCCGAGAACCGGGAGACCATGGCGGCCTTCGAGCCGCAGGCCACCATCGAGAGCATGGTCGCCGAGGGTGACACGGTGTGCGTCCGGGCGTCCTTCAAGGGACGCCACGTGGCCGCGTACCAAGGCATGGAAGCCACCGGCCGCGAGGTCTCGGGAACCGCGCACGCGACCTTCCGCTGCGCAGGCGGCAAGATCGCGGAAAGCTGGTGGAACTTCGACGACCTCGGCCTGCTGAAGCAACTCGGCGCGGTGGAGGCCTGAACCGGGGCGGCGCCCGGGCAATCCGTACTCCCCGCCCACCCGCGTCCAGAGCCGCCGACGTCTCGTCCACTCCGTGCCGCCTCTGTCCAAGTGGCGGTCACGGCTCCTCGCCGCGATCCCTGCGGGCCCGCGTGCCCGGCTCGCGGCGGGTTGCACCCCGCCCACTCCGAAGGTGAGCCCGGTCACCGAACCGGGTGGCCTCCCGTGCGTAGCGTCGTGGGTGTGACGTTCCTGCGGCTGACGGGAAGGCGGGCGAGAGGCCATGATGCGGGCTGTGTGGAACGGCGTGGTGATCGCGGAGGCACCGGGCACCGTGGTGGTGGAGGGCAATCACTACTTCCCGCCCGGGTCGCTGCACCACGAGTACGTCGTCAGGAGCCGGAGCAGGTCGCTGTGCTTCTGGAAGGGCATCGCCCACTACTACACGCTGGAAGTCGGCGGGGTGACCAATCCGAACGCGGCCTGGTACTACCCCAGGCCCAGTCCCCTCGCCCGAAAGATCAAGGACCACGTGGCCTTCTGGCAGGGCGTCCGGATCGAAGGCACACCCGAACCGGCACCGGACAGCGGCACCAGGAACGGCACCGTGTGAGGGCCGGAGGCCAGGAGTGAGCGGCGCAAGAGGTGGCGCACGGCCACGACGGCCTGCATCGCGGCCGCGGGGCGCAGCAGGGTGGGGCGGGGCCGTTCGGGCATCGTGCCGCGGCGGATGGCGATCGCGGTGACCGTGGCGATCGGCAGTGCCCAGGCCGCGACGGCCGCCGCGCGCAGCGGCCGGCTGGGTTCGTGAGTCAGGGTGAGCCAGGTCCAGAACGCGGCGTCGGCGAAGGTGTCGGCGTAGTCGCCGAACGGGGAGGCCGTCCCCTGGTGGCGGGCGAGGCGGCCGTCGGCGAGGTCGCCGGCGATGGCCAGTGCTCCGGACCAGCGGGAGGCTCCGCCGGGCAGGGCGGGGAGGTTGGCGCGGATCAGGGTCAGGACGTCGGCGGCGCTGAGGTGGGTACGGCCTTCGAGCAGGCCCAGGTGGATGGCGGAGAGGGCCCAGCTGACGCTCACCCAGCGGCGTCCCGGGCGTCTGCCGATGGCCAGGGTGAACAACACGGCGTGCAGGGCCGTGAGCTCGGCCAGTGCCGCGGGACGGCGGGCGGCCTGGCGCAGTGACCGGTGGGCGGCTCGCCCGAGGAAACGCATCGTGGCCTGCGGGGTGAGAGGTCCGCGGCGCAGACCGGCCAGCAGAGCGTCGGTGGCGGCGCGGCTGTCGGCCATGTCGGATACGGGGTCCACTGGCTGGTCCTCTCGCACTGTGCGTGATCGCTTGCCCCTCACGGTATGCATGCGATTGCTCGTTGACGGTGAGCGTGGTCACCGAGCCATGGACGTCATCAGCCCTAGCCTGGCGGTGCGACAGGAGAACCGGGACGGGGAAGGTGGAGAGGGACATGGCGTGGGCCGGTCGGCTGATGGCCGTGGGTGCGATGGGCGGTGCGGCGGCGGGCTATGTAGGGCTGGTGACCGGGGCTGTGCCCCTGGATCTCGGGGTGGGGCGGCGCACACGGCCTCTGGGGCCGCAGCACGTCGTCATCGCCGCACCGCGCGAGACGGTCTTCGAAGTGATCGCCCAGCCGTATCTGGGCCGGGCCACGCGGGCCATGCGCGAGAAGGTCGCGGTGCTGGAACGGGGCAGCGACATGGTGCTCGCCGCGCACCGCACGCCCGTCGCGGGCGGGCGGCTGACAGCGACGACCGTGGAGACCGTACGGTTCACCCGGCCGGAGCGGGTCGACTTCCGCCTGGTGCGCGGACCCGTCCCGGCGGTCGCAGAGACGTTCAACCTCACCGAGGAGGCCTCGGGTACGCGGCTGGTGTACCTCGGTGAGCTGGGCACCGACCTGTGGGCGCTCGGCCGCTGGTGGGGCGGTGTTGTCGCCCCACGCTGGGAGGCGACCGTCGCAGCATCGCTGTCAGCGGTCAAGCAGGAGGCGGAACGACGCGCGGCCCTCGGCTGAGCGGTTCCTGCCTGGCGAACCAGCACGGCGGTCACCGACGGCCGACGCCGCGGGCGACCATTGGCCATCCAGGCGCGGGGCAGCCCTGCCGGTCACCCCAGAGGGGACGCACCTCAGCCGTGGCCGAGGTCGGCGAGTGCGTCCTCCACGCCGCGGTGGAAGGTGGGGTAGGCGTAGATCATGTGGCGTAGCCGGTCGACGGGGATCTCAGCCTGTACGGCCACGGCCAGCCCGTAGAGGACTTCGCCGCCGGCCGGGCCGGCGGAAGTCGCCCCGATGAGGACTCCGCGGTCGGCGTCCTCGACGAGTTTGATCACGCCGTCGTTGCCGGCCTTGTGGATCCAGCCGCGTGCCGAGGACGGCACCCGCGCGGTGCCGGTGCGTACCCGCAGTCCCTGTTCGCGAGCCGCGTGTTCGGTCAGGCCGACGGAGCCGACCTCGGGGTCGGTGAAGGTGACCCGTGGCAGGGCCCGGTAGTCCGCGTCCGGTCCCGGCTCGCCGAGGATGTCGCGTACGGCGATCTCGGCCTGGTACATCGCGACATGCGTGAACATCCCCAGCCCGGTGACATCGCCGACGCCCCACAGTCGGTCTGCGGCGCGCATCTGCCCGTCGACGGTGAGGGTGCGGGCGCCGGGGTCGAGGCCGATGGCCTCCAGGCCGAGTCCGGCGAGGTAGGGGCGGCGTCCGGTGGCCACCAGCAGCTGCCGGCCGGTGAGCTCCTCCCCGCCGTCCAGGGTGAGGTGGAAGGTGGCGCCGAGGTGGTGGACCGCGGTGGCCCGGATCCCGGTGCGCACCGTGATGCCTTCGCTTCTGAGCACGTCGGCGACGAGTGCGCCCGCTTCGGGTTCCTCCGCGGGCAGCAGCCGCTCCATGGCCTCGACGACGGTGACGACCGTGCCGAATCGGGCGAACGCCTGAGCCAGCTCGACGCCGATGGCGCCGCCACCGAGCACCAGGAGGGACTCCGGGGGCTCCTTGGCAGCGACGGCCTGCCGGTTCGTCCAGTACGGCACGGCGTCCAGGCCCGGCACCGGCGGAATCTGCGGACGGCTCCCGGTGGCGAGCACCACGCCACGCCGTACGGCGAACACCTGGCCGTCGGCCTCCACCCGGCCGGGACCGGCGAGTCGCGCGTGCCCGCGGACGAAGCGTCCGCCCTTGCCGGTGAACCGGTCGACGGCCACCTGGTCGTTCCAGTCGTCGGTCGCCTCGTCGCGGATCCTGGCCGCGACCTGACCGAAGTCGGCCGTGACCTCGGCGCGCCCGGCCATGCCGGGGATGCGGCGGGCCTCGGCGAGGAGGTTGCCCGCGCGGATCATCATCTTGCTCGGGATACAGGCCCAGTACGGGCACTCACCCCCGACGAGTTCGGCCTCCACACCGACGGTCTCCAGTCCGGCCGCGGCCAGGCGCCCGGCGGCATGTTCACCGCCCACCCCCATGCCGATCACCACGACGTCCACTTCCCGCTCCCTCGCCATGAGGGCCTCCCTGGATCAGTTGTGCCGGTGTTGCGGTCCATGCCTGCCCCGTCCAGGCAGGGCTGTGTCGTTTGCGGGGGCCGTCCGGGCGGCCGGTGTCCTGCACGGGGCCGGCGCTCCTGGAGGCGCCCCAGATCAGCGTGGTGGTCGCACTGCTGATCGTCCCGCGCGCGAGACGGGGGTTCGGTGAGCGCGCTTACAGTTCTCGCCCCCATCAGGGGTCTACGTTCGGATCATGGTGCTGAGGATCGTGCTGGGCACGGTGTACACGGCGATGGCCATCGGGCAGCTCGCCTCCTTCGGCCGGATGCCGGGGGTCCTGTCCGCGTACGGGCTGGTGACCGGCGGCGGCGCGACCGCGCTGGCCATCGGCCTGATCATGGGCGAGCTGGTGTGCGGCGTCTGGTTCCTTAGCCGCCCCCGCTCCAGAGCTCTGGCACCGGTGTGGGTCTACACGGGCGTGTCGGTGGTGTGGACGGTTCTGGCGGCACAGGCGTACGCACGCGGGCTGACGGTGGCCAACTGCGGCTGCTTCGGGACCTACCTGACCCAGCGGCTGAGCTGGTTCGTCCTGGCTCAGGACGCCCTGACCCTGCTGTACGCGGGACTGCTGCTGCGCGCCGCCCGCACCGTGTCGGCCCGTGAGCCTGCGGACCGGGAGGAGGTGGGGCGTGGTGTCCGTATCCCGTGAACGATCCGGCCTGGGCGAGGTGGCGGCGGCCGTGGGAGCCGCACTGCTCATGGTGGCGTGCTGTGCGGGCCCGCTGCTGATGGCCGGCGGGGCGCTCCGCGCCGTCGGCGGGGTTCTGCGCAACCCGTGGCTGATCACGGTCGGAGTGGTGGTGCTCCTCATGGGGGCCGGCTACGTCCTGCGGTGCCGGGTCCGCCGTCGCCGTGGCACCGGAGATCAGGACCGCTGCCCGACCGTCCCAGGCCCGTCACTCGACGATGGCGATCCAGGCCCGCGCCGCCCGCCGAACCGTTGAGACCAGCCCCGCAGAAGGGAATCCGATGACTCAGGCATCCGCGCCCCGGCGCAAGGTGGACCGCGACGAAGTGTTCGTGGAGTTCACCAAATCGATCTGCCCGATGTGCAAGACGCCCGTCGACGCGCAGGTCAACATCCGCGAGAACAAGGTCTATCTACGCAAACGCTGCCGCGACCACGGCGAGTTCGAGGCACTCGTCTACGGGGACGCGGAGGAGTACCTGTCCTCGGCCCGGTACAACAAACCCGGCACCATCCCGCTCGCCTTCCAAACCGAGGTACGGGACGGCTGCCCGCTCGACTGCGGGCTGTGTCCGGAGCACAAACAGCACGCGTGCCTCGGCATCATCGAGGTCAACACCGGCTGCAACCTCGACTGCCCGATCTGCTTCGCCGACTCCGGCCACCAACCCGACGGTTACTCCATCACCCACGAGCAGTGCGAGCGGATGCTCGACACGTACGTGGAGTCCGAGGGTGAGGCGGAGGTGGTGATGTTCTCCGGTGGGGAACCCACCATCCACAAGCACATCCTCGACTTCATCGACCTCGCCCAGGCCCGCCCGATCAGGAACGTCACCCTCAACACCAACGGCATCCGCATGGCCACCGACAAGAACTTCGTCGCCGAGCTCGGCACACGCAACCGGGCGGCGGGCAAATCGCTGAACGTCTACCTCCAGTTCGACGGCTTCGAGGAGCGCACCCACCTGGAGATCCGGGGCCGCGACCTGCGTACGTTCAAGCAGCGCGCGCTGGACAACTGCGCGGAGGCCGGACTGACCGTCACCCTCGTCGCCGCCGTCGAGCGGGGCCTGAACGAGCACGAGCTCGGGGCGATCATCGAATACGGCATCGACCATCCCGCCGTACGCTCCGTCGCCTTCCAGCCGGTCACCCACTCCGGCCGGCACGTGCCGTTCGACCCGCTGAACCGGCTCACCAACCCCGACGTCATCCGGCTGATCAACGAGCAGCGGCCGGGCTGGTTCCGCAAGGGCGACTTCTTCCCCGTGCCCTGCTGCTTCCCCACCTGCCGCTCCATCACCTACCTGCTGGTCGACGGCGAACCGGGCAACCGCACCGTGGTGCCGATCCCCCGGCTGCTGAACGTGGAGGACTACCTCGACTACGTCAACAACCGGGTCCTGCCCGACGCCGGGATCCGCGAGGCCCTGGAGAAGCTGTGGTCAGCCTCCGCGTTCATGGGCACGGCCACCACCGAGGAGAAGCTGCGGGCCACCGCCGAAGCCCTGGACTGCACGGACAGTTGCGGCATCGACCTGCCCCAGGCCGTGAAGAACCTCAACGACAAAACGTTCATGATCGTCGTCCAGGACTTCCAGGACCCCTACACCCTCAACGTCAAACAGCTGATGAAGTGCTGCGTCGAGGAGATCACCCCGGACGGCAGGCTCATCCCGTTCTGCGCGTACAACTCCGTCGGCTACCGCGAACAGGTCCGCGCCGAACTCTCCGGCGTGCCCGTCGCCCCGCTCGCCCCGAACGCCCTGCCGCTCGCCGACCGCCTGACGACCACCCCGCACGGTTCGAAGACCGCGCACACCATGAGCGAAGAAGCGGAGTTCTCGTCATGACCCGGCCGCCTGACGATCAGGACCTGAAGGCGTGCTGTGCCGCCGCGTACTCCTCGGACGTCGTCGCCCTGCTCCTCGGCGCGTCGTACCACCCCGGCGGTACGGCCCTGACCCGCCGCCTCGCCGACGGCCTCGCTCTGACTCCGGAGGCGCGGGTGCTCGATGTCGCCTCCGGGCGTGGCACCACCGCCCTGCTCCTGGCCGACGCCTACGGCTGCGACGTCGACGGGGTGGACTACGCGCCGGCGAACACCGCCCTCGCCCAGGGTGCCGCGCAGGCCGCGGGGCTCGCCGACCGGGCCCGGTTCACGACCGGGGACGCCGAGCATCTCCCCTACCCAGACGGGGTGTTCGATGCGGTGGTGTGTGAGTGCGCGCTGTGCACCTTCCCCGACAAGGCCCGAGCGGCAGCCGAGTTCGCCCGCGTCCTGAAGCCCGGCGGTCGGCTCGGCATCACCGACGTCACCGCCGAAACCGCCCGCCTCCCGCCCGAACTCGCCGGCCTCGGCGCCCGTATCGCCTGCATCGCCGACGCCCGGCCGCTCCCGCAGTACGCCCAGATCCTGGCCGCCGCAGGACTACGTACCCTGCGCACCGAGCGGCACGACGCCGCGATGCTCCGCATGATCGACCAGATCGAGGCACGGCTGAACCTGCTGCGCATCACCGCCGCGGCCCGCCTCGCCGAGGCTGGCGTGGACCTCACGGCGGCGCCCGCCGTCCTGGAGGCGGCCCGCGCGGCGGTGGTGGACGGAGTCCTGGGGTACGCCTTGCTGATTGCGGAAAGGGACCCTGGGGTCGCCTGACCCGGCCACGAAGCGGGCGGCGGCCACGAGCGTTCCGAGATCCCCCTCGAAGTCGCGGCAGCCCCCACGAAGTCCTCCCTCGATCTTGACGCCACCTAGGACGCCTGTCCTAGAGTGGCGATCACGACTGGGACAGGTGTCCTAGCGACAGGTGGGGACTGTGAGGTTGCGCGGTGGCCGGGAGCACAGGTAGCCAGATCGTCGATGCCGCGAACCGGCTCTTCTACGAGAAGGGCTTCGAGCACACGTCGTTCGCGGCGATCGCCGAGGCAGTGGGCATCTCGCGGGGCAACTTCTACCACCACTTCAAGACCAAGGACGAGATCCTCGGCGCGGTCATAGAAGCCCGACTCCGGAGCACGCGCGCGATGCTCGCGGAGTGGGACCGGGACGAACCAGGTCCCGCTGAGCGGGTGCGGCGCTTCGTCGAGATCGTCATCACCAACGGTGCGGACATCCGGAACTACGGCTGCCCGGTCGGAACCCTCACCAACGAACTCGCCAAACTCGATCACCCCGCACGCCGCCAGGCCGTCGGCGTCTTCGAGCTGTTCCGGACGTGGCTGCGGGAGCAGTTCGAGGCACTCGGGTCCACGGCCGAGGCCGACGAGCACGCGATGCACGTCCTGGCCTTCAGCCAGGGCGTGGCCACGCTGTCCAACGCCTTCCACGACGGCGAGTTCGTACAGCGCGAGGTCAACCGTCTCCACGACTGGCTCGACGAGTGCCTCGCGGATCACACGTCACCGCGCTCCCGCCACTGAGCCGCCCGGCCACACCACCAGCAAACGAAGGAGATTCGAGTGTTCGTCGTCCTGCTCCGATTCGCCACCAACAAGAGCCAGGCTCCGGATCACATGGCAGGCCATCAGGCATGGATCCGGCAAGGCATGGATGACGGGATCTTCCTGCTGATCGGAGGCATACAGCCCGGACAGGGCGGTGCCGTGCTGGCCCACAACACGACCCTGGACGTCCTGCGACAGCGCGTTGCGGCCGATCCGTTCGTCGCCCACGAGGTCGTCTCGGCCGAGATCATCGAGATCGCCCCGAACCTCACCGATCCGCGGCTCGCATTCCTGGCGGGCTGAACCCACGACCGGGGCCTGCTCGCGGAGACCCGCGCCGCCCGGCGGCGAATTCGTCAGGCCCCGTCGGGAGGAGGCAGGTCTCGCAGATGGCGTGCCTGGGTGTCGTAGTCGCTGAGAACGTGTCTGAGCTGTTCCAGTGAATCCTCGGGGATGTCGGAGGGAGCGGACTCGGCCACGAAGCGGGCTGCGGCCACCAGTGCCGCGAACTCGAAGGCGTGGCCGGTCGCACGCAGGACCCCGGGCCGGGCCCACTCCAGGTGCACGATCAGCCCTTCGAGGCGAGGTAGTTCTTGATCTCACTCAGTTCGCGCTCGAAGTCGTCGTAGTCCTCACGGACCCCGTTGAGGTACGCGCTCCAGCCGAGGCTGTTCTTCGCGTAGTGGACGGCTTCCTGGATCTCCTCGTCGGTGGCCCCGAACAGCTTCGCGGCCTCGGTGTGGAAGAGCGTGCAGTAACGGCACTTCGTCTCGGAGTGCAACGCGATCCCGATGAGCTCCTTGTACTTGTTCGGGATGAGCGTCTCGCCGAGCTCGAGCTTCTTGAAGATCTCCCACTCGTAATCCATCAGGTCATCGGGGATGCGGGAGAAGAAATGAGGCACAAGGCCCAGGGTCTCCTTGATCTCCGCCTCGACCTCGCTCCGGGTACGGCCCGCCATGGCGACCACTCCTCTCAGCCGAGCGAAACCGACACCCCTCCTTCCACGCTAGAGCGCGCCTCCGGCAGCCGCGACTCCTGCCGCGGCCGCCTCGCCGCGTCACTTGGGCGGCAGGTCGGCGGCGAACGCATGACCTTGATCGATCCAGCCGGCCAGATCCTCGTCCTCGGAAAGGGCGGACGTGGCGACGACGACCCAGCCGCGCATCGGGCGACCGGTGAAGTCGAAGGGCCTCGTCCCGGGCCGCGCGAGTGCGGCGGTGGTGGCGTCCGGGCCGACCCGGACCATGAGCTCGTCCCCGATCACGCCCACGGCCATGTTGCCGGCGTGCAGGAACGCCAGGCCGCCGAACATCCGCTTCTCCGTGATGGCCGGATCCGTGCCGAAGTGGGCCCGGATCCGTTCCGCCAGTCCCTCGTCGAACGCCATGACCGCCCTCGCCCTCAGTCCTGCGACGCGCTCAGCCGCCGCTCCAGGTCCCGCAGGTCCTTGACCAGCGAGGATCGCACCCTGCGCCCCATCAGCGGCGCCGCGAGCCCGTAAAGGCCGGACGCGTCACCCCGTACACGGATCCGGGCGAGCGTGCCGCCGTCCGCGGACGGGGTGAAGGTGTAGGTCACGTGCATCGGCATCGGGCCCGCGACCGACACCATGTCCAGCAGCCTCGGGGGCTCGTACGCGGCGACGCGCAGCACGTAGTCGATCCGCCGGCCCAGGAAGTACGCGGTCCGCGTCACCTCGGCCCCGACCCCGAAACCACCGCCGTCGGCCTCCCGGGTCAGCTCCGCCGTACGGATGCCCTGGGTCCACTCGGCGTCATGGCGCCAGTCCATCGCGTACCCGGCCACCTGCTCGCACGGCAGCGGCAGCACCCGCTCCACGGTCACGTCGATTCCCATCGGCTGCCCCTACTCGCCTTCCCGCCGGGACCCACCTCCATGGACCCACCCCCTTGGGGCTGCGGCAACCGGGGCCCGCGCGTGACTACCAGCGCGTAGGTAAGGACGGTCACATACCGCCCAGGGCGGGCGTCCTAGCGTCGGCGGTGGAAGCGACAGAACGAACGCACCGGATGGGACGATCATCATGACCACGGCAGCACACGTATCCCCGAAGACCGCCGCGATTCCGGTATACGCCGTCTGGGGCGCCGCGGCCGGACTCGTCGGCGGCGTCGGCATGGGCATCTGGATGTCGGTGTCCCGGCCCGCCATGGACACCGCGATGATCACGATGGTCGCGGGACTGCTCGGCTCCACCAACGCCCTCGTCGGTTGGCTGGTCCACCTCTCCATCGCCCTGTTCGCCGGCACCACGTTCGGCATCGTCTTCGGCCACCTCGCGCAGCGCCTCGTGCCCGCGGTCGTGCTCGGCCTGGTCTACGGCGCGGTGTGGTGGACCCTCGGGGCTCTGTGGATCATGCCGGCCAACATGGGCATGCCCGTCTTCGCATGGAACGACGTCACCGCCTCCAGCCTGGGCGCCCACCTCGTCTTCGGCCTGCTGGCCGGCCTCACCTTCGCCACCATCGCCCGGAGTGCGGGCCGACCGGCCGGACCGCGGGATGACCACGCCGATACCACCGACGGCGTCCGCACCCGGCCCCCGCGCGCCGCTCCGGGGCGCCGAACCCCGCGCCGGTGCCCCGCAGGACTACTGTCTGGCCCACGGCGCGGGCGCGCTGGCCAGTCCGCCCTGGGGGACAGCGCCCCCACCCTGGGCACCGGGACGACGCGAGGAAGCGCACCACATGAACCACGCCGGCGACGACGCCGAGAAGACCTTCTGCATCTCCGAGGTCGACATCTTCACCGACCTGACCGAAGCGGAGATGGACGCGATCGCCGCCGCGGCCCCCATGAAGTCCTGCGGCGCCGGTGAACTGCTCTACTCCCCCGCCCAGCCCTCCGAGGTGCTCTTCATCCTCAAAAGGGGCCGGGTACGCATCTTCCGGGTCTCCGCCGAGGGCCGCGCGCTCACCACTGCGATCATCCGGCCGGGCACGATCTTCGGCGAGATGGTCCTGCTCGGGCAGCGCATGTACGACAACTTCGCCGAAGCCCTCGACGACGTCACCGTCTGCGTCATGAGCCGCGCCGACGTCCACCGCTTCCTGCTCTCCGATGCCCGCATCGCCGCCCGTATCACCGAGATCCTCGGCCGCCGCCTGACCGACCTCGAACAGCGCCTCTCGGACAGCGTCTTCAAGTCCGTCCCCCAGCGCATCGCCACCACCCTGCTCACCCTCGCCGCCGAGACCCGGCCCCGCGTCCTGGGAGCCCGCAGCCCCCAGATCGCGCTCACACACCAGCAGATCGCCGCACTCGCCGGAACCTCCCGCGAGACCACCACCAAGGTCCTGCGCGACTTCGCCGACCAGCACCTCATCCGCCTCGCCCGCGGCCACATCACCGTCCTCGACGCCGAACACCTCACCGACCACGCCGGCTGACATCAGCGAACCGTGAGCAGCAGGCCGCCCACCACCCGCAGCCCGGCGGACAGTTGAGCCGACCGCAAACAGGATCCTGGAGCCATGGAGATCGAAGTCCTGGTGGTGCCCGACTGTCCACACCGGCAACTTGCCGAGCAACGGCTACGCCAAGCTCTGGACGACGAGGGACTGGGCGCGACCGCCTTCGCCAGCCGGGTGATCACCGACGCGGCGGAGGCCGAGCGGTCCGGCTTCACCGGATCCCCGACCATCCTCATCAACGGCCGTGACCCGTTCGCCCACCCACACGCCACGCCGTCGCTCGCCTGCCGCATCTACCGTACGCCCGACGGCCTGTCCGGATCACCCAGCGTCGACCAGCTCCGACAGGCCCTCGCCACCGCCGTCCGCCGCGCGGACACCTGAGCAGTCCTATCGGATGCCTGCCTACGCGCACCACGGCCGGCGCCGCTCAGCCGGGGTGGATGTTCTTGTTGTGGTGGAAGGCGTTGCCGGGGTCGTACTTGGCCTTGATCTCGGCGAGTCGCCGGTGGGTGTGCTCCCCGTACGCTGCCCGGACCCGGCCTGCGCCATCGTCGGCGTCGAGGAAGTTGACGTAGACACCGGACGCGCGGTGCGGTTCGAGGGCCCGGAGGAAGCGGCGGGCCCACGCCGTCTCGGGCACGGCGTGCTCGGCGGACTCCCCGGGCAGCCAGACGGCGTCGATGACGATGTTGTGGACCGTGTCACGGCCGGCGAAGGCGGTGGCGTCGCGCGGGACCCGTGCCACGGCGCCGCCCAGGTGGAACATCGCCACGTACGAGCGCGGCGAGCCGGCGCGGTAGGTGTGGTCGGCGATGACGGCGATCGCGTCGTCGGAAAGGCCGGCCAGGTCCGTGGCCTTCCAGTAGTAGTGCCAGCCGTGCGGGGTCGTGTCGTCGAGGCCCGCCTGGAAGGCGGCGTACGGGGCGGGGCCGAGCAGGTCCACGAGCGGCTGTCGGAAGCGGCGCAAGGGGCGTACCGCGCGCTCGCCGTCCTCGACGGGGCCCGAGTAGCAGCAGGCGACGGCGACGGCCGGGCGCCAGTGCAGCTCCGGGGGCACGACCGGAAGCGGTGGGACGGTGCCGAGCCGGACGACGGTGCCCAGCGCGTCGGGTGCCGCGGCGGCGAACTCCCGGTAGAAGCGCAGCACGTCGGCGGTGTCCTCGGCCGGCCAGAAGACGGGGCCGGCCAGGACGGTCGGCCCGACCGGGTGCAGCGCGAACCGGAACAGGGTGACCACGCCGAAGTTGCCGCCGCCGCCCCGCAGCGCCCAGAACAGGTCGGGGTGCTCGTCGGCGGACGCCCGCAGGGCGCTGCCGTCCGCGGTGACCACCTCGGCGGCCAGCAGGTTGTCGACGGCGAGCCCGTACGTACGCATCAGGAAGCCGATGCCGCCGCCGAGGGTGAGCCCGGCGACGCCCGTGTGGCTGACGATCCCGCCGGTGGTGGCCAGGCCGTACGCCTGGGTCTCGTGGTCGACGTCGCCCCACAGTGCGCCGCCCTGGACGCGGGCGGTGTGGTCGGCGGGATCGACCGAGACGGCCCGCATCGCGGAGAGTTCGATGACGATGCCGTCGTCGCACACCGCGGTGCCGGCCACGTTGTGGCCGCCGCCCCGGACGGCGATCTCCAGGTCGTGTGCGCGGGCGAAGCGCACGGCCGCGGCCACGTCCGCGGTCCCGCCGCAGCGGGCGATCAGCCGGGGACGCCGGTCGACGGCGCCGTTCCAGATGGCGCGGGCGGTGTCGTACTCGGCGTGGTCGGCAGTGATCAGCCGGCCCCGGAAGCCATCGATCTGCAGGTCGGTCCGCACGGTGATCGCCTCCTCGGGAGGGTGCCCATCTCCATGGGATCACCGGTCGGCCGTGCCCGGGAAGTCAAGAATCTGGACTGCGGGGCCGGCCGGCGGGAGGGACACTGGTGCCGTGCGGAGCTATGGCCAGTACTGCCCCATCGCCCGCGGTGCCGAGATCTTCGCCGAGCGCTGGACGCCGGTGATCATCCGCAACCTGTACCTGGGCTGCGGAAGCTTCGGCGAGATCCTCGAAGGCGCCCCCGGGCTCTCCCGCACCCTGCTCTCGCAACGGCTCAAGCAGCTCGAACGGGCCGGGATCGTCAGTTCCGCACCCAAGGCCGACGGGCACGGCAGCCGGTACTCGCTCACGCCCTCCGGGCACGACCTGTTCAAGGTGTGCGTGTCGCTCGGCGAGTGGGGTGCCGCCTGGCTGGAGATCGCGCCCGAGCACCTCGATCCCTTCGTGGCGCTGTGGTCGATGTGCAACATGCTCCGCAAGGACCGGCTCCCGGACCGGCGGGTCGTGATCCGCTTCGATTTCACCGGTCGCCGACGCCCCGAGCGGTACTGGCTGCTGATCGACCACGGGGACACCGAGATCTGCAAGACCTACCCCGGCCTCGACGAGGACCTCTACATCACGGCGCAGGCCGAGGCCTTCGTCAAATGGCACGCGGGCCGGCAGGCCTGGGCCGAGGCCACCCGCGACGGCCGCATCCAACTCCACGGTCCCTCCGAGCTCGTACGTGCCTTCCCCACCTGGAACGCCCGCAGCGCCTTCGCCCGCATCACCCCAGTCCCCCGGGCCTCGGCGCACTGATCCAGCGGGCGGCGAGGAGCCCGGAAGCGGCCGTGAGGGCGGCGGCGGCAATGACGGTGGCGTTGAGGCCGAGCCAATCGGCCAGGACGCCTGCGATCAGAGCACCGGCCGCGTAGCCGATGTCCCGCCAGAAACGGTACGTACCGAGCGCGTTGGCCCGCCAGGCCGGATGGGCGTGGTCGGAGACGGACGCGATGAGGGCCGGATAGACCATGGCGGTCCCCAGGCCGAGCGCGACCGCGGACAGGATGCCGGCAAGCAGGGGCCGGTCCAGCAGGGCGAGGGCGATGACGAAGCCAGCGGCCTGGACGAGCATCCCGTGGACGATGAGCGGTTTGCGGCCGATGCGGTCGGCGAGGTGCCCGGAGGGGATCTGCCCGAGGCCCCAGAGGATCGGGTAGAGGCCCTTGATCAGGCCGACTGCGGCGAGCCCGAGGCCGTGGTCGGTGAAGAGCAGGGGGAAGACGCCCCAGGTGAGGCCGTCGTTGAGGTTGTTGATCAGACCGGCCTGGCTGGCGCCGCGCAGTGAGCGGTTGTGCCAGGAGGTGCGGGTGAAAGTGGCTTTGAGGCCGGTGTCCTCGCCGGTAGGCAACGGCTTGGCGTGGTGGGCGAGTTCGAGGGCGACGTGGGCGGCGGTGTCGCGGACGACGAGGGCCAGGGCGAGGCCCGCGGCGACGAAGACGACGCCGATGAGCTCGGGGACGGGGCGCAGGCCGTAGGCGGTGGCGAGGTAGCCGGTGAGCAGGGCGGTGACGCCGACCGCGGTGTAGCCGGCGGCCTCGTTCAGCCCGGTGGCGAGCCCGCGGCGGGCCGGGCCGACGAGGTCGATCTTCATGTTGACGGTCATCGACCAGGTCAGGCCCTGGTTGAGGCCGAGCAGTACGTTGGCGGCGACGATCCAGCCCCACGAGGGCGCCCAGGCGAGGGTGAAGGGGACGGGGATGCCGATCAGCCAGCCGGCCACCAGCAACTGCTTGCGTCGGAAGCGCGCCGTCAGCGCCCCGGCCGCCAGGTTCGTCAGGGCCTTGGTGAGACCGAACGCGATGATGAAGGAGAAGACGGCCAGGTCGCTGGTCAGGCCGAACGTCTCGGAGCCGATGAGCGGGACCGTGGTGCGTTCCAGGCCGACCAAGCCGCCGACGCAGATGTTGACGATGACCAGCAGGGTGAACTGCAGCCAGTTCTCGCGCAGGCCGAGGCGTACCGGACGACTGGTGGCGTCCGTCGGTGACGTCGAGGCGGGGGCAGCCTTCACGAGCGCGTGTCCTCCGTACCCTGAACGAGCTGCTCGTCGTGGGCGGCGGCGTAGTCGGCCGGTCCGCCGTCGAGTACGGCGACATCGGTGTGACCGGCGCGCTCGAGGAGGCTGGCGGCGGTCATGGCGCGCTCGCCGTGCCCGCAGGCCACGACCGCGCCCCCGGGGGCGTCCGCGGCCAAGCGGGTGAGGCCGCCGAGTTCGATGTGGACCGCGCCGGGGACATGTCCGGCGGCGAACTCCGACTCCTGCCGCACGTCGACATAGGGACGGTTGTCCGTCCGGTCCGCTGTGACGAACGCAGTGGTGGCAAGCCGGTGGCCGGCAGCGGTCCAAGCGCTCGTCCCGCCCGCGAGGCGGCCGGCGAGGCGCTCGTAGCCGATCTTGTACGCCTGCCAGACGATCTCGCCCAGGTCCTGGCCGTCGGCGGTAACGAAGACGAGCGGGGCGGTGTCGGGCAGGAGCCAGCCGAGCCAGGTGGCGAACTGGCCCCGCAGCGGTATGGAGAGCGATCCAGGTATGTGGCCGGCGGCGTAGTCGGCGGCCGGGCGTATGTCGACGACGTGGCCGCCGTCCGCGACCAGGGTGCGGACCTGCTCGGCGTAGAGCTCGTTCAGCAGCGGAGTGCTGGTGACAATGCCGGGGCCGCGCCGGTTGGCCTCGCCGAGCCGGTCGAAGTACGCGGGGTAGGTGCCCAGGCTCGCGATGAGCTGGGAGACGAAGGCGTCCTCGTCGGGTGCGGCGAGCAGCGGGTTGGCCCGCTTTTCCGCGCCGACGGTGGAGGTACGTTCGCTGCCCGGTGGGGCCGAGCAGAAGGAGCCGGCACCGTGCGTGGGCCACACGGCCGTCTCGTCCGGCAGGGCGGTCAGCCGCCTGAGGGAACGGTACTGGGCGCGGGCCAGCTCCTCCGTACGGTCGGCGCCGAGGAGGTCGGTACGGGCGGCGGAGTTCACGATCAGCGACCCACCGGTGAAAACGCCCAGCTCGGTCCGGCCGTCCAGCAGCAGGAAGGAGAGGTGCTCGTCGGTGTGGCCGGGGGTGGCGAGTGCCCGCAGGGTGAGCCCGCCGAGGTCGACGTCATCACCGTCGACGAGGCCCTGATGGTCGAAGGAGCGGTTGCCGGCGGCAGACGCCAGGATCGTGGCGCCGTGGTCGTGGCCGAGTTGGACGGCACCGGAGAGGAAGTCGGCGTGCAGATGAGTATCGGCGGCGTACGTCACGGTCAGACCGCGCCGCTCGGCGGCGGCATGCAAGGCACGCAGGTCACGGCTCGCGTCGACGGCGAGGGCGCGACCATCGCCCAGGTCGAGGAGGTAGGCGCTGTTGCCGAGTCCTTCGTCGACGAGGGGGATCAGGTGATCTTCGGGGAAACCCATCGAACTGTCCTTCACGAGAAGAAGGGGCGGGCAGGAGCATCGCCACCCGACATCAGTTACAGTAATCCATAGATGTTTGGAGGATGCAATGCGGGACGCAAGCACCAGCGGCACGAAGGCCGCCCTCTACGACGCGTTCGCCGCCAGCGGCAAAGCACTGGCCAGCGGAAAACGCCTGGAACTGCTCGATCTACTCGCCCAGGGCGAACGCACCGTGGACGCCCTGGCCAAGGCCGCCGGACTGAACCTCACGACCGCCTCGGCTCATTTGCAGACCCTCAAGCAGGCCGGTTTCGTCGCCACCCGCCGGGAAGGCGTACGCATCCACTACCGGCTCGCCGGCGACGACGTCGCCCAGCTCTTCGCGCTGCTGCGTAGGGTCGCCGACCGCCACCAGGCCGCCGTCCCCGCCGCCCGCGACGCCTACCTCGGTGAAGACGGTGCCGCCGAGGTCACCCACGAGGAGCTGCTGGCGCGGGTCGAGGTCGGCAACGTGGTCGTGCTCGACGTCCGACCACTGGAGGAATACCAGGCGGGACACATCCCCGGGGCGGTGTGCATCCCGGTCGCCGAGCTGGCCGACCGGATCGGCGAGCTGCCCGAGGAGAACGAGGTCGTCGTCTACTGCCGTGGCGAGTACTGCGCCCTCGCCTACGACGCCGTACGCCTGCTCACCGACCACGGCCGACGGGCAGTCCGGCTCAACGACGGCATGCTCGAATGGCGCCTGGCCGACCTCCCCGTGCACGCCGGGGCGACGGCATGAACGACGTCCCCGACAGCGTTCCCTCACACCCGGGTCTCGCCGACGGGCCGGTCTACCTCGACTACAACGCCACCACCCCGGTCGATCCGCGCGTCGCCGCGGCGATGCTGCCGCATCTGACGGACTTCTTCGGGAACCCCTCCAGCAGCCACCCGTACGCCCAGGCACCTCGCCGGGCACTGGACGAGGCCCGCGCCCAGGTGGCCGACCTGATCGGCGCCAGGGCGGGCGAGGTCGTCTTCACCTCCTCCGGCTCCGAGGCCGACCTGCTCGCGCTGCGCGGTGCGGTCCTCGCCTCCGGCCGCCCCCGTCCACACGTCATCACGCAGGCCACCGAGCACCCCGCCGTGCTGGAGACGTGCCGTGCACTGGAGCGGCTTCACGGCGCCCGGGTGACGCTCCTGCCCGTCGACCGGGACGGGCTCGTGGAGCCGGCTGCCCTGGCCGCCGCGTTCACCGAGGACACGGTGCTGGTGTCGGTGATGGCGGCGAACAACGAGACCGGGGCGCTGCAGCCGGTCGCCGAACTCGCCACCCTGGCCCACGAGCGCGGGGCACTCTTCCACTGCGACGCCGCTCAAGCGGCGGGGAAGATCCCGCTCGATGTCCAGGGACTGGGTGTGGACCTGCTGACGCTGGTGGGGCACAAGATGTACGCGCCGAAGGGCGCAGCTGCCCTGTTCGTAGGCGAGGGTGTGGCCCTGGAGCCGGTCGTCTACGGCGGCGGCCAGGAGCGGGGTCTGCGGGCCGGGACCGAGAACGTCGCCCTGGCCGTCGCGCTCGGCACCGCCGCCCGGATCGCGGCCGCCGAACTCGCCGACGGCACCCCGGCCCGGATCGCGGCCCTGCGCGGCGCCCTCCACCAGCGGCTGACAGCCGCCCTGCCGGGCCGCGTGCACCTCAACGGCCCGGAGAAGAACCGTCTGCCGAACACCCTGAACGTCAGCGTCGACGGCGTCCTCGGCCACGAACTCCTCGCCGCCGCCCGCCAGATCGCGGCCTCCACCGGATCGGCCTGCCATAGCGGCACCCACACCCCCTCCCCCGTGCTGGCCGCCATGGGCCTCGATCCGGCCCGCGCGCTCGGCGCGCTGCGGCTGTCCCTGGGCCGCTGGACCAGGGCCGAGGACATCGAAGCGGCGGCATCCGCCCTGATCCGCGCGGCCCTTTCGTCAGGCACGCGCGCCCAGCCCTGACCGACGCTCGACCACCCCACCGCCATCGGAAGCCCACTGATGAACGTAGCGACCCCCGAAAGCCCCGCCCCCGGCATCACCGTCGACGGCACCGGCCTGCTCTGTGTCACCCTCCTGCTGCGACTGCGCAAGGAGATCGACGGCGCCGCCCCGGAGACCGTCGTCCACGTCATCGCCACCGACCCCGCCGCACCGCTCGACCTGCCCGCCTGGTGCCACATGACCGGCCACCACTACCTCGGCCCCGTCGCCGACCCCGCCGGACGAGAGGTCTACGCCCTGCGGCTCACGGCCGACGCACACGGCACCAGGCCCGACGCACCCTGGCACAGGAACACACCCTGACACCCGGCCGCAGCGACTCGAGCCCGACCGCCGGCTCAGCCGGTCACTCAGGGCTGTCGGCGCCGACGGCCCTCAGACGCTCGGTCACCAGCCCCAGAGTCGCCACAAAGGTATCGAGCTGGTCGGCGGGCACGTCCGCGAACAGGACGGCGGCCAGCTCATCGCGCCCACCCCGTAGCGCCGACGTGACCGAACGCCCCTCGTGCGTGAGCGAGACGAGCGTGGCCCGCCGGTCGGTGGGGTGCACCCCGCGAACCACCAGCCCGTCCTCCTGCAACGCGTCGAGGAGCCCCGTTACGTTGCGTGGCGTGACCCCGAGCCGCGCGGCCAGGGCCCTCTGCGTCACAGGCCCGCCGTGGAACAGGGCCCAGAGCACCCCTGCGCGCGCCGTGGTCAACCCTTTCTCGGCCATCCCCCGCTGCATGATCCCGCCCAGGACCTCAGCCAGCTCAAACAGCCGGTCGAGCGCAGCCCTGGCGGGAACGGGCCGGTCCGGCATATCGTGAAGTGACTTCACTATGTAGCACCTCCGCATACTAGAGTAGCCTCCGGGGGCTGCCGCAGAGGAGACGGTCGCCATGACGCAACCGATCAAGCCGCACCCGCTCTTCGCCCGCTTCTACGCCCGGCTCGCCGGCCCCGCCCTCGAGAAGGCGGGCGTCGCCGAACACCGTCGGCGGCTGCTGGCCGGCCTGACCGGCGAGGTGATCGAGATCGGAGCGGGCAACGGTCTGAACTTCCCCCACTATCCGCCCGAAGTGACACGGCTCATCGCCGTCGAACCGGAACCGAACCTGCGCGCACTGGCCCAGAACCGGGCCGCCGACACCTCCCTCCCCGTAGAGATGCGCGATGCCCGCGCCGAGCGGCTCCCCTTCCCCGACGCCTCCTTCGACGCGGCCGTCGTATGCCTCACGCTCTGCTCCATCGCCGATCCGCATGCGGCACTGTCCGAACTCCACCGAGCCCTCCGACCGGGCGGCCAACTGCGGTTCTTCGAACACGTCCAGGCCGACACTCCCGCGATGCGGCGTGTCCAGCGCGCCCTCGACGCCACCGTCTGGCCGCGACTGATGGGCGGCTGCCACACCGGCCGCGACACTCAGACGACCATCACCGGAGCGGGCTTCACCCTGACCACCGTCGGCCGCTTCGACTTCCCGGAGACCCGGATCCCAACGCCGGCCGGCACCCATATCCTCGGCACCGCCGTACGCAGTGACCACGGAGGCAAGCGATGACCGCCCCGGACGACAAGGCCCAGCCCACCCCACTGGCGGAGTCGACCATCGCTCGCGCCTCCGCAGACCTGCTGGAACACCTGGCCGACAAGCTCGGCGCGCGGGCCTCCGTGCGGGCCGTCTACGGCGAGCCCGTCACCAGCGGGGGCGTCACCGTCATCCCCGTCGCCGAGATCGCCTACGGCTTCGGCGGCGGCGCGGGCCGCGACACCACGTCGGCCAAGAACGGCGAAGGCGGAGGGGGCGGCGGCGGAGCCGCGGCCCGCCCCCGCGGCTTCATCGTCATCAAAGGCGGAACCGCCTCCTACAAACCCGTCCGGGACCCCTGGATGAACATCGTCGTGCCGCTTGCCGCCCTCCTGACCGGCATGGCCGCCTCCCGGCTTGCGCGGCGGCGGGCCGAGCGGAACACCTGACTGACGACGCGCATGCCCGCATGGTCGTACGAGTCAGGAAGCCGGCGAAGCCGTCGCACAGCGCTCAGCATCAGGCGTGGCGGCCATCCCCTGTGTGGTGTTCTTCCTCCCAGCCGACGCACCGCTGAAGATCACCGACGTCATCGCCGCTGCTCTCGCACTTGCGGCCTGACCCGCAGCAATCGGGCCAGCACGGCCGATGTAGCAGTCCAGACTTATCGTGAAAACAGATGTCTCTCGGCGCGCCCACCTACGTCTGGTGGAAGGAATGGCCATGTCCGCTCCCGAAACACCGCAGCCTCCCGTCGATGCCGCCAAGCAGGAGGCGTTCGCCGGCGAAGTTCTCGACGTGCTGAACAAGAGCGCCCTCGCACTGCTGACCAGCGCCGGTCACCAGTGCGGCCTGTTCGACACACTGGCCACCCTCCCGCCGTCGACCAGCACCGAGATCGCCGAGGCCGCAGGCCTGAACGAGAGATACGTGCGCGAGTGGCTGGGCGGCATGGTCGTCGGCGGATTCCTGGAGTACAACCCGGAGCGGCGGACCTACGTCCTGCCGCCGGAACACGCCGCCTGCCTGACGACCGCGGCCGGCCCCGACAACCTGGCGGGGATGATGCAGTACATCGGACTCATGGGTGAGGTCGAACAGCAGGTGGTGCGCTGCTTCCGGGAAGGCGGCGGCGTACCGTACTCGGCGTATCCGCGCTTCCAGACGCTCCAGGCCGAGGAAAGCGCCCGGGTGTACGACCTGGCGCTCGTGGACACGATCGTGCCGCTGGTGCCGGACCTCGCCGAGCGGCTGAGGGAGGGCATCGACGTCCTGGACCTCGGCACCGGGCAGGGGCACGCTCCGCTCGTGCTGGCCCAAGCGTTCCCCGCCAGCCGCTTCAACGGCCTGGACCAGTCGGAATCCGCCATCGAGACCGCACGCGCCGAGGCGGCGCGCTCCGGGCTCGACAACCTCAGGTACACGCTCGCCGATTCGACGCGGATCACCGGGGAGTACGACGTCATCACCGCGTTCGACGTGATCCACGACCTGGCGCGGCCGGCCGAGACCCTGACGGCGATCGCGAAGGCCCTGCGCCCGGGCGGCACCTTCCTCATGGGCGACATCGCGGCCTCCAGCAGGCTGGAGGAGAACATCGAGCACCCCTTCGGTCCGGCGCTCTACACGTTCTCCGTCTTCTACTGCATGACGACCTCGCTCAGCACCGGCGGTGCAGGCCTGGGCACGGCCTGGGGCCAGGAGACGGCGGAGCGCATGCTCCGGGACGCCGGCTTCGAGAGCATCGACAGCAAGACCGTGGAGGGCGACCCGCTCAACGTCTACTACGTCGCGACCAAGCCCTGAGCCGGCGCACGAGTCGCCTCGGCTGAACTGCCGCGCACGGCGCGTATCCTGCTGCCCCCACTGCGGTCACGTCGGGAAGAGCCCTTGTGAGTCCACGGCGCTTCATATGACGTCGAGGTCCGTGAAGGACGGCTCCCCGTCACAAAGGGCCACCATCTCCCGAAAGATCCGGTCGGTCTCCGGAAGGTGCGAGTTCTTCATCGCCTCCTCGTACGAGGGGAACTCCACGATCTCCACCACGTGAGTGGAGTCGGCGCGGTCCCGGCCCACGATCGAGTGGGGCGCCGTCCGCTTGCCCTGGGTCGCCTCGACCCAGGAGTCCATCAGCTTGTTCAACTCATCGGCCCTGCTCGTCTCGCAGTCGATGACTTGTACGAATGTCATGACGCCTCCCGTAGGAGAGCTCGGGACAATTTCAGGCTATGCCTGGTTCGGAGCCAGCACCCCTCAGTTCTCATGACCGCAAGACGGGCACTGGGGCCCCTACGGCCCCTGACACGGCATCCGTCCGACACCCGCCCCAGGATCACGGAACGTCACGGCCGAGAAGCGAAGGGGCGGGGCCGGCCAACCGCTCGACAGCCGGCTTCACCGCTCCGTCGCGGGGGCTCCCTCCACACAGGCAAGCACCCCGCCCGGCAGCCTCAAACCACGCATGACGACCCGTCAGGCAACGGGCCATCCGTGCGTCAAACGTGCGTCACGTGCGTCAGACATGCGTCAAGATATCGCCCGTAACGCACGTAACGCACGTAACGCACATCATGCACACTCGGCAAAGCCGCAGGTCATCGGCCCTTTTCGGCGGGCTCAAGGATCGCGACGCACTCGACATGATGCGTCACAAAAAACATGTAGAGCCGAAACAGGTCAAGGAAAGCCACAGGTCAGCGGCGCGTGAGGCGCAAAGCGGACGCAAGATCGATGTGCATTACGTGCGCGATGGGCACTACGTGCGGCCTTTGACGCACGCCTGAGGGGCGTCCGGCGCTCCACGCCACCCAGAATGTCGCCGGTACGTCATTCGAGATGCCGCATCCAGGTGAGGGGTGGGCCGCCCCCGCGACCCCTGTTCTTGCGATGGGCGGCCCGACCCCCCTTCTCCGCGCGACGGCCTCGATGCCGCGTCTGCGCGGGTAGGCACGGTTGGCGCGGGAGGAGTACCCCTTGTCGTCGGCCACGCGGATCGACCGGGGCTCGCTCCAGAGCACTCGGTTGATCCGCGTGGCCGGGTGCGCGGGAGCCGGACACCGCCCTTCGCGTCCGGCCCGGGGGCAGCCGACGGCGTCGCGACGGGCTCATCGGTCGAATTGCCCGACTTGAGCAGCGAAACGCCGAGCTAAGCCCGCCCATGGAGGGGCGTCAGAGCGAGCTCGATGCCGTACGAGTCGCCGATTGCGATGCGACTCGTGGCTCACCCTCCGCGGCCTGAAGTCAGGGACACGTCGATGACAGACCTACTTCATTCAGACAAAGTCACGTGGTGAGGTCTTCGCGGTGCGGATTCTTATGGCATTCACAGACAATCGTTATTGCGGTCACAGGTGCGCAGGCCAGTCTCACGGTCCATGAGATCTGTGAGGAGAGGCCGGGCTGTCCTGGTCAACGGCACGCTGGCCGTGCTGTTGGCGGGGGGCGTCGGCTTCGCGTATGTGTCGCTCGGCGACGAGGAGGCAACTGCCTCGGCCACCACCCGGACCACGCAGGTGATGCGCGGCGACCTGACCGCTTCGGTGTCCGCCTCCGGGGCGGTGGAAAGCGCGACGAAACGCGCGTTGGCCTTCAGCGGCTCCGGCACGGTCACGAAGATCCATGTCGCGGTCGGTGCCACGGTGAAGAAGGGGCAGAAGCTGGCGGAGCTTGACCCGACCGAGGCCCAGGAAGAGCTCGACGCCGCGAAGGCGCAGTTTGTCGTGGCCGCCGACGGCGACACCAGTACCGCGCAGGGCAATGCGAGTTATGTGCAGGCCAAGAACGCGGTGAGCGCGGCGCAGCGGGCGCTCGATGGGACGGTGCTGTACGCGCCGATCGACGGGACGGTCACGGCCGTCAACGGCAGCGTCGGGGAATCGGCTTCCGGGTCCTCGGGGTCTTCCGCGTCCTCGGGTTCGGCTGGCTCCTCGTCGGGCGGCTCCTCGTCGGGTGGCTTCATCGAGCTCGCCGACCCCGGCGCGGTCCAGGTCACGGGCAAGTTCACCGAGGCCGACGCCACCCGTTTGAAGGTCGGACAGGCCGCCACGGTCACCTTCGCCGCCTTGTCGGGCGTCACGGCGCAGGGCGAGGTCGCCGCCATCGACAGCGTTCCGACGACGGAGAGCAACGTCGTGAGCTTCGGGGTGACGATCGCTCTGAATGACAAGCCCGAGCAGGTGCGGATCGGGCAGACCGCCAGTGCGACGGTGACCGTCTCCGAGGTGAAGGACGCCCTGTACGTGCCCAGCACGGCGGTCACGAGCGCCGGAGGGCAGAACACGGTGACCGTGGTGGAGAACGGCAAGCCGGTCGTGAAGCGCGTCACCGTGGGGATCGCCGGCAGTTCGGGCACCGAGATCAAATCCGGCCTGCAGCAGGGCGAGCAGGTTCAGATCACGGTCACCACCGGCACGGGCGGAAGCGGTACGCAGCCGCGCGGCGGCGGATTGGGTGGCGGCGGGTTCGGTGGCGGCGGTGGCGGTCGCGCGCCGGGCGGCGGTGGTGGCCGATGAGCACCCCGGTCATCGACGTCCGCGGCCTCACCAAGGTCTACGGGCAGGGTGAGACCGAGGTCCACGCGCTGCGCGGCACCAACCTGACGGTGCAGCAGGGTGACTACGTGGCCATCATGGGGCAGTCCGGTTCCGGGAAGTCCACGCTGATGAACATCCTGGGCTGCCTGGACGTACCGACGGGCGGCAGCTACCTCTTGGACGGTACGGACGTCAGCGGGCTCAGTGAGACGCAGCTGTCGATCCTGCGGAACAGGAAGATCGGCTTCATCTTCCAGAGTTTCAACCTGATACCGCGGATGACGGCACTGGCCAACGTCGAGCTCCCGCTGGCCTACGGCGGTGTCAAGCCGGCCGAGCGGCGGCGGCGGGCGCTCGCGGCGCTGGAGATGGTCGGGCTGGCCGAGCGGACCGGTCACGAGCCGAACGAGCTGTCCGGCGGACAGCAGCAGCGTGTCGCCGTCGCGCGGGCCCTGGCCACCGCGACGGCCCTGCTGCTGGCCGACGAGCCGACCGGCAACCTCGACAGCAAGTCCACCCTCGACGTCCTCGACATTCTGGACCAGCTCTCGGCATCCGGCCGGACGATCGTCCTGATCACCCACGAGGACGAGGTCGCCATGCGCACCAAGCGCGTCATTCGCCTGGTCGACGGCGACATCGTGGAGGACCGCAGACAGTGAACCCCTTCGAGATCCTCCGGTTCGCCCTGCGCGGCCTGGGCTCCAACAAGCTCCGCAGCGGGCTCACCACCCTGGGCATCCTCATCGGTGTCGGCGCCGTCATCCTCCTGGTCGCGGTCGGCAACGGCTCGTCCCAGCAGATCCAGGACAGCATCACCCGCCTCGGCGCCGGCGCCCTGACCGTCTCCACGTCCACCACCGGACAGGCGGGCGGAGCACGCCAGGCCGCCCCGGGCCAGCAGCAGACGGCGACGGGGCCTCGCACACAGGCCAAAAAGCTCACGGTGGACGACGCCAAGGCCCTGGTCGACCCGGTGAACACGCCGTCCATCGAGAGCGCCTCACCGGTGGTCAACGCCAGTGCCCAGACCACCACCTACCTGACCACCAGCCACAGCATCGGTCAGTTCGTCGGCAGCGACGCGGCGTACTTCAAGGCGAGCAACAAGACGATCCAGCGCGGATCGCTCTTCACCGCCGAGCAGGTGGCCGCCGGGGCGAAGGTCGCCGTCATCGGGCAGACCGTCGCCGAGCAGCTCTTCGGACAGGTCGACCCGATCGGCAAGAAGATGAACGTCAACGGCGCCTTCTTCACCGTGACCGGAGTGCTGGCCACGTCAGGTTCCTCCTCGGGAGGGTTCCAGGACGCCGACGACATCGCCATCGCCCCCTACACCGCCGTCCAGGGCACGCTCACCAGCTACGGCGCGCTCAGCCAGATCGTCGTGCAGGCCAAGACCGCGGGCGTGGTCGACGCGGCGCAGGCCGAGATCACCACCGTTCTCGACCAGCGGCACGGCGGCACCGACTTCCAGGTCTTCAACCAGGCCAGCCTGCAGTCGGCCGTCGCCGAATCGAGCGAGACGTTCACCGTCCTGCTCGGCGCGGTCGCGGCGATCAGTCTCCTGGTCGGCGGCATCGGCGTCACCAACATCATGCTGGTCACCGTCACCGAACGGACCCGTGAGATCGGCATCCGCAAGGCCATCGGCGCCCCGCGCGGCGCGATCCTGGGCCAGTTCATCGCGGAGGCCACGATCCTCTCCCTGATCGGCGGCGTCCTCGGCGTCGCCGCGGGGGTGATCGGCGGCCAGTTCGAGATCGTCGGCGTCCAGCCGGTGATCGCCCCCTGGTCGATCGGCCTCGCGCTCGGCGTCTCGGTCGCCATCGGCCTCTTCTTCGGCAGCTACCCGGCCAACCGTGCCGCAGGCCTGCGCCCCATCGAGGCGCTGCGCCATGAGTGAGGACAGTGCAGTGAACCAAGACACCGATCTGTTGGCAGGCTCCCCGTTCGCGGGGGACCTCGACGCCGACCTCAAGGCCGCACCCGCACGCCGGAGGCTGCCGGGAGTGGCGCTGTTCCTGGCCGCGGGCGTCGTGGCCGTCGGCGGATTCATCGGCGGCGTGTACGTGGAGAAGGGCACCGGGGACACCTCCGGCGCCCGCCCCTCCGGAGGCCAGATGCCCGGCGGTGACGCTGCGGCCGGCAACCGGCCGCAGGGCCGGTTGCCGGGTGCGACCGGAGAGGGCGGCGGGGGCGGTGGCCAGGGGCGCCAGGGGATGTCCTCCGGAACGATCAGCAAGATCAAGGACGGGGTGGTGGAGGTCACGACCCCGGACGGCAAGACCGTCGAGGTCAAGACCGGCGACTCCGTCATGCTCCGGCCCCAGACCCAGTCCCCCGCCCCGACCCAAGGAGCGCAGCAGTGAGCACGGTCAAGCAGATGCTGGGCGCAGCTGCGATAACGGGGATACTGCTGGCCACGGTGGCCTGCGGCGGTGAGAAGGCCGACCCGAAGCCCTCGTCCGATCCGATGCAGGCGTTCCAGGAGTGCCTCAAGCAGCACGGCGTGACGATGCCCGACCGGGGCGGCCAGCGTCCTGAGGGCATGCGGAGCGGCCGCCCCGAAGGCGCACCGTCCGGACGGCCTTCCGGCATGCCGAGCGGGCGGCCCGAGGGCATGCCCAGTGGCCGGCCCGAAGGTGCGCCGTCTGGGCGGCCTTCCGGCATGCCGAGCATGTCGGCGGAACAGCAGGAGGCCATGCAGGCCTGCGCCTCCCTGCGGCCCCAGCGAGGCGGCGGCGGTTCCGGAGCCAACGGCGAGCAGAGCGGAGGCTGACCATGGCGACAGGCAAGAGGCGCCGAACGGCGCCGGCCGGAAACGGACGCCGGTTGGGCGCCGTGTACGGGATGCTCGGGGCCGTACTGATGGGCAGCGCGGCGATTCCGGCCCACGCGGACGGAACGACTCCCTCCCCGTCCGTCAAGGATCCCTCCACGGCCGTCCCGGACGCGGAAATTAGCACGGGCCCCTCGGCGTCGGGGACGATCGAGAGCCTTACCTCCCGGTCGCTGTCGTTCACGACCGAGGGGACGATCACGACGGTCAAGGTGAAGGCCGGCCAGAAGGTCGCCAAGGGAGACGTCCTGGCCCAGCTCGACTCCACCGAGGCGGTCGAGAGCAAGGAGGCGGCCTACGCGTCCTACCTCGTCGCCTGCGAGACCCTGGAAGAGGCCGAAAGCGGCACCGAGAGCTACAACAAGGCGTACGCGTCGTTCATCAAGGCCCGCAACGCCTACCGCAAGGCCCAGCGCGCGGTGGACGGGACGAAGATCATCGCTCCGTTCGCCGGCACGGTGACCGCGGTCGATGCCGAGGCCGGCCAGTCGGTGGCCCGTGGAGCGGCGGTCCTTACTCTCACCGACCTGTCCGCGCTGCAGGTCAGTGCCGATTTCACCGAGGCGGACGTCGTCAAGCTGAGGGACGGCCAGAAGGCCACGGTGTCCTTCGGTGCTTTGAACACCTCTGTTAAGGGCACCGTTTCCTCCGTATCGCCCGTCCCCGTCGCGTCGGAGGGTTCGGGCAGCGGTACGGGTGGCGGGATGCAGCAGTCCTCGACGCAGGTCGTGCGCTACACCGTCCTGGTGTCCCTCGACAGCGTTCCGGCGACGGTCCGGGCGGGTCAGGTGGTGACGGTGGAGGTTCAAGCCTGATCTTCTCACTGAACTCACAGCTCCTGACCAACTGATTCACAGGGAGTTCGGCGATACTCGCGCCCATGCCCGAGCAGACCGATCCTCACGACATCCTCAGGACCTCACCGTTCGAGGGCAGCCTCGAAGAGGCGCTTGCCGCCCATCCTCCCCGGCAGAAGCTGCCCCTGCTCACCACGTTCCTGGCCGTCGGCGTCCTTGGCGTCGGCGGCCTCGTCGCCGGCATCCACGCCGACCGCAACTGGGGACAGAAGGACACCGGAGGCGGCCCCGGAGCGTCTGCCGGACGCTTCGGACAGGGCGAACCCCCGGCCGGCGGCGGGCAGGGCCGGTTCCCCGGACGGGGAACCGGCCAGGGGCAGGCCCTCGGGCAGCAGGCCCCGGGCGGTGCCCGGCAGATCCCCGGCCTCCTTCAGGGCACCATCACCGAGGTGACCGACGAATCCGTCACCGTGAAGACGTCCGACGGCAAGACCGTCACGCTGAAGACCGGGGACGAGCTGCGGACGGTGCCGTCACCGCCCCGCTAGGGTCCCATCTGCCTGACTGCCTGCCACCGAGGACGCCCCGGACCCCGGTTCCGTCCACAGCCGGGCGGGATCGCCCGCCCGGCCGGGTCACCCGCCGGTAGCAGTGCTGTCGGCGAACGGGCGGCTCGCCGCCACCGCCAGGTCCTCGACCAAGGCCGTGCCGGTCTCCTGCGAGGGCTGGCCGTCGCACAGCACGGCCAGCAGGAGGGTGTGCCCGGCGACCTCCACCCGGCCGATGCTGTTGGTCACCCACAGCCCCGTCCCGCTGCGCGCGAGCCAGCCGTTCTTCAGCTGCGCGGTGTCCGGGTCGTCCGCAGCCGCGGATATGCCCCAGTCCTGGTCGGCCGCGACGGAGCCCATGAGACCTTGCAGATAGGACCGGGCGTCCGCGGACAGGGCCGAGTCCTCGCCGAACACCGCCTGGAGCAGTCGCAGCTGGTCGTCCGGCGTGGTCTGTGTGAGACCCCAGTAGGGCCCGTCGCCGGGTACGGTCTCGGTCAGGCCCAGCCGCGTGTTGGCCTCCGCCAGCCCCTTCGCGCCGCCGATGGCGTTCCACAAGGCGTCCGCTGCCGTGTTGTCGCTGTTCTCGATCATGACCGTTGCCTGCCGGCGTTCCTGTGCGGTCAGCGCCCGCCCGTCGTCAGCCGCCTGCAGCAGCAGGGCGGCCAGGATGTCGACTTTGACGATGCTGGCGGTGTCGAACTCGTGATCGTCCGCGTCAGCGGTGCCGCCCGACGCCCTTGTGCCGGTGGACAGGTCCAGCACCGCCACGGCCGCGTTCCCTCCGGCCCCCTCCGCAGCCTCCCGGACCGCGGTTTCGACGCCTGCCGCGAGCTCAGCCTGCCGGTCGGCCTCGGCATCGGCCTGGGCGGACGCAGTCGCCGACGGACTCGGCAGCTCGGTCACCGCGGCGGCGGTCCTCACCGGCTTCCCACCCGCCTGAGGTCCTGACTCCGCGTGGACGAAGCCGATCGCAGCGCTCAGCGCGGCCACCGTGCCGATCACGAGGTAGCGGGGTCTCCGGGACGGGGAAGAGTGCCTGTGGCGTGCCATGAGGCGACGCTAGAAATCCGGTATGAGAAACGCGTTTGCGTCCGCTCTGAATCCGCTGTGAAGGTGCCCGGTCCACCACGTTCCTACGCCAGGTGGCACGTTCTCCGACTGAGGCGGCGTGAGACGACGCCGTCCAGCAGCCGCCAACTTCCCTCGTGATCCCTGCTGCAACTACCCGGCTGACGGCTCCAGAGTCCCCTCGGGCCGTCAGTGCTTTGCCGCGCTATGAGCGTCTGAGATCCGGTTGATGCGCTGTCAGGGGGATCGGTGCGTGCAGAGCCACGCCTCGTGCGCCGCGCTGCCGCCGCGCTGAGCCTCGGCCTCGATCCGCTCCAGAATGGCCTGCACCTGCTCCGAGTTCACACCGCGGTGCGCCAGCTCGATGTATGCGTGAATCACGTCGAAAGACGCGTGCATCTCATGGATGGCGTCCCTCAATGCCTTCGAGCTCATCCGCACATCATCCGTGCCATGTCTGTGAGACGCCTGTCAAATGCCTGGGACCCGGCGAGGAGGCTGAGGGCCGTCCCGTGAAGATCTTTGAGTCGGTGGAGCCGTACTCGCCCCCTGCCCGCTCGGCTTGCCTGCCGGCCAAGCGCGAGGTCGTGCAGGTCTGCGGATCGCGGACCGGTGCGGCCGGGTCGAACCCCGGACGCGGGCCGGGCGGTTGGTACTGGAGCCGCTGGCGGACCTGCCGCGCAGGAACTGCTGTTCGGGTCGGGGTGGGACGGGTGAGCCCATGGGCGGTACTTCGTGCTTGCTGCCCACAGCACAGGGATGAAGACACCTTCCGTTAACCCATTCGCGCCCTGGAAGACTCCTGGAATCGACCCGTGATTCTCATGGGCTCCTCATGCGCCGTTGTTTGGCTGTGTCCAGCCGGTTGACCAGGAAGGCACGAGCAGTGGAGGCGCATGGTGTTCCTGTCGAGGACGGCCACGGCCGGTGAAGGCCCGGGTGACGCCGTACGGGCGCCCTCCGACCAGGGGGGAACGGCCGAGGAGCCGTTGCACGTGGCCAGCCGGCTGCACGCGTTCAACCGGTTCGAGCTGAAGTACCTGGTCCCCGTCGAGGAGGCGGCCGAGATCCGGGACGAGCTGGCCGAGCGGATGGACCGGGACCTGCACAGCCCGGTCGGCGGGTACGGCGTGTGGAGCCTGTACTACGACACCCCCCAGCTGCGGTTCTACTGGGAGAAGATCGAGGGCCTGAAGTTCCGCCGCAAGCTGCGCATCCGCCACTACGGCGACCTGGACGCCGTGACGGACGAGTCCCCGGTCTGCGTGGAGATCAAGCAGCGGGTCAACAGGGTCACGCAGAAGCGCCGGATCACCCTGCCTTACGGCGTGGCTCGGGGGCTGTGCGACGAGCGCCGGATGGTGGACCACTCCCCGCGGGAGAGTGCCTTCGTGCAGGAGGTCCTCGAACTGATCGTGCGGCTGAACCTGCAGCCCACGGCGATCACCGGCTACCAGCGCGAGGCCCTGGTCGGCCGAGATGCCGACACCGGTTTGCGGGTCACCTTCGACCGCCGGGTCCGCGGCCGGGACCGGGACTTCCACTTCGGCATCACCACCCCCGAGAACCGGTTCACCATCCCGCCGCACATGTCGGTCATGGAGATCAAGGTCAACGAGCGCACCCCGAACTGGATCACCGACCTCGCCGCGCGCCGCAACCTCAACCTCGTCCGGATCTCGAAGTACGTGCAGTCCGTCGAGGCATTCGGGCTGGCCCCCCGCTCGGTCTTCCACGTCAACGAGGCCGACTACCCGCCTCCCACCCCCACTCACAAGCAGCCGGCGCAGCACGACGCGTCGTCGAAAGTAGGAGCCCAGTGAACTTCGACCTCAATCTGCAGGAGCTGAGCGGCACCTTCAGTGTCGCCGACGTCGTCGCGGCGATGGCGCTGTCGTTCATCCTGTCCACGCTGATCGGCTACGTGTACCGGTACACGCACCGCAACATCTCCTACAGCGAGTCCTACGTGCAGACCCTCGTCATCGTCGGCATGATCGTCGCTCTGATCATGCTGGTCGTCGGCTCGAACCTGGCCCGTGCGTTCTCCCTGGTCGGTGCCCTGTCGGTGGTCCGGTTCCGCAACGCGGTCAAGGAGACGAGGGACGTCGGCTTCATCTTCCTGGCCATGGCCATCGGCATGGCATGCGGCGCCCGGTTCTACACCCTGGCCGCGGTCGGCGCCGTCGTGATCTGCTCCGTCATTCTCGCGATGTCGAAGTTCAACTGGTTCGCGCTCAATGTCCAGCGGCAGGTCGTCAAGGTCCAGGTTCCCGCCGGTGACGACTACACCCCGCAGATCCGTGACGTGCTGATCAAGTACACCAGCGAGTTCGAGCTCGTCAGCACCGAGACCATCCGCGGCGGAGCCCTGTGCGAGATCTTCTACACCGTGCGCCTGAAGAAGGGCGCCGAGCCGGGTGACCTGGTCAGCGCCCTGCAGGAACGCACGTCCGGCCAGCGCGTCACCGTCCTGACCGGTTACGACACCACGGACCTCTGATGGGCGGCGAGACCGGGAGCGCCGTGCGGCGCGAGCGGCGGCTCAAGGACCGTGTCCCGGTCCGGCTGCGTCACCACTGGAAGCCTGCCGCAACGCTCGGCGTCGGCCTGGCCGCGATGGTGTTCTTCCTCGGGGACGTGCGGATCTCCCCGTACGTCACCTCCGCCTCTCGCGCCGAGGGCGACCCGATCACCGAGGACATCCGGGGAACGGTGGGCCTGTACGACACCTCCGTGTCGCACTCGATCCAGCTCACCTACAAGCAGACCGACTTCGACAAGATGATGAAGGAGTTCAAGGAGGACGGGAACAAGGACTACATCGCGGCCGACCTTGTCATCGACGGTGTCTACCTCGACAACGTGGGGATCCGGCTGAAGGGCAACTCCACGTTGTCCTCCCTGCGCGGCAACCGGGGCATGCGCGACGGAGGCGGGGCCGGTGGAGTCGGGGCCGGTGGAGTCGGCGGCGACCGGAACCTCCGCGGCTTCCCTCAGGGCGCTCCCGGCGGCGGCCAGGGCCAGGCCACCGAGGGCCGGGCGACGGAAGGCCCCGGGCAGCAGGGAGCCGGAGGCCGGGGACCGGGCGGCCAAGGAGGCACGGCACAAGGTCAGGAACCCGGAGGCGGGCGTGGCGGGGCGGGAGGGATGGTGCAGTACAACCTTTCCGCGGACAAGCCCGAGGAACTGCCCTGGCTCGTGAAGATCGACGAGTTCGTCGAGGGCCGCGCCTATCAGGGCGAGCGCGAGATCTCCCTGCGGCCCGGCAGCAACGTCCAGGTTCCCCTGAACGAGGCCCTGTCCCTCTCGCTGACCGGAGCGAGCGGCCAGAAGGCGGAGCGGTACGCCTTCACCAAGCTCGAGGTGAACGACCGTCCGGCGACCGCCCGCCTCATGGTCGAGGCACCCGACACCGACTACGCCGCGGACATCACGGACGGCAACGGTGTGCTCTACAAAGCGAAGGCCGGCGGCAGTTTCGAGTACCGCGGCGACGACCCCACCAAGTACGAGAACTCCTTCGAGCAGCTCAACAGAAAGGGCAGCCAGGACCTCGAACCGGTCATGAAGCTGATCAAGTGGGCGAACAGCGCCTCGGACGAGGAGTTCGCCCGCGACCTCGGCAAATACGTCGACGTGGACTCCCTCGCGCGGTACATCGCGTCGCAGAACCTGCTGCTGAACTTCGACGACATGGCAGGCCCGGGGAAGAACTACCTGCTCTGGTACGACCTGGACATGAAGAAGTTCTCCGTCCTGGGCTGGGACTACAACCTCACCTTCAGCGGGGACACGGCCGCCGGCCCGGACGATTCCACCGGCAGGGGCGGCGGCATGCCCGGCGGGGCCCGCCCCGGCGGAAACACCGGTCAGGCCCCGCCCGGCGCCGCACGGGGCGGACCCGGCACCATGCCGGAAGGGATGCCCGAGAGAGCACCCGGCGGCGCCGGCGGCAGGCAGCAGGGCGGGCCCGGCGGTGGCGGAGGCAACCAGCAGGGCGGGCCCGGCGGTGGCGGAGGCGGGATGTCGCACATCCTGAAGACCAAGTTCCTGGCCCTGGACGCCTTCGACGAGGTCTACAACAAGGCGTACCGCGAGCTGTACCAGAAGTTCTACGCCTCCGGCACGGCGACGGAGAACCTCAAGGACATCACCGAACAGGCACGTTCGGCGGGCGTCGACTCCGCCGACCTGGACGCCGCCGTGGACAAGCTGTCCAAGACGGTCACCGACCGTTCCGCGGCCCTGGCCAAGAACAAGGACGTGACCGGCTGATCAACCCGGCACCCCGGAAGCGTCCTCGACCGGGCGCCGACCGGGGTGCCGGGCACACCCCATGTGCGGTTTCCGGCAATGTCCGGCGTACGGTGGTCCGGCCTGACGCGGGCACCACGGCGGAGCAACGCCACTCCGCAGCTCCACTCCCCGTTTCCCGAGGTGCCAGAACGTGATCGACGAACATCTCCCTCCCGACCGGCCGGGGGCCCGGCACACCGTGCTCGTCGTGGAGGACGACACCAGCATCCGTACGCTGCTGACCTCCGCGCTGACCGCGGCCGGGTACGCGGTGGCGAGTGCCGGCAGCGGGCAGGAAGCCATGTTGGAGGCGGGCAGCCGGCGGCCCGACCTGATCGTCCTGGACGTCATGCTCCCCGACACCGACGGCTTCCACGTCATCCGCGACCTGCGCGCCCAGGGCGTCTACACCCCCGTGCTGTTCCTCACCGCCCGCACGGGCGTCGAGGACCGCATCATCGGCCTGAGCTCCGGCGGCGACGACTACGTCACCAAGCCCTTCCACGTCCAGGAGATCCTGCTGCGCATCCGCGCCATCCTGCGCCGCAGCAACACACCCCCGTCCGCCGGCTCCACCCGGCCGCCCCTGCGGTACGCCGACCTCACCCTCGACGAGAGCAGCCACGAGGTGCACAGGGCCGACCGCCCGGTGAAGCTGTCGCCGACCGAGTTCCGGCTGCTGGCCTGCCTGCTCACGCAGCCCGAGCGGGTGCTGGAGAAGGCGGAGATCCTCCAGCAGGTGTGGCAGTACGGCTTCTCCGGTGACACCCGGATCGTGGACACCTACGTCAAGAACCTGCGCCGCAAGATCGACCAGGAGCCACCCGCACTGATCCACACGGTCCGCGGTGTCGGCTACTGCCTGCGTCTGCCCCGCGACGAGTCCCCCACGGCGCCGTGACGAGCCCGGTGAACAGACTGCGGCCCCGCTCGCTGCGTACCCGCCTGGTCCTGATCTCCGGACTGCTGGCCACCGCCGCCGTCCTGGTGTGCCAGCTCGCCGGGCTGACCGTGCTGCGCGGCTGGCTGATGGACCAGGTCGACGACCGACTGGGCCACTTCCGTCCCCCCGACCGCGTCTACGAGGACCTCGCCCGCGGAGAAGCCCTGCGTCCACCGCCGAAACCCGGCGACTCGCTGCCCTCGGACTACCGCGTCTACTTCTACGACCAGGACGGACGCCTGCTCGCCAGGTCCCTGGGAACCGGTGAGGAGCCGGGGCCGCGCTTGCCCGGCCGAGCCACCGATCTCCGTCTGCCCTTCGGCAAGCCGAGCACCCTGCCCGGGCAGGACGACAGTGGATCCGACTGGCGCGTCGTCTCCCACGCCGGACCCGGCCAGACGCGGTCAGTCGTCGCCCTCCCGCTCGACACCGTGGACGGCGCCACGGCCAAACTGCTCTGGCTCAGCCTTGGCCTCTGCCTGGCCGTCGCCTCCGGCGTGGTCATCCTCGGCAACGGAGTCATCCGGCTGGGCCTGCGCCCCCTCACCCGCGTGGAACAAACGGCGCAGCAGATCACCGACGGGGCACTGGAACTCAGTGTTCCCGTCGAGGACCCCGACACCGAGCTCGGGCGCCTGGCGGTGGCCCTCAACACCATGCTCGACCGGCTGCGGACCGCCCTGCGCCGTACGGAGGACTCCGAACAGCAGCTGCGGAGCTTCCTCGCAGACGCGGGCCACGAACTGCGGACCCCGCTCACCGCCGTCCAGGGCTTCGCCGAACTGCTGCTGACGGACCCTGTGATGAACGGACCCCGCCGCCACGAGGCGCACACCCTGATCGCGCACAACGCCGACCGCATGAGCCGGCTCGTCGACGACCTGTTCCTGCTGGCCAAGCTCGGCCACACCCCCGCCCCCCACCACGAGCCCGTCGACCTGCTCTCCCTGGCCGCCGAGGCCATCGCGACCACCGCTGTCCGCCACCCCGGCCGCACGATCACCCTGGAGCCGCTCACGGCCGACCCCGCAGGGCCCGGCGCGCAGACCGCCGAGCTCGACGTCATCGAGGCACCGGGGAATCCTCACCAGCTCGCCCAGATCCTGAACAACCTCCTGTCCAACGCCTGCACGCACACCCCGGCGGACACGCCGGTCCATGTCCGGGTCGGCTCCCGCCCGGACGACCGGCCTGGGGCTCCGGCAGGCGTGCTCGTCAGCGTCGTCGAGGTCGCGGACGAAGGGCCCGGGATCCAGCCCGACGACGCCCCCCATGTTTTCGACCGCTTCTACCGGGCCGCGTCCCAGGACGGGCTCACCGAACCGGGTTCCGGGCTGGGCCTCGCCATCGCCACAGCGATCGCCGCTGCGCACGACGGCCGCCTCGAACTGGGCAACCGGCCGGGCGAAGGCTGTACGTTCCGCCTCCTGCTACCCCACCGGCCACCGGCACCGGATGGAGCAACGTGGTGAACCGGGCGCCTTCCTAGCGGATTCAGAGCTGACGCAATAGATCCCGAGGCCTTGGAGGCCCTGGAGGAAGCCGTGCGGGACCAGGAAGGCCGGGGATATGAACCACGCCGCCCACCGCAAGAACAGAGGCCGCAGGGGCGGCCCACCCGCTACGACAAAACCCCCCGAGGGCTACGACGCCGGCCTCCACCTCAAGGCAACCATGAGCTGGATCAACGACATTTCCAGTGTCACGGAACGTCACTGCCGAGAAGCGGACGGGGCAGGGGCGGCCAACAGCTCAGCAGGCAGCGCCCGGCCACCTCGGCGTGCCTCAGAGCGGACAGCGGAGGGCTCCACTCGGTGGCCACCAAGCCCGCATGACGGCCCATCAGAAACCGCGCCATCCGTGCGTCAAACGTGCGTCACGTGCGTCGAATATGCGTCAAGATATCGCACCTAACGCACGTAACGCCCATAATGCACACTCGGCAAACTTGCAGGTCAGCGGCCCTTTTCAGCAGGCTCAAGGATCGCGACGCACTCGACATGCTGGGGCATCGAAATAAGGTGCAGCGAACACAAGTGGAGAGAAGCCGCATGCCAGAGGTCCGAGTGGAGCAAAACGGACAGGGCGTCGTTGTGCGCTACGTGCGGAGGGCGCGGTGCGTGCAGCAAGCTGACGCTTCCGGCCCGCATTGCCAGTTGGGAGACCGGCCCGATCGTAAGGCCCGTGAGGCGGGTGCCAGCTGAGCTGGCCTCGGTCTCCCGCCCGGTGCCGCCAATCGACAGGCTGCCGGGCGCCGCTACCTACGCGGCCGCCCCGGCCCCGCAGGAACCGCCGGCGAACAGCGCGTGCCAGCCACTCGCGAACGCCGCACCATCGACCGTATGGCCGCTGGCCGGGGCCCGCCACAACGCGGCCGACCCGCGGCGCCTCGCAGGTCAGAGCACGGCTCTCACGACGACGCCGACCTCCCGGCCCCCTTGGCCGCTACCCGTCCCCACCTGACGGTTGCCCACCGCGATCTCGCCGCCCAACCCGACACCCTCACTGGCTAGGCATGGTTTCCTGCGCCGATCGGGTCGCCATTGCGGATGCCGCCCGGTACGGTCCCCCGCATCCGAGCCCGCCGGATCAGACCCAGGCCGCGCCGCTGTCCGGGAGTCCGCGTCGGCAGGGGACCGATTGCCCGTCGCGCGATGTGGGGAGCCGACCGGGCACCTGGGTGCTCCATGGGGTGTCGGCGGTTCAGGGGGCTGCAACGATGACGGCGTAGCTGCCGGTGCCGAGGAGGCGCTCGCCATCGACCTCCTGGCCACTGAGGATGATGCGCTGGATGTGCCCCGTGGTCGCGTCGAACTCGATGTCCTGCACCGCCCCGAGGTCCTGCCCGGTCTCGGTCAGTACGCGTTTGCCGAGCGGGTCGTGATGCTTGCCCGTCGGGGTCTTGGTGTCGTCCTCGGTCTGGAAGTCGTCGGCGGAGCGGACGGTGATGGCGTCGGGTCCGAATGCCTGGATGTGGTTCCAGGTCACGAGGGTGCCGGGGGCTTTGGTCTTCACGCGGAGAGCGGCGATGCGGGCGGGTGAGGCGGCGACGGCGACCCCGGTGACGGTGGCAAGGGTTTCGGCGGTGGCCAGGCCGACGACGCCTTGGCCCTTGGTCTGGGTGAACAGTGGCATCGTCACGTCTCCCCTTCGAGGCGGGTGCGCAGCCCGCCGGCTGCTTCGGGGAACCCGACCAGGTCTCCGGCGGTGAATTCGCCGGTGGCGTCGGGGACGAGGACCATCTCGCCGGAAACGGCGACGGGCTTGATCACGGGCAGCAGGACCCGCTGGTGGCCGCGTCCGGCGGCCTCGAGCTCGTAGCCGGCCACGGTCGGGGTTCGGCCGGTCTCGATGATGGCGTCGACGATCTTGCCGAGGGTCGTGCCGCCGTCGGTCATGACCCGGGCACCGAGGATGTTGCCTCCGCCGGAGGCGGTGAGGTCCTTGGTCGTCTGGTCGTCCTCGGCGAGCGCGTTCTCGTCCCGGATCATGACCGCGTCCGGGCCGAGTGCGTGGACCTTGTTCCACGGCAGATCCCGCTTGAGGGGGCCGGAGAGCAGTCCGCGCCCGCTGAGGGTGAAGCACCGCACGGTGCCGCGGGCGGTATCGAAGACGATGTCCTTGACTTGGGCGACGTCCTCGCCGCCGAGGGTCACCACTGGCAGCTTGGCGATTTCACTCGCCCGCATGTACCGGCTCATGACCCAGTCCCGTCTCCGCCGCCCTGGGGCGGGCGCTTGCCGGCGATGACGCCGCCGCCGCGCCGCCGCACCTGGATGCCCAGCGCCGAGACGGCACACACCGCCACGGCCGCCAGGGCGATGACGAGCCAGATCCACCACTCCATCTGCGCCGACCTCCCGCACCTGCGCCCCTGCGTCCAGTATCCGCCGTCACTGACAGCGCTGCACCTGCCAGGCACCACCGGGTACCGCGGGAGACGTGTGCGGGCCGAAGGGTGACCATGAGGTATGGACGTGCCGCGCCCGCTGCAACGGCAGCAGGGCTACCTGCCGATCGCCGACCACGGTCTGATCGGTGACGGGAAGAGCTGCGCGCTGATCGGAAGGGACGGCGCCGTGGCCTTCATGTGCGTGCCCCGCTTCGATTCCGCACCGCTGTTCGCCGCCCTGCTGGACCGCAACCGCGGCGGCACTCTCGTGCTCGCTCCGGTGGAGACGCGGTGCAGCCGCCAGTGGTACGAGCCGGGCACCGGGGTGCTCGTGACCGAGATGACCGGGCCGGAGGGCACCGTGGAGGTCACCGACGCGTTCCTGCCGAAGCCGCGCGCCCGGCTGGAGGACGACGTCCCGGCCGGGGCCCGCCAGCTGCTCCGCCGAGCCCGGGTGACCCGCGGCCGGATGACACTGCATGTGAACGTCGCCCCTCGCCCTCCCGCGACCGTGCGGTGGGTGCCCGGACCAGAAGGTCACCGTCCGTATCGGGGCGACGCACCCCCTACCTGCCGTGGACACCACAGTGAGGCTGCGGGAGGGCGAGACGTTTACGCTCGGCCTGGACCGGGCGGCGGCCCGGCGCAGACCCATGAGGCAGCCACCCAGGGCAAGGCAACGCGGCGGCCGACCAGGTCCAGCACGACCTGTACGGGGAGATCCTGGACTGCGCCTTCCAGTGGGCGGCCACCGGAGGGCGACTGCCCGACAGACTGTGGCATCAACTCACCGGCCTGGTCCAGGCAGTCCGCACGGCCTGGCGGCGTCCGGACCACGGCATCTGGGAGGTCCGCACGCCCGGCAGGCCGTCTACCTACTCCGCCGCGATGTGCCAGGTCGCCCTCGACCGCGCGGCCGGTTGGCACGCCGGCTGAACCTGCCCGGCGACGCGGCCGGCTGGGCCGCCGACGCGAACGCGCTCACCGAGCGGATCCTCGCCGAAGCCTGGAACGACGAGGTGGGTGCGCTGGCTTCCCAGATAGGCGGCCAGGGAGGACTGGACGCCTCGCTCCTTGCCCTGCCGTTGCGCCGTGTCCTGCCGGCCGACCATCCACGCATGGCCGCGACCGCGCAGACCATAGGTGAGCGCCTCGACGCGGGTGGCGGTCTGCTGTTCCGTTACCTGCCCTAGGCCACCCCCGACGGGATCGACGAGCCGGAGGGAGCGTTCATGTTGTGCAGTTTCTGGATGGCCGACAATCTCGCAGGCCAGGGCCAGACCGATGAAGCCGGCGCGCTGTTCGAGCACCTGTGCTCCTACGCCAGCCCGCTCGGCCTGCTACCCGAGCAGATCGACCCCTCGGACGGCTCGTTCCTGGGAAACTTCCCCCAGGGGCTCAGCCACGTCGGACTGCTGTCCACCGCTGTGGTCCTCGCCCGCACCCAGCGCGGCATCCAGCCCGAAATGTCCACGGAAGCCTGGTTCAGGCACTGACCGACTCCCCCGACCCCTGCGGCTGCCTTCAGGGCCCGCCCGGGCGTTCCTCGTCTTGCGTGGCGCACGGTATGACGGCGACCGGGCAGTGGGCGTGGTGGAGCACATCGCCGCTGACCGAGCCGAGCATGAGACGCCTGAGCCCGCTACGGCCACGAGTGCCGGCCACCAGCAGTTCCGCAGTACGTGATGCCTCGGCCAGGACGCTCGCGGGCCGTCCCTCGCTCACATGCAACCGCAGCCGGGGCCACCGTTCCCGGTAGGCGGCGAGTTCGCGCTCCAGCGCCTGGGCCGCGCTGTCGCTCAGGGCCTGGTGGTCTGTGAGCACGGGCCCGGTGGTGCCGGCCCTCGCCAGCACCGGGGGCGCCACCACGTGGATCACGCCCAGGTCCGCCTCGCGGCGGACTGCCGCCTCCACTGCGAAGTCCATGACCTCGGTCGGCGCACCGCCTGCCTCCGCCCCGACCACGACCCGCCGGCGCTCCGCTCCGGGATCCGGCTCTTCGCCCGGGCGGATCACCAGGACGGGGCACCCGGAATGCGTGGCGACCTGAAGAGCAACCGATCCCAGCGGAAGCCGGGGAAACCCTCCCGAACCGCGGTGCCCGACCACGACCAGGGCCACCTCGTTCGAACGCCGCACGAGCGCCGGAGCTGGCGAACCCGAAACGATGTCGGGAACGACCCGGATCTGTGGGAACTCCTTCGCCACCAGGTCGGCGAAGGGAGCGATCACCCGTTCCGCCCGTTGCACGTGGTCCATCCCCGTCTCCTCCGAGCCGGGCGGCAGCGGCCACTCCACCGCGTGCAGAACCCGCAGGACTCCGCCGTGGGCCAGCGCCTCCCAGGCGGCAGCCCGCACCACCGGCACCAGTTCCTCTGCATCGACGACACCCACCACCACACCCCCGGAAGCCTGGGCAACGCCCGCCGGGTCTATCGCCTCCACGTGCGGCGGTGGCCCGGCGTGCACTCGGCTCCTGGGCGCCGCAGGCTGGCCGGTGTTCGTGCGGAAGAACCTGTCATGAAGGGCGAAGATGAGAACATGCCCGGCACCTCGCACACAGCGGAGGTGGTTTGGAATGGACGAGGGACCCGCTCTGTCGCCTCGCGAACGCAAAATCCTGTCGGACATCGAGCAGATCCTGGAAGCCGACGTCGAACTCCAGCACACGCTGAGTTCCACGGCCCCGCCGCGCGTCATCGCGTGGTCTCCCCTCGCGGCGGGAATTATCTGCATCCTGGCCGTACTCTGCCTCGGCCTGCTGGTAGCCGCCGCCGCGACCTCATCACCCATGCTGATCTGGTGTTTCGCCCTCGCCTGGGTCTCGCTACTCGTCATCACGGCGCTGTACCTGAGGGGCTGGTTCCGCAAGCGGAGAGCACGCTCGGGCGGCGCCTCCCGCTCTGCGGTAGCGGCCTTCCCCGGGGGAGTTAACGCAGAATCCGTCAAGGCCGCGGTACTGATCGCCTCACTCATCTCCGCAGCGGCCGCCGGCGCCGTGCTCCGGCGCCGCAACGCCGTCTACCGCCGGCTGTCCGACGAAGAGGAGCACGCCTCGGACAACGGCGGCGCCGATGACCCTGGGGCCGTGACGGGCGGCAGCAGCCGCTGACCGCGGCAGGTCAGTGCGGCTTCGATGAACGCTCTCGCGGCGAGTGGGGCGATGCGGGCGCTCCTGCCGGAGCGGCCGGTGCCGCCCAACTGCCGAGCAGGCGCAGCGCGGTGTCCGCGCGGGCGTCGGGGGCGGTGAAGACGACCAGGGACCGGTCCTCACCGCCGGGCAGCGCGAGCGTCTCGTACGCGAGGTCGAATCCGCCGACCACGGGGTGCCGGAAGGCCTTCGTGCCGTACGGCTTCTTGCCCACCTCCTGCTCCGCCCACAGGGAACGGAACTCCGCGCTGTGGCCGGACAGTTCGGCGACGATGCGGGCCAGCCGGACGTCACCGGGGCGGCGTCCGGCGGAGAAGCGCAGGAAGCCGACCGTCTGACGGGCCACGTCCTCCCATCGCGGGTACAGCTCCCGCGCGGTGGCGTCGAGGAACACGTGACGGGCGAGGTTGAGCCGTTCGCCGGGAGCTGGTATCGGGGCGCAGATGAGTGCGCGCGCCAGTTCGTTGGCGTCGAGGACGTCCATCGCGGGACCGAGGACGTACGCCGGCACGGCCCCCACCGCGGCCAGCAGGCGCCGTAGCCCGTCTCGTATGCACCCGCCCTGCGCAGGGTCCGCGGCATCGACCGGAGCCGGATCGACGGCGCTACGAGCGCGGGGCCGGTGTGCCAGGTCGTTCACGTGCGCCCGCTCGGCCGCGTTGAGGCGCAACACCCGTGCCAGGGCATCCAGTACGGAGTCGGACGGATGATGGGCGCGGCCCTGTTCCAGACGTGTGTAGTAGACGACGCTCACCCCGGCGAGCTCGGCGACCTCCTCGCGGCGCAGCCCCGCGACCCGTCGCCGGCCGGCGACGGGGATTCCGGCCGCCGCCGGAGTCACCCGGGCGCGCCGTGACATCAGGAAGCTGCCGAGCTCATTGGCTGGGTTCATACCCCCGATTATCCGTTGCGCGGCGCCCGGCAGCATGTCCCTGGCAGTACCCCCCAGCCCCGTGCGGGTCTCTTCGCCAGGTACTCGGGGGGTAATGGTTCCGCCTCCTTCCGGCCCGCACCGTGGACCCCGTCGCGATACGACAGCCGCGACGAACACGAACAAACACGAACAGGCAGGAGCATCTTCGATGCGCGCAGTGGTCTTCTCCCGGTACGGCGACGAAAGCGTCCTGGAGCTCACCGAACGGCCGTCGCCGACACCGGCGGACGGCGAGATCCTCGTGGAGGTCAAGGCCGCCGGCGTCAACCCCATCGACTGGAAGCACCGCGAGGGAGCGGTCCGGAGCGACCGGCCGTTCCCACTGGGGATGGGCTGGGACGTGGCGGGAGTGGTGCGGGCCACGGTGCCGGGCGGCCCGGCGATCGGCGAAGCCGTCTACGGAATGCTGCCGCTGCCGTACGGAGGCGCCTACCAGGAGCTGGCCGTCCTCCCCGCCTCCGCTGTCGCGCCCAAGCCGGCCCGGCTGTCCTACGCGGAGGCCGCAGCCGTGCCCTTGGCCGCCCTGACGGCCTGGCAGGCCCTGGAGGCGGCCGGAACGGACACCGGCGCGCAGGTCCTGGTGCACGCGGGAGCCGGCGGTGTCGGCCACTTCGCCGTCCAGTTCGCCCGGCACCTCGGGGCGCACGTCACCGCGACCGCCTCCGCCCGCAACCTGGACTTCCTGCGCCGGCTCGGCGTCGATGAGCCCGTCGACCGCGCGATGACGGACCTGGCGGCCTCGGGACCCTTCGACATCGTCCTGGACACCGTCGGAGGCCCGGTCCAGCACACGTCATGGCACCTCCTCCGGCCCGGCGGCACCCTCATCACGCTCCCCGAACCCGTCGACGAGACACACCGCCTGCCCGGCATCGCGGCCCGCCGCATCGTCGTCACCCCTGACGGCGAGGCCCTGCGCCGCATCGGCACCCTCATCGACTCCGGCTCCGTGCAGGTCGAGGTCGAGTCCGTCCTCCCCCTGAAGAAGGCGGCCGAAGCACACCGCATCAGCGCGGAGGGCCGGGTACGCGGCAAGCTGGTCCTGAGTCTGTGAGACACCGGCAGCCGACCGCACACCCGTCCGCTCCGCCCCGGAGCCGGAGGCAAGCCCCTCGCCCCTCGGCGGGCGATCTCAGGCCGGGACCCGCGCCACATGCGCTGTGACAGAGGACACGAGGAGGCTGTCCGTCTGTGCGCTACCAAGTCGCCCTCCCCCGACAGCAGCCTGGCCGCCTCCTTCTCACCGTCATCCGGTCCGCACGCACCCGGATGAGGAAGGGGCGTACGGCCATCTCCGCGGTGAGCCGCGGAGTGAGCGCGGCGAGCAGATCGCGGCCCGGTTCGAACACGTCGCGCGCCAGGCCGCGTTCGGCGACCGCCGCGTTGACGGGGAAGGTCGTCCATCCGGTGAAGTCCGGTCGGCTCAGGGCTGCGCCGACGGCGCCGGCGAAGGCCGGGTAGGCGTCCGGGAGATCGGCGAGGACGGCCTTCTTCACGGTGGTGACGCGTCGGCTGAAAGTCGAGCCCTTCAGTAGGGCCCCGCAGCCGCGGAGGGCGGTGGCCGATGCGGCGCCCGCCGCTGCCGTGACGGAGGCCAGCCGGTCCGTGGTGCGAGGGTTGATCAGTTCGTCGGCCGCGGGCACGGCTCGCCCTTCTTGTCTGGTTCCGGCACTTGCGGCGTGCCTGCCCCACGCGGTCGCAGGCCGCGGATGCCGGTTCGGCTACTGCTGGGTGCTGTGCAGCACTTCGGCGTGCCGCATCTCGTGGACCTCGCCGATCAGGCGGAAGAACTCCCCGGCGGCCGGATCCCCGGGCATCTCCTCCGCCGCCCGGGCGGCCGCCTCGGGCGAAGCCCAGAGGATGAGGTCGAGCAGGGAGCCGTCCTCGTAGCGGGCGAGGTGTGCGCCTAGGAAGTCGGACCCGTACCGCTCGCGCAGGAGGGAGGTCAGCCTGTCACGGTGGGCGGTCAGCTGCTCGGGGTTGGCACAGGCGAAGCGTACGTACTCGATGGTCATGTTCATAGGAACCCTTCCCTCATCGCCTCACGGAATTGGATTACTGAATGCGTGAGTGGAAGCTATCACGGATTCGAGGCAGGGAATCCGTGGGTCCGGTAGGCTGATGACATGTCCCTCAAGAACCTGCGCGAGATGCCGTGGATCGGCGAGCGGCCGGCCCTCGACCTGGCCAACACCGTCCTCGTCGGAGCCGGTCGTGCGGGCGGGGACGTCGATCTGCTGGCCGACCCGGAGCTGCTGGCGTCCTGGCGGGAGAAGGCGTTCGACCGGGAACTCGCCTGTCTGCCCCTGGACGATCTGGCGGAGCTGCGCGCCCCGGTCCGGGCCGCGCTGGACGCGGCGGCGCGGCAGGCGCCGCTGCCGGGTCCGGCGAGGGAGCGACTCAACGCGCTGGCCGCGCGGGCCCCGGTGACGTTCCGGGTCGACGACGCGGGCCACCTCGCGGAGCGGGAGGCCGGCGGGCCGGTCGCGGCGGCGGTCGCCCGGCAGGCGCTCGTACTGGCCGCCGGGCCGGAGCAGACGCGTTTGCGGCGCTGCCCGGCGCCGAGCTGCGGGATGTTCTTCCTCGCGCGCAGGCGAGATCAGGCGTGGTGTTCGATCGGCTGCGGCAACAGAGCGCGTGCCGCCCGCCGGGCGGGTAGCGCGGGCTGAGCCCGCCCCGGCGCCCACCCCGCCGCTTCACGAGTGAGCCACACCCGGCTCCGTGAGCCGTCGACGCGTTCGCGGATGAACATGGTTCCCCTTGTTCACAGCGTGAACGTGCAAGTGGTGACCGATCCCACCGGCAACCTGCCGCCTGCCCTCGTCGGTCCATCGCTCGCGCCCCTCCGCGCCTCGTCCACTTGGACAGGTGCCCGTGAGCAAGCGGAGAACGGACCAGGCCGGAGTGGTCGCGTTTCCCAGCAGTTGCAGGATCAAACGCCCCTGAGACCGACAATGACATAACATTCAAGTCGCAAATTTAGCACAGGGCAAATGAGTTACGGGTTCGTTACTTGCACACCCACTCGCACACAATGACCCGATTTACGCAGAAATGCTCAGCCATCCAGTGGTGCGAAGTGCACCAGCGACACCTCCGGCAATACCGGATAGGAGTAGGTCGCACAAGCCATTTCCTCAATGCAATTTCATTCTTTGCTGGGTAACTTCGGCCCGCATGACCACCGCTCGTGCCGAACCGACCCGCCCCCGAGACGACTCCCTCGACCTGCCTACCGGCCTGCGTCTGGACCGCCCCGTGGTGGCGGACGGCGGCTCCCTCTGGCGCTTGGCGCGCGATTCCAAGACCCTCGACGTCAACTCCTCGTACAGCTACCTGCTCTGGTGCCGCGACTTCGCCGACACCTCCGCAGTAGCCCGCGACGGCGCGGGCAAGCCCGTCGGATTCATCAGCGGACACCTTCGCCCCGAGTCGCCCCGGACCCTGCTGATCTGGCAGATCACCGTGGCCGAATCACTGCGCGGTCTGGGGGTGGCCGGAGCCCTTCTCGACACACTCACCGACCGGGTGGCCGCCGAGCACGGCCTCGACTGGCTGGAGACGAGCATCGCTCCCGGGAACTCGGCCTCGCAGCGCCTGTTCGCGACCTACGCGGAGCGACACGGCTCCGCGATCGCACGGGAAGCGCTCTTCGAGCCGGACCAATTCCCGGACGGCGCGCATGATCCGGAGATTCTGCACCGCATCGGGCCGCTGTCGTTGTGACACCCGCCCTCGCTGCCCCCACCGCACCCCAGCGCCCCACCACCTGAGCGACCGCGCGATCGCCCGTTCAGTGACACATACGTACTGGAGAACGCTTTGACCGTGACCGAGCCGCAGCTGACCGTCTTCGAGACAGTGGAATCGGAGGTGCGCAGCTACTGCCGCGCCTGGCCTGTGGTCTTCGAACACGCTGTCGGGAGCAGGCTGTACGACGAGCAGGGGCGCGAGTACCTGGACTTCTTCGCGGGGGCCGGCTCGCTGAACTACGGGCACAACCATCCGGTACTCAAACGCGCCCTGCTGGATTACATCGAGCGGGACGGGATCACCCACGCCCTGGACATGTCGACGACCGCCAAGAGAGCGTTCCTGGAGACCTTCCAGTCGAGGATCCTCGGCCCGCGCGAGCTTCCGTACAAGGTCATGTTCCCCGGCCCCACCGGTACCAACGCCGTCGAGGCGGCGCTGAAACTCGCACGGAAGGCGAAGGGGCGCGAGGCGGTGGTCTCCTTCACCAATGCCTTTCACGGCATGTCACTCGGCTCCCTCGCCGTAACGGGCAACGCCTTCAAGCGGGCCGGCGCCGGAATCCCGCTGGTGCACAGCACTCCCATGCCCTTCGACAACTACCTCGGGGGCAGGGTCCCGGACTTTCTCTGGTTCGAGCGACTGCTGGAGGACCAGGGATCCGGCCTCAACCATCCGGCGGCGGTCATCGTCGAGACGATCCAGGGCGAGGGCGGGATCAATGTGGCCCGCGCGGAATGGCTGCGCGCCCTCGCGGACCTGTGCCGACGCCGCGACATGCTGCTGATCGTCGACGACATCCAGATGGGCTGCGGCCGTACCGGCGAGTTCTTCTCCTTCGAGGAGGCGGGCATCACGCCCGACATCGTCACCCTGTCCAAGTCCATCAGCGGATACGGACTGCCCATGGCCCTGTGCCTGTTCAAGCCCGAACTGGACCTCTGGGAGCCGGGCGAGCACAACGGCACCTTCCGCGGCAACAACCCGGCCTTCGTCACCGCGACCGCCGCCTTGGAGACCTACTGGAGCGACGGAGCCCTGCGCGAGCGGACGCTCGTGCACGGCGGCCGGATCGAGCGCGCTCTGCGCGAACTGTGCGCCGACCACGGGCGGCTGGGGGCGAGTTACCGGGGGCGCGGCCTCGTGTGGGGCATCGAGTTCACCCACAAGGAGCGCGCAGCAGCCGTTTGCCGGAAGGCCTTCGAGCACGGCCTCCTCATCGAGTCCTCCGGTCCCGAGGACGAAGTGGTGAAGCTGCTTCCCCCTCTCACCGTGAGCGCCGACGAACTCGACGAAGGGCTGGACATCCTGGCCCGCTCCGTCCGCGAAACCGCCTGACCGACACCGCCGCAGCCGACGAAGGGCACCACCGTGATCATCCGCTCGTTCAGGGACATCGAAGGAACCGACCGGCACGTGAAGGCCGCATCGGGCACCTGGGAGAGCAAACGCATCGTCCTGGCCAAGGAACGCGTCGGCTTCTCCCTGCACGAGACCGTCCTCTACGCCGGCACCGAGACGTCGATGTGGTAGGCGCACCACGTCGAGGCCGTCGTCTGCACGGAGGGCGAGGCCGAACTCACCGACGAGGAGACCGGCCGGACCTACACCATCACGCCGGGAACCATGTACCTGCTCGACGGCCACGAGCGGCACACCCTGCGCGTGAAGCGCGAGTTCCGCTGCCTGTGCATCTTCAACCCGCCGGTCACCGGCCGCGAGGACCACGACGAGAACGGCGTGTACCCACTGCTCACCGAACCCGACCCCACCTGACCCGTGACGAGAGGAGAGGCAGGCACCACCATGAGCACCGCATCCGCCCGCACCATCAAGGACCTGTACCCGACCCGAGGCTCCGAGGAGGCGTTCATCGGCCGCAAGGACCCGGTCGTCTGGTCCGAGCCCGGCACCCCCGGGCCCCTGTGGGCCCACGAGCTGGAGAGCTACGAGCGTGACGGGTTCCTTCCCGTCGACCAGCTCGTCGCACCCGACGACGTGGACGTCTACCGGGCCGAGATGAACCGGCTGATCGGCGATCCCGAGATGCGCCACGACGAACGGTCCATCGTCGAGCCGAAGTCGGGGGAGGTCCGGTCTGTCTTCGAGGTGCACCGGATCAGCGAGGTCTTCGCCCGGCTCGCCGCTGATCCGCGCGTGGTCGGCCGGGCCCGCCAGATCCTGGGCTCGGACGTCTACGTGCACCAGTCGCGGATCAACGTCAAGCCCGGGTTCGGTGCCAGCGGCTTCTACTGGCACTCGGACTTCGAGACCTGGCACGCCGAGGACGGTCTGCCGCGTATGCGGACCGTGTCGGTGTCCATCGCCCTCACGCCGAACTACGCCACCAACGGCGGTCTCATGATCATGCCGGGCTCGCACCGCACCTTCCTGGGCTGCGCCGGCGCGACGCCGGAGGACAACTATAAAAAGTCCCTCCAGATGCAGGACGCCGGTACGCCCTCGGGCGACGCGCTGACCAAGTTCGCCTCGGCCTGCGGCATCAAGCTCTTCACCGGCAAGGCGGGCTCCGCCACCTGGTTCGACTGCAACGCGATGCACGGTTCCGGGGACAACATCACGCCCTACCCGCGCAGCAACGTCTTCCTCGTGTTCAACAGCGTGGAGAACCTGCCCGACGAGCCCTTCGCCGCCCCGGTCCGCCGCCCCGGACACATCGCCTCGCGGGACTTCACGCCCCTGCGTTGACGGCTCCGACGGGCCGGTCGGGCAAGCGGCACGCCGGGTCGGGCCGGCGGGACGCCGCGCCCCCACTCCTCAGCGAAAGGAACGAGATGCCTGAACACATGGACCTCTCCCGCAGGAGGTTCCTCTCCCGTACGGCGCTCCTCGGGGGTGTGGCCCTGACACCCGGGCTGATCACGGCGTGCAGCCGAACCGAGGCCGGCACCGGGGCGGCTGGGCATGAGGGTGACCTGCTGGCGAAGCTGCGCGCGCAGGGGTTCGTCCGCATCGGGTTCGCGGGCGAGGCCCCCTACGGGTTCAAGGACGGCAACGAGCTCGCCGGGGAGGCCCCTACTCTGCACAAGGAGATCTTCACGGCCCTCGGAGTGGCCGAACTCCGCGCCACGCTGACGGACTTCGGCGCGCTGATCCCGGGTCTGCTGGCCGACCGGTTCGACGTGGTCAGCGCGGGCATGGCGATCACACCGGAACGCTGCGCCAAGGTGGTGTTCTCGGAGCCCGAATTCGTCTCCCCCACCGCTTTGATGGTCCCCAGGGGCAACCCCAAGGCCCTGAGCGACCTGAAGTCGGCCGCCTCCCGGGGCGTCACGGTCGGTGTGCTGACCGCCGCAGTCGAGGCCTCGTACGCCAAGGGGGCCGGGGTCTCCGACTCCGCGATCAAGTCGCTCGCGAAGCAACAGGACGGGCTCGACGCATTGGTGGCGGGGCGGATCGACGCCTTCGCGCTGACCGGGATCTCGCTGCGCTGGCTGGCGAAGGCGAACGCCGGCGCGGCGGTGGACGTGCTGGAGCCGTTCGTGCCCGAGCTGAACGGTGCGCCGCAGTACAGCCCGGGGGGTGCGGTCTTCCGGCCGGGTGCGACGGCACTGCGTGACGCCTTCAACGGCGAACTGGCCAAGATCACCGGCGATCCGGCCCGCTACGTCTCGCTGATCGGGAAGTACGGATTCACCGAGCGGGAGGTGCCGCCCGCCACGCTCCGGACGGCCGACCTCTGCAAGGCGTGACGAGCCATCCAGGTGACTGATTTCTTCACGGAATTCGCCCGTTCCCTGCCCAGCGTCGGCCGGGGTGTGGTGGTGACCCTCCAGGCCACCGCGCTCAGCGCGGCCGTGGCTCTGGCAGTGGCCTTCGCCTTCGGACTGATGACGCGCTCGTCGCGACTGCTCGTACGGGGGCCCGCCCGGTTCGCCGTCGAGTTCTTCCGGGGCACATCTCTGTACGTGCAGCTGTTCTGGCTGTTCTTCGCCCTTCCCGTGCTCGGCTTCCGACTGGAGCCCATGGCCTGCGCCGTCGTCGCGTTCGGCCTGAACTTGGCCTACGGATCCGAAGTGGTCCGCGGAGCGCTGAACGCGGTCCCACGAGCCCAGTGGGAAGCGGCGGTCGCACTGGGGATGAGTCCGCGGCTGCGTATGAGGCGGGTCATCCTGCCGCAGGCCTGGGTGCAGATGATCCCGCCGTTCGGCAACCTCCTCATCCAGCTCCTGAAGGCCACGCCGCTGCTGTCCCTCATCACCATCGCCGACCTCACCTTCCAGATGGACCAGCTGAGGTCGCTCACCGGCAGCACTGCCGAGGCGTACCTCGCGATCCTGGTGATCTACTACGCCATCGCCGCCGGGATGAATTCCCTGATGCGCGCGACGGAGTCGGCGGCGAAGACCCGGCTGGGCCAGGACGCGGAGGCTTCCTGATGTGGTCCTGGGAGACGGCCCGCGAGGGTCTGCCCGTGGTCATGAGCGGTTTCGGGATCACCCTGCTCGCGACCGTGCTCGGGTCCGTCGTGGCGACGGTGCTGGGGCTGTTGATCGCAGTGCTCCTGCGTACGCCGACGCGCTGGCTCGCCCTTCCGCTGCGCGCGGCCGCCGATTTCGTCCGGTCCACCCCGGTGATGATCCAGTTGTTCGCCGCGTGGGTGCTCGTACCGGGGCTGGACGCGCTGACGCTGGGCATCGCCGTGCTGGGTATCCACTACGCGACGTACACCTGCGAGGTGTACCGCGCGGGCATCGACGCGGTGCCCAAGGGACAGTGGGAGGCCTGCCTCGCCCTCTCGCTGCCGCGGCGGCGGGTGTGGTGGGCCGTGGTGCTCCCGCAAGCGGTGCGCAACGTGCTGCCCGCCCTGGGCAACTACGTGATCTCCATGTTCAAGGAGACCCCGTTCCTCTCGGTGATCGCCGTACAGGAGATGGTCCACCGGGCGAACGAGTACGGCAGCGTCCACTTCGCCTACCTCGAAGCCTTCACCTTGGCCGCCCTCGTCTTCCTGGCCGCGAGCTATCCCACCTCCGTATTGATGAGACGACTGGAGAAGCGCCTTGCCCAGTGAGACCGGGACCGCGGGTTCGGAGATGGTCCGCTTCGAGGGAGTGGTCAAGCGCTTCGGCGACCACACGGTGCTGGACGGGCTCGACCTGCGGGTCGGCCGAGGCGAGCGGGTGACCTTGATCGGGCCCAGCGGCTCGGGCAAGACCACCATCCTGCGCCTCCTCATGACACTTGAGCGGGTCACCGAAGGCACCATCCACGTCGACGGAAAGCCCTTCTCCCACATGCCGGCGGCCAGGGACGGATCCCTCGTACCGGCGGACGAGAAACACCTCGCCGGAACGCGACGGCGCATCGGCATGGTCTTCCAGCAGTTCAACCTCTTCCCGCACATGAAGGTGCTGGAGAACGTCATGGAAGCGCCCGTCCACGTACTGGGCCTGAGCCGGGACGAGGCGGCGGAGCGGGCGCGGGAGCTACTGGATCTGGTGGGACTCCACGACAAGCTCGTCGCACACCCCACGCGGCTCTCGGGCGGCCAGCAGCAGCGGGTCGCCATCGCCCGCGCCCTGGCCATGCGGCCGGACATCCTGCTGCTGGACGAGGTCACCTCGGCGTTGGACCCCGAGTTGGTGGCCGGGGTCCTGGACGTCCTGAGGGACATCGCCCGGACCACCGACATCACCATGCTGTGCGTGACCCACGAAATGGAATTCGCGCGGGACGTCTCGGACCGGGTCTTCATGTTCGACCACGGCCGGATCCTGGAATCGGGACCGCCGGAACAGCTCTTCGAAGCTCCCGAGAAGGAACGGACCAGGACGTTCCTGGGTGCGGTCCGGTGAGCTTCCATACACGAACTCGCGCATACACGGGTCCACATTGAGACACATCCCACTTTGCGAACCCTATACGCATGCTTGAACAAACCCTGGGGAAAAGACCGGGTTGCCGGGGAACCGGCGCCGACCGATCGGAAAAGAAGGCTGCTTGCTCTTGTCGATACAAAGAACGATCCATACGGCCGGCACGTGGCGGGCCGCCCTCGCGGGTGACAGCCGCGAGGTGATCGATCCGGCGGACGGTCTGCCCTTCGCCGTGGTCGCCGAAGGCCGCGCCGAGGACGCCGACGCCGCCGTCGCTTCGGCGCGCGCGGCCTTCGACGGCGGCGCCTGGCCGCACACGCCGGTCGCCGGGCGGGCCGCGCTGTTGCGGCGGGTCGCCTCCCTGCTGATCAGGGACCGCGAGGAACTGGCCCTGCTGGAGAGCCGGGACGCGGGCAAGACCGTCACGGAAGGACGCATCGACGTCGCCTGCGTTGCCGACGCCTTCCGCTACTTCGCCGATCTGGTGCTCGCGGAAGGCGCAGGGCGCGTCGTCGACGCCGGATCGGAGACGGTGCACAGCGTGGTCGTGCACGAACCGGTCGGCGTCTGCGCACTGATCACTCCGTGGAACTACCCCCTGTTGCAGGCAAGCTGGAAGATCGCGCCGGCACTGGCAGCCGGGAACACCTTCGTCGTCAAACCGAGTGAGCTGACTCCGCTGACCACGGTCGCGCTCGTCGCCCTGCTGACGGAGGCGGGACTCCCGCCCGGCGTCGCGAACCTCGTCACCGGCGCCGGCCAGAACGTGGGCGCGCGCCTGGCCGAGCATCCGGACGTGGACCTCGTCTCGTTCACCGGTGGCCTCGCCAGTGGCATCAAGGTGGCGCAGGCCGCGGCACCCGGTGTCAAGAAGGTGGCGCTGGAGCTGGGCGGGAAGAACCCGAACGTGGTCTTCGCCGACGCCTGCGAGACGCAGGAGGGCTTCGACACGGCGGTGGACCAGGCCCTCAACGCGGCCTTCATCCACAGCGGGCAGGTGTGTTCCGCGGGCGGCCGCCTCATCATCGAAGAGTCGGTGCGCGAGCGGTTCGTCGCAGAACTCGCCCGACGCGCGGACCGCATCCGCCTGGGCCGGGGCACCGAGAAGGGCGTCGAATGCGGACCGCTCGTCTCCCTGGCACAGCTGGAGCGCACCGAGGGGTACGTCGCCTCGGCGCTGGCCGACGGCGCGGTCCTGCGCAGCGGCGGAGCCCGGCCGCGCCCCAGCGAAGTCCGGCCCGAGGGCGGGTACTTCTACGAGCCGACGGTGCTCGACCGGTGCCACCGCCGGATGCGCGTGGTCCGCGAGGAGATCTTCGGACCTGTGCTGACCGTGGAAACCTTCCGCACCGAGGACGAGGCCGTGTCCTTGGCCAACGACACCGAGTACGGGCTGGCGGGCGCCGTGTGGACCGCCGACGCCGGCCGGGCCCGGCGCGTGGCCGGGAAGCTTCGGCACGGAACGGTCTGGATCAACGACTTCCACCCGTACCTGCCGCAGGCCGAGTGGGGCGGCTTCGGGAAGTCGGGCATCGGGCGAGAGCTGGGGCCGTCGGGGCTCGCCGAGTACCGAGAGTCCAAGCACATCTACCAGAACCTCGCGCCGCGCCCCGTGAGGTGGTTCTCGGGATGACGCCGCCGCCCGGCCACCGGAGCCACCCGGCTCGCCCGGGCCCTCGAAGACACGCACGCCACCTGGAGAAGCACGCCATGCCTGACCACACCTACGACTACGTCATCGTCGGCGGGGGAACCGCCGGGTCGGTGATCGCCTCCCGCCTGACCGAGGACCCGGACGTCACCGTCGCCGTCATCGAGGGTGGGCCCTCCGATGTCGACCGGCCCGAAGTCCTGACCCTTCGACGCTGGATGGACCTCCTCGGAGGCGAACTCGACTACGACTACCCGACCACGCGGCAGCCCCGTGGCAACTCCCACATCCGCCACAGCCGTGCCCGGGTACTCGGCGGCTGCTCCTCCCACAACACGCTGATCGCCTTCAAGCCCCTGCCGTCGGACTGGAACGAGTGGGCCGCGCACGGCGCGGAGGGCTGGGACGCGGCCTCCATGGAGCCTTACTTCGGCAAGCTGCGCAACAACGTCGTACCGGTGGCCGAGAAGGACCGCAACGCCATCGCCCGCGACTTCGTGGCCTCCGCCCGGACAGCCCTCGGCGTGCCGCTCGTCGAAGGATTCAATGCCAAGCCCTTCCACGAGGGCGCGGGCTTCTTCGACCTGGCGTACGAGCCTGAGGGGAACAGACGCTCGTCCGCCTCAGTCGCCTATCTGCATCCCTTCCTGGACCGCCCCAACCTGCACCTGCTACTGGAGACCTGGGCGTACCGGCTGGAGTTCGAGGGGACGCGGGCGACCGGGGTCCACGTCCGTACCGAGGACGGCCGGGAGTGCCTCGTACGGGCGGGGCGCGAAGTCGTCCTGTGTGCCGGGGCTGTGGACACCCCCCGCCTGCTGCTGCACTCGGGGATCGGACCGCGCGAGGACCTGACCGCCCTCGGTATCGAGGTCCTCCACGACCTCCCCGGAGTCGGCGAGAACCTGCTCGACCACCCGGAGTCCGTCATCGTCTGGGAGACGCACGGGCCGATACCCGACAACTCCGCGATGGACAGCGACGCGGGCCTGTTCGTGCGACGCGACCCACGGTCACCGGGCCCCGACCTGATGTTCCACTTCTACCAGATCCCCTTCACCGACAATCCGGAGCGGCTCGGGTACGAACGGCCCCGGCACGGGGTGTCGATGACACCCAACGTCCCCAAGCCCCGCAGCCGGGGCAGGCTCTACCTGACGAGCCCGGATCCGGAAGTCAAGCCCGCCTTGGACTTCCGGTACTTCACGGACGAGGACGATCACGACGGGCGGACCCTCGTCGACGGCATAAGGATCGCCCGCGAGGTGGCCAAGGCGGAACCGCTCGCCTCCTGGCTCGTCCGGGAGGTCTGCCCCGGCCCGGAGGTGACCGGCGACGAGGACCTGAGCGAGTACGCACGAAAGGTCGCGCACACCGTCTACCACCCCGCCGGCACCTGCCGGATCGGCGCGCAGGACGACGAGCTCGCCGTGGTGACGCCGGATCTGACCGTTCGGGGCCTGGAGGGCATCCGCATCGCGGACGCTTCCGTCTTCCCCACGATTCCCGCCGTGAACCCGATGATCGGCGTTCTCATGGTCGGAGAGAAGTGCGCCGACATCCTTGTGTCGGCCTCCGTACCGGGCGGTGGCGCCTGATGAACGCCACCACCGAACCCGTCTTCTCCGTACGGAGCCTGTGGAAGGTGTTCGGCCCGAAGGCCGAGCGAATCCCGGGCGATCGCCGGTACACGGGGCTTTCCACCCACGAGATCCGCTCGCGCACCGGATGCACACCCGCCGTCCGCGACGTGTCGTTCGACGTCCGCAAGGGCGAGGTCTTCGTGGTGATGGGCCTGTCGGGCTCGGGCAAGTCCACCCTGGTGCGCTGCCTGACCCGGCTCATCGAGCCCACCAGCGGCTCGCTCGCCATCGACGGCGAGGACGTCCTGGCCATGGACGCAGGCCGGCTGCGCGAGCTGCGCAGGCACCGGGCCTCGATGGTCTTCCAGCACTTCGGCCTCCTTCCGCACCGTTCCGTCGTCGACAACGTCGCCTACGGACTGGAGATCCAGGGCATGGCCAAGGACCGGCGCCGCGCCCGGGCGCTGGAGGTCATCGAAAAGGTGGGCCTCACCGGCCTGGAGAGCCGCCGCCCGGACCAGCTCTCCGGTGGCCAGCAGCAGCGTGTCGGGCTGGCCCGCGCCCTCGCGGCTGATCCGGAAGTACTGCTGTTCGACGAGCCGTTCAGCGCCCTCGACCCCCTCATCCGGCGCGACATGCAGGAGGAGGTCGTCCGCCTGCACCGGGAAGAGGGGCGGACGATGGTCTTCATCACCCACGACCTCTCCGAGGCCCTCAGACTCGGCGACCGGATCGCGCTCATGCGTGACGGTGCCATCGTGCAGCTGGGCACGCCCGAGGAGATCGTGACCCGGCCCGCCGACGACTACGTGCGGGATTTCGTCCGCGACGTCCCGCGCGAGCAGGTCGTCACCGTCGCGCGGGCCATGCGCCCGGCCCGGGCCGACGAGGCCGGCACGGGTGCCGTGCTCGCTCCGGACGCCATCGTGGCGGACGGCATCGCGGCCGTCGCACGGGACGGTGTACCGGCCCGCGTCATGGCTGACGGACTCCTCCTCGGCGTCGTCGACCACGCGGCGCTCCTCGCGGTCGTCGCCGGTTGCGAACCGCCGGCCGCCGACGCGGACGTGGTGACGGCGTGAGCACCACGGCACCCGCCCCGCCGGTGGAGGACGACCACCCCCGGCTCCGGCAGGACGCACCGCCGCACCGGCCGGTCCGGCGGCCCTCACCCCCTTCCGCCCCGACGGTGCTCCTGGCCCTCGCCCTGTTCCTGCCGGCCGCCGCACTGTTCGGCGACGCCGGATGGCCCCAGGCCCTGCGCGTCGACCTCGTGCCCACCCTGGACTCGATCGCCGACTGGGTGGTGGACAACCGGGACACCCATCCGGTGTTCCTCTACTTCCTGCTGCACCTGTCGAACACGGCCACCGACTCGGTGGACTGGGTGCACGGGCTGCTGGCCTCGGCGGGCTGGGCCGGGGTACTGGTTCCCGCCGCTGCGCTCGCCTGGTACGCGTCAGGTGCGGGCCGCAAGGGACTGCGGCACGCAGGCGTGGCCTTCGGTGCGCTGGCCGGCTGCGGGCTGCTGGGTCTCTGGGACCAGGCCGCGGAAACCCTCGCCCTGATGCTGGTGTCCGTGGCTGCGGCCACGGCACTCGGACTGCTCCTCGGCCTCGCCGCCGGACTGTCCGACACCGCCCAGCGAGTCCTGCGTCCCGTGCTGGACACCATGCAGGTCCTGCCGTCGTTCGCGTACTTGCTGCCGCTCGTCCTGGTCTTCGGCATCGGCACTCCCTCCGCGCTGATCACGACGGTCGTGTACGCGGCGCCGCCGATGGTCCGCATGACCTCCCTCGGACTGCGGGGCGCCGACGCATCGGTGCTGGAGGCGTCCCGCTCCCTCGGCTCGACGTGCTGGCAGCGGCTGCGCACCGCGCGGCTGCCGCTGGCCCGCCCCCAGCTGCTGCTCGGCCTCAACCAGACCATCATGATGGCTCTGTCGATGGTGGTCATCGCCTCCGTCGTCGGCGCGGGTGGTCTCGGCGAGAGCATCTACCAGGCCCTCAAGACCCGCGACTTCGGGCAGGGCCTCACGGCAGGCCTCGCGATCGTGCTGATCGCCGTGTGGCTGGACCGTACGACTGCCGCGGCCGGAGCACGCACCGGCGCCGGGCCCGGGCGACGGTCGGCAGGGATCGCCCTCGCGGTGAGCGCGGTGGGCGTGGCGCTGGGACAGTTCACGGCGTGGAGCTGGCCCGCGGGCCTGACCGTGGACTTCGCCGCCCCACTCAACACCTTCATTGACTGGGTGGTCGGCTCCTTCTACCAGGACGTGCCTATCCTCGGCGGTACGGACGTCTGGGCGGGCACCTTCACCACCTGGGTGCTCAACCCGCTCAATGACGGCCTCCAGGCGTTGCCCTGGTGGTCGGTCCTGATGCTGGCGGGCGCCGTCGCCTGGCTGGTGGGAACCTGGCGCGGTGCGCTCACCTCCGTCCTGGCACTGGCCTGCGTCGGAACGCTCGGCATCTGGAGCAAGTCCCTTTACACCCTGTCCCAGGTCCTCGTCGCCGTCGCGCTCACCTTGCTTCTGGGCTTCACTCTCGGTGTGCTCACCGCCCGGGTGAACTGGGCCGAACGTCTGCTGCGCCCGGTGTTCGACGCCATGCAGACCCTGCCCCAGTTCATCTACCTCATTCCGGTGGTGCAGCTCTTCAACGCCGGCCGGGTCGCTGCGATCACCGCGGCTGCCGTCTACGCGTTGCCGGCGGTAGTGCGCATCACCACCCAGGGCCTGAAGCAGGTCGACCCGGCCGCCATGGAGGCGTCGCGCTCGCTGGGGGCCACCACCTGGCAGCAGATCCGCCAGGTGCAGTGGCCGCTGGCACGCCCCGCCCTCCTCGTCGCCGCCAACCAGGGCGTCGTACTCGTCCTCGCCGTCGTCGTCATCGGCGGCCTGGTCGGCGGCGGAGCCCTCGGCTTCGACGTGGTCAAGGGCCTGACTGCGGGCGAACTCGGAACCGGCCTGGTCGCGGGCGCGGGCATCGTCTGCCTGGGCCTGATGCTCGACAAACTCACCCAGCCGGCTCCGTCGCCGGCGCAAAAGCCCGCTGCCGCCGACCGGTGAGACACGGACCTCTCCCCAACCTCCCGCCTTCTTATCTCCTCCCCCGCGAAAGGCACTTCATCATGACCATGAACCCCCGTACACGCACCCGAGCCGTTCGAACGGGCATCGCGGCGGCGGGCGTGCTCGCTCTGCTCACGATCAACGCGTGCGGCGCGGCCGACACCGGCGACAGCGCCAAGGTCGTCAACCTGCACACCCCGTCCTGGGTGGGCGCCGAGGTCAACACAGCCGTCGCGGCCTACCTGCTGGAGCACGAGCTCGGGTACACGGTCAAGACGAAGCAGATGGACGAGACCCCGGCCTGGGACGCGATGAGCCAGGGCAAGATCGACGCCATCCTGGAGGACTGGGGCCACCCCCAGGAGGAGAAGCGCTACGTCGAGGGGAACAAGAGCGTGGTCGCGGCCGGCGACCTCGGCGTCACGGGCCACATCGGCTGGTTCGTGCCGAAGTACGTCGCGGACGAACACCCCGACATCACCGACTCCAAGAACCTGAACAAGTACGCCGACCTCTTCAAGACCCCGGAGAGCGGCGACCAGGGCCAGTTCATCAAGGGCGACCCGTCCTACGTCTCGTACGACGACGCGCTGATCAAGAACCTCGGCCTCAACTACAAGCCGATCGAGGCCGGGGCCGAAGCGACGCACCTGGCGCAGCTGGAGCAGCTGTACAAGAACAAGAAGCCCTTCCTCACCTACTGGTGGACCCCGCAGTGGATGAACGCGACCTTGGACCTGGTCGAGGTGAAGCTGCCCGAGTACAAGGAGGGCTGTGACGCGGACAAGGACTCCGTCGCCTGCGCCTATCCCGACGTGCCGCTCAAGAAATGGATGAACGCGGACTTCTCGTCGAAGGACAGCGACGCGGCGAAGTTCCTGAAGAACTTCCGGTGGACCACCGAGCAGCAGAACCTCGTCGCCAAGTACGTGGCGGCGGACAAGATGACCCCCGAGAAGGCTGCCGAGAAGTGGGTCAAGGAGAACGAGTTCGTCTGGAAGGCTTGGCTCCCCAAGAAGTAACCCGCAGGAGGGCGGTGCCGCCGCGCACGGCCAGGCCGCTCCGCCCTCCGCCTGGCCCGTCGGCGGCTGACCTGGTCACCTGCGGCGGCGTACCGTCCGGCAAACCTTCGTGACGCCGCTGACCACGGTGAGTGCGAGTGCCGCGGGAAGGCCGGCCGCAGCCCTCTTCGAGCGCTCGGGCGGGCCGCCCACGGACTGAACCCCGAGCTGTCCACCCATACCTGGTTCGGCTGAGGACGCAGGCGCGGAGGGCCTCCGCGCAAGGCGCTCGCCCGGTCAGCGAGGGGGGTCGGTCCAGCCGAGAGGGTGTGGAAGGACATCCGGATGGGTCACGGGCGGCTCGCCCCCGGCTTCGTTGAACGCGGTCAGCGCCGTCACAAGAGCCGAGCGCTGGGCCGGCTCCATCCGCCCGACGATCACCGCGATCTCGGCCCGGCGGCGGGCGGTCACGTCCTCGACGAGCCGCCGCCCGCCGTCCGTGACGGTCAACAGCGTCTCCCGGCGGTTTTCGGGGTTGTGCCGGCGATCGGCCAGGCCGGCGGCGATCAGTCGGTCGATCATCCGCATGGCCGTCGACGGGCTCACACCGAGCTGGTCCGCGAGGACGACGAGCTTCGTCGCCCCCCGGGTGGCGAGGACGACGAGCATACGGAACTGGGGAACCGTGACCTTGTCCTCCATGGCCGCCAGCGACCGTGCCGACACCGCGACGAGCAACCTGGACGCGGTCAGTACAGCGCGGGTGACATCGTCGACATCGTGCTTGTCAGGACTGGTGGCAGCGCGCCGCGGGTGATCGGTCATACCTCTTTGTACCGCTCCGCGGCCGCACTCCCACGGGCGCCCCACTACCGGCAGCGCAGGAGCAGCATGGCGGCGTCATCGTGCAGAGGGCCACGGGCATGGGACACGACGTCCGCGCGCAGGGCGTCCAGCGCTTCCTGCGGGTCACTGCCCGCCAGCAGTCCTGTCCGCTCTCGCAGCGGGTAGAAGTCACCGCTCGGCCCACGAGCCTCCGTGACTCCATCGGTGTAGAGCAGGATCTGATCTCCGGGGCCGAAACCGACCTGGTAGGGCGTCGGCCGTTCGCCGTCACCGGTGAGGCCCAGAGGCAGGGCGTGCTCCGGTGGATCGGCGAAGAAGGTTCCCCCGTCATGGCGGATCACCAGGGCCGGGGCGTGACCGTAGTTCACGAACACCGTCCCCCGGTCTTCCGTGATCTCGGCCAGCAAGGCGGTGACGAACCTCTCACCATCGCCCTCCTTCTCAACGGTACGGCGGACGGCGCACGCGACACGGTCACCGACGGCGGACAGGTCCCGCTCGTTGTACGCGGCCTCCCGAAAGGCCCCGAGCACGGTCGCGGCCGTCTCCACCGCCTCCAAACCCTTGCCCTGCACATCGCCGATGATCACCCGCACGCCGCCGGCCACCTGCACCACCTCGTACAGGTCCCCGCCGATCCGCGCTTCCGCGACCGCGGAGGTGTACGACACCGCCGCGCGCACATGTCCGGCCAGCCGGGGCACGGGCCGCAGCAGGACGCGTTGGGCGACTTCCGCGATCGAACGGACGCTGGCGAGCTCATCCTCCCTGCGTCGGCGCATCACCGCCGCGGCCACGCCGGCCACGGTCACGCCCGCGACCGCGGCCATCGCCGTGTAGCCGCGCCGGTTGTCGAAGAGGTCGTCGTACAGACCGAGCGCCAGACACAGGACGAGGGCGAGCACTCCGACCGCCGCGGTGCGGCGCCATGACCCGGCCAGGCCGGCGAAGGCGGGCCCCAACGAGACCAGGGGAAGGAGGCCGACGCCGGGACCCGCCGTCACGTCGGTCACGGCAACGACCCCCATGACGGCGTACGGCAGCACCCGCAGCGTGTTTCCGGCGGTTGCCGAGGGTGACTTTTCGGGATCCATGACGCGCTCCGGTGCCTTGTACGAACTGGGCGATGAAGAAGGGGGAACGCCGTTGATCGTTGACCGACACCTCGTGAAAGGTTGAAGAGCCCCCCGCCACCTGCCAGGTTTAGCCTATGCAAAAGTTCTGTGCCCAAAGCACTTCCCGGCTGAAGTGTTATCTACCCGCTGCGGGCGCCCCACGCTCTCCGCGCACCCGAGGAGGTTCCGGATGAGACGGCCGCCCCGGCTCCGGGAGCATCCGGCTCCGCCGACCGGGTGGACGCGACGCATCGCCCGGCTCCCGCTCCTCCTCTTCCGTATCGGGCTGGGCCCCGTCTTCGGCAAGCGGCTGCTCTTGCTCCAGCACACCGGTCTGGTGTCCGGGGAAACACGTGAGGTGTGCCTGGAAGTCGTGGCCCACGATCCTGGGCGCGGCACGTGGACGGTCGCATCGGGCTTCGGTGTGCGTGCGCAGTGGTACCGGAACCTCCGGCACATCCCAAAGGTGACCATGCAGGTCGGCCGGACGTTCCATCCGGTCAACGCGTACTTCCTGTCCCCTGATGACGGGGCCTCGATCATGGCGGCGTACGCGGCGCGGCACCCGCGTGCCGCCCTGGCCCTGTGCCGATACCTGGCCTTCGACGTGGACGGCACCGATGCAGCCTTCCGCCGCACTGGGACCGAGATCCCGTTCGTGCGGCTGGAGGAGGTGCCACCGCGCCGGATCGGATAGGGCCACCCCTCACACAAGATCAGCGGCGGCCGCGCCGCGAGGCGTTTGCTCCCACCATGACAAGCCCCGTGACCAGGCAGGCCAGCCCGATCACGAGCACGGGAAAGCCGGGTCCTGGCAGGACGTACAGCACGGCTCCCGACATGGACACAGGGGCGCCCATGGCCACGAGCAGTACCCCCACGCGGAATTCGGCGGCATTTCTGCCCAACCAGGCACGCAGACGCGTGCGGGTCCTCGCGGTCACCGGCCGCCTGCCAGGTGCGAAGCCGCGGAGGCATGCGGCCGGGCCGCCGGCCGCTCACGCTCACGCAGCGCGCGCGGTGGGCTCGGCGCCGGCCGGGGGACGCAGGAGACGCCTCACCACGGAGAGGGCGAGGCGGGCAGGGATTCGGTTCATAGGCACCTCTCCGATGAGACTGCCCACGATAGGCAGCGTCATCCATTCGTCAGCCTGCCGGAGTCCGGCAACGATTCCGGTCCGGGACTGCCGTCAGGATCTCGCCAAGGACTCGTAAGAGTCGTATAAAGTAACGCACGGCGTGCCGGGAAGTCTGGTCGGCGATCAGGGGACAACTCTCTTCGAAGACCAGGGGGCTTCTGCCATGGTTCTTGTTGCCGTATTCGGCGTGGCACTGCTTGTGGCGGTGCTGCTGTCCGGGCTCGCCGCCCGAACCGTACTTTCCACTTCGCTTCTCTTCCTGTTGGGCGGAGCACTGGTCAGTGACGGGTTCCTCGGCCTGGTGCACATCACCGCCGACAGTGAAATAGTCGCTGTCACGGCCGACTTGGCGCTGTTCGCCGTGCTGTTCACCGACGGCATGCACGTCTCATTCCCCAAACTCCGGGAGAACTGGAAGAACCCGGCCCGTGCGCTCGGCCTGGGCATGCCCCTTGCGATGGTCGGCATGGCGCTGGTGACCCATTACGTCGCAGGCATGGACTGGACGACCTCGTTCCTGGTGGGCGCCGTGCTGGCACCCACCGACCCGGTCTTCGCCTCTGCCATCGTGGGGCGGAAGGAAGTTCCGACCAAGCTCCGGCAACTGCTGAATGTCGAAAGCGGGATCAACGACGGGTTGGCTCTGCCCGTCGTCCTGGTCCTCATCGCCGCGGCCGGACCGACGGCCGCCCACTCCGAGGCGTCCATCGGCATGATCGGCCTGGAGCTGGGCCTCGGTCTCGGGTTCGGAGTCCTCCTGCCGCTGCTCGTGGCCGGCCTCCTCCGGCTCCGGTTGCTGGGCGCCGAGCCGAAGCTGCAACCGCTGCTGCCGCTCGCCACCGGCATCATCCTCTACGGGCTCTGTCACCTCACTCACGCCAACCCCTACCTCGCGGCCTTCTCCGCCGGCGCGGTTCTCGCGACGGTCTCGCCGGAACCCAAGGCCGCCTTCGAACCCTTGGGCGAGTCGCTGGCAGAACTGGCGAAGTTCGCGGCGCTGTTGGTCTTCGGCGCCCTGCTGACCCCGCAGTTGTTCGGCGACCTGTCCGTGGGCGGATACGTAGCCGTACTGTTGGCGATCTTCCTGATCCGGCCGGCCTCGCTCCTCCTGTCACTGCTCGGTACGCGGCTGGAGCGCCGGGAGAAGCTGGTCGCCGCCTGGTTCGGCCCTAAGGGCTTCGCCTCGGTCGTGTACGGGCTGCTCGTCCTCCAGGCTGGCATCCCCCAGGGCGAACAGGCGTACACACTCATCGCGGTGTGCATCGCCTTCTCGATCATCGCTCACAGCAGCACCGACGTCCCCGTGGCCCGGCTCTTCCACGTCGAGGACATCGCGGGAATCCCCGGCGGCGCGCCGACCGGAGCGCCCGCCGATGGCCAGGAGGCCCCTCGTGTCCGCGCGTGAACTCGCTGCCCCTTACCCGTCCGTCACGACGGACGAAAGCACCAACGCCGCGATTCGGCTACTGACCGAGCACAGTCTCCCGGCGCTGCTCGTAGTCGATGGGCACGGGATGCCGTACGCCGTGGTTCCTGTCTCCCAGCTCGTGCGGCAGCTCGTGCCAGAACCGGCTCTGGACGACCCGCTGCGCGCGGCCGTCCTTCAGGAGGAGCCGTCGGAACGGCTGGCCGCCACACTCGAGGAGCAGACCGTCGGGGACTGGCTGCCACGTCGCGGATTCGGCCCGCGGTGTATGGGACCTGACGCAACCGCCGCCCAGATCGCCGCCGTCATGGCTCGCAGGCGGATCCCGCTCGTGCCCGTTGTGGAACAGGTCGACGACAACGAGGCCAGGATGCTCGGGGTGGTATCCGCCACCGCGGTCATGCGGTACCTGATCACGCCGTCGGATTCCGCGGACCGCCGTTGAGGCGGACAAGCCGTCCGTAGCAGCAGGGCTCTCCTGCCGACTGCGAGAGCAGTGTGTGATCACGGTGATCGGGGTGTTCACGGGGAGGCTGCGTCAGCACAGGCTGGTGCACCACTGTGCTGGAGCGGCTTTCGGTCCGATCGGAAGTCAGGCACGGACGAGGAGCACGATACCTACGGCTGTGAAACCGAGCCCGATCAACGCCATTGCCGTGCCCTTCCCCGCACAAGCATCCGCAATCCGTAGGCCCGGCTTCGAGACCACCGCACCCTGCAGCCCGTCTGAATGTCGTCATCCCCTACATCGACCGGGTGTACCCGGTGATCGACCTGCGCGAGCAGCTCGTCTCGTCAGAGCCCCAGCCGGGCATCACCGAGGACAACCTGGTCGTCGAGATCGACACCGTCCTCTACTTCCAGGTCACGGATCCGCGTGCGGCCGCGTACGAGATCGCCAGCTTCCTCCAAGCCGTGGAACAACTGACGGTCACCACACTGCGCAACGTGGTCTGATCCATGGACCTGGAGAAGAGGCTAACCTCACGGGACACCATCAACAACCAGCTTCGCGGCGTGCTCAACGACGCCACCGGCAAGTGGGGGCTGAGGGTCAACCGGGTGGAGATCAAGGCCCTCTACCCGCCGCAGTCCATCAAGGACGCGATGGAAAAGCAGATGCGGGCCGAGCGGGACAAGCGGGCCGTCATTCTCCGAGCCGAGGGGCAGCGCCAGTCCCAGATCCTCACGCCGAAGGCGAGAAGCAGGCGGAATTCGTGGCGGCTCCCTGGCTGGGCGAAGTCGCCGGCCACTGCCGAGGAGTGGATCGAGTGCATCGCCGAGCTGCGCCGAGCCCATGGACACCTGCTCACGCTCGCGGAGATGCGGTACGCCGACACCGCGGCCGTCCAAGCCCTGAGCCGGGACGTGGCATCGGACATCGCCGCTGCCGGACCACGCGCCGTGGCCTTCCTCTCGCGTGAGGACGTCTTCGACGCGCATGTGGACGAGGCCGAACAGCTTGCCTCCGACGCCGAGGTGATCCCCACCGTCGCCGAGACCGCCCCACTCCGGGAACGTCTGGAGGAGCGGAGCTTCGGGCTGCAGACCCTCGCCGAGGTGGTCGCCGACCTGGACATCGGCGACGCGACCGTCCGCACCGCCATCCTGGCGCGCATCTCCGAGGTGCTCGCCGCAGTGAACCGGGCCCTCGCTGCGCTCGCGGCCCGCCGCCGGGAACTGCTCGACATCGAAGGGCGCGCCGGGTTCACGGCGGAGTTCGCGCTGCTGGGCCAAGCCGTCACCGGTGCCCTCGCGGCGGCCGACACCCCCGAGGAGTGCGCGTCCCAACCTTGCCCGTTTGCTGCTTCGGTTGGAGAACCTGGAGGCGCGCTACGCGGAGCACGACGGGATCCTGAGCGAGATCGCCGGGAAGCGGGCCGAGGTCCACGACGCGTTCTCCGCCCGTCGGCAGACGCTCCAGGACGCCCGCGCCCGGCGTGCCGAGGCCCTCGCCGACTCCGCGCGCCGTGTGCTGGAGATGGTCTCCCGCCGGGTGACGGCGCTGGACAGCTCCGACGAGATCCAGACATACTTCGCCTCCGGCCGGGGGCGTAGGTGAATGCCTGCGGCATGTATGGCCAGTAGATGAGCATCCATCCCAGGACCGCCGCGAGGGCCCAGACCGCGACCACGACCACCATGGCGAGGGGCCCGCCAGCCCTGAGGCCCGGCGGCGCAGGGCAGGAAAGAGGCCAGCCTCCACAGGATTGTCATGCCCAGACGGCTGAGACCGCCGTGGCGCGTGGGGTGCCACAGGGTGTGGAACACGTCCCGCAGGACCAATAGCACGAGGCTCGCGCCCGCCCAAGGTGACCAGCCATTTCATGCGGATCCCCTACCCGTCCTCGTCCCCTCAGCCCGTCGCCGGCCTCCGGAGAGCCTTCACCCCGCACCGGCGTCCGCTCAGGAGAACCACAGATCCGGATAACGATCGCATCACCGGCCCAGGCGTTCGGGCACCCCTCCCCCGCGATAGTGATCTGCATCACTAAAGATTCCGTAAAGAGTGTGCTAGGAATACGCAACTCCGTTTTGGTGCACTCGCCAGATGACGGAGCGCCAGCACACCCAACCGGCTTTGCCCGACCAGGGAAGCTTCGATCCGAGCCCGCGGATCGAGACGATCAGGGTCGCCGATCGGACAACGGCGTTCGCGCCAAGCCCGCACTTGTCACCGACGCACCGCACTGCGTCGGTCCTGCGCCATCGAGGTAAAACCTGATGTCACTCGACACCATCACCAGCTCCATCGACGATGCCGTCAGCGGCTTCTTCGAGCCCATCGCCACATGGCTCGGCGAGGTCGTCTTCTACTCCGTCCCCGTCGGGGGAACCCAGATTCCGCTGATCGTCGCCTGGCTGGTCGTCGCGGGTATCGTCTTCACCCTCTGGTTCGGGGGCGTGCAGATACGCAAGTTCCGACTCGCGGTGAACGTGGTCCGCGGCAAGTACGACGAGAAGGGGTCGGCCGGTGAGGTCAACCACTTCCAGGCTCTGACCGCCGCGGTATCGGGCACGGTCGGGCTCGGCAACATCGCCGGTGTCGCCGTCGCCGTCTCCATCGGCGGCCCCGGCGCCACCTTCTGGATGATCCTCTGCGGCCTGCTCGGCATGGCGACGAAGTTCGTCGAGGTGACGCTCGGTGTGAAGTACCGCGAGGTGCACGCCGACGGGACCGTCTCCGGCGGCCCGATGCACTACCTGCCCAAGGGCCTCGCCGACCGCTTCGGCTCCCGCGGCAAGACGCTCGGCAAGGTCCTCGCCGTCCTCGCCTCCACGTTCGTCCTGTTCTTCGGCCTCTTCGGCGGCAACCTCTTCCAGGTCAACCAGTCCTACGCCCAGCTGGTATCGGTCACCGGCGGCGAGTCCGGCATGCTCGGCTCCTCCGCCGGCGCCCTGTTCTTCGGCATCCTGATCGCCGCCCTCGTCGGCATCGTGCTCCTCGGCGGCATCCGCTCCATCGCCTCCGTCACCAGCAAGCTGGTCCCCGCGATGGCCGGCATCTACATCGCCGCCTGCCTCGTCGTGATCCTGGTCAACGTCACCGCCGTCCCGGCCGCGATCTCCACGATCATCGAGGGCGCCTTCAACCCGCAGGGCGTCGCCGGCGGTGTCCTCGGTGCGCTGATCATCGGCTTCAAGCGGGCCGCGTTCTCCAACGAGGCCGGTCTCGGCTCCGCCCCGATCGCCCACTCCGCGGTCAAGACCAAGCACCCCGCCAGCGAAGGCCTCGTCGCCCTGCTGGAGCCGTTCATCGACACCGTGATCATCTGCACGATGACCGCGCTGACGATCGTGATCGCCAACCCGGCCAGCTGGGGCGAGGCCCGCAAGGGCGAGTCCATCGGCGGCGTCACCATCACCTCCGACGCCTTCGCCACCGTCCTGCCCTGGTTCCCGTACATCCTGACCATCGCGGTCATGCTGTTCGCCATCTCCACGGTGCTGACCTGGGGCTACTACTGCATGAAGGCCTGGACCCACCTCTTCGGCCGCAGCAGGGCCAGTGAGCTCACCTTCAAGGTCATGTACACGCTCGTGGCGGTGGCCGGTTCCCTGCTGACCCTGCAGACCCTGATCGACATGGCGGACGCGGTGCTCTTCATGCTCGCCGTCATCAACATCATCGGCCTGTACCTGCTGGCCCCCGTCGTCAAGCGGGAGCTGAACTCCTTCCTCGACTACGTCCGCCGCCGCGACGCCGGCATCGCGACGGACGACGACGAGGACACCGACCAGGAGCCGGTGAAGACCACCGTCTGACCGCCCCCCGGCGGCCCGGTTCCTGGGCGGGCTCGTACACACCTTGCGCCTTGGTGTGTACGAGCCCGCTCATCTGCATTTCAGCAGGTGAGAACCCCTCTGGTGGGATCCGGCGACCCGGGACAGGGTGTAAAGAACGCGTCAAGGGGCAGCTGGCTGCCCGCGACGCGCGGTGTGCCGGGAAGTCTGGTCGGCGTCCTTGGGGCCGTGTGCCCATTTCCAGCCGACGCCCCCGGAAGGCCTCCCGCATGAGCAACCAGCGCCCACGTATCATCTTCGGCCTCATGCCGTGGCCCGAGCGGCAGGCCATCGCCTCCGCCCTGCGCACCGAGACCGTAGGCGGCCTGGTCCTCCTCGCCGCCGCCGTGATCGCGTTGATCTGGGCCAACACCCCGTTCAGCGGCGCCTATGAGGCGATACGCGACTTCCACTTCGGCATACCCGCCCTCGGCCTGGACCTCTCCGTGGGGCACTGGACCGCCGACGGCCTCCTCGCGATCTTCTTCCTCGTCGCCGGGATCGAACTCAAACGCGAACTGGTCGTCGGCGAGCTGCGCACCCCCGCCACGGCCGCCCTCCCGGTCATCACCGCCATCTGCGGCATGGCCGTGCCCGCCGCGCTCTACGCCGCAACCGCCTGGGCCGGCGGCGGCAGCCTCGACGGCTGGGCCGTCCCCATGGCCACCGACATCGCTTTCGCGCTCGCCGTGCTCGCCGTGATCTCCACGCACCTGCCAGCCGCGCTGCGCGCCTTCCTGCTCACCCTCGCCGTGGTCGACGACCTCGGCGCCATCCTCATCATCGCGATCTTCTTCACCTCCGACCTGAACCTCTGGGCGCTCGGCAGAGCCTTCGCCGGCCTCGCCGTCTTCTACCTCCTCCAGCGCTACCGCGTCCGCGGCTGGTGGTGGTACGTGCCCCTCGGCGTCGCGATCTGGGCCCTCATGTACAACGGTGGCGTGCACGCCACCGTCGCCGGCGTCGCCATCGGACTCATCCTGCGCACCACCACGGACAAGGGCGAGACCGCCTCCCCCGCATCCCGGGTCTCGCACCTGATGCACCCCTTCTCCGCCGGTGTCGCGGTGCCGCTCTTCGCCCTCTTCGCGGCGGGCGTCAGCATCTCCGGACTCGCTCTGGCAGAGGTGTTCACCACCCCCGAACCGCTCGGCGTCGTCATCGGACTCCTCGTCGGCAAGGTCGTCGGCATCTTCCTCGGCACCTACCTCGCCGCCCGCTTCACCAAAGCCGAGCTCAACCCCGACCTCGCCTGGGCCGACGTCCTCGGGCTGTCCGTCCTGGCCGGCATCGGCTTCACCGTCGCCCTCCTCATCGGCGAGCTCGCCTTCCCCGGCGCAGCCGTAGGGGAGCACGTCAAGGCGGCCGTCCTCATCGCCTCCGTCACCGCCGCCGTCCTGGCAGCTGTACTGCACCCGTCAACGCGCTTGCGAGGCAAGACCGCTCCACTGCCATGTCATGGGTCTGGCTCCTGCGAGACGTGCAAGCGGTACCGGGCTACGTGTGCTGCGAGCAAGGGGCCCCTACGGCGGTCGCCGGATCACGGTGCGGCCTGGTCACTCAATCGACGGCGCGGCTGGTCGGCGAAGGGGCGGTGCTGTCGGTCTTCGGGTTCCACCATTGCCGGAGCCGGGCAATGAGGTTTTGTGCGCGGGGAACCGTCCTTCCCCCCAGGCCACCGCGTTGACCGTGCTCGCGGCGGTGGTTGACAGGACGTTCCCTGACCGGACGAGGGAGGTGTGCCGCCACCAGGCGCAGGCCGGGAGTGAACCAGCTGTCCAGCCTCAGCAGTTCCGCAACGACCAGGCGCACCACCTCACGGGGCCCGCCGGCCGGCTGGAGCACGACCGTCTCGAAGGACCTCCATCATTCCTTCGTCGGCCACCCCAGCAACCTGGCGCCGATGACCGCCGTCTGAAGGGTGTAGCGGTGGGACGGCTCTCCGGGGTCGATCTGCGTCAGGCTCTGGATGCGCTCCAGACGGTACGTCAGGGCTCGCACGCTGAGGGAGAGCCTTCGGGCCGCCTCCACCGCTACGCAGCCGCTGTCGAAGTAGGCGGTGAGGGTATCGATCAGGGGTTGCGCACCTCCCCGGGCCTGCTGAAGCGGGCCGAGCGTGCTCTCCACCAGGTCGGCCATGGCCTGCCGGTCCCGTGCCAGCACTGGGTAGACCAACAAGTCGGCGGCATGCAGCACCGGGTCGTCCAATCCCATGCGGTCCGCCAAGTCGAGTGCGTTCAGCGCCTCTTGGTAGGAGTGGACGACGCCACCGGGTCCTGGATGGGAGCGGCCGACGGCAACGCGGCCACCGTCGGTCGCGGCATACGCCTGCTTGGCGAAGAACGTCAGTACATCCGGCTTGTCTCCCGGCGCCACGCAGATGAGGCGTCCATCCTTGGTGGTGAGGAGCGTGCTCTGGTCGCCGAACCGGGCCAGGACGGCCATTTCGATGCCGCGCGCGACCGGGTAGCCGTCACCGTACGGTTCCGGGCCGATGGCCACCGCCACCGCGTGGGACTGTGACAACCGCAGCCCGAACCTCTCAGCACGTTCGGCGAGGCGGCCCAAGTCGCTGCCGCCGTACAGGAGGTCGTCGATGAACTCACGCCGAGCGGCTTCCTCTTGTCGCACCGCCAGCCTCTGCGCCCGCTCATGGCCCTCCGCGAACGCGTCGACGGCCTGCTCGACGGTGGCCAGCAACTGATCGCGACTCCTCGTCGGCAGCTCCCCCTGAACCGCTCGCGCCTCGGCGAGGTGGGCCCGGACGAGCTCTCGTAGCGCAAGGCCGGCTTCGGCCGCCTGAACGCCCTCGGACCGCCGCGCTTCGATCTCGTCCCGGGTGAGCCGACGGCCGCTGGCACAGGCGTCCAGAAGGATCTTTCCGTATCCCGCCAGATACTCCTCCGCGGCCGTCCGCTCCACCGTTCGCTCCCCCATGAGTCTGGACGTGCTCTTGACTCCGCCTAAGGGTGCCATGCCGGTTCCGTTCCACCACGACCGGCATCAAGAGCGCGTAAAGGCTGCCGGAAATCGGCAATGCACGCTGCGACGAAGGCGGGCAGGATCACTCCTTGAAGGGCGGGCTCACCGCCGAGTACCACGTGCAGATGCGCCTGTAGCCATCAGCCGCGGCGGCCATGACCACGAGAGGGGTAGGGCCGTGTCGATCTCTCCCAACGGCCAACAGCCGGAGCCCGCACAGCGGATGGTGGTCTGCGGCGACGACGGGCTGGCTCACCGGCTGGCTGCGGAGCTCGAGGGCGTTTACCGCGAGCACGTGACCCTCGTGGCCCCGCCGAGCAGTGCCCCACAGGCCGCCCCCGGCAACGGAGAGGGGCGCGAGTTCGCCCGGCGCCTCCTCGGCTGGGCTCCGGCCGCCCGCAGCCGACCCATCCCGTCCCCGGGCAACCCCCCGGCCGCGCAGGGCGTACGGTTCTTCGAGGCGACCGAGCCGGACGAAGAAGTGCTGACCGCTGCAGGCGTGGTGAGTGCCGCCGCCCTCGCACTCGCCTACGGGGACGACGAGACCAACGTGCGAGCCGCACTGGTGGCCCGTCGCCTCAACCCCACGCTGCGGCTGGTGATCCGGCTGTACAACCGCAAGCTGGGCCAGCACCTGGAACAGCTGCTGGACCAGGCGGCGATCGTCGCGGAGCCCGGTATCGACCTGCGGGAACTGGACTCGTCGACCACGGTCCTGTCGGATGCCGACACGGCCGCACCCGCCCTGGCCGCGACAGCCGTCGCGGGGACCAGCAAGGTGGTGCAGGCCGACGGACTGCTGCTGCGGGCCGTGGAACGCACACCGCCCGGCCCGGGACAGGTCGCTGAACCGGGCCTGTGCACTCTGGCGTTGCTGTCCTCCACTGCGAGCGACCCTGCGGGCAGCGAAGGCTCGGAGGCCAGCGGGAGCGAAGGGCCCCAGCTGCTCCCCGACGACAGCGCGGTGGCCGCGGCGACCGGCCGGGGCATCATCGCGCACGTGGCCAAGCCGAGCCCGGACCTGCTCCCCCGGCTCGCCGCCACGCTGGCCGTACGGATGCCGCTCTTCCTCGCCGGCCGGCCCGAGTGTCCTTGCTGCGGTCCGCCGCCCGGGATGGACACCGGGAATGCGGCAAGAGCTGCCGCGCATGCACGACGGCGCCTGCCGACGGAGACCGGGGGTGTTCAGTGGAAGCAACGACGGCCCGCAGCGTCGCCCGTGCACGCATTGGATCGGGCCTGGTGGTAACGCTCCTGCTGCTTCCCTTCGGCAGCTACGGACTGGCCCGCATGGGAGCAGTCCCAGAAGGTGCACCGATCGTGCTCGGCCTGCTGTCCATAATCGCCGGCTTCGCGCTCCTCCCCACCCTGTGCGAAGAGCGGGCTCCGTTCCGACGCTCGTCGTCGCGTCTGACCGCACACACCCTGACTGGCGAACGGTCTGACGACCTGAACCGGATCAGCACGGTCCGGCTCCTGACGACCTTTTCGTACGGCGGCGCCCACCGCGCCCTGGTGGTGCGCGACACCCATGGGGTGCGCCTGGGAATCACGACCGAGACAAGCCGTAGGCAGCTGCGCCGAGCGATCGAGAAGGCGGACGCGAAGGCCGAGCCGGGTGTCTCCGGGCCCCGGGTGAGCCGTGTGGCCCGGGCACACCTGGGCCTTGCCCCATAACGGCCCATGATGACCGTCCCCGGCGACATCCCCGGGCGCCTGGTAGGGACCGCGGCCGATCACAGCTACTCCCGGCTCCCCGTCATCGGACCGGAGGAACAGGAGATTTGGGAACCGGAGGACGCCGAATCACCTTCCTGATTTACGACACTGGGTGCACTCCCGGATTCCAGCCCGGTCGTCATGACGTGTTCCAGTTCACCAAAACTTGTATCACACGCACGCAGGAAGGCCGCAATCAACCGACGCATATGAACGAAAGAGTCGCGCGCTAAGGGCTGTCCCGTAGTCCCCGGCGGGCGCGCGGCGCCGGCTACGGCGCCTCGCCGCGTTGTCGGAAGCGCCCGCATACACCCAGTATGAGGACGCTCCTCCGCCTTGCGATGCACCGCATCCGACACCGCACGCTGATCCGCCAGGGATTACGGGACAGCCCTTAGCCCCAAACGTCCCGCCACGAGTGGATCAATGTCTCTGCACTTAACCAGGTGCTCGAACATGAAGAGGTCGAGCTGCCGGGGAAGCGCACGCGCGACTGGGGCATCACTCTTGAGCCTCCAGCAGAGCTCGGCGAGCGAACTTGCATATTGCGGCGGCTCGGGAAGAAAGGCGCCAATAGTCTCGGTGCGAATTTCGGGCGCCACCTTCGCGGCGGCCAGCACTCCGGCCATATATTTGTCGACGGCATCGGAGATTTTCCTCATCTCACGCATGGGGACGGCGCCTTCTGCCAGGCGCTCAGAGACCAGGGCGTCCCAGTCATCGCGATTGACGGTGACGGCAGCGGAAGCAGCCGCTACGAGCTTCAGGGTAAGGATGCTGACACTTTCGGCTGCCAACCACCTGACGACCCGGGCTTCATCATCTTGGATTCGCGGAGTCCAGTGCTGACCAATGCCCTGCAGGAGATCAATCAGCTGCTTGATCGCCAAGAAGGGCTCAAGGAACAGAACTTCTCCGCGGAGGAACTTGAAGGCCCGGTCCAGTGCCGCCTCTCCGCGACACAAGTCACGGATCTCTCGCTCCAGGTGAAGGGCACCCACTCCTTGCGATCCCAGATCTGTCAACTTTCCGACGGCGTTGCCCTTGCGACGTTCAAAGTCCTCAAGACTCTGCGCGGTCACGTCAAGACTGCGACCAAGGCGCCTAAGAAGCCATCTCATTTGGGCTTCGTGGGTAGGCTGTCGGTCATGGTGGGGATCGTTGAGCGTCTGGTGCCGGACGAGTTGTGGGTGCTGTTCCAGCGGGTGGTGCCGGAGGCGCCGTCGCGGCCCCAAGGTGGTGGACGGCGTCGGCACGGCGACCGTGAGGTACTGGCCGCGATCGTGTTCGTCGCGACGTCGGGTTGTACCTGGCAGCAGCTGCCCACGGCATCGTTCGGCCCCTCGGGGGCGACAGCCCACCGACGCTTCTCCGAATGGAGCAAGGCCCGCGTGTGGGCCAAGCTCCACCGCCTGGTCCTCGACGAACTCGGTTCCCGCGGCGAGCTCGACTGGTCCCGCTGCGCGATCGACTCGGTGAACATGAGGGCCCTGAAAAGGGGGATCTGACAAGTCCGAATCCTGTCGATCGGGGCAAGTACGGCTCGAAGATCCACTTGATCACCGAGCGGACCGGTCTGCCCCTGTCCGTCGGAATCTCGGGCGCGAACCTGCACGACAGCCAGGCCCTCGAGCCCCTCGTCCGCGGCATACCGCCCATCCGCTCACGACGCGGACGCCGACGACGCAAGCCCGGCAAGCTTCACGCGGACAAGGGCTACGACTACGCCCACCTGCGCCGATGGTTACGTGGGCGCGGCATCACGCACCGCATCGCCCGCAGAGGCATCGAGTCCTCACAACGACTCGGCCGCCACCGATGGGTCGTCGAAAGGACCATGTCCTGGCTCGCCGGCTGCCGACGCCTCCACCGTCGCTACGAACGCGAGGCCGAACACTTCCTCGCCTTCACCAGCCTCGCCTGCACCCTCATCTGCTACCGCCGACTGGCCAAATGAGATGACGTCTAATGCGGCCAGTGACACCTCTGGCCATGGTGAGCTCCGCAGCATCGGCACCTACAAGCTCGCGAAGTCCGCGAAGCCAAACAATGCGATCAAGCGGCTTCTCGGTGTTCTTGCCGGTGCCAGATTTCACTTCCCCGATATATTTGACCTGGGAAAGGTGAGGCGTGAAGTCAAAGGCAAAGAGGTCGAGATCGGTCACCACAAGCGGTTCTTGATAGTGCCGCTCAAGATTGACTCCATACCGCGAATAGAAACCCTCCCAGAACCAAAGCTGGGCAACCCGGGCCTCCAGGAGTTCGCCGGCCTGGGGTGCCTTCGGAGCCGCTGGCCTACTGCCGCCCGAACGGGCTCTCGTGCCTGACTGCACGCTGGACCTCCTTCCTCAGTTCAAGAATCGCGGAGGTCGTGATCTCGTCACTAGCCGCGTCATCAGTCAACTTAGAGCGATCTTCCTCCGGAGTGACGAACAGCCCAGGGGCATTTTCCACCTTAAGAGAGGAAGATCCTCCGGGCATGCTTCCGACGCTCGCCTTGAGCCAGTCGAGGCCGTCACGGACGATCTCTTCCGGCCCGACCGTTGGTGAGTTCGTCAACCTGCACGACGCCAGCGGCTTCCAGAAGGTGACAGTCAGTGCCGATATTGGTGGCAGGGCCGACGGAGCCGGCATTGAGGAGCTTCGAAACGAGCACCACCGGATCATTGATCCGGCCCCGGCCCAGCATGGCCTTCTCACGCCCGAAGAGAATGCGAGCGTGAAGAGCTTACGCAGGTGCAGTGCCTCAGCAGTCGACGACGGGTCGTCTGCAGTCTGCACCAGCGGCGAGAAGACGTAGGTTTGACGGAGCGGGACTCCCGAAGCACTTGATTTCACCGTGCCGGTCTGAATCAATCCGACCTTGCGCGCACTCTTCACCGTGGCCCTCGACACCCCGCTCGACGACACCATGACCGCCAGGCGCGACGCCGGAACCCGCCTGGCGGCCGTTGCCGCGGCCAGCGGCATGGTGATCGGGTTCGTCACGATGGAAGACCTCCTGGAGGAACTGGTCGGCGCCGCCCGTACACCACATGCCGGCCTTCTTCGTGCTTCGCCCCGAGCGCGCCAGGGCTCAGTTGACGGCTACCACCACGGCCGTCACGCATCCCGCGACGACCGCCCCGGAGATGAGCATCGTGATCAGCAGCCCACGCGTCCCCTTGGGGAGTCGCTCCGGGAGCGTGACCTCCTGAGGGCGCTTGGGATCGTAGATCACGTCAAGTCGCCCCCCGACCGCGACGGGAGGAAACACGAACGGTCCGACGGTGTACTGCCGCGCCGGGCCGCCCACCGGGGTGTACTCCAGCAGGAGCACGGAACCCTGCGCGACCTGACCGACGTTCACGCACACCGCGGATGTCCACACCCCGCGCTTCAGCAGCGGACTGGAGTGGAAGTAGAAACCCGCCGAGAACGCGAACACCAAGAACCCGACGACCAAAATCATGATGGTTCCGCCCACCGAGCCCCCCGACTGCCGAAGGCCCGGACTATCGCCAACCCACGGGCAGGCGCACAAGGGCCGCACTCACGCCGTACCGCAAGGAGTGCGCGGGTCTCGTCCGATCGCTCTCCCCAAGCTCGAAGTGCCTTCTCTGCACCTACTTGTCGGCCGGTCGAGCATCGAGGTGCAGGTGCTGCAAGGTCTGTCCCTCGGCCGCCGTGTGGTCAGGTGCGGAGGTCGCGCTGTTGGTAGCCGATGATGCCGGCGATTGTGGCGAGCGTGGCGGCGGTCATCATCAGCAAGGCCGCGGTCCAGTTGACGGGTTCGCCGGGTACTGCGGCCAGGTGCGCGAACGGAGACAGTTGGCCGACCCATGCCGGCCAGCCGGAACTGTCGGCGATGACTTTCAGCAGGAACCCGCCTGCTGCTGGGAGCGATCCGATGATGACGACTGCGCGCGGGGCCCAGCCCAGGGCGAGTACACCGGCGCCGAGGCAGAGGAGGGCGATGGGCAGTACGTTCCATGCCCCGGACAGCGCGGCGGTGAGGCCGAGTTCGGCACCGACGGCCTGTGTCCCGCTCCAGGTGGCGAGGCCGGAGACGGTGGTGAGCGCGATGACGCCGCCGAGGGCGGCGGTGATCTCGGAGGTGAGCACTCTCGTGCGGGTGAGGGGCTGGGCGAACAGGAGTGTGAGGCGTCGGCCGGTTTCGTCGGCGGCGAGCGTGGCGAGGCGGACCGCGGCGAAGGCTCCTGCCGGGACGGCCAGCAGTGCGAACAGCGTGGCGGTGTAGCCCTGGACGGTGCCGAGCCCCGCGAAGCCGGCCTGGGCGGCGAGGTCGGCGAAGTGCGGGTTGTCGGTGAGGAAGTCCGCCATGGACACGGCCAGTATCCCGATGAGGAGGTAGTACGCGCCGACGGCAGCCGACCAAGCGGCCAGTGGCCGCACGAGCCGCCGCACCGCGAACGCCTGGACCGAGCCGAGCAGCCTCATGCGCGGGGGCCGGCCGGAGGGAGCGCGCAGGTAGCCGTCGCGGATGTCGCGCCGCCCTGCCGTAGCCGTGGCTGCGGCGGCGAGCACCAGGCCGGCGGCGGACAAGGCCAGCAGGGGCCAGATCCGGTTTCCGTCGTACGGGCGCGTCAGCGCCGTCAGGCCGAACGGCGACAGCCAGCGCAGCCACCCCAGGGCGGCGACGCCGTCGCCGACCATCCGCAGCAGCATGCTGATGCCGAGCACTGCGACGGCCGCGCCGCTGGCTGAAGCCCGGGTCGTGAACACCTGGGCGGCCATGGTGCCCACCGCGGCGAAGAACCCTCCGCACAGGGCCAGCCCGGCACTGTGCACGGCGGCGCCGCCCGCGGTGGCACCCGCTGCGGTGAGGCCGGCGAATGCTGCCGTGCCCGCGAGGAGTGACGCCGCGATCAGGACGGCGAGGTGGCGTGCGACCACGGTGGTGACCGGCAGCCGCCCTGCGAGCAGGACATCCCACCGGCCTGCGTCCTCCTCGCCCCGGGTGATCCGCGTGGCGGCGAGCAGTGCCCACACGGCCAGCACGACCGCCAGTGCCGTCCCGGTGCGCCACACGGCGAACCCGCCGGCGTCGTACAGCGCGATCGGTTCGCCGAACAGGGTGCGGATCGCCGGGTTGCCCGCCAGCGCCTCAAGGGCTGCGGCATCCACCTGGTCCTTGACGGTGCTGCGGTGGGCCGCGACCGCCACCGCCGACATCCCGGCCACCACAGCGGTCACGACGAGCGCGCCGCGTCTGGTCTGGCGCAGAGCCAGAGCTGTCACAGCCCGGCCCGCCACTTGACCTGGGCCTGTGTGCTCGGCCGGCGGGGAGACGGGGGTCACCGCTGCGTCCCGCCGTAGTAGCCGAGAAAGATTTCCTCCAGCGAGGGTTCGCGTACCGCGAGGCTGACCACGTCCGCCTCCGCCAGCTTTTGCAGCGCAGGCCCCGGCGGGCCGGTGAGGGTGAACCGCACCGAAGCCGCGCCGGTCACCTCTACCTCCTCCACGCCGGGCACACGGTCCAGGTCCGGTGGCGTGCCGGTGAAGCTCACCGTCACCTCGGTGCGGTGCAACCGTCGCAGTCCCGGCACGGCGGCGACGTCCACGAGTTGGCCGGCGCGCAGGATCGCCACCTTGTCGCAAACGGCCTCGACCTCGGCGAGCTGGTGGGAGCTGAGGAACACGGTCTGGCCGTTGTCCCGGGCCTCGCGGACCGCGTGGCGGAACTCGCGTTCCATCAGCGGATCCAGGCCGCTTGTCGGCTCGTCAAGTACGAGCAGGGGTGCCCGGGTGGCGAACGCGGCCACCAGTGCCACCTTCTGGCGGTTGCCGGTCGAGTAGGCCCGGCCCGGCATGGACAGGTCGAGGTCGAACCGCTCGACCAGCTCATTTCGGTAGAGCCGGTCGGTTCCGGGGCCCGTGCGGGCCAGCAGCTCCAGCGTCTCGGCGCCGGTCAGCTGTGGCCACAGCGCCACGTCGGCCGGTACGTACGCCAGGCCCCGGTGCGTCATGGCGACGTCGGCCGCGTCGATGCCGAAGATCGATGCTTGGCCGCTGGTGGGGCGGGCCAGTCCCAGCAGCAGCCGGATGGTGGTCGACTTGCCGGCCCCGTTGGGGCCGAGGAAGCCGAACACCTCGCCTGCCGGAACACTCAGATCCAGCCCGTCCAACGCCCGGACACGGCCGTAGCGTTTGCTCAGGGATTGCGTACGGAGGGCGGGCGAGACCATGTGGGCCTCCATGGTTCGGCGCGGCGGGCACAGGGCCCCTAATCGCCGACCAGACTTCCCGGCACACCGCTGGTGAACATACTCGCGCCGCATCACACCGGACAAGGCATAGGACCAAACGGTTCCGCTGCCTTCCGCCCTGCGAGGCGGACACCGTTTCGTGGCCGCTAGCGCTAGCGCTAGCGCGGCGTCCGGCCGCCCGACCGAGCCGTCCACCGTCTCCGTATCCAATCACCGGCCTCGCCGACCGCGACCAGGACAGCGGCGGATGCGGCGCACCCGACAAGTGGTGCGGGGTACCCCAGAGCAGTGCCAGCAAGCCACAGCAGGCCGGTGAGGACCGCCCACCAGCCGATGACGGACCAGGCGACAACCCGCCGGCGCGGGTTCGGTGTCATCGGGCGCCGCTGTTGAGGGTGCGGAGGCGGGCCAGGCCGGCCAGCAGGCATCCGGCCACCCCGACGATCCCGCCGGCAGCGGTCAGGGCCAGGCTCATCTCCGGGGAGGCCCCGGCCAGCCGCGGGATCGCGTTCAGGGGTGCTACGGCGTAGAGCGCCAGGAGCGCCCAGCCGTGGGCACTTACCGGCGCGAGCCGGGCCCGCAGACGGGCCGGTGCCCGGCCTGCGGCCATCGCCAGCCCAGCGGGCAGCAGGGTGAGAGAGAAGATCGTCAATCCGATCCACTGCCAGATCATCTGCGTCGTTTCCTGTCGGGTGCTAGCGGCGGACGGATGCGGCCATGACGAGGCCGGTGACGAGCAGGGCCAGCCCCATGACGAGCACGGGAGACCCAGGGCCCGGCAGGAAGTACATCGCCACCCCGGCCAAGGTCACAGGCGCACCGATGCCGACCATCACCCAGGCAACCTGTCGCTCGGACACAGGCCGCCGCTCCGCGTTCGGCACTACGGGGGATGCGGCGGCGGGGGTATCGCGGCCAGTGAGGAAGGCGGTAAACACCCCGATGAGCAGCGCCCAGGCCGCCGCCGCCCAGCCGAAGCTCGCACCGCCGATCAGGACCGTGGCGGCGGCGACCGTCGCACCGGCCGCCATGCCCTTGGGGTTGGTGGCGAACGCCCACTGGCGCCGGGCGCTGCCCGAGTGCTGCAGCTCCGCGAGCGCGGTCCGGACGACCAGGGCGGCAATGATGATCGTGGGGGCCAGCAGAGAGGTATCGCCGCCGGTCATCAGGTGCGCTTCCCGTCCGCACGTGCTACGCCACTCTCGGCGTCCGGCGCGGAGTGGAGGACAGCCACACCGAGGAGGACCAGGCCGCCGACGGTCTCCATGCGCAGGGCCCGGGTGATCGCCTGCCGCTCGGAAAGCGGCAGCAACCCGAGGAAGGGGGGACGGGAGCGGGTGCCGCCATGGCAGTGGGCCTCCGGGTGTGTCAGTGGCAAGAGGGCACACTGCCCCCAGGACGCCGACCAGACTTCCCGGCACACCGCGCGCCAGTTCTTGACGCGTTCTTTACACCGTATCCACCAGGCGGGCCGCTGTCTGCGCCGCCCCCCTGCGCAGGATCACATCGGTGTCAGGTCGTGATCATCCTTGGCGGGAGGCGCACCACCAGGCGGCGACGGCCGCCACAATCAGGGCTGCGGCGGCGATCAGCTCCGGCCGCTCGCCCGGCATGGTGTAGAGGGCGGCGCCTGCGATCGTGAGGACCGCGCCCATCACCACCAGGGGCGAAGTCGGACAGCGCGCTGGGCGGCGGGTCACCGCGAGTCAGGACCCGGCCGGTGCGGCCTGGTGCAGGCACGTACGGAGCGTTTCGGCGAAGTCCTCGGCGCGGGCCAGCTGGACTCGGAGTTTGTCGACCTGCTCGCGACGCAGTCCAATGCGTACGACAAGCTGAAGTCGATCCTCCTCGGCGCGCACCGCCTGGGCATCTTCGAAGACAGCCCCCGCCTGGGCGTCAGTCCACCCCAGTACGACCCCAAGCGCGCCGTCATCCCCTCACCCGACCAACTCCGCTGTTGTCGCGGGCCCTCGCACACCGCCCGCTCAGGGTGGCAGGGCTGCTCCGCAGGCCATCGGGCCCGGACAGGGCCTAGGAGTTGTCGTCAAAGTGTCACGCCCACATCAGGAGCGACGCGAGGGTGACGGCTGCTTGGTAGGACTGGGCGGTCTTGTCGTACCTGGTCGCGATGCCGCGCCACTGCTTGAGCCGGTTGAAGCACCGTTCCACCACGTTGCGGCGCTTGTAGACCTGTTTGTCGAAGGCCGGCGGCCTGCCTCCCCGGCCGCCTCGCCGGGTCCGGTTGCGGACCTGGTCGGACCGTTCAGGGATCGTGTGCGTGACGCCGCGCCGCCGCAGCCAAGTACGGATGGCCTTCGAGCTGTAGCCCTTGTCGCCGATGACGTGGTCGGGCCTGATGCGCGGTCGACCCGGCCCGATCCGGGGCACCCGTATCGCGTCCATCACGGCGGTGAACTGGGTGCAGTCGTTGGTGTTCCCGCCGGTCAGGACGAACGCGAGGGGGCGGCCCGCCCCATCGCAGGCCAGGTGAATCTTGCTGGTCAGTCCGCCGCGGGACCGGCCGAGGGCCGGGCTGCGGAGCCCCCTTTTCGGGCTCCGGCCGCGTGCTGGTGGGCACGGACAACGGTGGAGTCCACCGACACCAGCCACTCGATGTCACCTGCCGCGTCCGCTTGCGCCTGCGCGGCCTGGAGCATCCGCTCGAAGGTTCCGTCCGCCGCCCACCTGCGGAAACGGGTGTGGAGGCTGGCCCACGACCCGTACCGGTCGGGCACGTCCCGCCAGGCGACCCCGGTCCGAAACTTCCACACGATCCCGTTCAGGATCGTCCGGTCGTCCAGCCGCGGCCGCCCCAACACGGGCCGAGGCAGCAACGGCTGCACGAGTTCCCACTCAGCGTCCGACAGTTCATGGCGACGTATCACCCAACCATGATCCACAATGCAAGATCACTTTGACGACAGGCCCTAGCATCGGGGCATGGCCGACAACCCCAGCGCAGACCCGGCCGTCCCGGCGGACGAAACGGTTCATGACGGCGTCGACGACGCGGTCCAAGCGGACCTCACCACCGTCGCGGAGGCCTGGGCCGCGGCGATCGTCTCCAACGATGCGGCACGGATCGCGAGCTTCATGACCGACGACTGGGCCATCGTCTCGGAGTCCGGCATCTCATCCAAGGACGACTTCCTCGCGTTCGTCGCCTCCGGGCAGCTGACCCACTCGGCTATGGACCTCGTCAGCAGGCCCCGGGTGCGGGTGCACGGCGACACCGCGGTCTTCAGCGCGCGGATGACCAACACCGCGCATTACGGGGGCCGGCGGTTCGACGCCGACGAGTGGACGTCGGATGTGTTCGTGAAGCGGGACGGCCGCTGGCTGTGCCTGCTGAGCCACATCACGGCGGTGGCGCCGGCCTCGGCAGCGACGCCCTCGACGACGGGCCAGTGAAACCGGAGGGGCTCACCGGCGATCACTGGGGTGGTGTGGCCTCGCCCTGCCAGAAGCTCCACTGATACCCCCAGGGGTCGGTGACCGTGAAGGTCCGCGGCCCGTACGGCTGATCCACCGGACCGTCCACCTCCACGCCGGATGCCGCCCGCACCAGCGCGAAATGCGCGTCGACGTCATCCACGTGCACGATCAACAGGGCGTTCCTGCCTTCGCTGCTCACCCCGCCGCCACTGACCCCGATCTTCGTCACACCCGCCTGGATGTCAGCCTCGAACGTCCGCCCTGAATCGTCGCGCCAGCGGATCGCGTCGGTGAAGCCGAGGACCCGCTCCATCCAGTCGAGAGCCGCGTCCGCGTCCTCGTACCGCAGGTAGGGGGACACACCTTCGATTGCCATGCCGTGCTCCTCCGAGCAGGGAGCCGAGACCGCCCCGAGCGGCTCGGCACGTAGTGAATGGTGCTCGCCTACCAGGCTGCGGTACGTGACAGGCCGACGCGGCCAACGGCGGTGCCGCGTGTCGCTCGCACAGCTGACCTCCGTCCCGCCAGCCCAGCCGCAACCGGCGATGGCCAGTCCCTGGCGCTGGCCCTCGCTCCCTCGTGTCCGAGCTCGGGTCCGGACTCTGGATCCAGGCTCACACCGGTGGTGGATGCCGTCTAATGTCAGGCGGGAATCTGATGCTGCGGGAGGCGTTCTATGGCGCGTGGATGGATATCGAGCAGACCGGTTGTTCTCGGCGTCGCGGTGGTTGCGGTCGCTGTGATCGGCGTGGGCATGTACCTGTTTCAGCCTTGGAAGCTGTGGCAGGACGAGACGGTGCGGGAGGCCCTACCCTCCACAGCAGCGACCGCGTCGGCCGTGCCGTCCCCGTCCGGTCAGAGTTCGGCTCCGCCGTCGGCGCCACCGGAGCCGCGGACTGTCTCTGCGGGGCAGTTGATCAGTCATGAGCACACCACGACGGGCACGGTGAAGATCGTCCAGCTGGCGGACGGTTCGCACACGCTGCGGCTGGAGAACCTCGACACCAGCAACGGTCCCGACCTGCACGTGTGGCTCACCGATGCGCCGGTGAAGGAAGGCAAGGCGGGCTGGGAGGTCTTCGATGACGGCAAGTACGTCAGCCTGGGCAAGCTCAAGGGCAACAAGGGCGACCAGAATTACGTCCTTCCCGCCGATGTGGACCTCTCCCAGTACACGAGCGTGAGCATCTGGTGCGACCGCTTCAACGTCTCCTTCGGCGCCGCGGCACTCGCCAGGGCCTAGCTAAGGGGGAACGGCAGCGGCCCGCCGACGTGTGGTCGGCGGGCCACTGCCGCACTGCGCGGCGAGATTTCAGCGGCCTCGGGGATGAGGACCTTCTGCTTCGGGCCTTCGACCCCGTGGGGCGTCTCGGCGCGCGATCCTGGAGACATGGAGCTCGAGGTTCTGGTCGTACCGGACTGCCCTCACCGGCAACTCGCCGAGCAGCGGTTGCAGCAGGCACTGGCCGACGCCAGGCTGCCCGACACCCGCTTCACCATCCGCGTGATCGCCGATGAGGCCGAGGCCGAGCGGTCCGCCTTCACCGGCTCCCCGACGATTCTCATCGACGGCCGTGACCCGTTCGCCGAGCCCGGGCGCCCGCCGGGGCTGGCCTGCCGGATCTACCCGACCGCGACCGGGCTCTCCGGGGCGCCCGATGCCGACCTGCTCCGTCAGGCCCTCGTTGCTGCCCCCCGCCCGGACTGCTGACCTTCCTGACGGCCATCAGACCTGTGGGGCAGGGGTGTTCCGCTCCAGGCGGGAGCGCAGGGTGGCGGCGAAGTCCTCGGCACGGGACAACTGGACGCGGAGCTTGTCGATCCGCTCGGCGGCGGCCTGCTCGTAGCCGCGGACTCGCTTGAGCAGAGCTTCGCGCTCGTCGGCATCGAGTTCGGTCTCGCTGTCGGTGTCGAGGCGGTCGGTGGCGTCCAGGAGGTCGCGCATCTGGTCCAGGGTGAAGCCGAGGGGCTTCATCCGGCGGATGACCATGAGCCGCTGGACGTCGTTCTCGGTGTAGAGGCGGAAGCCGCCCTGGGAGCGGGCGGAGGGGACAACCAGGCCCGTTTCCTCGTAGTGCCGGATCGTGCGCAGGGACAGCTCCGTACGCGCGGCGACCTCGCCGATCTGCATGTGCTTGCCGTCCACGCCTGTACTTCCCAGCCCTTCGCACCGTGGCGGGGTGCATCCGCACTCCCCGCCAGTCCCTACTCTAACGTTAGGGTAGAGTTGCTGATGGTGCGGGCAGCGATTCGCTGTCCCGTCGTTGCCGTGTCGGGGCCGATGGCGCCCCCGGCGGAGATCCGATTCTTGCAGGAGAGAAGCGTGCGCGAGCCCATGACGCCCGGCGCCGCCGCCTGCCCGCCGTGATGCTTCGCCTCGGGATGTGAGCCCGGCCGCGCAGGCGCGGCCCTCGCTCGATCCCCCTTCCTCTCCGGCCCACGTCTTTCACGGGCCGTCCGCGGGGTGCCGGCCCGGCCCCTCCGCGCCCTCCCGCACGCCCCGGCCTGCCGAACGGGACGCGCCCGAGCACGACAGGTGCCTCCTTGTCCTCTTCTGCTGCCGCTGTGTCCCCCGCCGCGCGCCTGCGCGGCCTGAAGCCGGACTGGCTGTCCGATCCGAAGGTGTGGCGAACCGAAGTCCTCGCGGGCCTGGTCGTCGCGCTCGCGCTGATCCCGGAGGCGATCTCGTTCTCGATCATCGCCGGGGTCGACCCTGCCATCGGCCTGTTCGCCTCCTTCACCATGGCCGTCGTCATCTCCGTCGTCGGCGGCCGGCGGGCGATGATCTCCGCCGCGACCGGCGCCGTCGCCCTTGTCATCGCCCCGCTCAACCGTGAGCACGGCCTCGGCTACCTGATCGCCGCCGTCATCCTGGCCGGCATTTTCCAGGTGGTCCTGGGCGCGCTCGGTGTGGCGAGGCTGATGCGGTTCATCCCCCGTTCGGTGATGGTCGGCTTCGTCAACGCGCTCGCGATCCTGATCTTCATGGCCCAGGTGCCCGAGATGCGGAACGTGCCCTGGGCCGTCTACCCGCTGATCATCGGGGGCCTCGCGCTGATGGTGTTCTTCCCGAAGATCACCACCGTGGTCCCCGCCCCGCTGGTCTCCATCGTCATCCTGACCGTCATCACCGTCGGCGCGGCCATCGCGGTACCGACCGTCGGCGACAAGGGCGACCTGCCCTCCTCCCTGCCCGTGCCTGGCCTGCCGGACGTGCCGTTCACGCTGGACACGCTGACGACGATCGCCCCGTACGCGTTCGCGATGGCGCTGGTCGGCCTGATGGAGTCGCTGATGACGGCGAAGCTGGTCGACGAGATCACCGACACACACTCGAACAAGACCCGCGAGTCCATCGGTCAGGGCATCGCGAACATCGTGACCGGCTTCTTCGGTGGCATGGGCGGCTGCGCGATGATCGGCCAGACGATGATCAACGTGAAGGTCTCCGGGGCCCGGACCCGCATGTCCACGTTCCTGGCGGGCGCGTTCCTGATGGTGCTGTGCATCGTCTTCGGCCCGGTCGTCTCCGACATCCCCATGGCGGCCCTGGTCGCCGTCATGATCATGGTGTCGTTCGCGACGTTCGACTGGCACTCCGTCGCCCCGAAGACGCTCAAGCGGATGCCCGCCGGGGAGATCGCGGTCATGGTGATCACGGTCGCCTGCGTCGTCGCCACCCACAACCTCGCCATCGGCGTCGTCGTTGGCTCCCTCACCGCCATGGTCGTCTTCGCCAAGCGCGTCGCTCACCTTGCCGAGGTCACCGCCGTCATCGACCCTGACGGCACCACGGTGGTCTACCGGGTCACCGGAGAGCTGTTTTTCGCCTCCTCCAACGACCTCGTCGGCCAGTTCAACTACGCCACCGACCCCGAGAAGGTCGTCATCGACCTGTCCGCCGCGCACATCTGGGACGCCTCCTCGGTGGCCGCGTTGGACGCTATCGAGACCAAGTACGCCCAGCGCGGCAAGACCGTCGAGATCACCGGCCTGAACGACCCCAGCGCCGACCTCCACGGCAAGCTGAGTGGAGAGCTCGCCGCCAGCCACTGACCGCTGGCGTCCTACGGGCCGGCAACACCGGGTGGGTGGTGCCGGCCCGTCGCGGCCTCCGTCCGGGGTGGCAGGGATTGAGTGACTCGCCACAAGCGGCGGGGCAGCTCGCCCTCCTCGAGGGCGTGGACTTCGTCCAGGATCCAGCCGTCGGCCAGGGCGTCGACGAGCGCGCGGTCGAAGAAGTGCTCGGCGAAGCCGCCGTGTTCGAAGATGTCGTCGCCTCGGGCGATGCCGGTGCCGTAGTGGGCGTCGCCGGTGTGCCGGACGGTATAGACGAGGACGCCGCCCGGCCGCAGGACCCGGCGGATCTCACGGACCGCGGCGTGGATCTCCTTCGTCGACAAGGCCATGCACAGCAGCATGTGCGCGAAGACCGCATCAACGGACGCGTCCGGCAGCGGCAGGGGCTCGCGCACGTCGTGCACCGCGGCCGTCACCCGCTCGGCCACTTCCTGATGCCCGGCGGTGGCGCGCAGCTGGTCCAGGCCGGTTGCGGAGAAGTCGGTGGCCTGGACGGTGAATCCTTCGCGGGCGAAGTAGAGGGCGTCGCGGCCGTGGCCGGCGCCCAGCTCCAAAACGTCCCGGGCCCCGGACGCGCGGCCCCATAGCCGCCCAGGGCGGGGCCGTTCTTGGTCGGTGGGATGGTGCCGTAGCCCTCGGCCCGCGGCAACCGGCCGGAGCAGTCGTTCACGGCTCGATGAGAAAGGGGGGCGGGCCTGGGCTAACGTGAATAGAGGCGCACCGCCGCGGCCGCCCGCAGACGATTCCGCCAGGCGGTGTGCTCGATGGGCAGGTGAGGTCCATGACCAGCACAGCCAGCGCGTCCGGTGCCGAAACCCACCGCCACGACGTGATCGTCGTCGGAGCACGGTGCGCAGGAGCCCCGACCGCCATGCTCCTGTCCCGCCTTGGTCACCGGGTCCTCCTCGTCGACCGGGCGATCTTCCCGAGCGACACGATCTCCACCCACCTGATCCATCCGCCCGGCCTGGCTGCGCTCGAACGCTGGGCACTGCTGGACCGCGTAGTCGATACGGGCTGCCCCGCCATCGATACCTACGCGTTCGATCTCGGCCCCTTCGTCATCGTCGGCTCTCCTGCCGGTGAGGGCTTCGACGTCTCCTACGCCCCGCGCCGCACGGTCCTGGACAAGATCCTGGTCGACGCCGCCGCGGAGTCGGGCGCCGAGGTCCGCGAGGGATTCACCGTCGAGGAGATCCTGTTCGACGGCGGTACGGTCATCGGCATCAAAGGGCACGGCAAGGACGGCAGGACGGCCACGGAGCACGCCCGGATCGTAGTCGGCGCGGACGGAGTCCACTCGTCCGTCGCGAGGGCGACGGACGCCACGGGCTACGCCGAGAAGCCCAAGATCAACGCCTACTACTACGCCTACTGGGCCGGTCTGCCGATGAACGGGGCGTTCGAGGCGTACGACCGCGAGGACCGCGCCTTCGCCGCATGGCCGACCAATGACGACCAGACGCTGGTCATCTGCGCCTGGCCCATGCGCGACTTCGAGGCCAACCGCGACGATGTCGAAGGCAACTACCACGCCGTCCTGGCCCGCGCGCCGGCCTTCGCCGAACGGATCTCGAAAGCCACTCGGACCGAGCGGTTCGTCGGCATGGCCATCCCCAACTACTTCCGCAAGCCCTACGGTCCCGGCTGGATCCTCGTCGGAGACGCCGGATACCTCAAGGATCCCATCACCGCGCAGGGCATCCAGGACGCCTTCCGCGATGCGGAACGGTGCACCCGGGCCCTCGACGACGTGCTCGTCGGCCGACGGCCCTTCGACGAAGCCATGCGGGCCTGCCAGGAGACGAGGGACTCCGAGGTCATGAGCATGTACGAGTTCACGGCCGACTTCGCCACGCTGGAACCACCGCCCCCCGCGATGCAGGAACTCCTCCTCGCCGTTTCCCGCAGCCGCTCGGCACAGGACGAGTTCGCCCGGGTGACGGCCGGCGTGACGCGCCCAGAGGAGTTCTTCGGACACATGCAGGAACGCATGTAACACCAGGCCTGACGCCGCCTAAGCTTGGCGTTTATCCTCGTTCGTCACCCGACCTGCTGATCTGCCGTGTTTTCCGGGACGGCGGAGGCAGCCGTTCTCCACGCTTCGAGATGTCTGGTCACGAAGTACCGGAGAACGGCCGCTGTGTATGAGTCTGTCTGCCGACGTGTCCGGACGCGAGGCGTTGGGTGTGTTCTCCCGCTTTTGTGTCGAGTTCTACGACTGCCAGTATGCCCGGGCTGACGTGCTCTTCGAGCACACCGACGCGGTGCTGTGTGCGGACGGGCCGGTGAACACCCTGGTCGAGCTGTCGCTGACGGTCGAGCATCGGCGCGGACACGGCGCGCCCTGTATGCGGGGCTGGACCGCAGCGGGATCGAACCGAGGCGTCTGCGACGCGTTCTGGCCGGCCTGCCGCTACCGAAGGCGGCCGACGGACGGATCGTACTGGCCGTGGACGTGAGCAACTGGCCGCCCCGACGCTCCCACCAGCGACGACCGGTTGTTCTGCCACGTCTACGGACGCGGCGACTGCGGTAAGGATCCCGGGGCTGGCCGTACTCCTTCGTCGCTACCCTGGAAACAGGCCGCACCTCCTGGTGCCGGCTGTTGGACGCCGTGCGGCTCGGCCCCGGCGGACGACGCGACACTGGTCACCGCCGCCCAGCTCCGCGAGGTCGTCGAACGCCTGGTCGACGCGGGGCACTGGATGCCGGGCGACCCCGGGATCCTGATCGTGATGGACGCCGGCTACGACGTCGCCTACCTCTCCCACTCCCTGCGGGACCTGCCCGTCGTGCCGCTCGGACGACTGCGCTCGGACCGCGCCATGCTCCGCGACCCGGGCCCCGGCCGCTCAGGGCCCAAGGGCGGGCGGCCCCGCCGGCACGGCGGCGTCCTCACCTTCGCCAAGCCCGACAGCTGGCACCAGCCGGACGTCACCCCCAGTGGTACCAGGGCGCGGCGCGAGGCAGGTGAGCCGGTGATCTGGCGGACCGATGAGCTGGAGCTGGTCACCGCCCAGCCAGTCGGCGAAGGGCGCCCTCGTACGTGAGGATCCTGGGCTTCCCGAAACCTGGTGGTCGGGGCTGAACGGCTCGCTCGATACCCTTTCCTCGCAGCTCACGTGACAGATCGCAACGCCGGACACAGGCAGGACACAGCTCGGTGGCTACGCGAGGGCCGTGCGGGCGGCGGCGACGGCTCCAGGACGCGCGTGCTGCAGGTCGCTGGGGATCCTGGCAACGGTGCTGGGTTCGCCGACCATCGAGGGCGGTGCTCTCACAGGGGTGGGGTGCCGCGCTCCTGGCATGCTTCGAGTTGACGAACGGTAACAAGCCCGGTCCCGCGCCTGCCACGGGCTTGGCCGTCCTCAGAGTGTCCGACGGGCGAGAGTCGCTGTCCGCGGCGCCCGGTGAGCGGCACGAGTACAGCAACGCCAATTACATGCTGCTTGGGGCGCTGTTGGAGGAGGTCACCGGAAAGCCGTTCGGTCAGCAGCTGAGGGAGAACGTGCTGAAGCCGCTGGGCATGGACGGCGCGCTCACCAACAGCGAGGAGGCCGAGCGTGCCACGCTCGCTCCCGGCACCGGTTCTTCTTCGGTCAGCCGAAGAAGTTCGACTTCGGGTACGACGCCTCGGGTGTGCCGTACGGCTATTTGGGCGCCACCCTGAAGGACCTGCGCGCCTTCGCATCTGCTCAACTGACGGGATGTGGACGGGGCGTGCTGTCCCGGGACGGCTTCCGGCAGATGCACCAGGGCGCGGTCTCCGTCCACGACCGCCATCGCTACGGCTTCGGCTGGCGCGACGACGAAGTGGACGGACTGGACGAGCGGATGGTGCGGCACTCGGGGGCGACCCCCGGCTACCACGGCATCGTGGTCCTGTTGTCCGATCACGACCTCGCGGTCGTCGTGCAGTACAACGCCGCCGGGCTCGCCAAGGAGAACCGGCGCAACAACACCGCGTTCGGTGTCGCCCGCATCCTGCTCGGTGCCGAGGCCCGGTCGGCCCAAGAGGACTCGTGGCTGACGTGGATCCTGGTGCCGCTCGGCACGGTTGCGGCTGCGCTCGCCACGGCTGTCGGATGGTCGGCATTCCGTGTCGTACACCCCAACGCGGACTGCGTCGCGGCGCCTTGCGGATCGTGATCGGCGGTGTCGCGGCGATGGCTCTCTGCCTGTTGACTGCCGCGGCCGCCTGCATCGTCCTCCCCCAGCAGATGGGCGGGAACTTGAAAGTGGCGTTGTTGTTCGTGCCGGATGCGGGGTGGCTGCTCGTCGTTGTGGCGGCGCTCGCTCTGGTGCTCGCGCCGCTGCGGGCGGGTATGACGATCCGGGCGCTGACGAGTCTGCGACGGCAGGGCCGCGTCGAGCGGGCCGAACGCGACGCGGCGGAAGTCAGCAGTGTCAATCCGGTGGCAACCAGATAATTTGCGCCATTTCGCGGTAGCCGCCCGGGGGGGGGACCTGGATCAACGACCACCCGGCTATCCCCGGCCTCGTGGTCACCCAGGTGCAGGCCGAAGAGATCAGACGCAAACCTTCGTCCGCTGCTCGCCCCCTGAACTCGCCCCTATCAACCTGGCCGGCGAGGCGGACGGGTTGCACCGGCCTGGGTGGGGAGATCCATCGAGCCGGTATGGGGGCTCGAACAGGACGCCGCCCGGGCTGGCTGCTTCGTGTTGTGCCGATGGTCGGCACCCGCACGCGCGGCGGGGTGCCGGCCACCGGTCTGTGACGGTCAGGCTCCGTCGGCCGCGGCGCCGACGAGTTCGTCGAGGAGGTCCTCCATGGTGACGAAGCCTATGACGGTGCCCTTGGTGCCGGTGACTGCCGCGAGGTGGGTGCCGGCGGCCCTCATGGCGGTCATGGTGTCGTCGAGCGGGGTGTCGATGGCGACCTTGACGATCGGGTGCAGCGCCGTGCGCGGGAAGGGGGCTGTGCGGTCGGCTGCGCCGAGGGCGTCCTTGATGTGCAGGTAGCCCAGGATCTCCCTGCCGTCTTGGGTGACCGGGAGGCGGGAGAAGCCGTGGTCGGCGGCGGCCCGTTCCAGGCCCTTGGGAGTGATGTCGTGGCCGACGGTGACGATCCGGTCCAGGGGCACCATCACTTCGCCGACGGGGCGGGTTCCGAGTTCGAGGGCGTCCTGGAGGCGTTCGCCGTCGTCGAGGCCGAGGAGGCCGGCGGCGCTGGAGTCCTTGACGAGGCGGGCGAGTTCGTCGTCGGTGAAGACGGAGCCGACCTCGTCCTTCGGTTCGACCTTCAGCAGTCGCAGCAGGGCGTTGGCGAAGGCGTTGATGCCGAAGACGAACGGGCGCAGGGCCCGGGTGAGGGCCACCAGGGGCGGGCCGAGGAGGAGGGCGGTCGGCGCGGGTGCGGCGAGCGCGATGTTCTTGGGGATCATCTCGCCGACGAGCATGTGCAGGTACGTCGCCAGGGTGAGCGCGATGACGAAGGCGATCGGGTGGATCAGCCCCTCGGGCACCCCGATGGCGTGGAACGGGGGCTCCAGCAGGTGCGCGATGGCCGGTTCGGCGACGGCGCCGAGGACCAGGGAGGAGACGGTGATGCCGAGTTGGGCGGTGGCCATCATCGCGGAGAGGTGTTCGATACCCCACAGGGTAGTCTTCGCGCGGAGGTTGCCCTTCGCCGCGGCCGGTTCGATCTGGCTGCGGCGTACGGAGATCAGCGCGAATTCGGCGCCGACGAAGAAGGCGTTGGTGATCAGGGTGAAGGCGCCGATCAGCAGCTGGATCGCGGTCATCGGGCCTCCTCCTGGGAGATCGTCGCGGCGGCCGGGGCGGTGATTGCCACCCGGTCGGCGCGGTGGTGCTCGACGTCGAGGACAGTGAGCTCCCAGCCGTCCACGTCCAGGGTGTCGCCGGCCAGGGGGATCCGCTCAAGGCGGGTGGCGATCAGGCCGGCCAGCGTCTCGTAGGGACCCTCTGGTGGTGTGAAGCCGATTTCCTCCAGCTGGTCGAGGCGGACGCTTCCGTCTGCCTCCCACGCTGTGCGGCCGTCCTGGTCGGGGGCTGCGAGGAGGTCGGGGACCTCCATCGGGTCGTGCTCGTCACGGACCTCGCCGACGACCTCTTCCACGATGTCCTCGACGGTCGCCACACCCGCGGTGCCGCCGTACTCGTCGATGACGACGGCCATGGTCCGGGCCTTGCGGAGCCGGCCCAGCAGGGTGTCCACGGGCAGGGAGTGCGGTATGAGCAGGGGTTCGGTCATCAGGTCAGTCACTGGGACCATGGTCCGCTTCTCCTCGTCCAGGGCGAGGACGTCGCGGATGTGGAGGGTGCCGATGACCTCGTCGAGGGTGTCCTTGTAGACGGGGAAGCGGGACAGGCCGGTGGCCAGGGTCAGGTTCGCGGCGTCGGCGGCGGTGGCGTGGGCCTCCAGGGCCTTGACGTCGACGCGCGGGGTCATGACGTTCTCGGCGGTCAGCTCGGCCAGGTGCAGGGTCCTGACGAACAGTTCGGCCGAGTCGGCCTCGATCGCGCCCTGGCGGGCGGAGTGCCGGGCGAGTGCCACCAGCTCCTGCGGCGTACGGGCGGAGGCCAGCTCTTCCGCGGGCTCCAGCCCGAAACGGCGTACCAGGCGGTTCGCGGTGTTGTTCAGGTGCCGGATCAGCGGCGCGAACGCGGCCGTGAAGCCACGCTGCGGGCCGGCCACGACCTTCGCGACGGCCAGCGGGCGGGAGATCGCCCAGTTCTTCGGCACCAGCTCGCCGACCACCATCAGGACGACGGTCGAGATCGCGACACCCAGCAGGGTCGCGGTTGTGGAAACCGCCCCGGCCGGCAGGCTAACGGCCTCCAGCGGTCCACGCAGCAGAGCGGACACAGACGGCTCGGCCAGCATGCCGATCACCAGCGAGGTCACGGTAATGCCCAGCTGGGCCCCGGAGAGCTGGAAGGTCAGGCGCTTGGCGGCCTTCAGGGCGCCCTCGGCGCCCCGCTCGCCGGCAGCGGCGGCACGCTCGAGCTCACTGCGCTCGACGGTGGTGAGCGAGAACTCGGCGGCGACGAACACCGCGCACGCCAGCGTCAGAGCCAGCGCGAGAAGCAGCAGCAGGACTTCGGTCACCGTGCCACCCCCGCTCCCGGCTCAAAGATCTGCGGGCAAGGTGTGGCACGGCTGGGACTGGGAGGTTCACCCATTGCGGGTCTGCTGCTCCTTCTTCTCTCGGGCTGACTGGCGCGTGGTCCGCGCACAGGGCGGTTTCAAGTATCCGCACGACGACTGTAAAGGAGCAGTAAAGCCCCTGGCCAGTGACGTTTCACACGGCGGGAAGGATGGTCTTTTCGGACTTTCCCACCCAACCATCGCCCACGCACTCGACAGTGGTCGCGCTGCTCCTATGCTTCTACATGCTTGTAGATAGCGCCAGGGCGGGGCGGGGTATTCCGTGCTGCCCAGACGCGTGTACGCACGCCCATCGGGCGCGCGTGGAGTCAGGAGGGGAACAGAACGTGGCTTCGATCGATCTGGACAAGGTGCTGGACAAGGCATGGGCGGACAAAAGCCTGCCCGAAATCCTGGCCGCCCCGGTGGGGGCCCTCAAGGGTGTCTCCGACCGTGACGGTGAGCTGCTCAAGGAGGCGTTCGGCGTCACGACCGTCGCCGAGCTCGCCGAGCTGAAGTACGTCCGCTGGGCGCAGGCCCTCGCGGCCCTGGACGCGGCGAAGTAACGCCTCGCGCGTGCGCGGTGCCGCGGGCTGGACCTGGTCTCGCGGCGCCGTCGCGCGCACCGCAAAGAGATCACAACGCGACGCATACGAAGGAGAACGCCGCGATGGTGTTCAAGCGCCTGCTCGGCTCGATGGGTGTCGGCGGCCCCGCCGTAGACACGGTTCTCGACCTGACCACCGCGGTGCCCGGCGGCACCCTGACCGGTGAAGTCCGCCTCACCGGCGGCCGGGCCGACTTCGACATCGAGCACATCACGCTCGAACTCGCCGCCCGCGTCGAGGCCGAGACGCACGAAGGGCAGGACGAGGGCATCATCTCCTTCGAACGCTTTCTCATCGGCGGCGACTTCCGCCTCGCCGAGGCGAAGCAGCGCAACGTACCGTTCGCGGTCCCGCTGCACTGGGAGACCCCGATCACCCAGCTGCACGGCCAGCCGCTCGGCATCGTCCTCGGCGTACGGACCGAGCTCGGCATCGCCGGGGCCAAGGACAAGGGCGACCTCGACCAGCTCACCGTGGGCCCGCTGCCGGCCCAGGAGGCGATCCTGGAGGCGTTCGGGCAGCTCGGCTTCGGCTTCAATTCCGCCGACCTTGAACTGGGGCACATCGGTGGCACCGGCCAGCAGCTGCCCTTCTACCAGGAGATCGAGCTCACCCCCGCCCCGCAGTACGCCCACCAGGTCAGCGAGATCGAGGTGACCTTCCTGGCGAACCCGGACGGGCTGGAGGTCGTCCTAGAGGCAGACAAGCGCGGGGGCCTATTCGCAGGCCACGACGTGCTGGGCCGCCACGTGGTCAGCCACGAGGGCGCGGCCCACCGGGACTGGAATGCCGTGGTCGGCTCCTGGATCAGCCAGCTCATCGACGCGCACAGCGCCCGCGCGGCCCATACCGCCCACAGTCCCTACGGGCACGGCAGCGGGCACGACGCCCACGGCCACAAGGGCGACTACGGGCACCATGGCGGTCACCGGTCCGGGCCGGGCATGGGCACGGTGGTCGCTGTCGGCGCGGCCGGACTCGCGGTCGGGGTGGTCGGCGGGATGGTGGCGGCGGCCGAGGCCGTCGACGAGATCGGCGACTTCTTCGAGGCCGACGAGGACGAGAGCGGCGACGAGGAGGCGTAGCGGCTCCGTCACCCACCGGCAACTTCTACAGTAGTGTAGATGAACTGTCCGGGCCGACTCCGTCCGTCCTCGGCCCGGACACCCTTGCGACCCCTGGAGTTGGCATGGCCCTGTGGGACCGTTTCAAGCAATCCACCCAGCAGATGCAGACGCAGCTCGAGGCGAAGAAGAACGAACTGAAGTCCGGTGCGTTCCGCGACGCAAGCATGGCCATGTGTGCCCTCGTTGCCGCGGCAGACGGCACGATCGACGACTCCGAGCGCCGGCGGGTGGCCCACCTGATCGCCACCAACGAGGTTCTGCAGAACTTCCCGGCCGCCGATCTGCAGAAGCGCTTCGACGATTACCTCAACACCCTCACCGCCGACTTCGAGTTCGGCAAGGTCAGCATCCTGCAGGAGATCGCCAAGGCGAAGAAGAAGCCTGCCGAGGCCCGCGCCGTCATCCAGATCGGCATCGTCATCGGCGGCGCTGACGGCGACTTCGACAAGACCGAACAGGCCGTCGTCCGCGAAGCCTGCTACACCCTCGACCTCCCGCCCCACGAATTCGACCTCTAGCACACGGACCTGGCCGTATGCGCCTGGCACCGCGGCCTCGCAGGCGCAGGGCAGGCATCCTGTGAGGAGACCGGGCAGGGGCGGAAACGGCTCTGTCGTCGCTGTCGGCGTGGAATGGCCGGCACCACGCTCGCCCACGCGTGGTCACCCCTGGCGTCAGCTTGAGTCGCGCCGCGGGCCGGGACCGGTTTGGTCTTCCGGGGGGTCGTCCTGGGTGGGCCGGTCTCGGTGCCGGGCGGCCGGGCTCAGCCGCGCCTCGGTAATGGCGTTGCGGTCGGTCACGATGACTTCGATGATCCACTCGCCTGCCAGGATGCGGGTTCCGGGGCTGCTGGGGATGCGCCCCAGCTTGTGCACGATGAGCCCGGCGACGGTAGTGAAGTGGCCGTCCTCGGCGAGGTCGTCGAGTTCGACGCCGATGTCGGGGAGGTCGTGGACGGGGAACGATCCGGGGACGAGGAACGAGCCGTCCTCTTGCGGGACCACGGTGGCGATGTCGCGGTCGGTCTCGTCGTAGATCTCGCCGACGATCTCCTCCAGGAGATCCTCGATAGTGACGATCCCCTCGATGGAGCCGTGTTCGTCGACGACGAGCGCGAACTGCTGCCGGTTGGCACGGAAGTCCCGCAGCGCATCGGAGATCTTCATGGAGTCGGTGAAGACGGTCGCCGGCTGGGCCAGCTCGGCCACCGGGGTGTCATCTGCACTGGTGGTCGCATCGCGAAGATTGACCACGCCAACGACATCCTCGAATCGGCCGGCGGCCAGGACGGGGGCGCGGGAGTGTCCTGAGTTCGCCAGTTCGGTACGGGCCTGAGCGGCGGGCATCGATGCGGAGAGGGTGAACACCGCCCTGCGGGGCACGAGCGCGGCGCGCAGGGTGCGCTCGTGGATCTCCAGGGCGCTGGAGATGATGGTGCGCTGTTGGGGTGTCAGGCCGCGGTGGCTGATGACCATATCCCGTAGTTCTTCCGGGGTGGGCTGCTGTTTTCCGGCGCGTGGGTCGCCGCCGAGGAGGCGGACGAGCAGGTTCGTGGAGTGGCTCAGCGTCCACACCGCCGGGCGGGAAGCGGTGGCGAGCATGTCCAGGGGGGTTGCGGCGATCAGGGACCACCGCTGGGCGAACTGCATCGCCAGGCGCTTGGGCGCCAGCTCGCCGGCCACCAGGGTGACGAACGTCAGCACCAGCGTCACCAGGGCGATGGCGAGCGGTTCGGCGGCGCGGCCGGTGAACGCGAGCAGCGGTACAAGCGGCTCGGCCAGGGAAACGGCCGCTGTGGCGGAGGCTAGGAAGCCGGCCAGGGTGATGCCGATCTGGATCGTGGCCAGGTACCGGTTGGGGTCCGCGGCGAGGCGGGCGAGGCGGGCGACGCCGGCGCCTCCTCGGCGGCGTAGTTTGCGGAGCTGGCTTTCGCGCAGCGAGATGAGGGCGATCTCGGTGCCCGCGAATAGGGCGTTGAGCACGATCAGCGCGGCGATGAGGGCGAGATCCCACATGTAGTTCACGGCCCAAGCCTCCGCTCCATGGCTGCGTTCTGGCCCTGCTGCCCGGTGCGGATGGGCGTCACAGGCCCGAGCGCACCACGGTGACGGGGCAGTTGGCGTGGTGCAGGACGGCCTGGCCGACCGAGCCCAGCAGCAGTCCGGCGAATCCGCCACGTCCGCGCGCGCACACCACGATCAGCTGGGCCCTCTCGCTCGCCTCGATCAGCGTCGGCCGGGTCCGACCCCGAAGGACCCGGGGGCGTACGGTCACCTCCGGGTACCGCTCACGGTGCCCGGACAGCGCCTCGACCAGCAGCCGCTCCTCCGCCGCCCGCATCTGCTCCACGTCACCGATCATGTCCACCAGTTCCACGGGATGGCCCGGGCCGCTCTCGCCGTGATCGCTCCACGTGGTCCAGGCGTGCAGGGCCACCAGTTCGCTGCCCCGCAGCTGGGCCTCGGCGAACGCGAACGCGATCGCCTCCCGGCCCTGGGGGGAGCCGTCCACCGCCACCAGCACAGGCCCCTCGGGTTCGGTCCGGCCGCGTACGACCATCACCGGGCAGTGGCCGTGCGCGGCAAGGTGGACGGCCGTCGATCCCAGGAGAAGCTCTCTGATGCCCCCCGAACCGCGGTGGCCCACCACGATGAGCTGCGCGGTCCGTGACTCCGCTTCCAGGGCCGCTACCGCCTCACCGGGCATCACCGCACTGGCGGCCCGCACTCCCGGGGCCGCAAACCGGGCCCGGTCGACGGCCTCGTGGAGCAGGTGCTCGACCCCCTCCCGCACGCCCCCGGCGGGCGGCCCGAGAGGCGAGGCGCCGGGCGGGACGTGCATGGCGGGCCAGATGAAGGCGTGGACCACGTGCAGCTCGGCGCCTCTGAACAGTGCCTCCCGGGCGGCGGCGTCCACGGCGGCCATGGCGGAGGGCGAGCCGTCCACCCCGACCACGACCGGACCGGGCATCGCCCCGCCTCTCCTCATCCGCAGCCCCTCTGCCGGGGCTGGGCACGCTTCGTGTCTTCCCAGCTTCTCCCGCATGCCTCCCCCGCGCCACAAGTAGCAGCCGGGTCAGGCACCGCTGTCCCAGGTCACAGGGGTGTGGCGGCGTGGAGGATGAAGAACAGGGTGACTGCGGAGTTCGCCGATGACAGTGCGGACACCGTGGTGCCGGCCGCCGCACCCCACGTGGCCATGCCCACCGCAGTGAATACCGACGGCCAGCGGCTGGAGAGCGGGGCGGGCTCCAGCAGCGCGGCGACCCGGCTGGGCACTGGCCCCGCCGCCGCGAACGCGGGCAGCGTGGCCAGCGGGGCGCCGCGACTGATCAGCGCCGCCTTGCCGATCGCCACCGCCACCGTACGGCGGCTGCCGACCTTGGCGGCGGCCTCTTCGTCGGCCCACCGCTCGGCGGTGTAGGCCACCACCGACCGCAGGGGCCGCAGAAACGGGTTGGCGCGGGCGGCGAGCTGCACGGCCAGCAGGAACCGGTGGTGGCCTCCCGTGAGGTGGGCGCGCTCGTGCGCGAACAGCGCCCGGCGCTCGCGGGAAGTCAGCGCAGCCAGCATTCCCGTGCTCACCACAACCCGGTCACGGCGCGAGCCGGGCAGCGCATAGGCGTACGGAGCCTCGTCGGGCAGCACGGCCACCGGCGTGGCGGGCAGCCCGGCAAGCGCACGCCAGCTGCGCCGGCGCACCCGCCGGTGGCGCCACGCCGCCGACGTACACGAGGCGATCACCGCGAGGAGGGCGGGGATGGCGGCCTTGCCGGCGAGCTCGTCGTACGGGACCGCTTCGCGCACCTCAGGATCGGACCAGCCGTCCGGCAACGGATTGCCGGGCAGCTGCGCGGTCCCCACCACCATCAGCAACGCCAGGCACAGCGTGCTGCACACCGCCAGCACCGCCGCGGCGCCGGTCAGCAGCCACGTCCCGGTACGCGGGTGCAGATGATGCCCCGCCAGCCGCGCGATCGGCCACGCCGTTAACGGCAGCACCAGCGGCAGGAACACGAAGATCCCCATGCCCCTCAGCCTTCCCCAGCCTCGGACGCCTTGCCCAGCAATTCACGCAGCAGCTGCTCGTCCCCAGGCGTGAGAGCGGTCACGAAGCTGGCCAGGACAGCCTGCCGGTCACTCTCGGCGTCCAGGACCTTGCGCATCCGCAAAGCTGCCAGCCCGGCCTCGTCGGCAACCGCCATCCACTCGAACGACCGGCCCACCCGCTCCCTTGCCACAGCGCCCTTGGCCTGCAGCCGGGTCAGGATCGTCATCACCGTTGTGTAGGCCAGGCCGCCGCCCAGGCGCTCCTGGACCCAGCCCGCCGTGACCGGCCCCGGCGCCTGGCACAGCGCCGTGAGCACCTGGCTCTCCAGTTCACCCTGCGCCCGGCGGCGGGACGGGTCAGCACCGCTCATGTCCTTCACCGTCATGCCGTCAACCTCCCGCCCTATTGCCTCACCCGACACGGCGTGGCGGTTCATCGTACTGATCACCGGCTTATGGTTCGACGGCCCGCGCGCAGCCCGGCCCCGCGAATCCGCCACACCGGCCGAACACCCACCAATATATTTCTACAGTGTTGTAGATTCACCTTGATCCGACGGTACGGCGTGCCAGCCGGGCCGCGGGAATACCGAATGGGAGCCACGACATGGGTGTGAGTCTGTCCAAGGGCGGCAACGTCTCGTTGAGCAAGGAGGCCCCGGGCCTGACCGCCGTGCTGGTCGGCCTGGGCTGGGATATCCGGACGACCACCGGGGTCGACTTCGACCTCGACGCCAGCGCCCTGCTGGTGAACGCGTCCGGGAAGGTCCCCTCCGACCAGCACTTCGTCTTCTACAACAACCTCAAGAGCCCCGACGGCTCCGTCGAGCACACCGGCGACAACCTCACCGGTGAGGGCGAGGGGGACGACGAGGTCGTCAAGGTCAATCTCGCCACCGTGCCCGCCGACGTCGACAAGATCGTCTTCCCCGTCTCCATCCACGACGCCGAAGCCCGCAGCCAGAGCTTCGGCCAGGTGAGGGGCGCGTTCATCCGCGTCGTCAACCAGGCCGGCGGGACGGAGATCGCCCGCTACGACCTCTCCGAAGACGCCTCGACCGAGACCGCGATGGTCTTCGGCGAGCTCTACCGCAGCGGCGCCGAGTGGAAGTTCCGCGCGGTCGGCCAGGGCTACGCCTCCGGCCTCTCCGGAATCGCCGCCGACTTCGGCGTCGGGGTCTGACACACCACCACGCCGCCGTGCGCGGCGGGCCGGCCCCTGACCCGGCCCGCCCCGCTCCACTCAGCTCAAGCGACCGCAGCGACTTCACCCGATCCGGGGGAACTTCAGTGAACACAGCCGCCGGCCTCAAACCGGAGGACCGGGGCGACTTCGAGCTCGTGGCGCACCAGGCGCTGAACACCCCCGGCATCCGCACCACCCTCTCCCGCGTCGGAACATCCGCAAGCGCAGGCGAGTTGTACACGCACGCGCTCCAGGGGGCCGCCACCATCGCCGCCGCGGCCGGCACCGAGCACGCGTACCTCCAGCATCCGCGCGCGTCGGCACAGGCCAGGCAGCGGCCGAGCCGTCCGCAGCCCAGGAGCAGACTGCCGGCCGCCCTAGGGCCTGTCGTCAAAGTGATCTTGCATTGTGGATCATGGTTGGGTGATACGTCGCCATGAACTGTCGGACGCTGAGTGGGAACTCGTGCAGCCGTTGCTGCCTCGGCCCGTGTTGGGGCGGCCGCGGCTGGACGACCGGACGATCCTGAACGGGATCGTGTGGAAGTTTCGGACCGGGGTCGCCTGGCGGGACGTGCCCGACCGGTACGGGTCGTGGGCCAGCCTCCACACCCGTTTCCGCAGGTGGGCGGCGGACGGAACCTTCGAGCGGATGCTCCAGGCCGCGCAGGCGCAAGCGGACGCGGCAGGCGACATCGAGTGGCTGGTGTCGGTGGACTCCACCGTTGTCCGTGCCCACCAGCACGCGGCCGGAGCCCGAAAAGGGGGCTCCGCAGCCCGGCCCTCGGCCGGTCCCGCGGCGGACTGACCAGCAAGATTCACCTGGCCTGCGATGGGGCGGGCCGCCCCCTCGCGTTCGTCCTGACCGGCGGGAACACCAACGACTGCACCCAGTTCACCGCCGTGATGGACGCGATACGGGTGCCCCGGATCGGGCCGGGTCGACCGCGCATCAGGCCCGACCACGTCATCGGCGACAAGGGCTACAGCTCGAAGGCCATCCGTACTTGGCTGCGGCGGCGCGGCGTCACGCACACGATCCCTGAACGGTCCGACCAGGTCCGCAACCGGACCCGGCGAGGCGGCCGGGGAGGCAGGCCGCCGGCCTTCGACAAACAGGTCTACAAGCGCCGCAACGTGGTGGAACGGTGCTTCAACCGGCTCAAGCAGTGGCGCGGCATCGCGACCAGGTACGACAAGACCGCCCAGTCCTACCAAGCAGCCGTCACCCTCGCGTCGCTCCTGATGTGGGCGTGACACTTTGACGACAACTCCTAGCCCCGGACACGTCAGTGCGGAGTTCACCCGCCCCCTGCTCCGGGCCCGGCACTGACGCGCCCTTGACCGGGTAGCGCTGCTCGCTCGCGAGACGCACCCTCCAGGCTTCTACAGTGCTGTAGATTCATCGCGGTGGCCGCCAACGCGGCTACGCGAAGGCATACATCGACGAGCCAGCATCTGGAGGACACCAGTGGGGATCAACCTGGACAAGGGCCAGCGGATCAGCCTGGAGAAGCCCGGCGGGGGCACCCTGACCGTGGTGCGCATGGGGCTGGGCTGGCAGTCCGCCCCGCGTAAGGGATTCCTCGCCCGGATGACTGCCCGGGAGATCGACCTGGACGCCTCGGCCGTCTTGTTCGCGGGCAAGGAGCTGGTGGACGTGGTGTTCTTCCAGCAGCTGGTCAGCAAGGACGGCTCGGTGCGCCATACCGGCGACAACCGGGTTGGCGGCGCCGGGCAGGGCGGGGACGACGAGTCGATCCTGGTGGACCTCCAGCGGCTGCCGGTGCACGTCGATCAGATCGTCTTCACGGTCAACTCCTTCACCGGGCAGACCTTCACGGACGTACAGAACGCGTTCTGCCGCCTCATCGACGACACCAGCGGCCAGGAGCTGGCCCGCTACACCCTCTCCGGCGGCGGCAACTACACCGCACAGGTCATGGCCAAGGTCCACCGCTCCGGGCAGGCGTGGAGCATGTCCGCGATCGGGGAGCCGGCCAACGGCCGCACCTTCCAGGATCTCCTGCCCGCCATCGCCTCCCACTTGTAACCACCAGCGAATTCATGCCGTGGGTGCCACGCCCGGAACCACGAGGGCGGGGGCGCAGGACCGCAGGCCGTATCAGCCCAGGAGGGCAGCACGCCATGTTCGGTATCAGTGAGATAGCGATCATCCTGATCATCGTCATCCTGGTCCTTGGGGCCAAGAAGCTGCCCGAACTCGCACGCTCGATGGGGTAGTCGGCCAGTATCCTCAAGAGCGAGGCACGGGCGATGAAGAACGACCCGGCGCCCCAGGCCGCCGGCGAGCACGTCGGCGACGGCCCGAAGCGGGTCGTCGAACCCGACGCCGTGATCAGCCCGCACCCCGCGCCGGAATCCCGCACCGACACCCCGCGGCGCTGACCCTCGTCTCCTCCAGGGACGGGCAGGCCGCAGCGACCACACCCCGGGGGATTGCCATGCGTCTGATCACCTGGCCGACCCTCGGCCTGCTGGCTGGGGGCCATAACCCAACTCCTCCTGCCCGCAACGGACGCCGACGACGAGACCGGCCGCACGGTCATCAGCGTCGTCGGCGCCTTCGCGGGCGGCTGAATATCGGATCAGGTCTTCGCCAAGCAAGTCGAAACCCCACTTCGATATCGCCACCTGGAGGGCCGTCGGCGGCGGCGCCCTGGCTCTTCTTGCCGCCTACCGCATGGCGTTCCGTAACTCCCGCGACCAGAACGACCAGCAGGACCCGTGACCACCCTTGGCCGGCAGACAATGCCGCGCCTGCCCCGGAGCCAATTCACACGGCCTCGATGCTTCGGCGCCCGCTCCGGCGTCTTAGCGACATCCGCTGAACGGGTATACGGTCCCCCCACGAAAGTCCACCGCGCCGCCAGCGGAGGGGAGCATGTCACAGACCTGGGCCGCCATCATCCTGGCCTTCATCGGGGCCATCACCACCATGGCAGGCGCCGCGCTTTACGTCCTGCCCGGCCCCGGCCTCCCCGTCCTCGCCACCGGCATAACCATGCTCGTGACCGGTGTCGGCATCCTGGGCAGCGGAGTCGACCGCTCCTAGCCGTCAGCACGTGAGGCGGACGCAGCCTCGCACCGCCCTGGCCCCGGCCCCGGTTCGCGGGCTCCTGCGCCGTCTCCCCGCCCTCGGGCGACGTGACTGATGCTTCGAGGGAGGAGGAGACGGCCGCCGCGCCCGCTGTTCGGATCGGCCGCGACACCCTACCGGTGCTCCTATGAGACAGCATCGGTGCTGGCGGGACTCGTCTGCCACGCCGCGCCCGCGGTCCCGTTTCCGACCCGAGTCGCAGTGCCCGCTTCCGCCGAAGACGCTCACGGGAGCAGCGTTTGGGTGACGCGCCAGAGCCGGCGGGGCAGGTCACCCTCCTCGAAGGGATGGACCTCCTCCAGGACCCAGCCCTCGGCGAGGGCGTCGACGAGACGGCGGGGAAAGAAGTGCACGGCGAATCCGCCGTGCTCGTCGATGTCGTCGCCGTGGAAGCTGCCCGCGCCGTAGTGGGCGTCCCCGGTATGGCGGACGGTGTAGAGGAACGCCCCACCCGGCCGCAGCACACGGCGTACCTCGCCGACCACCTGATGGATCTCTTCGGTAGACAGGGCCATGCAGAGCAGCACGTGGGCGAAGCCCCCGTCCATGGCGTCGTCCGGAAGCGGCAGCGGCTCGCGCACGTCATGGACCATGGTGGTGATCCGATCGGCGACGCCCAGCTCCCGGACGGCCGCCACCAGCTGCTCCAGCCCGGTCTTGCTGAAGTCGGTCGCCTGGACGGCGAACCCGGCGCGGGCGAAGTAGAGGGCGTCGCGGCCGTGCCCGGCACCGAGCTCCAGAACCTCCCGCGCTTCTGCCGCACGGAAGAACGCCGAGGCATAGAGCGCCGCGCTTGACGGCTGTTCGCCGTACATGCCGGGATGAGAGGTGTACGTGTCCTGCCAGTGGCGCCGCTGTGCGCCCGCCAGATCTCGATCGCGGTCCGTCACCGGGGCGACGCCTCTGCTCGGATCCCAGCCGGTGCCGAGGTGTCCGGAGCCATCACGAGCCCGGCCTTACCAGCTGGGGCACCGCGTCCAGCCTCGGCGCCCACCTGGTCTTCGGGCTCCTGGCCGGACTGACGTTCGCCGCCATCGCCCGGGCAGCGGGCACGCCCTCGAGCACGGCCCGAGGATGAACCCCCTCTCCAGGGACTCGGCACCCGGCCCGGTCCCGCCCCCGCGGGGCGGCGCACCGGGTGTCGGCGTCTGGGGCGGCTACTGTCTGGCCAGCAGTGCCCAGGCGCTGGCCAGTCCTGTGTGGGGCGTGGCTCCTCCGCCGGGCCACATCACGGTCCTCGCCCCCGAGCGGCTGAAAGACGAAGCGGGATGATGTCACCGAACCGTAAGCACTCACCCCGCCCGCCTCCGGGCTGGTGGATCTACATTCAGAGCCCAGAGCCGATTCCTGGGAGTAGACATGCGTGCCCGTACGACCCTTCCGGCCGTCGTGGCCGCCGCCTTGCTCACCGTGACCGGCTGCGGCTCGGACGGCAACCCTGCCGCGACCTCCGATACCGGCACCGTAACGGCCACGCCCGCCGGCACCTCCGCAGCGGGCAGCGGCCCGGCCGCCTCCCCGAGCGTGCCCGACGTGCTGCGCTTCACCGGCACCACCATCGACGGAGCCTCCTTCGACGCCGCCACGCTCGCGGGGAAGCCTACCGTGCTCTGGTTCTGGGCACCGTGGTGCCCCAAGTGCCGTGCCCAGGCGGCGGAGACCGCGACGGTCGCCGCCGCCACGGCGGGCAGGGCCAACGTCGTCGGTGTCGCCGGGCTCGACAAGAACGCCGCCATGCGCGACTTCGTCTCCGACACCGACACCGCTGCCTTCCCTCACCTGTCCGACGAGAAGGGCGAGATCTGGAAGCGATTCAAGATCACCGAACAGAGCACGTACGTGATCCTCGACAAGGACGGCAAGACCACCTACACCGGCGTTCTTCCCGGCGGCAAGGGCCTCGCTGACAAGCTCGCCGCACTGACTGGCTGACCGCGCAATGAACGACCTTCCCATAGCCCTCGCGCTCACCGCCGGCATGCTCGCCGCCGTCAACCCCTGCGGCTTCGCCCTGCTGCCCGCCTACCTCTCCCTCCTCGTCCTCGGCGACGACTCGCCCACCAAGACGGTCGCCGTCGGCCGCGCCCTGGCCGCAACCGCCGCCGTCACCGCGGGCTTCGCCGCCCTCTTCGGCATCTTCGGGCTCGCCGTCCTGCCCGTAGCCGGCCAGATACAGCAGCACCTGCCCTGGTTCACCATCGCCTTCGGCATCCTCCTCACCACGGCAGGCGCCTGGCTGCTCGCGGGCCGGCAACTGCCCTCACCGGCACCGAAGCTGCGCCGCGCCCCCAAAGTGACGCGGTCTCTGCCGTCCATGGCCTTGTTCGGCATGGCCTATGCCACCGCCTCGCTCGGCTGCACCATCGCCCCGTTCCTCGCCATCGTCGTCTCCGCGTTCCGCACCGGTTCCACGGGCGGCGGCATCGCCCTGTTCTCCGCATACAGCGCGGGCATGGGCCTGATCGTCGGCGCGGCCTCCCTTACCGTCGCCCTCACCCGCTCCACCGCTGTCACCCGGATGCGGCGATTTGGCGCACTCGCTCCCCGCCTCGGAGGTGGACTGCTCCTTCTGGCCGGCGCCTACGTCGCCTACTACGGCTGGTACGAGATCCGCGTCCTGCGCGGTGGAGACAGCACCGACCCCGTCGTGGACGGAGCTGGGGCGATACAGCGGTGGATCAGCCAGGTGCTCGATTCCGCGGGGATCTTGGTGATCGCCGCAGTGTTCACGGCGCTGATTCTGGCAGGCGTGGTCGTGGGACGCCGGCGACGCCGGCGAGCCCAAGGCACCTCCGGCCCCGCGCGGACTCCCTGAACGCCGGTTCTGCGCCGACGCCGCACAGGGGGGTTGGCAAGGACTGGTCGTAGCGATGTTCGGCCATCATGGCGCCGCCGTGACGCTCACGTATGACCTGGGCTGCCGCCGTGCCAGAGATCGGATCGACGAGCCGCCCGACGGCCCGCCCGCAACACCCAGCTCGGCAGGTCCGCGGCGCGACGGTGCCTTGCTCAGAATGCGCGGGGGGGACATCCACTGCTCCTTGCCGTCGATCACCGCCGCACACCGAGGCGCCCCGGGTCCGGGCATGATCCGCACACTGAGCTGCCGGGGAGGACCGGTCGGCAGCTCACCGGACATGATCAAGGGCCGGTTCCCGTACACCTCCGTGCGGCCGGTCTCCTTGCCGTCCACCAGCAGCTCGGCATCGCCGTGGAGACCGGCGTGGATGTTCACGGTCAGCGAGTGGCCCACGGCATCGAGGTGGAAATGGTGGGGTCGGGTCATCGCACACCTCCTTGCCCGGCTCCCCCGCCCCTACTGGAAGCATGCCCCCCGTCCGCCTGTCCGCGCTTCCCGCGCAGGACACATTGCAGGACGTCCGGCGGCCGAGACTCCCTCGCGGGTCGGGTGCTACACGGCCGGCGCTGCCGCGCCGTGTGGGGTGACATGCCGCAGACTGCTGTGAAGGGCCGGCGTTTTCTGGTACCGGCCGCGGGGAGAGTGGCCGACGTGCTTGAAGTCCCGCTCTGGCTGTGGGCAGCCTTCGCCGCGACGGTGGTGGTGTCGCTGGCGGTGGACTTGCTGGCCCACCGCAGCGCGCACGTCATCGGGTTCAAGGAGGCCGCCGCCTGGAGCGGCCTGTGGGTCAGCCTCGCGCTGATCTTCGGCGCCGTCGTCTTCCTCGTCCTCGGTACGACGGCCGGCACCGAGTACACGACCGCCTGGCTGCTGGAGAAGAGCCTGTCGGTCGACAACCTGTTCGTCTTCGCCGTGATCTTCGGCTACTTCAAGGTCCCCCGCGCCTACCAGCACCGCGTCCTGTTCTTCGGCGTCATCGGCGCCCTCGTCTTCCGCGGGATCTTCCTCTCCCTCGGCGTGGCTGTGGTCAGCCGCTTCACCGCGGTCCTGTTCGCCTTCGCCGCCGTTCTCTTCTACAGCACCTACAAGCTCCTCAAGGAAGAGGAGGACACCTTCGACCCGGGCAACAGCTTCGCCGTGCGGATGCTGCGAAGGATCATCCCCGTCCGGGACGAATACGCCGGAGCCAAGTTCTTCGTCAGGGAAGCCGGCAAGCGCGTGGGCACCCCGCTCCTCGCGGTGGTCGCCGCCATCGAGGCAGCCGACCTGATCTTCGCCGTCGACAGCGTCCCCGCCGTCCTGGCCGTCAGCGACGACGCCTTCATCGTCTACACCAGCAACGCCTTCGCCATCCTGGGCCTGCGCGCCCTGTACTTCATGCTCTCCGGCCTCCTGGACCGGTTCCACTACCTCAACGTCGGCCTCGCGGTGATCCTCTCCTTCATCGGCGTCAAACTCATCCTCCAGGCATCCCACAAGATGATCAGCCCCGCGATCCCCGAGATCCCCTCCCCGGTCAGCCTGGCCGTCATCGCCGCCGTCCTCGCCGTATCCATCGTCCTCAGCATGCGCCGGCCCGCCACGCACGCAGCCCAGGCGGCCGACGGCGCCGGCAGGGAAGAACGGTCCGCAGCCCTCGCGGACCCGGACACCTCCACCCCCAGGGGCGACCCAGACTCCGAGGCTGAGCGGGATGAGCGACCCGATGACCCGCCCCGGCCGGCGCACTGAACCCCATGCCCGTACGTCGGCAGATAGCTGCCCAAGCCCACTGCCACCTCCCATCACGGACTATCATTAAAAAATGGGTAAAAACGAGCATGAGACTGGGCCGCAAGGCGTGCTTGTCTGCCCGGCCTGCAAGCATCGCGTCGACACCGTGATCAAGCGACGACACAAGACACTCGGGGTCTTCGTCCCCGTGTGGGAGCCGGGTCCCTGCCGCAATCCGGACTGCCCCGAGTACGCGGAATACCCGGAGCACACCCCGCGCCACCACTACCCGTAGGCCCTACGGCGGGCGTCGAGGGCGGCCCGACCTGACCGACGCGCGGTGCGCGTCCGGGGCAGGCGGTCCGCCATGGCCGATGATCGACCCGACCACTCCGGTTACGGCGCGAGAGGACGGCCAGCGCAGTGGCAGAACATCCGGTGATCGGCTACCTGGTCTGGGCCGCGCTGTTCGGCGCGATCTTCGCGTGGGAAGGCATCGGCCTGCTCCGGCCGGACGACGGCTTCCCCACCCTCAGCGACGCGACCAGGGCCGTCATGAGCTACCCAGTGGGCCGCTGGGCCCTGTTCGCCCTGTGGCTGTGGTTCGGCTGGCACACCTTCGTACGCGGCTGGCACTTCCTGCTCCAAGAACCCTCCTGAGACCGGCCGGGGAAAACCATGCTGCCGGTCTCCCTCAACATCACTCTCATGCTCACCGGCTATGCCATGGTCATGACCTACCTCGGCCTGGGTCTGCTCATGCTCCGCCGCCGCCCCGAGCGGTCCTGGGTGCCGGCGCGACGGCTCGCTCCTGGCGGGGCCAGACACGGCTGGCTCGCACTGGTCCGCCAAGTGGTAGGCACCGCGGTCGGTGGATACGCGGTGCTGATAACGGTGGCACTCTGCTACTACCAGGGCGTCGCCCACCTTGGGGGCCGCTTCCTGTGGAGCGCGGCCACCGGCACCATGCTGCTGACAGCGGTCGCCCTGCCCGTCTTCTTCCTCGCCTCATGGTTCGCCACACGCCGACGTGGTTAAGGCAGACGCCGCGTGCACACTCCCGCGTCACCTCCAACGAACGTGCGTCACGCTGTGGAGTTGGCACCGTGTCACGAAGCCCACGCCAACATCCCCCCGATTGCCGTTCGCCCGGTTCAGGCGCCTGAGGCAGGCGCCTCCACCGGCAGACCGCGGGCAGTGACAACTCGGGCGCTGCCGTCGGACAGCCGGTAGGACAGGCCCACCACGGCCGTCCGCCCGGCGGTGACCTGATCGGCGAGCACCCGGGAGCGGTCCAGAAGGAGGTCCACGGTGTGCCGTATGTGCTCGGCGATGATGTCGTCGTCCGCGGTGAGCCCGGCGGCGCGGGCGGCAAGGATGCTGCGGGTGACCCGCTCGATGACGTCGCGTACGTACCCGGTGGTGCCGATGCCGTCGGCCACGGCGGCACGCGCGGCGGCGACCGCGCCGCACGAGTCGTGGCCCAGTACCACGACGAGCGGGCAGTCCAGCACGTTCACGCCGTACTCGATGCTGCCCAGCACCTCCGGCCCGGCCACGTGGCCCGCGGTGCGGACCACGAACAGATCCCCCAGGCCCCGGTCGAAGATGATCTCGGCGGCCAGCCGTGAGTCGGAGCAGCCGAAGAGCACGGCGAACGGGCGCTGGACAGGTGCGGTCTCGGCGCGGCGCGCGGCGTCCTGGTTGGGGTGCTGCGGTGTCCCCGCTACGAAGCGATGGTTGCCGGCCAGCAGCAGCTCGGAAGCTTCGGACGGAGTCAGCGGCGGTGCGTCAGTCATGGCCGCAGGGTACGACCAGGCACACCTGATCACTTCGCGGGGTCCGCCAAAAGCGGCGGGGATGTGGAAGACCGGGGCTGGGTGCCCTTATCTCACCGGCTATCCCCAGACGCCGGGCGAGAGCCGCTTCCAGCTGGAGCCTCAGCGCGCGGCGAATTCCCTCCCCCGGGGAGGGCAGGTCGCGCCGGGCACCTGCGCAGCGTCCGGCGCCCGGTCGCCGACGCCCTGTTCACCGTGGACCGCCACTCCGTCCACAAAGATGCCGCAATCACGACGCCCGCCGAACGGGTGGTCCGGTGGATCGACGGTGCTGCCCTGCACCGCCGCCGACGGGCCAGGTCACCCAGCGTCCTGGAGGCCGGGTGCCACCCTCCGCAGGCGCTCGGCGCTGGTCGCGCCGGCGCGCTTGAGGATGGGGACCGAGCCGGTGAGGTCCACGATCGAGGAGGCGACGGCGGCCTCGGTGGGCTCGCCGTCGAGGTAGACGGCGACCGAGTCGCCGAGCATGCCCTGAGCGGCATCGCAGTCCTGCGGGGACGGAAGTCCGGTCAGGTTGGCGCTGGAGACCGCCATCGGCCCGGTCTCGGTGAGCAGGTCGAGAGCCACCGGGTGGGACGGCATCCGAACCGCGACCGTGCCGTGGGTCTCCCCCAGGTCCCAGGTCAGCGAGGACTGGTGACGGGCGACCAGGGTCAACCCGCCCGGGTCCTGACGTGCGACCACGGCCGCGTCCTGGAGCCCGGACCGCCACAGCGGTTCTTCGAAGCCCCTGAGCACGAACGGACCCGGTCCTTCCTACGCTGGGCTCTGATCCTCTTTTTTGGACAGGTGCGTTGGACCCGGTGGCCGTGCCGTGCGCGTCTTCGCCCTCCTCCGGGTCTACGCCGTCGGGTCCCGGGTAGTCGCCTAGTGCGAAGGTGAAAGTGGGCCAGCGCTATACATCCTGGGAGGAGCGATGCGCACGCAGCTGATCGGCGTCCTCTCCGCGGCCGTCATCCTCCTGGTGTTCCGGATGATCCGCGGGTCACAGCTCACGGTCGCCATGGACCTACCGCCGCGGAACGTGATCACCAAGGACGATGTCGTCGCGCCCCTGCTCTCCAGGCTCCCGCTGAAGAGGCTCCGGTTCTACGATGCCCCGCCCCCTGTCAGCCGCCCTTCGGCACCGCGTACCGCGCGGAACGTACGCCGATGACCCCCGGATGGCGGCCGCTGCCACAGGCCGAGCAGCCGACACCGATCGAGGATCACGGACTCATAGGCGACGGAACGACCTGCGCCCTGGTCGGCCGTGACGGGTCGATCGCCTTCCTGTGCGTACCGCGGTTCGATTCGCCGCCGCTGGTGTGCCCGTTGCTGGACCGGGACCGGGGTGGGGACTTCCGGCTGACCGTCGCGGGAGCCACCCACAGTCGGCAGCGCTATCTGGCGGGCACCGGTGTTCTGGTCACGGAGATCCGGTCGGCCGACGGTACCGTGGAGATCACGGACGGTATGCGTCTGAAGCACGGCGCGATACTGGAAGAGGATGCCCCGGCCGGCACGGGAACCCTGATCCGTCTGGTGCGCGTGCTGCACGGCCGGCCGGATGTCTCCCTTCGCTTCGAGCCGCGGGGCGGGGCCGTCGTCGCGGGGTCCGCCGAGGAGCTGCGGATGCGATGCCCTCGGCAGGGCGTGGATGTCGTGCTCCGGAGTTCCCGCCCGCTGCCGCGCCGGCCCGGAGTGCCCCTCTCGGAAGGAGAGCGCCTGTGGATCGCACTCCAGTGGCGCCCGCCCGCCGGTGCACTGGGGAAGGTGGACGACGACCCGCTCGCCGACACCGTGCGACGGTGGCGGACCTGGTCCGGCCACCTCGTCCAGGACGTGCCCCAGCGCCGGCTCGTCCACCGGTCCGCCATCACCCTCAAGCTCCTCGACCACTTCGCCAACGGCGCCATCGTGGCATCGGCCACGTCCTCCCTGCCGGAGCGGATCGGGGGCGACCGCAATTGGGACTACCGGTACGCCTGGGTCCGGGACGCCGCGTACACGGTCTTCGCGCTGCGCAGGATCGGCCTGCCCATGGAGGCCGGCGGCTTCCTGACATGGGTGCTGGACGCCGTGGACGCGTCCGGGGGTCCGCGCGTCGTCTACGACATCGACGGGCGTCCCGCACCCAGGGAAGCCGTCGACCCGGACCTGGCGGGCTACCGCGGGTCGAAGCCCGTGCGTTGGGGCAACGACGCCGCCCGCCAGACGCAGCACGACGTCTACGGCGAAGTCCTGGACTGCGCCTTCCAATGGGCGGCGACGGGCGGGACCTTCGCCCCGGGACTCTGGCACCGGCTCACCGCTCTCGCGGAGGCCGCTCGCACCGCATGGGCCCGGCCCGACCACGGCATCTGGGAGGTCCGGTCAGCGCCGCGGCCCTTCACCTATTCCGCCGCGATGTGCCAGGTGGCCCTGGACCGTGCAGCACGGCTGTCCCGCCGTCTGGGTCTGCCCGGTGACGCCGACGGATGGGATGCCGACGCCGAGGCCATCACCCGTCACATCTTGGAGGCTGCCTGGGATCCGGCACAGCGGGCCCTGACCGAACACCTCGCCCCGAACGGGGGGCTGGACGCCTCTCTGCTCGCGCTGCCGCTGCGCCGGGTCCTGCCCGCCGACCACCCGAAGATGGTCGCGACGTGCCAGGCGGTGGCCGAACGGTTGGACGCGGGCGGCGGGCTCCTCTACCGCTATCTGCCCACGGAATCCCCGGACGGGGTGGGAGGACCGGAAGGTGCCTTCCTGCTGTGCTCCTTCTGGCTGGTGGACAACCTGGTCGGACAGGGCCGGGTCGGGGAGGCCGTGGAGTTGTTCGACCGACTGTGCACATACACGAACGAACTCGGCCTCCTCCCGGAACAACTCGCACCCGGTGACGGGTCGTTCCTAGGGAACTTTCCTCAAGGGCTCAGTCATGTTGGGCTCATATCGTCGGCGGTGCTGCTCGCCCGGACGACGCACGGCCTCATCCCCGACCTGTCGACCCATGCCTGGTTCTCGTGATCGGAGCAGGCCACAGGGACCATACAGGCCCCTATCGCTCTCCCTCCTGGCCGGCCAAAGCCGTCACGACTCCCGTCAGGAAGAGGCTCAGGCCTATCACCAAGAGGGAAAAGCCCCGACCCAGCAGGACGTACGTTGCCGCTCCCAGGCAGGTGATCGGAAGGCCGACGACCAACGAGAACGAGGCCGAGACGCCGTTCGGCCGTGACCCAGCGGTAAAGGGCTGCACGACAGATGCGAAAACGCATCAGCCCGCGCTCCCCATCGGGCCCGCCCGGAGGGAGCAGGACGCCGCACGTACCGTACAGGTCAACGCGACCACGGGCAGGGGCGGCAGAACCGTCGTAATACCCAGCGCTGTCGCGTGCATCATGGGGCTTCCGTTCGTCGGCGCCGTTCCGGAATCAGGCGTTCAATGCCGGCCTCGGCGGCCCGCTCGCCCGCGTCGCGTCGGGCCTCCAACTCGGCGCGGGTAAGCGGCGGCCGGTGGCACAGGCCTCACGGAGGAGGTCCGCGCTGCCCTCCAGATACTCGTCCGTCGTCCGCTGCTCGTCGCTCAACCTTCGCCCCCTGCATACCCGTCACCGGCCGAGGGCCAGCCTGCCATGCCCCGACCACGGAAGGCTTCGGCGGTCAGGCATCAGCAACCGCTCGACAGTACGGAGCGCGACTCCTAGCCACCGCCGATCGCAGCGCTTCGCCCACCGCCTTCTCTCCGGCTGCTGTCTGCCCGCCGACCGGTTCTCTGCTGTCAGGCGGGCAGGAGCGCTACGAGTCACGGGAGGGATAAACAACGACCCCGGGTAGCGGGCTCGGTCAGCGTTGCCGCGCGGCGACCCACAAGGCGAGCAGCGCGGCAATGGCCAGCACCGCCATCGGCGTCTGCAGCGAATCCCGCCTCGAATCCAGGTACATCGCAAGGCCGGCCCCGCTCACCACGACACCGAAGGCCAGCAGCGGTGCGGCCGGGCCGATCGGGGATGGGCGCGACATCATGTCTCCTGACAGGTGGCGGGCAGCAGCCGCGAGGTTGGCCCCATGCAGAACAGGCCAGGTGCATGCTCGCACGGGGCGGTCCCGCTTACGGCAACGTCGGCCCCTCAGCTTCTCCGCCCTACCACCTCAGACGCCCCCACGGGGGAGGGCTGTGCTGGGAACGAAGACTCACCGCCCGACGGGCCCTCCGATATCTGCGCCGCCGTCCGCTGGGCCTGCTGCGGGGCCTGATCCTGGCGATGGTCCCCGGCTCGTTCGAGGAACCGCAGCAGTTCGACGGGGAAGGGCAGTACCAGGGTCGAGTTCTTCTCGGCGGCCACGGCGACGACGGTCTGCAAAAGCCGCAGCTGGAGCGCGGCGGGCTGTTCGGACATGACCGCTGCAGCCTGGGCGAGCTTCCTGGACGCCTGGAGCTCGGCGTCTGCGTTGATCAGCCTGGAGCGCCGCTCGCGGTCCGCCTCGGCCTGCCGGGCCATGGAGCGCTTCATACCCTCGGGCAGGGAAACGTCCTTGATCTCCACCCGGTCGATGTTCACGCCCCATTCAACGGCCGGACTGTCCATCATCAGCTCCAGGCCCTGGTTGAGCTTCTCCCGGTTGGACAGGAGCTCATCGAGGTCGCTCTTGCCCAGGATCGAGCGCAACGAGGTTTGCGCCATCTGGGAGACGGCGAAGCGGTAGTCCTCCACCCGGATGATCGCGTCCACCGGGTCGACGACCTTGAAGTAGATCACCGCGTCCACACGCACGGTGACGTTGTCCCGGGTGATGCCGTCCTGCGCTGGCACTGGCATGGTGATGATCTGCATGTTCACCTTGCGCAACCGGTCGACCACGGGAACGACCATGGTGAACCCCGGCCCGCGGATCGAACCCATCAAGCGGCCGAAGCGCAGCACGACCCCGCGTTCGTACTGCCTGATCACCCGGGCTGCGGCCGCCAAATACAGCACCGCGCCGATACCCACCAGCATCAGCAGTCCCTGCAGCATGGCGATCACCAACAATCGGGAAATTTTACTTCTTCTTGGCATTCTTCCCACACAGGGCGAGCGGTAGACATTCAGGGGGCCACCCGGCGGGCGACGTCCCCGGACACAGCGCCGGCAGAAGAACCGGGAGGCCGACGGGCGTCCAGCGCTCCTGACCCGGGTGAGGGTGGCGCTCGCGACCGCGAGGGCAGCCGTTGCGGGTTGGTCTTCCTGGTCGCTGCCGCATCGTGGCCCTCACCACGCTTCCGCCACGAGCCGAGAGGAGACACGTCGAGCATCCGCTAGTTGGCTGTCCGTGACGGAGAGCGCCCGGCCGGCGCAGGAGGCGGCGAGCTGCGCCGTGCCGAAGGGGACGTCGAAGCGGCCGCACCAGATGGAGACGCTGGTGTAGTCGGAAGGCTTCATGTCGGCCGGGATCTCGTAGTTCTGGTCACCCCTGTTGCCCTTGAGCTTGCCCAGGCTGACGTTATGGCCGTTGGCGGAGACGTCCCAGCCCTCCTCGCCCGGCTTCACCCGGGGCATCGGTATACCAGACACGCAGGTCCGGGCCGTTGCTGGCGTCCAGGCCCTCCAAGCGGAGGGTGTGCGAGCCGTCGGCGAGGCGACGATCTTCGCGGCGCCGGTGGTGGGGTGCTCGTGACTGATGAAGGAGCCCTGGGCCACTGTCTGCGGCGTGTCCGTGCGGAAGAGGCGGGGGCCGAGCCTATGCCCGGGGCCGAAGGCATGGGCGCCGGGGGCCGCCGGGGCGGCCAGCTACATCCGCGGCCGCCTTCGGGGTTCCGTTTCCGGACAGCGGACACTCGGCGGGTTTCAGCCGTCTTGGAGCGGAACTCGTGCCGAAAACGTCATGGCCTTCGTGATCAACTCCGATGACGATTCGCACGTCTGTACAACCATCTCTGTTCTCAGGAGTTGACAGCGTGCGCAGATCAACCAGAGCGCTCGGACGGGCGCGGGGGCCCGTCCGGGGCAACCGTCTGGCCGTCCCCCTCTCCCTACTCCTGCTCTCCGGAGCGGGTCTCACCGCTGGCCTCGCCGGCCCGGCGGCCGCAACACCCCCTGCATCGGCCGCAGTCGGCGCCCCGGCTGCCCAGGCCGGCCAGGACCGGGAAGCAGCCCTGGCCCGGCCCGCACAGGCTCAGGGCCGCCGAATCGAGGTCACCGGCGCGCGGACCGAGAACACCACCCTGTGGGCCAACCCCGACGGCACCATGGCGGTCGAATCCCACGCCGGTCCCGTCCGGTACCGCGAGAACGGCCGTTGGGTCGACATCGACGTCTCGCTGGTGAAGGCGGCCGACGGTACGGTCCGGGCCAAGGCGCACCCACGCGGGCTGAAGCTCGCCGGCCGGAACGGCGCCGCGGGCGGCGACCTCGTCACCCTGGGCCAGGGCGAGCACGCCGTGACCCTGGGCTGGCCGGGCGCCCTGTCCGAGCCGGTGCTCGAAGGCCCCAAGGCCACGTACATGGACGTCCTGCCCGCCACCGACCTGGTCGTCGAGGCAACCCGGACCGGTTTCGAGCAGTACCTGGTCGTCAAGGACCGGGCGGCGGCAGAGCCCGCCGCCACCTTCACCCTCCCGGTGAAGGCCACGGGCATCAAGGCCGCCCTGCAGAGCGACCGTACCGTGGCCCTCACGGACAGCAGGACCGGCCAGGCGGTCGGGAAGCTGCCGAGCGCCTACATGTGGGACGCCTCGCGCGACCAGCGCGGGCGGGCGGAGAGCAACCGGGCCGCGGTCGGGCTGGACGTCGTACAGAAGGCGTCCGGCTTCGATCTCAAGGTCACGGCGGACAAGGGCTTCCTTGCCGATCCCGCCACCAAGTACCCCGTCACCATCGACCCGGCGGTGTACTTCGGCCAGAACTTCGACACCTTCGTCCGCAACGGCGACACCGGGGACAACTCCGCTAACATCGGGCTCGAGGTCGGCCGGGCCTGGCAGAAGACCGAGGCGCGCTCCTTCGTCAACTTCCCGCGCAACGGGTCGGTCACCGGCCAGGACGTGCTCAACGCCGAGCTGAACCTGTACTCGGTGTGGTCCGACTCCTGCGAGCCCCGCTCCTGGGAGATCTGGGACACCGGGACGGCCGACGCCGCCACCCGCTGGTCCACCCAGCCCGCCTGGCGCTCGAAGGTCACCTCCTCCACTCAGACCTACGGACACGGTGACTGCGGCCCGCGCTGGCTGTCGGAGGACATCACCCCGCTCGTCAAGCAGTGGTCCCAGATCACGCGCGACGTGGACACGGTCGGCCTGCGGGCGACGGACGAGACCGACTACAAGTCGTTCAAGATCTTCGCCTCGGGCGACGCGCCCGCCAACCCGCCGTCGATCCTGGTGACGTACGAGACCCCGGCCGACCCGGTAAAGGACCACGTCGTCTACTGGAACGACGTGCTGCAGGCCACGTACAAGACGGCCGGCGGAGCCCCCGGCCCGCTGGCCCGGGCCGGCGCCATGATGCACGGCGCGATCTACGACGCGGCCAACTCCGCCCGCTGCGCCGAAGGCGCCACCAAGTGCCTCGGCGCCCCTTACCTCACCAAGGCGACCGCCTCCAACGGCGCGCTGCCGGACGTGAACAGCGCCATCGACCACGCGGCCTACGAGGTCCTGAAGTCCGTCTACCCGGACCCCAAGTTCGGCTTCGACACCGCGCTGGAGAACGCGCGCTCCACGATCCCTCCGGCCGTCACCGCCGAGCAGCGCGCGGCGGGCACCGAGGTGGGCCAGAAGTCTGCCACCGCGATGATCGCCGCCCGCCAGAGCGACGGCTCGGCGCCTGTCGCGCCGTACACGGGCAGCACGGTCGCCGGCAACTGGCGTCCGACGAGCACCGACCCGTCAGGGGCTCCCGTCAACGGCGCTACTCCTCAGTGGGGCACGGTCAAGCCGTTCGGCATGACCGCGGGTTCCCAGTTCCGCCCGGCCGGACCGGCCGGCCAGACAATCATGGACACTCTGCTCAAGAGCCAGCCGTACACGGACCAGTTCAACGACGTCAAGAGCCTGGGCCGCGCCGACTCCACCGCCCGGACGGCCGATCAGACCCAGGCCGCACTGTTCTGGGCCAATGACCTCGACGGAACGTACAAGCCGCCGGGCCAGCTCTTCGAGCACACCCAGATCCTCTCCCGCCAGCAGGGCCTGACGGTCGCCGGCAACGCGAAGCTGTTCGCGCTCACAGCGTTCGCCATGGCCGACGCGGCGGTGACTGCCTGGGACGCCAAGTACCAGACCGATATCGACCTGTGGCGGCCGGAGAGCGCGATCCGGGTGGAGGGCGACGGCAATCCGAACACCGTCGGCGACACGAGCTGGCAGCCGCTGTCCCAGGACCGCAACGGCAAGCACTTCAGCCCTCCGTTCCCCGCCTACATTTCCGGTCACGCCACCTTCGCCGGTGCCTGGGCCAGGGTCATGCAGGACTGGTTCCACACCGACCAGATGACATGGACCGCGACCACCGAGGACCCCAACGCACTCGGCGTGACCCGTACGTTCACCAGCTTCTCGGCCGCGGCCACGGAGAACGCGGTCGGACGGGTCTGGCTCGGCGTGCACTACCGGTGGGACGGGACCGACGGCGTCGCGGCCGGCGGCCAGGCCGCCGGATACGTCACCGCGAACAGGCTCAAGGCCAACACGGCGGCCGACTGGGTCAAGTACGACGACCTGAACAACCTCGGCGGCTGCGAGGCCCAGGGCAAGCGCCTGGTCGCCGAGCACCGCTGGGCCTCGTACCAGTGCACCCAGATCGCCCCGCCCGAGCCCGGCCACACCCTCTACGTCAAGTAGCGCCCCCATGAGGAAGAGAGACACAGCCATGCGCGTGTGGAACAAGCCCTTCCGGGGCCGGCCCGGCCGGGCGGCCCTCGCGGTCGCCGCGGCCCTGGCCCTGGCCGGCGCGGCGGCGCCGATCGCCCTCGCCGGATCGTCGAACGGCGCGGCCGCCCAGGCCCTGAAGGACAAGCCCGACCTGCTGCTGCAGACCCCGGCAGCGCCACGGATATCCGGCGGCCCTTACGCCGGGTTCCAGTTCTGCGGCGCGGCCGCCGAGCCGGTGGTCACCAGCGGCTCCCCCACGCTCGCCGCGACCCTGGAGTCGGTGGCCCCGCCCGGCACCGTCGAGACGCCCGGCTCGGCCGGCCCTCGCCGGAAGGTCGCCTTCGAGGTGGCCACGGCCGACGGCACTCAAGTCCTGCGCAAGCAGCTGACCAGCGACACCAGCCACGACGCCGCCTACCAGGTGCCCGACGGCAAGCTCAGCAACGGCGACTACCGCTGGCGCGTGCGCGTCAAGGACGGAAAAACCGGGTCCGAGTGGACCGCCTGGTGCGCGTTCACCGTACGCCGCGCCTGACCTGGGCCCAGACATGAGCGAGGGCCCCACCGCGATCGGTGGGGCCCTCGACCTGTTCGCCGGCTACGGACCGACCTGGTGCCGGTCGGCAAGGGGGCGGCACCAGGCCCGCTCAGGCGAGTGCGTCCAGGGCTGCGCGAGGACGCCGGCCGATTCGGCGCGAGTGGTGCAGTCGGTGTCGACGAAGGCCGGGTGCGCGCATGGCCCGCGTTGGACCGGTGGAGGTCGATGCCAAGCCCTCGTACACGGCCCCAGGTCCTCGGGCAAGTCGAAGGCGAGGCCGTACTGCGTGGGGTGTCGCAGCCAAGGTCGCTCAACACGTCGAACGCCAGCTCGTCTCTGCGAATGTGAGGGACTCGTCGGGGATCTGCGGGGAGACGGCCACCAGGTGGGCGCCGCGGGCGGTGATGTCGTCGCGGTGCCGCTGCAGCGAGCGGATCACGCGCAGATTCGCGCCGTTTGCCAGGAGGGCCAGGATGTCGGCTGCGGAATCCGGGTCGACTCCCCCGGCGAGCTGCCGCTGCCGTTGTGCTCCCGTGCCGGCGCGGACGCCCAGCAGCTGCGGACAACCGTGGCGGCGGCGATCACCGCTGTGGCTCGCAGAGTCTGACCACTCCTCACTGACACAGGCTTCTTAGAGCGGCCGGCGACGTCCGAGAGCCGTTCAGCGGGGTTCGGGCCGGTGCTCGGTGATCCAGCGGGCGGCGAGCAAGCCGGAGGCGGCGGTGAGGACTGCGGCGGCGACGACGGTGGCGTTGAGGCCGAGGGTGTCGGCGAGGACGCCGGCGACGAGGGCGCCGGCGGCGTAGCCGATGTCGCGCCAGAACCTGTATGTGCCAAGGGCGTTGGCTCGCCAGGCCGGGTGAGCGTGGTCCGAGATGGACGCGATGAGGGCCGGGTAGACCATGGCCGTGCCCAAGCCGAGTGCGACGGCGGAGAGGACGCCTGCGAGAAGCGGGTTGTCCAGCAGGGCTAGGGCGAGGACGAAGCCGCCGGCCTGGACGAGCATCCCGTAGACGATCAGGGGTTTGCGGCCGATGCGGTCGGCGAGGTGGCCGGTGGGGATCTGCCCGAGCCCCCACAGGATCGGGTAGAGGCCCTTGATCAGGCCGACAGCGGCGAGCCCGAGGCCGTGGTCGGTGAAGAGCAGGGGGAAGACGCCCCAGGTGAGTCCGTCGTTGAGGTTGTTGATCAGTCCGGCCTGGCTGGCGCCGCGCAGGGAGCGGTTGCGCCAGGAGGTGCGGGTGAAGGTGGCCTTCAGGCCGGTGTCCTCGTCGGTGGGCAGGGGCCTGGTGTGGTGGGCGAGTTCGAGGGCGACGTGGGCAGCGGTGTCGCGGACGACGAGGGCCAGGGCGAGGCCCGCGACGACGAAGACGACGCCGATGAGCTCGGGGACCGGGCGCAGGCCGTAGCTGGTCGCGAGGTAGCCGGTGAGCAGTGCGGTGACGCCGACGGCGGTGTAGCCGGCGGCCTCGTTCAGGCCGGTGGCGAGTCCGCGGCGTGACGGGCCGACGAGGTCGATCTTCATGTTGACGGTCATCGACCAGGTCAGACCCTGGTTCAGGCCGAGCAGGACGTTGGCCGCGACGATCCAGCCCCACGACGGCGCGTAGGCGAGGGCGAAGGGGACGGGGATTCCGATCAGCCAGCCCGCGACGAGGAGTTGCTTGCGGCGGAAGCGGGCGGTCAGGGCCCCGGCGGCGAGGTTGGTGAGGGCCTTGGTGAGACCGAAGGCGATGATGAAAGAGAAGATCGCCAGGTCGCTGGTGAGGCCGAAGGTCTCGGAGCCGATGAGCGGGACGGTGGTGCGTTCCAGGCCGACCAGGCCGCCGACGCAGATGTTGACGATGACCAGCAGGGTGAACTGGAGCCGGTTCTCGCGCAGGCCGAGGCGTACCGGACGGCTGGAGGCGTTCGTCGGCACCGTCGAGTTGGGGGCGGTCTTCACGAGTGCGTGTCCTCCGTGCCCTGGACGAGCTGCTCGCCATGGGCGGCGGCGTAGTCGGCCGGTCCACCGTCGAGCACGGCGACACCGGTGTGACCGGCGCGTTCGAGGAGGCTGGCGGCGGTCATGGCGCGCTCGCCGTGCCCGCAAGCGATGACCGCGCCCTCTGGAGCGTCCGCGGCCATGCGGGTGAGGCCGCCGAGTTCGATGTTGAGCGCGCCGGGAACGTGACCGGCGGCGAATTCCGATTCCTGCCGCACGTCGACATAGGGGCGGTTATTCGTCCGGTCGGCGGTGACGAAGGACGTGGTGGCCAGCTTATGGCCAGCAGCGGCCCAGGCGCTGGTCCCGCCAGCGAGGCGGCCGGCGAGGCGCTCGTACCCGATCTTGTACGCCTGCCAGACGAGCTCGCCCAGGTCCTGGGCCTCGCCCGTGACGAAGGCGAGCGGCGCGGTGTCGGGCAGGAGCCAGCCGAGCCAGGTGGCGAACTGGCCGCGCAGCGGGATCGACAGGGAGCCGGGGACGTGACCGGCGGCGTAGTCGGCTGCCGGGCGGACGTCGACGACGTGGCCGCCGTCGGCTATCAGCGCCCGGACCTGCCGCGCGGACAGGGCGGGCAGCGCGGGGTCCGCCGTCAGCACCGCCGGGCCGCGCCGGTTGAGCTCGCCGAGCCGGTCGAAGTAGGCGGGGTAGCTGCCGAGACTCTCGATCAGCTGGGCGACGAAGGTGTCCTCGTCGGGCGCGGCCAGCAGCGGGTTCGCCTGCTTCTGCACGCCGATCGTGGAGGTGCGTGCGGTCCCGGGAGGAGCGGAGCAGAAGGATCCGGCACCGTGCGTGGGCCATACCGCGGTGCTGTCGGGCAGCTCGGTCAGCCGACGGAGGGACCAGTACTGGGCGCGGGCGAGTTCCTCGGTGCGGTCGGTGCCGAGGAGGTCGGTACGGGCGGCGGAGTTCACGATCAGCGAGCCGCCCGTGAAGACTCCGAGCTCCCGGTCGCCGTCGAGCAGCAGGAAGGACAGGTGCTCATCGGTGTGCCCGGGGGTGGCGAGCGCGCGCAGGGTCAGACCCCCGAGGTCGACCTCGTCGCCGTCGGCCAGGCCCCGGTGGCCGAAGGCCCGCCTACCCGCGGCAGAGGCCAGTATCGTCGCGCCCTGGTCGTGGCCGAGCTGGACGGCGCCGGAGAGGAAGTCGGCGTGCAGGTGAGTATCGGCCGCGTAGGCCACCGTCAGACCGCGCCGCTCCGCCGCAGTGTGCAGGGCGCGCAGATCACGGCTCGCGTCGACGGCGAGAGCGCGGCCGGCGCCCAGGTCGATGAGGTACGCGCTGTTGCCCAGCCCTTCGTCGATCAGCGGGCTCAGGTGATCGTCGGCGAAACCCATCACGGTGTCCTTCCCGGAGCGCGCGCCGGGCAGAGGAGCGTCACCGCCGCCCGGCTTCAGTTACAGTAATCCATAGATATTTGGAGGAAGCAATGCGGGACGTTACCAAGAGCGGCAGCAAGGCCGCGCTGTATGACGCGTTCGCGGCCAGCGGCAAGGCGCTGGCCAGTGGGAAGCGTTTGGAGCTGCTCGATCTGCTGGCCCAGGGCGAGCGCACCGTGGATGCGCTCGCGAAGGCCGCCGGGCTGAACCTGACCACCGCATCGGCGCATCTGCAGACGCTCAAACAGGCCGGTTTCGTCGCCACCCGCCGTGAAGGCGTACGGATCCACTACCGGCTCGCCGGAGACGACGTCGCCCAGCTCTTCGCCCTGCTGCGCAAGGTCGCCGACCGCCATCAGGCCGCCGTCCCCGCCGCCCGGAACGCCTACCTGGGCATCGACGGCGCCGCCGAGGTCACCCACGAAGAACTGCTGGCCCGCGTCGAGGCCGGAAACGTGGTGGTGCTCGACGTACGGCCGGTGGAGGAGTACCTCGCCGGACACATCCCCGGCGCGCTCTGCATCCCCGCCGCCGAGCTGTCCGACCGCATCGTCGAGCTGTCCGAGGAAACCGAGGTCGTCGTGTACTGCCGCGGCGAGTACTGCGCGCTCGCTTACGACGCCGTTCGGCTACTGACCGACCAGGGGCGGCGGGCGATCCGGCTGAATGACGGCATGCTGGAGTGGCGCCTGGCCAACATGCCGGTGCACGTCGGGGCGAGGGCGTGAACACTCTCCCCGGCGACCTGCCGCCGCATCCCGCGCTCGTCGGCGGGCCGGTCTACCTCGACTACAACGCCATCACCCCGGTCGACCCGCGGGTGGCCGAGGCGATGCTGCCGCACCTGACCGGTTTCTTCGGCAACCCCTCCAGCAGCCACCCGTACGGCACCGAACCCCAGCAGGCACTCGCCAAGGCCCGCGCTCAGGTTGCCGCGCCGATCGGGGCCGACGCTGACGGGACGGTGTTCACCAGCTCCGGTTCCGAGGCGGATCTACTCGCGATCCGCGGCGCGGTCCTGGCCTCGGGCCGGCCGCGCCCGCACATGCCGACAGCCAGTACGTATGGAGCAATCCAAGTGCGCCGTCATCGAGAGCACTGTCACCAACCGTCCCCTGGGCCTCGCTGGCTGCGGATAGCACGCCCGTCCCCACGCCGAGACTTCCAGGTAGCTCCGCACCATTCAGTCCCGGGCCCGGGAAGCGGCTCGCGCAGCATCGGATCTTGTCAGCTGAGCCGCACCTCCGGCTCAGATTCGGGAATGCGCTGCTGGGGCTGTCCTGGGTGGGCTTAGCGTGCCAAGATCGGTGTCACGTTCGGTGAGCTTGGGTACACCAGGGGGAATCATGGCGGAGAAGGTGGACCCGTTCGAGGCGTCCGCCTCGGCTATCGGCTACGTGTATCAGCTGCGCCAAGCTCTGCACCTCTGCGTCGGTCATCACGGACGGGGGCTTGAGTGGTCGGTAGCAATCGAGGCCGGGGACGACATAGAAGAGGTCTCGAACTCGGGCACGGTCTACTACCAACTCAAGCACAGGGCGCCGGGGGTCAGCCTCACAGATGCCAGCACAGACCTATGGAAGACCCTGCGGATCTGGGCTCACGCCATCACCGGTGACCGACTGGACCTTGATGAGACGGATCTGGTTCTGCTTACCACTGCCGAGCTGCCCAGCGGCTCGGTCGGCAACATGCTGCAGCCCATGGCTTCTGGCTGCCGGAACGAGGACAGTGCCCTCGCCGCGCTGGCAGCAGCGCGAGAGACTTCGACGAACAAGGACTTGAAGAAGGCCTTCGAGGCGTTCGACAAGCTGACGGACAGCCAACGGCAACGCATGGTCGGCCGCATCCAAGTGTTCGGCAAGGCTCCCAATGTGGACGCGGTTGAAGATCTGCTGCTGGAACGGGCCGTCACGGCCGTCGGCCACCAGTACGCGCGCCCATTCCTGAGCCGGCTGGAAGGCTGGTTCTTCCAGCGCACCATCCGCCAGCTACGGGCCCAGGACATGGACGCGATCAGTGGCAGCGAGTTCGACCAGATGTTCACCGACCAACGCAATCAGTTCCGACCGGAGAACCTGCCGATCGACGAGGACATCGCCACCCTTGAACCGAACCTCTCGAAGTACACCGACCATGCCTTTGTTGGTCAGCTGCTTCTGATCGACATCAGTAGCTCGCGCATCAGCAGGGCCGTCCGAGACTACATGAGAGCCTTCACTCAGCGCTCTCGCTGGTCCGACGAGAACCTCCTGCTGCCAGGCGAGATCAGCCGCTACGAGCGCCGGCTCGTCGAAGAGTGGGAAGAACTCTTCGAGGAGATGCAGGACGAGCTCGGTGCTGAGACAGCAGAGACCGAGAAGGTGGCTGCAGCGAGAAAGATTTACCGGTGGGCGATGAGTGAGGCGCAGAGGCGCATCCGCCCGGACTGTGACGAGCCGTTCGTATCGAAAGGCTCATTTCACATGCTGGCAGACGACTACCGGGTGGGCTGGCACGTCGACTTCGGAGCCAGACTGATGGCGGTGCTGGAGCCCGTGGAGGCCGCCTCGAAATGAGCAAGTTCGCCAACCTCAGCCGTGAAGAGCGGGCGCTGTACAACCCAGCTTTCACGGCCGTGCTCACTGCCCGGGCAGTACAAGGGCACGAGGTTCAGTACAGCCAGCCCTGCCCTATTCCTATTGCCGTACTCAGTGCCGTCATGGCTCTGCAGCCGGCGATACGTGACCGGCTACCCAGGACGACCGGCACCGGGCTGAACCGCTGGCTGGAAGAGAACAGGGCCGTCAAGGTGAATATGACGCAGAACGCCACCGCGCTGGCTGCCGTCGTCCGCCCCGGTCTACTGATGGCCCTGCAAACCGCGCTGGTGCGCTGCACCGATCAGGGGCTCCTGTTCCTTCCAACCGGTCGGCTGAAGAGGGTCGTCACCGGGCGGACCGAAGAAGTCATCGCCATCCAGCAGGCAGCGCACATGCTGGGTCGGTGGCTACCCAGCACAGGAAGCATGAGTACTGTGATGACCCTGCTAGGAGTTCGGCCGTGACTTTCCAGGTCAGCGCCATCTCGATCTACAGCGCAGACGGACGGATCCGCACCGTGCTGTTCAAGGCCGGACAGATGAACATCATCACCGGGGACTCACGACGCGGGAAGAGCGCCCTGCTCAACATCATCGACTACTGCCTAGCCAGCGACGACTACGGCATCCAGGGCGCCACACTGCGTAATTTCGTACGAGTCTTCGCCATCACTCTCGTCAAGGGCGATCAACAGCTCTTCGTTGCCCGGCCGGCGCCCCCAGCCAAAGCAGGCGCCCCGACCACGATGTGTGTCATCTCCCAGGCCTATGGTGCAGAACCCCCGCCTCCACCCGAACTTACATTCGCGACCCCGCTCGATATCTCCAAAGCCCTTCTCTCGGACTTCGCAGGCATCGACCACACGCTGAGAATCCCGGCGGTGCGCAGCGCCAAGCCCATCCCGCCCTCCGTCCGGCACGCCCTGTTCTTTTGCCTTCAGAAGCAAAACGAGGTGGCCAATCCGGACCTGCTCTTCCACGGGCAGAGCGAAGACTTCCACCGGGCGGCAATCAGGGCGATGTTGCCGTACTTTCTGGGTGCTGTAGACCCCGAGCGAGCGCTGCGCGAACACAATCTGCGGCTCCTACGCCGGCAGCTGGCCGACATGGAGAATGCACTTGCCGCCGCCCGCACCATGGGCCCGGCTTCTGGCCAAGCCCGCGCCTTGCTCACTGAGGCCATAGAAGCAGGCTTACTTGCCCCGTTGCCGGGAGGCCACGCCCTGCTGACGGCCACACAGGTGCTCATGGGACTGCGCCGGGCAGCAGTCAACGCGGTTCCCGACGCGAGCCCTTCAGGGTCCGAGGACCCTCTGACGGCTCTGACTGAGCACCGCAGGGGGCTTCGCCAAGCCCACGGCCGCGCCCGAGCACGCATCTCCAACCTCAAGCGGATCGCCCAGGAGAACGACGAGTTCCTCGGCCAGGCCACCGAGCAGCATGCTCGCCTAGCCACCCTCGGCCTCCTCCCAGATCCCCGGACTACCGAGGAGGAACAGGGCGGGCAGTGCCCTATGTGCGGCAGCTCGACACCCCAGCCCGGTCAAATCTTCGACCTCATCCAGCAGGACCTAGCCCGGCTGGACTCCGAGATGACAACCATCGGTAGCAGCACCCCCGACATCGCGGCGCTGATCGCCGCGGAACAGAACACGCTGCAGGAACTACGCGCCTCTCTGGCCCGTAATCAGGAGGAGATTGACACCCTGACCGCAGGCCAGCGATTCACGGCTGGCCAGAATGACCCCCTGCGGCGTGCTGCCGTGGTGCAAGGCCGCATCAGCCTCTTCTTGGAGACGGTCGCCCGCCATGAGCAGGGCCCCCAGGTGATCGACCGACGCGAGGACATCGTCGTGAAGATCACGGAACTGGAGGAGCAGCTCGGCACAGCTGTCCAAGACGACCGGCTGAGCAGCTCCACCTCCCTGGTCAGCGCAAAGATCAAGGACAAGGCGATCAGACTTGACCTGGAGCATCGCGAATCCCCGATCCGGCTGGATCCGCGGGCACTGACGGTCGTGGCTGACACCACGCGCGGGCCGCTTCGCCTGCCCGAGATCGGAGGTGGGGAAAACGCGATGGGGTATCACGTGGCGACCATGCTCAGCCTGCACGAATGGTTCTGCGAACAGGGCAGCCCCGTCCCTCGCTTCCTCATCCTCGATCAGCCGTCCCAGGTGTATTACCCCGAAGACGCCAACGACGGCACCCCTGTGACTGACCGGGCCGCGCTACTGAACCTGTACAAGACAATCCAGCGCACCATCGAAGCCTTGCAAGGCGAGTTCCAGGTAATCGTCATGGAACACGCCGACCTCGACGAGGAGCCCTTCCGCAGCGCCGTTCAAGCCCGCTGGAGGCGCAGTAACGGCGACGCCCTGGTTCCACATGACTGGATCACAGATGAGATCAACGAGGACGTAACCAGCTGAACCATCTCCACATGGTTCGGCAAGGGCCAGCTCCGGCACGATGCAAGCCGCCCCAAGCAAGCAGGACACGGAAAGCGAGTCCTACGACGCTCCGGGCAACGCCTCCACCACAAGAGCCGTGCGCAACCGCTCCTAATCAGCGCCCGCCGTGGACGAACGGGTAGGCGTCTGCCGGGGTCCCGGTCAGGGAGGCCGTTGGTACGGCCGAGCACCCACCGCTTTGTTGGCTGCCCACAACGCCATGCGCTGGCCGCCGCACCAGCATGAAAGCGCGCTGCATCCTCGCAAGAGAGTTCACCTGGCGCTGTCCGCGACAGCCGAAGGGTCCAGAACTGGGCCCCTCGGCGCGACGTGCTACTCCTGGGAGGCCCGCCTTAGCGATCCTACGGGAATCTAACTACTCGTCAGTAGAGTCAGCAAAGGGTCAGCATTCGTTCGACTAGACCTGACCACAGCCTGATCCATATGAGACTCGACCTCAAGATCCAGAAGCTACTCCAGAGACCGTGTCGACCTCTGACAGACCTCTGGAAGCGGAACCAAACGGCAGTCACTACGCTCGGCTCCACCGTGATGACATCAGCGCAGCTCAGCGCACCCTTCCCCTAGGCTTCAGGCGAGTTGGGGGGAGTTCCGGGGCAGGAATCGGATCGCCGTCGTAGCCCTTCACCTCGCCGAAACGGCTGCCGTTCATCCAGTCCTCCCGGGCCTGTGCGATATCCTCTTGGGACCGTCCGATCCAGTTCCAGAACATCACGATCTCCTCCTCGAACGGCTCGCCGCCCAGGAGCATCAGGCCCGCGTCCGAGGTTGCGCGCAGGGGGAGTTCCGTGCGGCCGCAGCCGAGGTAGAGCATCGAGCCCGGGAGGACCGGGACGCCGTCGACGTGGGCTTCGCCCGACATCGACAGGACGGCGTACTCGAAGTCCGGGTCGAGCGGGAGGCGGGTCTGCGTGCCCGCCGCCAGGGCCAGGTCCGCGCCGACGATCGGGGTGTACGCCGTGCCGGGTGAGGTCGCCGTGTCCAGGGTGCCGAGGATGACCGTCGCCGTCAGGCCCGGGGCCGTCACCTGCGGCAGGTCCGCGTGGTGCTGGAAGTGCGGGTCCACGTTGCGGTGGGCGTCGGGCAGGGCGACCCACAGCTGGGCCCCGTGCAGGAAGCGGGCGTGCGGGCGCGGGCTCTCCTCCGAGTGGCTGATGCCGCGGCCGGAGGTCATCAGGCCCAGCTCGCGCGGGCGGATCGTCTCCAGGCTGCCGACGCTGTCGCGGTGCAGCACCTCGCCCTCGTGGAGCCAGCTCACCGTCTGGAGCCCCGCGTGCGGGTGCGGTGCGACCTGCATGCCGGGCTCGTCGGCGATGTCGTCCGGGCCGTAGTGGTCCACGAAGCACCAGGCGCCCACCATGCGGCGGCCCAGGTTCGGCAGGAGTCGGCGTACCTCGGTGGACTCCCCGAGCTTGACCGTGCGCGGGCTGAGGAGCTCGCGCACCGGCTCGGCCACGACGAAACCGCGGCCGCCGCAGGCGGAGAGAGCGGGCTGACGATCGAGATTGCTCATGCGCACAACGTAGCCCCGAGGGGGTGGCCGCGGTGAGTGGAATGTTCCGGCGGCCGGACGTGTTGGAGGCTGCGGACGAACCACCTGAACGGCAGAAGGGACGCGATGAACGCGCCGACGGGGTATTTCGGGCACGGGACGGCGGCCGAGCGCTGGGCGCGCGCCCAGTTGTTCTTCGACGCGCGCGAGTACACGACGGCCGCCCGCATCCTGGAGCCGCTGGCGGGCGAGGCGCCCGAGCAGCTGGCTCCGCGCCTGCTGCTGGCCCGCGCGTACTACCACTCGGCGCAGCTCTCGCGTGCCGAGCGCGAGCTGCGCGCCGTGCTGGAGCGGTGGCCGGTGGAGGACTACGCCCAGCTGATGCTCGGCCGCACGCTGGAGCGGCTGGGGCGGCCCGGAGAGGCCCGCCCGTACCTGCGGATGGCCGCCGCGATGGCCGGCGAGTTCCCCGAGTAGCGCGCGCGTGCGGGGCCGGGCGGCCGACTCGGTTAGCCTGGGGGCACGATGAACCGTCTGACCACGCCTTTCGGCTCCTACGAGCTCACCCGCTTCCCCGAGGACCCGCGCGACCGGCTCCGGGCCTGGGACGCCGCCGACGAGTACCTGCTGCGCCACCTCGACTCCGGTACGGGAGAACGCGGTCCGGTGGACCTGGCCGGCGCCGGGCAGATCACCATCCTCGGTGACCGCTGGGGGGCGCTGACGACGGCACTGGCCGCGTTCCGCCCGACGCAGATCACCGATTCGTACCTGTCGCGGGCCGGTACCGCGGCCAACCTGGACCGGGCCGGGATCGGCACCGCCAAGTCCACGGTGCGGCTGCTGACCACGCAGGACCCACCGCCCGAGCGGATCGACGTACTCCTCGTGCGGGTACCCAAGAGCCTGGCGCTGCTGGAGGACCAGCTGTACCGGCTGGCGCCGCACGTGCACGCGGGCACCGTCGTCGTCGGCACGGGCATGGTCAAGGAGATCCACACCTCCACGCTGAACCTCTTCGAGAAGATCCTCGGGCCGACCAGGACCTCGCTCGCCGAGAAGAAGGCCCGGCTGATCTTCTGCACGCCCGGCGGCGCCGCAACGGCCGCGCGGGGCGAGGACCCGTGGCCGGTGACGTACAAGCTGGACCAGGACGCGGGGTCGGGCGCCGGACTGACCGCCGTCAACCACGCCGGCATCTTCTGCGCGGACCGGCTCGACATCGGCACCCGCTTCTTCCTGCAGAGCATCCCGACGAACACGGACGGCGCCCGGGTCGTGGACCTGGGCTGCGGCAACGGCATCGTCGGCACCGCCGTAGCCGTCGCGGACCCGCGGGCCGAGGTCGTGTTCACCGACGAGTCCTACCAGGCCGTCGCCTCGGCGAAGGCCACGTTCCGCGCCAACGTGCACCGCGAGCGCGAGCGGGCCGACTTCCTCGTGGGTGACGGCGTCGCCATGCTCGACCCGGGCTCGGTGGACCTGATCCTGTGCAACCCGCCCTTCCACTCCCACCAGGCCACGACGGACGCGACGGCGCTGCGCATGTTCGCCCAGTCGCGCAAGGTGCTGCGGCCGCGCGGTGAGCTGTGGGTCGTCGCCAACCGGCACATGGGCTACCACACGCACCTGCGCCGGCTCTTCGGCAACAGCGAAGTCGTCGCGAGCGAGCCGAGGTTCGTGGTCCTGCGGGCGGTCAAGGAGGACCGTCCGCGTTCCGCACGCCCTATGTGACCTGCCGGTACGTCCTACACTCTGCCGCGTGGGCAGCCAGGTGGGGGACGCGAGCGGTGACAGGGCGGGCGTGGACGGGGCGAGCCGTGGCGCGGCGGGCGGTGACGGGGCGGGCGTGGGCGGGGCGGGCGTGGGCGGGCGCTACCGCCGGGAGGACGTGGCCCGGGCGGCCGGCGTCAAGGTGCGCAACCTGCGCTACTACCAGGAGCGCGGGCTGCTCCCGCCGCCGCGCCGGGAGGGCCGGATCGCCTGGTACTCCGACGACCACCTGACCCGGCTGCGCCTGATCAGCGACCTGTTGGGGCGCGGCTACACGGTCAACGGCATCGCTGAGCTGCTCAGCGCCTGGGAGGACGGCGGAGGCCTGTCCCAACTGCTGGGCCTGGAGCGGGAGATGACCCGCGACTGGGTGCAGGAGGAGCCGGTGACGCTGACCCGGGCCGCGCTGCGCGAGCTGTTCGGCCCGACGGCCACCGCCGCGGACACCCGGCGGGCGGCGGCGCTCGGCTACGTCACGGTCGACGGCGACCTGGTCACCTATCCGAGCCGGCGGCTGCTGGAGGCCACGCTGGCACTGGTGCGGCAGGGGGTGCCGCTCGCGGAGATCCTGGACGCCGGGGAGTTCGTCCAGGCACAGGCGGCCGCGCTCGCGGACCGGTTCGTCGGACTGTTCCGGCGGCACGTGATCGGCGTCGAGGGGCTGGAGCCGCTTTCGGCCACCCAGCTCCAGCACGTCACGGCGGCGGTGAAGGCCCTGCGGCCGGTGGCCGGCGAGGTCGTGGCCACGGAGTTCGCGCGGGCGATGGCCCGGAGGGTGGATGCGGAGGTCGCCGAACTGCTGCGTACGGAGCAGTAGGAGTCGGCTCAAAAGGTGCACTCGCACAACCTTGCCAACCACCATTGGCACTCTTACATTCAACTCGTCGGTAACAACGGTGCACAGCCGAAATAAGGGACGATCCCATGACCGGTTCCCCCCACTTATCCGACGAGCACAGCGACTCCGGCCGCGTCCGCTGGCGCCGGTTCGCCGTCCTGACCGTACCCGCCGTCGCGGTGACCGCCGGCCTCGGCATCGCCCTCGCCCAGGGCGTTCTGGCCGCCTCGTTCGCCGTGTCGGGACAGCAGTTCAAGGTGTCGGCTAGCAGCCTGGAGGGCGAGGGCTTCGCCCAGTACGGCGGCGTCGACGTCAACGCCCGCGACGAACTCATCCCGGTGGCCGTCACCGCCATCCGGGAAGCCCGGCTCAGCAACCTCTGCCAGTCCGTCGTCACCACGCTCCCGGTGATCGGGGACATCTCCCTCAACCTCACCGCCGGCGGGAAGACCCCGGTGGAGGCCAGCAACCTCTTCGTCGACGCGACCCAGCTCGCCGGTGACGCCGTCTTCAGCAACATCGAGATCGGCCGCGACGCCTCCACACTCGACAAGGGCCCGGCCGACGCGCAGGGCATGCAGGACCTCTTCGCCCAGCAGGCCGACACGGTCCGCATCACCGGTCTCCAACAGACGGCGTGGGCGACGAACGCGGGCACCTTCAAGCTCTCCGGCCTCGGCATGAACGTCAGCAAGGGCAAGAAGGAATGCTTCTGAGCCGCCGTCAGCGGTGGCGCCGGTGGCGGCGCAGCCGGCCCTTCTGGGGCGGGCTGCTCGCGATCCTGGCCGGGGCGTGGATCTGCGTCCTCCCACTGGCACCGTTGAAGATCATGCTCCAGCAGGGCGTGGCGGGGATCCCGTCCGTCCTGATGGGCATCGTGATGGTCGTGCTGGGCCTCACCGCCTGGTTCTCACCGCCCCAGCGCTCGCTCGCGGGGGTCCTCACCACCCTGATCGCCACCGCCGCGCTGGTCCTGTCCAACCTGGGCGGCTTCCTGATCGGCACCCTCCTCGGCATCCTCGGCGGCGGCCTGATGTTCGCCTGGCAGCCGTACGCCGCCCAGCGCGCCGACGGCGGAACCGGACCCCAACCCGGAGCCCAGGCCGAACCCGAGCCCGGACCCCAGCCCGGAGCCGAGCCCGGACCCCAGTTTGGAGCCGAGCCCGGGGCCAAGCCCGGGACCGCACCCGGGGCCGGGCCGGAGCCCGCCCCGCAGCCCGCCCCGGACCCGGTACCGGATCCGGTCGCGCCCCGGGGCGCGCCCTTTCCCCCCACCCCGCACTCCGATCCCCAAGGAGCACAGCCATGAGCCGCACGCGCACCGCGCTCGCCCTCGGGACGGCCGCCGCCGGAGCCATAGCGCTCGCCTCGGTCACCGCCTCCGCCGCTCCCGTACCGGCGGCCGTGCCCGTGGCCGGGTCGACCACCGTGACCCCGGCCGGCCACGCCTTCCAGGCCGTCCTGAGCGGGAAGGCCACCCTCAAGGCCGGTTCGGTGACGGTGACCTGCACCGTCTCGGCCTCCACCGGAACGGTGCCGGCCGCCCCCGACAACAGCAACCCGGCCGGGCCCGTGTCGTCACCGATCTCGCCGCCGACCTACAGCTCCTGCACCTCCAGCATGCCGGGAGTGACCCCGACGGTCACCACCAGCGGTGCGTGGGCGGTGTCCATGCAGGACGGCGCGCCGATCACCGCCACCATGAGCGTGCCGACCGGCGGGCTGGTCCTCAAGACCACCGGACTCGCCTCCTGTACCGTCACCGCGGCGCCGACGGCCCCGGCGAGCGTCGCCGGGACCTGGGTCAACGGCAGCCCGTCGACCCTGACCTTCACCAACGCCTCCGTTCCGGTCAAGGTCACCGGCGGGTTCGGCTGCCCGACCAGTGCCACCGCGTCCGTCTTCAACGCGGTCTACAAGGTCTCCGACGTCACCGACCCGGCCCAGGACATCACCGTCGGCCCCTGAGCCCCGCCGTACGAAGCCCGGCCCGTCCGCCCGGAGTCGTCCGGGCGGCCGGGCCCGGGCCTGTCCCCGGTGGGAAATTGCGTTGCCGGACCCGGTGCGCCCCGGCAGGCTCGCTGCCATGTCGCAGAGCACCGAACCCCCGCAGCAGTCCGCCCCGCGCCCCGCCCGCCGGGACGTCACCGACCTCTTCTCCGGCGGCCGCCTCACCGTGATCCCGCGCAAGGCCGCCCGGCGGGAGCAGCTGCTGGCCCACCTGGCCGAGACCCTGTTCACCGTGGGGCGTACGTACACCGAGACCGAGGTGAACGAGGCCCTGCGCACCGTCCACGACGACTGCCCGGCGCTGCGGCGCTACCTGATCACGTCAGGCCTGCTCACGCGGACCCGCGACGGCCGCAGCTACCGGCGGTCGACGACCACCCTGTAGTGGGTGGTCAGCCGGCCGTCGTCGCCGAGCACATGGAAGGCGACGGCCGGCGGTTCGTCGAGGTGCACGTGCTCGGAGGACCCGGTACGCCCCTCCCACGGCAGCCGGAGCGTGGACACGACGCCGGGCGCCACCAGGAGCGGCCGGCCCGCGAAGGTGGTGGCGGCCGCGGTATGGGCGTGCCCGCACAGGAACGCCGTCAGGTGGGGGTGCCGTTCGACGAGCGCGGCGAGCCGCTCCTCGCCGAACTGGCGGATCTCGTCGACGTACGGGGTGTGCAGCTCGGCCGGCGGGTGGTGGAAGGCGACCAGGACCGGGTCTCCCGCGAGGTGTCGGACAGGACGCCGTCCAGCCAGGCCAGCGTCGGCTCCTCCAGGTGGCCGTGGTCAGCACCGGGGACGGACGAGTCGCACACGGCGAGGACGAAACCGTCGCCGCGCAGCACCTGGTCCACGGGCAGCGCGGACGGGGTCTCCTCCCCCAGTAGTCCCCGGCGGAAGGCGGCGCGCTCGTCGTGGTTGCCGGGGCAGACCACCAGGGGATGGCGCGAGCGCAGCAGTTCGGCGGCCTCCTTGTACTCCGCGTCCTCGCCGTGGTCGGCTATGTCCCCGCTCACGAGCACGGCGTCCAGGTCGTGGGGCAGGCCGTCGAGGTACTCCATGACGGCGCGGGTGCGGTTGGCCGCGCGCCGGCCACCGTCGAGGTGGACGTCGCTGAGGTGGGCGATCACGATCACGTGCGGTGCCTCCTGGGTCTCTGGCCGGGATAGGCGGTCGACACCTTCAACGAGACCGGATCGTCCGGTCGTTCCCGTCGCGGAGCTCAGCCTGCGCGGTTCGGACGGGTGCGGCGTACCAGTACCCACCCCGCCGCCGTGACCACGAGTGCGGCGCCCGCGAAGGAGGCCACGGCCGTTCCGGTGGAGGCGAGCGCGCCGCCGGCGGGGGTGGTGCCCGTACCGCCGGCCGTGGTGCCGGATGCCCTGCCGGCCGAACCGCCGGCCGAACCCCCGGTCGAACCGATTGCCGCACCGGCCCCGCCGACGGTGGCTGCGGATCCGTCGGGACCTGACGAAGCGGCCGGGCCACCGAACCCGCCGGAGCCGTCGGCCCCGTTCGAGGTGCCCGCCGTACCCCCGGTCGTGGTGTCGGCAGCGGTGACGGTGAGCACGGCCGGGTCGGTGCGGCTGACGCCGGCGTCGTTGGTGAACTCCGCCCGGTAGCGGCGGCCGTTGTCGGTGGTCGCGGCCTTGAAGGCGTACGTGGTGGAGGTCGCTCCCGGCACGGCCTGCCAGGTCCGGCCGTCGTCCGTGCTGACCTGCCAGGCGACGGTGGGCGCCGGGGTCCCCTCGGCCTGGGCGGTCAGCGAGACCTCGGCTCCCGCGGCGACGGTCCGGTCCTCGGGACTCCGGGTGACCCGGGGGGACATGGAGCGCTCCAGCCGGGTGATCCGGCCGGCGGCCGGATCCGACACGAAGAGGGTGCCGCCGCCGGGCTGGACGGCGACGACGGCATCGCCCAACTGGGCATGGTTGCCGGGGAGTACGACGGGCTTCGCGGCCTCCTTGAGGTCGCGCGTGCGGTGGACGGTGAGCGCGCCGTCACCGTCGCTGCCCGGCTGGGAGGTGTCCCCGGGGTCCTGCCACACCACGAAGGCCTCGTGCGTGGCCGCGTCGAAGCCGGCCGCGCGGGGCGTGTCCGCCCCGCCGGCGCCCTCGATGACACCGATCCGTCGGCCGGCCGTGTCGTGGACGACGACAGAGGTGTCCAGTCCGACCCACACGGCGCCGGTCTCGGGATCGACCTCGGTGAAGCCTCCGAAGCCGTCGCCCACCGGGAGTTCGAAGCTCGCCGTGACCCGGAAGGCGGTGGCGTCCACGCGGTGCAGGCGGCGGTTGCGGAGGTCGGTGAACCACACCGTGCCGCGCGCCCGGTCGTAGGCGAACCGTTCACCGCCCTCCAGCGTGAGGGAACGCCTGACGGTCGCGGTGGCGATGTCGACCTCCGACAGTACGGATCCCTGCGCCACCAGAGCCGTCGACGGCGTGGGCCCCGGAGCGGCGTCGGTGACGGGCGCGCCCGTCACCCACGCACCGGCCGCGGCGGCGTCCCCGTCCTTGGCGGTTCCGATGCCGCGCAGCGGATAGACGAAGACGACCCCGTCGCCGGGCAGGGGCGCGACGATCTGGCGCACGGCCCGCCGGCCGGGCGTGCCGGTGGGCCCAGGCGCCTGGCTGACGGTGCTGATGACCCTGCCGTCGGCGGGATCCAGCACGTGCAGCCCGCTCTCGTCGGCCGCCGCGGTCTCGGGGAGGTCGTCCGAACCGACGTACAGCTTCTTCGAGTCGGGGTGCAGGAGCAGGTCACGGGCTCGGCCGGCCGTGGTGAACTGCGCGGTTGCCCGGTACACCGCGGTGCTCTGCGGCACGTCACCGCCCTCACCCGCGGCGGCCGAGGCGGGGGTGCCCGCGGCGGCCGAGGCGAGCACGAGCGCGAGCGCCGCGGAGGCGGTTCCCGCGCGGCCGGGGATGAGGGGGTGTCGGGGCGTCATGGGTTCCTCGTCGACGGGCGGGACGGACCGGCTGCGGACGGACGGGGTCCGGGGCGGACCACGCTTCGGCAGAGCGGGCTTCGGCAGAGCGGGCGTGGGACAGCGGCCGTCAGTTGAAGGACACCGGCACGTGGACGTCGTACTTGCGGTTCGAGGAGTTGAAGTGGTCGGCGCGGGTGACGATGGCGCACTCGACGGTCTCGCCGCAGATCTGGCCGCCGCCGAGGTCGGCCTTGACGTGGATGGTGACGCCGAAGGTGCCGCCCGGGCCGAACGCGGAGGTGTTGGCGAGGGTGCCGCCGAAGACGTTGTTGATCCAGTGCGAGGCGCCAGTGGTGCCGGACTGGTCCGAGCCGCCGAGGCAGGGGGTGGGCTTGCTCGCGCCCTGCGCCCCGCTGACCGCGCAGAGGCCCACGTATATGCCCTTGGCGGTGTTGAAACCGCCGCCGGTGACGGTGACGTTCTGCCCGGCCGCTGCGGCGGACGAGGGCGCCGTGACCGTGAGCTCGTAGGTGGTCGAGCCGTCGGTGACCGTACGGGTCGAGGTGGCGGCCGAGGCGGAACCGGCCGCGCCGACGGCGAGCGCGACGGCGGCGGCGGTGGCGACGGCCGCACGGGCGGCGGTTCGGGGCAGGGAGGCAGCACGCATGACGAGAACACCCTTCTTGAGATCGGGAGTCGCCGGCACCGAGCCGAAGCGACCGAAGTGAGGTAAGGCTAACCTAATTTCGATCAAGCGGGTACGGCTGATTCACGCCAGGTGACGGTTCGTCCGAAGAGGCCGCGGGCACGCACGGCGTCCTTCGTGATGCGCGCGGAAGCGCCTATGGGAACACTGGGGGCATGGCGAAGAAGGCAGCCCTTGAGGGCGGCCCGGACGATCTGCAGGACCGGATCGTCGAGGCCGCCCCTCCCGGAGAAGACCTGAAAATCGCGCACCGCGGCGGCTACGAGCACTTCAGGAGCACGCCGCGGACCCAGGACGGGCCCGAGGGACCGCTCACGGTGTACGAGTGGTGGGAACGCACCGAGATCGCCGAATGAGGCCTGCCGCGGCGGCCGGGGCGCTCCGCGCTCCCCGCCTCAGCCGCGGTAGGCCTCCAGCAGGCGCAACCAGATCTCGCTGACGGTCGGGAAGGCCGGAACCGCGTGCCACAGGCGTGCGATCGGGACCTCCGCGGCGACGGCGATCGTGGCCGCGTGCACCAGCTCGGCGGCGCCGGGCCCCACGAAGGTCGCCCCCAGCAGGACCTCGCGGTCGAGGTCGACGATCATCCGGGCCCGACCCCGGTAGCCCTCGGCGTACAGCCCCGCGCCGGAGACCTTGGACAGGTCGTAGTCGACGGCGCGGACCCGGTGGCCCGCCTGTTCGGCCTCGGCCAGGCTGAGGCCCACCGCCGCGGCCTCCGGGTCGGTGAAGACAGCCTGGGGCAGCGCGCGGGTGTCGGCGGTCGCCGCGTGGGCGCCCCAGGCGGCGGTGTCCAGCGGGGTGCCCGCCGCGCGGGCCGCGATGGCGGCGCCCGCGATGCGGGCCTGGTACTTGCCCTGGTGCGTCAGCAGGGCGCGGTGGTTGACGTCCCCGACGGCGTACAGCCAGTCGAAGCCGGGCACCTGGCAGGTCTCGTCGACCCCGATCCAGCCGCCCGGTGCCAGGCCGACGGTGTCCAGCCCGATGTCCTCGGTCCGCGGTGCCCGGCCCGTCGCCATCAGCAGTTCGTCGCCCTCGACGACCTCGCCGCCCTCCAGCACCACGCCGACGGGCCCGGTCGGGCCGTCCCGGACGACCGACGCGACGGCCACGCCCGTACGGATCACCGCGCCCGCCTCGCGCAGGGCGTCGGCGACGAGCTCCCCCGCGAAGGGCTCCATCCTCGGCAGCAGCCGGGAGCCGCGTACCAGGAGGGTCACCTGCGATCCCAGCGCCTGCCAGGCGGTCGCCATCTCACAGGCCACCACGGAACCGCCCACGACGATCAGCCGGCCGGGGGCCTCCCGCGCGGAGGTGGCCTCGCGGCTGGTCCACGGGCGGGCGCCTGCGATACCGGGGAGGTCGGGGACCACGGCCCGGGTCCCGGTGGCGACGACCACCGCGTGCCGGGCCGACAGCACCCGGTGCTCGCCCTCGGGGCTGGTGACGGACACCTTGCGAACGCCGAAGAGGCGGCCGTGGCCGCGGTGGACGTCGGCGCCGACGGAGTCGAGCCAGTCGATCTGGCCCTGGTCCTTCCAGTCGCCGACCCAGTAGTCGCGGTGCGCGTACACCGCCCCGGCGTCCAGGGGGCCCTCGACGGCTGCCGCCAGGCCCGGCACCCGGCGGGCGTCGGCCCGTGCCAGTACCGGGCGCAGCAGCGCCTTGCTGGGGATGCATGCCCAGTACGAGCACTCCCCGCCGACCAGTTCGCTCTCCACGAGGGCCGTGCTCAGCCCGGCCGCACGGGTCCGGTCGACGATGTTCTCGCCGGCCGGTCCTCCGCCGAGCACCACGACGTCGTACTCCACGACTTCATTCATGCGGCCCAGTCTCACCGCCGGCCGGCGGTCGCGTCACGTACTCAGGCGTCCGGCGTGCCGGACCCCTGGCCGCCGGTCCCCTGGCTACCGGAGTCCTGGCCGCCGGGCCCCTGACTGCCCGGGCCCTGCGCGCCGGGCTGGGAGGCGGCGATCTTGGCGCGTACCTCGTCCATGTCGAGGGCGCGGGCCTGCCCGATGAGGTCGGTCAGGGCCGCCTCCGGCAGGGCGCCCGGCTGCGCGAAGATGGCCACCTGGTCGCGGACGATCATCAGGGTCGGGATCGAGGTGATCTGGAAGGCGCCGGCCAGCTCCTGCTGGGCCTCGGTGTCGACCTTCGCGAAGACCAGGTCGGGGTGGGCTTCCGAGGCCTTCTCGTAGACGGGTGCGAACTGCAGGCACGGTCGGCACCAGCCCGCCCAGAAGTCGATCAGGACGAACGGGTTCTCGCTGACCGTCCGGTCGAAGTTTTCCTTGGTGAGCTCGACTGTAGCCACGGTGTCCAGACCTCCTGATAGAGCCGTCTGCTCCTTGAACGAACGACCTGTCCCGGACATTCCGCCACGTCGCCGCCGCGTTCTCAGAACGGGTGGCCGGCGGGTGCGGTGCGCGCCGTGGTCCAGCGCAGTTCGGTGAAGGCGTCCAGGTTCGCCTCGCCGCCGAAGCGGGCGCCCGTCCCGGAGGCGCCGACCCCGCCGAAGGGTGCGACGGCCTCGTCATTGACCGTCTGGTCGTTGACGTGCGCGATCCCGGTCGGGATCCGCTCCGCGAGGTCGAGTCCGCGGCCCGCGTCGCGGGTGACGATCCCGAGGGACAGGCCGTACGGTCCCGCCGAGGCCAGTTCCACCGCCTCGTCCTCCGTCGCGAAGGACCGTACGGGTGCGACCGGGCCGAAGACCTCCTCGGCGTAGGCGGGGGTGTCGTCGGCGACGCCCGCCAGCACGGTCGGCCGGTAGAAGAGGTCCCGGTGCGTGCCGCCGGCGACGAGCTTGGCGCCCGCCGCGGTGCTGGCCTCCACCAGCGCGTGTACGCGCTCCAGCTGGGCGCGGTCGATCAGCGGGCCCAGGTGGACCTGCTCGCGGTACGGGTCGCCCACGGCCAGTTCCTCGGCTCGCGCGGCGAGCCGTTCGACGTACTCGTCGTAGAGCGAGGCGTGCACGAGGTGGCGGCCTGCCGTCATGCAGATCTGGCCCTGGTGGAAGAAGGAGCCCCAGGAGGCCTGGGCGACGGCGGCCCCCACGTCGGCGTCGCGGAGCACGACGAGGGCCGAGTTGCCGCCCAACTCCAGGTGGGCGCGCTTGAGGTGACGTCCCGCCAGTTCACCGACGGTACGGCCGGTGGCGGTGGATCCGGTGAAGGAGACCACCCGCACCCGCGGGTCGGCGACCACCGCCTCGCCCGTGGCGGCGCCGCCGGGCAGGACGTGCAGCAGCCCGTCGGGCAGCCCCGCGGCGGCGAGGACCGCCGCGAGCGCGAGTCCGCCGCAGACGGCGGTGCGCGGGTCGGGTTTGAGCAGCACCGCGTTGCCGAGCGCCAGAGCCGGTGCGACCGAGCGGATCGCCAGGATCAGCGGGGCGTTGAAGGGGGCCACGACGCCGACCACGCCGGCCGGCACCCGGCGGGTGAAGGACAGCCGCGGCGCCTCGCTCGGCAGCACGTGCCCGGTCGGGCGCGAGGCCAGCGCCGCCGCCTCGTAGCACTCCTGCGCGGCGACGTGCAGCTCGAAGGCCGCCTTGCCGGGTATCGACCCGGACTCGCGCACCAGCCACCGGCTCAGCTCGTCGGCGTGGGCGGTGAAGAGGTCTCCGGCTCGGCGCATCACCGCGGCCCGCTCGGGGTGGGTGGTGCGGGACCAGTCGCGCTGTGCCGCCCGGGCGCGCACGGCGGCCTCCGCGATGTCGGCGGGCGCTGCGAGATCGAGGGTGGCGAGGGTGCGGCCGGTCGCGGGTTCGACGACCGGGGCCGCGCCGCCGGTGAGTGTGGGTCCGTCCTGCCAGAGCATCGGGTCGAGGAGCGGCATGGCGCGGTGCCTCCGGAGGGGGATGGGCGGGATGCCGGGCGAGGGGGCGGCAGCACGCGCCATCGTGCCAGACCGGAGGCGCCACTTCTGTTCAGTTATCGGGCAGTTGACGACGGATGCTGACCGGAAAGGATCGACGCCCTGGGGTGGGGGATCAGCGCTCCAGGACGAGGGCGATGCCCTGCCCGACGCCGATGCACAGTGCCGCCATGCCGGTGCCGGAGCCCGCCGCGGCCAGCTGGTGTGCGACCGCGCCGGCCAGCCGGGCACCGGATGCCCCGAGCGGGTGGCCGATGGCGATGGCGCCGCCGCGCGGGTTGACGACGGCCGGGTCCAGCTCCGGCCAGGCCGCCAGGCAGCCCAGGGCCTGCGCCGCGAACGCCTCGTTGAGTTCGAGGACGGAGAGGTCGCCGAGGCCGCGCCCGGCCTTGCCGAGGGCGCGCTGCACGGCGTCCACCGGGCCGAGGCCGAAGAGCTGGGGCTCGATCCCGGTGGCGGCGCAGGCGCTGATCCGGGCGAGCGGTTCGCGGCCGGTGGCGGCCAGGCCCGCCTCGTCGGTCAGCAGCAGCGCGGCCGCGCCGTCGTTCAGCGGGGAGGCGTTGCCCGCCGTGACCGTGCCCCGGCCGTCCGTGCGGAAGGCGGGCTTGAGCCTGGCCAGCGCCTCGGGCGTGGAGCCGTCGCGGATGCACTCGTCCCGCGCCAGGTCCACGCCCTCGTAGGGCACGGTCTCCCCGTCGTACAGGCCGGCGGCCCAGGCGGCCGCGGCCTTGCGGTGGCTCTCCAGCGCGAAGGCGTCCTGCGCCTCGCGGGTGATGGCGTACTTGTCGGCGATCAGCTCGGCGCCCTCGCCGAGGGAGCCGGTCCACTCGGCGGGCATCCGCGGGTTCGTCATCCGCCAGCCCAGCGTGGTGGACCACATCTGCTGGTGCCCGGCGGGGTAGGCCCGTTCGGGCTTCTGCACCACCCAGGGGGCGCGGCTCATCGACTCGACGCCGCCGGCGATGGCCACGGAGGCGTCGCCGAGCGCGATGGCGCGGGCCGCCTGGATCACGGCCTCCAGGCCGGATCCGCAGAGCCGGTTGACGGTGACGCCGGGGACGGTCACCGGCAGTCCGGCCAGCAGTACCGCCATGCGGGCCACGTCGCGGTTGTCCTCGCCCGCGCCGTTGGCGTCGCCGAAGACGACGTCGTCGACACGGGCCGGGTCGAGGTCGGGCGTACGGTCCACCAGCGCGCGCACGACGTGCGCGGCCAGGTCGTCCGGCCGGACCCCGGCGAGGGCGCCGCCGAACTTGCCGATCGGGGTGCGGACGGCGTCGACGACGTAGACGTCGCGGACGGTGCGGATGCTCATGGGGTCTCTCCTGGGCGGATCCGTACGGGCGCGGGCGCACCGGTGCCGGCAGGGGCACCGGGGCACGCCACCGGGCACGCCCGGTGGGGCGCGCCCGCAGTGTCCGTCCGCAGGTCACCGCCTGTCAACGGCCCCCTTCGGGAGCCGCGCCGACGGACGGGCCGCGCACCGCGGGGATACCGGCGCCCGGGGTGTCCGAGCCCCGTGCGACCATCAAGCCTGCCTGCACGGGGCGGGGGGCCGTCGTCGCCGCCGCTCCGGCGTCGGCGGCCTCCGATCCTCCGAGCAAGGAGCTCCACGCGCATGTCCATACCGCCCGGCCCCCCGCCGTACCCCGAGCAGTACCCGCAGCCGGGACCGTACGGCCCGCCGGGACAGCCCGCGCCGTTCGGCGGGCCGCAGGGCTGGTATCCGCCGGCCCCGCAGAAGAACAACGCGCTGGCCATCGTCGCGTTCGTCATGTCGCTCGTGTGCGCGATCCCGCTGGTCCCGCTGATCCTCGGCATCGTGGCCCTCTCCCAGATCCGCCGGCGGGGAGAGAAGGGCAAGGGCCTCGCCGTCGCGGCGATCGTCATCCACGGCGCGACCATCGCCTTCTACGGCATTCTCCTGATCCTCGGGCTCTCCGGAGCGCTGGACGACGCCGGCTCTCCGAAGCGCGACACCGGCGGCCAGGTCACCGGCTCGGGATCCAGCAAGGTGAGCGACATCCGCAAGGGGGACTGCTTCAGCACGGGCGGCGACCTGGCGGACTACCAGGACGAGGACGGCGGCCAGGCCTCGTTCTCGGTGCGCGTGCTGCCCTGTGACCAGCCGCACGAGGGCGAGGCGTACGCCGTCTTCGATCTGGAGGGCGGTGCGTACCCGGGCACGGAGAAGGTCACCTCGCTCGCCGAGGAGAAGTGCTCCGGCACGCTGCTGACCGACTACGTGGGCAAGGACCCGCAGCTCTCGGAGAAGCTGGAGGTCTACTACTACTTCCCGCAGGCCGCCACCTGGGCCCTCGGTGACCGCGAGGTCACCTGCTTCCTGGGCGACACCAGCGGTGCCAGTACCGGTTCGGTCCGCGCCACCGGTTCCTGAACGGCCGGTTCCTGAACCGCCGGCTCCGGCGTCCGGCCGTTCGGCCGGCGGTGGATCAGGACGCCGGGTGTCAGTGGCGGTCGCGACACTGGCGCCATGAGCGACGCCGACGAGTACGAAGCCTTTGTGGACCCGCGGGACCTGCTGCTGCGGACCGACTGGAACGCGGTGGAGCACTGCTGCCCGGACGTGGCGCCGGCCACGCCCGTGCTCCTGTTGGAGCTGCTCGACGAGGACCCGGCCGTGCAGGGCATGGCCTTCCGGTCCCTGGTCGAGGCCCACACGCGCCAGCAGGTCTTCTACACGGCCACGGCTCCCGCCGCCCGGTTCGTGGCCGCCGCCCTCGGGGATCCGCGGACGCTCGCGCGGGTGACCGACCGCTGCGCGCAGGAGGAGGTCGACCTCGGTCCGCAGGCCCCGTTCCCGTTGCGTGCCGGGCTGCTGAGCTGGCTCGGGGACTCCGTCGTGGAGGCTTTGGCGCAGCGGGAGCGGCCTTACGGCGACGAGGAGGACCTTGAGGCGTTCCTCGATCTCGCCCCGGAGTTCTGCGCGGCCGCCCGGCCCTTCCTCGACGCCGGGCAGCCCGAGGTCCGCGAGGCCGCGCTGGGGCTGCTCCTGGCCGTGCTCCGGCTGCCTGCCCTCGCCGGGCTGATACCCGGGCACCGCGATCGGGTCCTTGCCGCGGCCCTGGTCGAGGGCCCGTACCGCTGGCGGGCCGTCGACACGCTTGCCGGCTGGGGCGAGGAGGTCTCGTCCTTGCTCTGACATTCGGGCCACCTCCCCGCTACGGTCTTTTCCTACCGATCGGTAATGGGGGAGGGTTCGCGATGTCGGAGTCATCCGGTGCTGCCGCGGCAGCGGTCACGGCGGCCGGGACGGCGGCCGTGACGGCGCAGTCCACAGCAGGAGCCTCGATGCCCCGCGGCCTGGTCGACATGGCCGGGGCACTGGCCGAAGGCAGTGTCTCCGCACGTGAGTTGACACAGGAGGCGCTGCGCCGGATCGCCGCGGCGCAGCCCGAGCTCAACGCCTTCCGCACGGTCCGCGCCGAAGCGGCGCTCGCCGAGGCCGAGGCGGCGGACCGGATGCTGGCCGCGGGCGAGCGGCTGCCGCTGCTCGGCGTGCCGGTCGCGGTGAAGGACGACATGGACGTGGCCGGTGAGCCCACCTCGTTCGGCTGCGCCGGCGCCTTCGCGCGGAAGACCGCCGACAGCGAGGCGGTACGCAGGCTGCGCGCGGCCGGAGCGGTCATCGTCGGCAAGACCCAGACGCCGGAGCTGGGGCAGTGGCCCTTCACCGAGGGAGAGGCCTTCGGAGCGACCCGCAATCCGTGGAACCGGTCCTACACGCCGGGTGGCTCGTCGGGCGGTTCGGCGGCGGCCGTGGCGGCGGGCCTGGTTCCGGCCGCGCTCGGTTCGGACGGTGCCGGCTCGGTGCGGATCCCCGCCGCCTGGACCCACCTGGTCGGTGTGAAACCGCAGCGCGGGCGCATCTCCACCTGGCCGGAGCCGGAGTCCTTCAACGGGCTGACGGTCAACGGGGTACTGGCCCGCACGGTCGCCGACGCGGCTCTCCTGCTGGACGCCGCGAGCGGACCGCACCCCGGGGACCTGCACCGCCCGGCCCGCATCACAGCGGTCGAGGCGGCCCGGCGGCCCCCGCGCCGGCTGCGGATCGCGCTCTCCTTCGGAACGGCCTTCACCGCGACGCCCACGCCGCTCGACCCGGAGGTGCGTTCCGCGGTGGAGCGGCTGGCCGCGCGGCTGGAGTCGCTGGGCCACGAGGTGATCGCGGAGGACCCCCGGTACGGCCCGATCGGCCTGACGTTCGTACCGCGGGCGACCAGCGGCGTACGGGACTGGGCGGCGCGGACGCCGGATCCGTCGCTGCTGGATCCGCGTACGCACGAGGCCGTGCGGACGGGCCGCCTGCTGGGCGGTCTGGCGCTGCGGGTCTCGCGCCGGGCGGAGGCCCTGCTGCAGAGGCGGGTCGGTGAGATCTTCGGCCGCTTCGACGTGGTCGTGACCCCGACGACGGCCACTCCGCCGCTACGGATCGGTGCGCTGGCCGGGATGGGGGCCATGGCCACGGACCGGGCGATGATCGCCGCATGCCCTTACGCCTGGACGTGGAACGTGCTGGGCTGGCCCGGGGTGAACATCCCGGCCGGGCTGACGGAGGACGGGCTGCCGATGGGCGCCCAGTTGCTCGGGCCGGCGGACTCGGAGCCGCTGCTGCTGGCGCTGGCCGCGCAGGTGGAGGCGGCGGAGGGCTGGGCGGCGCGGCGACCGGGCTGAGAGGCCAGCGGCCGGGGGCGGGCGGGGCCTGAGGTCGGAGGCCGCCATGGGAATGCGGCCAGGGGGAATGCCGCCAGGCCGGAATGCCGACGGTGAGCACCCGTGACACGCTGAAGGGGGGATCTCGCCGGCCCGGCCCGCCCGGCCGTCCGGCCCTGGCACCCAAGGAGACAGAAATGGCCACAGACGCCGGCGGATCGCGGACGGCCCGCACGCATCCGGACCCGTGGCACGCGGCAACGTCGGGCAGAACCCTGCTGGCGGCGGTCCTGATGATCTTCGGCGGGGCGATGGCGTTCTTCGAGGGGATCGCCGCCGTCGCCAGTGACGACCTGTTCGTGGTGACGCGCCACTACCTGTTCGAGTTCAGCCTGACCGGCTGGGGATGGGTCCACCTCATCCTGGGTGTCGCCCTCGTGGCGGCCGGATGCTCCCTCCTCGCCACCGGCGCCCTGTGGGCCCGCTACTTCGGCATCACCGTCGCCGGTCTGGGCGCCTTCGCCAACTTCCTGTGGCTGCCGTACTACCCGCTGTGGGCGCTGGTGCTCATCGCGATCAACATCCTTGTCTGCTGGGCGCTGTGCACGGGCGCACACCACGAGGCGGAGGGGCGCACCCTGTAAGTTCCCTCTGCGAACGAGCACCTGCGGGCAGGACGAGCCCGCACGGGCGTGGACGCGATGGAGGGGGACCCGTGGGCCCGCAGACCTGGACGGCGGTCGACGCGTACTTCGACGGGCTGCTGGTCGACGAGGACGAGGCACTGGCGGCAGCAGCCGCGGCCAGTGAGGCGGCGGGGCTGCCCGCCCATCAGGTCGCGCCGAACCAGGGCAAGTTGCTGCACCTCCTGGCCCGGATCAGGGGCGCCCGCACCATTCTGGAGATCGGCACGCTCGGCGGCTACAGCACCATATGGCTCGCCAGGGCGCTCCCCGAGGACGGGCGGCTGGTCACGCTGGAGGCGGACGACCGGTGCGCCGACACCGCCGCCTCCAACATCGCCCGCGCCGGGCTGGAGGACCGGGTCGAGATCCGCCGCGGCAGGGCCCTCGACCTGCTGCCCGGACTGACCGGAACGGGCCCCTTCGACCTGGTCTTCATCGACGCGGACAAGCCCTCCAACCCCACGTACCTGGAGTGGGCCCTCAGGCTCACCCGGCCCGGCAGCGTCATCATCGGCGACAACGTCGTGCGGGACGGCGCCGTGGTCGACCCCGCCGGCACCGACCCCCGGGTAGCGGGGGTGCGCCGGTTCACCGAGCTCATCGCCGGTCACCCCCGGCTCACCGCCACGGCCCTGCAGACCGTCGGCGTCAAGGGTTACGACGGCTTCGTGCTGGCCCTGGTCACGGACTGACGGCCGGCCCGCCCCCGGCAGGCGCTACCCTCGCCCGGATGACGGCACTTTCACACCACAGCAACGCCGGCCGCGCCGAGCAGCCGGGCCGCGACGGCGCCACCGCCACCACCGAGGCCGATCCGCGCGCCATCGGGCCGGTACGGACCGAGTACACGCCGGATCCCGACGGCGACCCCGACCCGGGCGAGATCGTATGGACGTGGGTCCCCTTCGAGGAGAACGACGGCCGCGGCAAGGACCGCCCGGTACTGGTGGTGGCCCGCGAGGCGGGCGGCCGCACGCTGCTCGCCGTCCAGCTGTCCAGCAAGCGCCACGACCACGACCACGAGTGGGTCCCGATCGGGACGGGCCCGTGGGACAGTGCGGGCCGGGAGTCGTGGGTGGACGTCGACCGGGTTCTGCGGGTCCACGAGTCGGGGATGCGACGGGAGGCCTGCGCGCTGGACCGGGGCCGCTTCGGCCTGGTCGTCACCCGTCTGCGGGAACGCTACGGCTGGCACTGAGGGCTGTCCCGCGATCCCTGAGGGGTCTGGGCCGCGGCCCGTCAGGCGTTCCGGCCGCGGCACGGAGCCTGCCGTTCGGCTCCCGCCGCGACCGCACCGCCGTACTGCACCGGTCCGGGCCGCACCGCGGCGTCCGCGTCCCCGGGGCCTCCCTCAGGTCCGCTAGGGTCTGTATCGAGTTGCCCCGCGGGGCAACTCGATACAGACCCTAGGCGGCGAAGGCCCGTTCGAAGGCCTCGCGGGTGGACGGATCGCGGTCCAGGATCGCGAAGACCACGCGGTCGAAGGTGCCCTCGAAGCGGCCCGCGAGCAGCCCGCGGAAGGCTTCCGCCACCTGCGCGGGGTCGTTGCGGAACACCCCGCAGCCCCACGCGCCGAGGACCAGGCTCCGGTATCCGTGCGACGCCGCCACCTCCAGGACGAGCCCCGCACGCCGGGCGAGCGCTCCGGGGATCTCCGCGACCCGCTCCGGCTCCTGCCGCAGGATCGTCCCCGCGTTCGGAGCGGGCGAGGTGAGGAACCCGGCCAGGAAGGGCGACTCCATCAGCACGCCACGGTCGTCGCGGAAGACCGGCACCCCGGGGGAGTGAATCACCCGGTCGGTGTAGAAGGTGCTGACTTCCGCGCGGTGCACCGCGTAGTACTCCGGTGCCTCCAGCAGCGTCTCGTACAGGGCGGAGGCGCGGCACAGGGCCTCCTCCTGGGCCTTGGCCCCGCGGACGTAGCCGCCCCCGGGATTCCGGGCCGACGCGAAGTTCAGGACCGCCACCGCGGCGTCCGCCCCGGCCGTTCCGGTCGCCGCCGGAGCGTTCGCCGCGAGCCTGCGGGCGGCGACCGTACTGCTCTCCCCGGTGACCTCGACGGCCGTCGCACGGCCACCCCCTACGGCCGCTTCGCCTGGAATGGCACGGTTTGGTCCATATATTCTGGTTCCTGCCTTGGCGTCCGCCAGGGCGGCGGCGAGCTGGATCTGCCGTCCGGACCGCGTCCGGTACCCCCCGGCCGCCAGGATCTCCGCGTTCTCCCGCGCGATCTCGCGCAATCTGCTGCTCACACCGCCATCCTCGGCACTCCATTCCCCCGGCGGCAAAGGATTTTGTGCCCGAGGGAGGGGTAGGCACGGGTGACGTCACGGCCGACGACAGGAGAAGAGGACCCCGGTCATGCCCCTCGACCCACCCGTTCCGCAACCCCCGCCAGGCACCGCTCCCCCCTCCCCCGCGCTCGGCGAGACCCAGGCCGAGCACCTGATTCACGGGATCTGCTTCAAGACCGGCCCGCCCCGTCTGCTCGGTGCCGAACTCGAATGGCTGGTCCTGGACGCCGAGCGGCCCGGCCTGCGCGTGGCCCCCGAGCGGCTGCGGGCGGCGCACGCCGCGGCCCGCGCGCTCACCCTGAACTCCCGGGTGACCGTCGAGCCCGGCGGCCAGCTCGAACTCAGCTCGGCCCCCGCCACCTCCCTCACCGGCTGCGTGGACGGGCTCCAGGACGACCTCACCGCCGTCCGCGCCGCCCTGTACGAGCAGGGACTGGTCCTGCGGGGCCTCGGCCGCGACACCCGCCTCCCGTACCACCGGCTGCTGAACAGCCCGCGCTACGACGCGATGGAGGCGTACTTCGACCGCACCGGCCCGGCCGGCCGCGCCATGATGTGCGCCTCCGCCTCCGTGCAGGTCTGCGTGGACGCCGGATACGAGGAGCCCGGTGTGCTCGGCCACGGCCGGCGCTGGCGGATGGCCCATCTGCTGGGCGCGGTCCTGGTGGCCGCCTTCGCCAACTCCCCCGCGCACGAGGGCCCGTACGCCGACTGGCGCTGCTCCCGCCAGGGGATCTGGAACGACCTGGACTCCCGGCGCACCCTCGCCCCGCCGCTGGACGCGGGACCGCGGGACGGCTGGGTGCGGCAGGCCCTGGACACCGAGGTGATGTGCGTACGGTCCTACGAGGGCGAGCCGTGGGACGTCCCGCCCGGTACGACCTTCCGCGACTGGCTGCGCTCGGGCGACGACGGGCGGGCCCGGCGGGCGCCCACCGCCGAGGACCTCGACTACCACCTCACCACGCTGTTCCCGCCCGTACGCCCGCGCGGCCACATGGAGTTGCGCATGATCGACGCGCAGCCCGGTGACGACGGCTGGCTGGTCCCGGTGGCCGTCGTACACGCACTGTTCGACGACCCGGAGGCCGCCGAGACCGCCTACCGGGTGGCCAAGGGCCTGGCCGACGCCTATGGTGCGGAGCCCGCGCCCCGCAATCCGCTCTGGCGGTCCGCCGCCCGGCACGCCCTGGCCGATCCGGAACTGCGGGCGGCCGCCAGGACCTGCTTCCGCGCGGCCGCCGAGGCGCTGCCCCGCCTCGGCGCGAGCACACACGTCCGGGACACCGTCGGCGCGTTCAACGAGCGCTTCGTGCTGCGCGGCCGATGTCCGGGCGACGAACCGCCGCAGCCGCGGCCCGAGGGGAAGGAGGCCCTGCGATGACCACCGAATCCCACCCCGGACTGCGCGAACGGGCGGCCGCCTCGCTGACCGCCGCGCGGGCCCGGACGGCGGCCCTCACCGATGCGGTGACCGACGCCGACCTCACCGCCCAGCACTCCCCCCTGATGTCCCCGCTGGTCTGGGACCTGGCACACATCGGGAACCAGGAGGAGCTGTGGCTGCTCCGCCGGCTCGACGGGCGGGAGTCGATGCGCCCGGAGATCGACCCGCTCTACGACGCCTTCGAGCATCCGCGCGCTGAACGGCCGAAGCTGCCGCTGCTGGGTCCGGCGGAGGCCCGCCGGTACGCGGCCGAGGTGCGCGGCCGGGTCTTCGACCTGCTGGAGCGCACCCCGCTGGAGGGCAGCCCGCTCCTGGACGACGGTTTCGCCTTCGGGATGATCGCGCAGCACGAACAGCAGCACGATGAGACGATGCTGATCACGCATCAGCTGCGGCAGGGTGCCCCCGTGCTGGCCGCCCCGGAGCCGGACGCACCCTACGATCCCCCGGGCACCCGCGAAGTCCTCATACCGGCGGGCCCCTTCACGATGGGGACCTCCACCGAGCCGTGGTCGCTGGACAACGAGCGGCCCGCGCACCAGCGGGAGACCGCGGCGTTCTGGATGGACACTCTGCCGGTGACGAACGGCGCGTACCGCGCCTTCATCGCGGACGGCGGCTACCACGAGCCCCGCTGGTGGGCGGCGCCCGGCTGGGACCAGATCCGCCGCCACTCGATCGAGGCGCCGCTGTTCTGGCACAGGGAGGGTGGTGAATGGCTGCGCCGCCGCTTCGGTGTGACCGAGCCCGTCCCCGATGAAGAACCGGTTCTGCACGTCAGTTGGTACGAGGCGGACGCCTACGCCCGCTGGGCGGGCCGGCGGCTGCCCACGGAGACCGAGTGGGAGAAGGCGGCCCGTTTCGATCCCGCGACCGGCCGCTCGGCCCGCTACCCGTGGGGCGACGCCGACCCGACGCCCGCCCACGCCAACCTGGGCCAGCGCCACCTGCGCCCGTCCCGCGCGGGCAGCTACCCGGCCGGGGCCTCCCCGCTCGGCGTGCGCCAGCTGATCGGCGACGTGTGGGAGTGGACGGCCTCCGACTTCCTGCCCTACCCGGGTTTCCGGGCCTTCCCCTACCGGGAGTACTCGGAGGTGTTCTTCGGCCCGGAGCACAAGGTGCTGCGGGGCGGTTCCTTCGCGGTGGACCCGGTGGCCTGCCGGGGCACCTTCCGCAACTGGGACCTGCCGGTGCGGCGGCAGATCTTCTCCGGCTTCCGCACCGCGAGGGACGTCTGATGTGCCGTCATCTCGCCTACGTGGGACCCGTGGTGGGACTCGGGAGGCTGCTGAGCGACCCCGAGCACTCACTGGTGCGCCAGTCCTGGGAGCCGCGCCGCCAGCGGCACGGCACGGTCAACGCCGACGGCTTCGGCGTCGGCTGGTACGCGGAGGGCGACCCGGTCCCCGCCCGCTACCGCCGCGCCGGGCCGATCTGGGGTGATCTGACCTTCACCGATCTCGCCCGGGTCGTACGCAGCGGGGCCGTACTGGCCGCCGTACGCGACGCCACGCTGGCCGGGGCCGACGGGGAGGCCGCCGCCGCTCCGTTCACGGACGGTCCGTGGCTGTTCAGCCACAACGGGGCGGTGCGGAACTGGCCCGCGTCGGCAGCCCCGCTCGCTGCGGCACTGCCGCCCGAGGAACTGCTCCAGATGGCGGCCCGCACGGACTCGGCACTGGTGTGGGCGCTGGTGCGGCGCCGCCTGCGGGCCGGGGACGACCTGGGGACGGCGCTCGCCGAGCCGGTGCGGGAGCTGTCCTCGGCCGCGCCCGGCTCCCGGCTGAACCTGCTCCTGACGGACGGGGCGGCGATCGCCGCGACCGCCTGGGGCGACTCGCTCTGGTACCTGGCCGATCCCGCGGGCGGGCGCACCGTGGTGGCGTCCGAGCCGTACGACGACGACACCCGGTGGTGCGAAGTGCCCGACCGGACCCTGCTGACCGCCACCCCCACCCGGGTCCGCCTGACCCCGCTCAAGGAGAACCGCCCGTGACCAGCTTCCAGTTGACGAGGACCCTCGACGAGGACGCGGCGGAGACCGCGCTGCGCGCCGACGTGCTGCACGGGCTGACCCGCACGCCCAAGGTGCTGCCGCCCAAGTGGTTCTACGACGCGCGGGGCAGCGAACTCTTCGAGGAGATCACCCGGCTGCCCGAGTACTACCCGACCCGCGCGGAGCGGGAGATCCTGCTGGAGCGGGCGCGGGAGATCGCCGCCGTGAGCGGGGCCCGCACCCTGGTGGAGCTGGGCTCCGGCTCCTCGGAGAAGACCCGGCACCTGATCGAGGCGATGCCTGCGCTGGACACCTACGTACCGGTGGACGTCAGCGAGAGCGCCCTGCGCGGCGCGGCCGAGACCCTGCTGGCCGGCCATCCGGGGCTGAGGGTGCACGCCCTGCTCGCCGATTTCACCGCCGCGCTGCACCTGCCGGACTCTCCCGGACCCCGGCTGGTGGTGTTCCTCGGCGGCACGGTCGGCAATCTGCTGCCGCCGGAGCGGGCGGTGTTCCTGGCGTCCGTACGGGCGATGCTGTCGCCCGGCGACGCGCTGCTGATGGGCACGGACCTGGTGAAGGACGAGGCCGTTCTGGTGACGGCGTACGACGACGCGCGGGGGGTGACGGCGGAGTTCAACAAGAACGTGCTGGCCGTGATCAACCGTGAGCTGGACGCCGACTTCCACACCGCCGACTTCGAGCACGTGGCGGTGTGGAACAGCGAGGAGGAGTGGATCGAGATGCGGCTGCGGGCCCGCTCCGAGCTGACGGTGAAGGTCCGGGCACTGGACCTGGTGGTGCCGTTCGCGGCGGGTGAGGAGATCCTGACGGAGGTGTCCGCGAAGTTCCGCCAGGAGGGCGTACGCAAGGAGCTCGCCGCGGCCGGGCTGGAACTGACCCAGTGGTGGACGGACGCGGCGGGCCGCTTCGCACTGTCGCTTTCGGTCGCCGGCGGACCGGGCGTCTGACCGGCCCCCTGCCGTCCGGCCGGCCGCGGCGTCCCGCCTGGGCGCGCGGCCGGCCGGATCCTACGGGCGGCCGGATCCGGGCCGCGGCCGACGGGCGGGCCGCGCCGCCGGGTCAGCGGTCCGAGCTGAGGACCCGGCCGATCTCCTCGGAGGCGGCGCGGGCGGCCTGCTTGGGGTCCTGGCCGGTGAGCACGGCCGTCATGTACGGCTTGATCGGGTTCTTCGCCTCGACCTCGGCCCAGCGGGCGGAGGCCGGGGTCGCCCGGCCCTGGGCGGCGCCGGGCGCCATGTTCGCGGCGCCCTCGTTGCCCTCGACCACGTGCGCGAGCGTGGTCCTGTTCGGTACGTAGCTCATCGTGCGGGCGAGTTCGGTCTGCCACCTCTCGCTGATCAGGGCCGTGATCACGTCGACGGCGCCCTCCCGGTTGCCGGTCCGCTCCGGGATGATCAGGTCGGAGCCGCCGGTGAAGACGGAACCGGCCTTGTCGGAGGTCTTGCCGGGGATCGGGAAGAACCCCAGCTTGCCCTTCAGCGCGGGGTTGGCCGCCTCGATCTCGGCGGCCTGGCCGGGCGTGGCGATGATCTGCGCGACCTGGCCGCGGGCGAAGACCTGCGACTGAGGGGGCGTCTCCTCGTCGGCGTCCTTGGGGCCGTCCCCGAGGGCCTGGAGCTGCTTGTAGAACTCCATGCCGGCCAGGGCCTTCTCGTCGTCGAGGGTGCCGACCCACCTGCCGCCGGTCTCGACGGCGAGTTCGCCGCCCTCGTCCCAGACGAAGCCTGCCAGGACGTACCAGTTCTGGCCCGCGAGGTAGATGCCCTGCTGGGTGCCCTTGTCGAGCTTCTGGGTTGCCTGGATCCACTCCTGGCGGTTCTTGGGCGGGGTCTTTATCCCGGCGTCGGCGAAGAGGTCCTTGTTGTAGACGACCACACGGTTGGCGGCGTACCAGGGGACGGCGTACTGGGCGCCGTTGACGCTGGCCGGCTCGGCGAGGCCCTTGAGCCATTGCCCGCTGTCCCACTCGCGCAGTGCCTCAAGGGTCAGCTCGGAGAGGCCCCTGGTCTCGATGTACTGCGCGACCTGGGTGTTCCCGACCTCGATGACGTCGGCGGGTTCCTTGCTGGTCCCCTTGAGGACGGCGTTGACCTTCTCGCCGATGCCCGTCCACTCCTGGATCCGCACGTCCAGGTCGACCTCGGGGTGCTCCTGCTCGAAGGACGCGGTGAACCGGTCGACGAAGTCCTCGGAGGCGCTTCCCTTCATCAGCCAGAGCGTCACCTTCTGCCGCCCCGCCGCCGGGTCGGCCCACTGACTGCAGCCCGTCAGGGCGGTCGCGGCCGCGAGAGCCGTGCACACGGCGAGGAAGCGCATCTTCAAGAGGGTCACCTTCTGGGGCTCGGTCTCGGATGGCTCGAAATTGGCATAGACCAATAGGCCGGTCAAGGGTCTTTCGCTCGGGATTGTTGGCTCAAAGTTCGCGAAGCCGCACTTACTGGGGCACCGTAGTACCAGGCAAAAGCGACCCACTGTCGGGAGACTCCATGTCCAACCACACGTACCGGGTGACCGAGATCGTCGGCACCTCCCACGAGGGCATCGATCAGGCCATCCGCAACGGCATCGCCCGGGCGGGCCAGACCGTACGCAACCTGGACTGGTTCGAGGTGGTCCAGATGCGCGGCCACATCGAGAACGGGGAGATCGCCCACTACCAGGTCGGACTGAAGGTCGGCTTCCGCCTCGAAGGCGAGGACTGAGAGCCCTCCCCCACGGGCGGCCGGCCCAACGGCGGGACTCCCAGGGCCCCGCCCTGGACGCTCAGGTCCGGCCCTCGACCTCCTGGCCGGACTTGAGCTCGGGCGCGTCCGCCGCCCAGTCGGCGACGACCACGCGGAAGCCGGCCGCCCGCGCGGCCTGGCAGACCAGTTCGTCGTCGTCCACGAGCATGCGCACCTCCCGACCCCGGGCGATCCGGCCCAGCACCTCCAGCTTGGTCGTCCGGGCCGGCCTCCGGTCCTGGTTGCCGCGCATCCACACCCGCCCCTCGGGCAGACCGTGCCGCGTGAGCCAGTCCTGCGTGTCGGCCCGGCACCGCTCGGGCCGCCCGGTCAGGTAGACCACCTCGCAGTCGGCGGCGCTCTCCACCGCCAGGGCGATGCCGCGCGCGAGCGGCGGATCTGCCGGGGCCGCGGCGAAGAACCCGGACCAGTCCCTCGGGCGGCGCTCCAGGAAGTGCTGGCGGTGGGCGGTGTCGGCCAGCGTGTTGTCGATGTCGAAGACGGCCAACGGCCGCGAGGGGCGCTTCTCACTCATCCGGCCAGCCTAAGCGCTGCCCCGCAGCCCCCGACGGGCGCGCGGCCCGGGTACGGCACTCTGCCGGCCGGTCCTGTCCGTCGCTTCGCCCCACAACACCCACGTCACCATCAGCGCTGTGCCGACCGGAACCGCGTGGGCTGATCCGGGTGCCCAGCCACTGCACTTGCCCGGTGCGGGGTACGGGGTCGGGCCGCTGGGTGCAGGGTCAGGGCGGTCGGGGTGGCCGTGAAGACGGAGGAGTAGGTCCCTATGGCCAGGCCTATGAGCAGCGCCAGGGCGAAGTCCGTGAGGGTGTCCTCGGCGAGGAGGGCCAGGGCGGTCAGGATGAGGGCCGCGCCCATGCCCGTGTTGACCGTGCGGGGGAGGGTTTGAAGGATCGCCCGGTTCGCTGTGAGGGCCAGGGATGCGGTCCGGTTGGGGGTCAGGAGTTCGCGGATGCGGTCGAAGAGGACGACGGAGTCGTTGACCGAGTAGCCGATGACGGTCAGCAGGGCTGCCAGGAAGACGCCGTCGATCGGTTTGCCGAGCCAGGCGAACACGCCGACGAGGATGAGCACGTCGTGGGCGAGTGCGGCAACGGCCGCGGTGGCGAACCGCCAGCGGAAGCGGACCGTCAGGTAGGCCAGTTGGGCGGCGAGGGCGAGCCCGAGGGCGATGAGCGCGTTGCGGCGCAGTTCTTCGCCCAGGGTGGGGCCGACGAGTTCGTCGCGGATCTTCCGGGCGTCGCCGCCGAGCCTGGTGATGGTGTCGGTGACCGTGCCGGTTTGGGAGTTCGTCAGGTCTTCGGCCCGGACCGTCAGTTCGTTGTCGCCGGACGTCTGGACGAGCGTGCGGGGGAAGCCGGCCTCGGACAGGGCGGTGCGGGCGCGTTCGGGGTCGACGGAGCGGCTGGTGGTGTACTCGATGAGCCGGCCGCCGCTGAACTCGATGCCGAGGTCGAGGCCGCGGATGAGTACACCCGACGCCGCGGCGACGAGAAGGGCGGCGGACACGGCCAGCCAGCGGCGGGGGTGGCGCATCAGGTGCGGGTTGCGGCGCAGCAGGCGGTCCCGGATCCAGCCGGTGTCCGCGATGCCCGTCATGCGGGGGCGGCGGTGCACGAAGGGGCGGCTCGTCGCGTACTCGGCGAACACCCGGGTGATCAACAGGGTGCTGACCATGGATGCCAGGACGCCGATGCCGAGGGTGACGCCGAAGCCGCGGACCGGTCCGGAAGCGAGGGCGAAGAGGAGTGCCGCGGCGATCAGGGTGGTGATGTTGGAGTCGGCGATGGCGCTCAGTGCCCCGCGGAACCCGGCGGTCAGAGCCGAGCGGGCGGTGGGACGCGTGCGGGTGGCGAAGTCCTCGCGGGCGCGTTCGAGGACGAGGACGTTGGCGTCCACGGCCATGCCGATGGTCAGGACGAATCCGGCGAGGCCGGGCAGGGTCAGGGTGGCGCCCAGGGCGGCCAGGGCGGCGTAGGAGACGAGTCCGTAGCAGGTGAGGGCGAGCGCGGCGAGCAGGCCCATGAGGCGGTAGACGGCGATGACGAACAGCGCGGTCAGCGCGGTGCCGATGGCGGCGGCCCAGGCGGCGGCGGTGATGGCGGCGGCGCCGAGGGTCGGGCCGATGACGCGCTGTTCGATGATCTCGACGGGTACGGGGAGGGCGCCGCCGGAGATGAGCAGCGCGAGTTCGCGGGCCTCGGTGTCGGTGAAGGATCCGGTGATCCGGGTCCCCCCTCCCCCGATGCCGGCTCCGCACCCGACGGACGGGTCGATGCCCGGAGAGGAGATGATCCTGTCGTCGAGGACGATGGCGATGCGTCGTCCGTGGTCGCCGACCGGACGGCAGGCCGCCTCGCCGGTGGTTTCGGCCCACTGGGCGGACCCTTGGTCGGTGAAGTCGACGGTGATGTGCCACCCGGTGCCGTTCTGGGGGTCGAAGCGGGCGGCGGCGCCCTTGACGTCGTCCCCCCGCAGGGCGGCGGCCTTCAGCCGCAGGGGTTGCCCCGACTCGTCGGGGAGGACGCGTTCGGTTGCCGGGAGCACCGCCGGAGCGTTGGTGTCGGCCGGACCCAGAACGGCGTGGATGGTGAGCTGTGCGGTGCGGCCGAGGACGTCCGCGGCCTTGCCCGGGTCCTGTACGCCGGGCAGTTCGACGATGATGCGGTGGTCGCCGGAGCGCACGAGGGTGGGCTCGGCGAGGCCGAGCGCGTCGATGCGGCCGCGCAGGACCTCCAGGGTGCGGTCGGTGGCTTCACGGCTGATGCCGGTGGCCGGGGTGGGGCGGGTCTCCAGCACGATCTGCGTTCCGCCGCTGAGGTCAAGGCCGAGGCGGACCGGCACGGTGAGGGCGATGGTCAGTGCCGCGGCGAGGACGGCGAGGGCGAGCAGCGCTCGTGCGCGCAGCGAGCGCTTGTGGTGGCGTGGCAACGGGATCTCCGGCAGGCAGGCCGCGGAGCCGCAGGTGCGGCCGCGGCGGGGTGGGTTTGCAGGGGGTGTCAGATGCCGGGAGGGGCCGGAGGTGCCCGGTTGCGGTCGTGGAGTGGCGGACTGGGCGAGGTCGTGGTGGTGCGGGGCTCCCGGGCGCGCACGGCAGCGGCCAGGGTTGCGGCGGTGGTACGGGAAGTGGTGGCGTGGTGGTCGGGGGCGGACGGGCGTTCGCCGGGCTGCGTCTCTCGGGCCGCGACCGGGAGGGGGTCGTTCTCTGCGTGTGGGGCGTCGGCGTGGAGGCCGTCGTGGGCGCGCTCCGCGCTGCCCGAGGCGGCAGTGGCGCTGAGGGGTGGCCGGGACCGGGCGTCGGGTGCGGCGGCGGCATTGGCCGTCGTCAGGAGAGCGAGGAGCAGGCAGAGTGCTGCCACGATCCGGTACCAGGGGGTTGGAGCGGTGCGGGGTGCGGAGTGCATGCGCCGTCCTCTCTGGGTGCCGGTGACGGGGGAAGGGGGAGGGACCCGCGCGGGGTCAGGGTTCGATGAGGCCGGTGCGGATGGCGTACCGGGTCAGCTCCAGCCGATCTCGGAGGCCGAGTTTGTGCAGCAGGTTGGCCCGGTGGCGGTGCACCGTCTTGATGCTGATGAACAGGAGCTCTGCCATGTGCTTGGAGGAGTGACCCTCGGCCACGAGTTTGAGTACCTGCTCCTCCCGGGGGGTGAGGATGCCGTCGCGGTCGTCCCCGCCGTGCACACCCCGCTCCAGGTAGTTGCGGATCAGGGCGCTCACCCCGCCGGGGTGGAGGAACGGCTCGTTGCGCATCGCGGCCCGGCAGGCGCTGACCAGGTCGCGGTCCGCGACGGATTTCGGTACGTATCCGCAGGCGCCGGCCTTGAGAGCCTGGAAGAGGTACTGCTCGTTGTCGTGCATGGTGAGCATGAGGATCCGCAGGTTCGGCCGGAGAGCGGCCAGCTCGCGGGCGGCCTGCAGGCCGGTGAGGCGCGGCATGGTGATGTCGAGTACGGCCAGGTCGATGTCCGTGCTCCGCGCCGCCTGAACGGCTTCGGCTCCGTCTCCCGCCTCGGCGACGATCTGCAGGTCCGGTTCCCGGTCGAGGATCAGGCGGATGCCGCGGCGTACGAGGGCGTGGTCGTCGGCGAGCAGGATGCGGATCGGTCGTCGGCCGGGCGTGACCGGGGCCGGGGGGTGGCCGGGGTCGGGAAGGGGTGCGGGATCGGGAAGTGGTGCGGGATCGGGCATGGTCAAGGCTCCGGGAGGGCGGGGGTGGTGAGGCGGATGCGGGTGCCTGACCCGGGGGTGGAGGTGACGTGGAGGGCGGCTCCCGCGAGGAGGGCGCGTTCGCGCATGCCGCGGATGCCGGCTCCCTCGCAGGCTCCCTCGATGCCGCGGCCGTCGTCGGCGATCTCCAGCACCACCGCGTCGTCGGCCTGGTACAGGCTCACGCCGACACTGCGCGCGTCGGCGTGCCGGGCTGTGTTCGTCAGGCTTTCCTGGGCCACCCGGTACAGGACGAGTTCGGTCTCGGGCTCCAGGACGGGCAGGCCGGTCTCGAAGTGGCGTACGACGTGCAGACCGGTGTGGGTGGAGAAGTCCTGGGTGAGCGAGGTCAGGGCGCTGACCAGGCCCAGGTCGTCGAGGACGCCCGGGCGCAGGCGGCGTACGAGGCGGCGTACCTCGTCCAGGCTGTCGCGGGTGATCTCCCGGGCCTGTTGGAGGTCCTCGCGCAGGGGTGCGTCGGCGGTGTCCGCGGCACGGCCCAGGACCAGCAGGATCGCGGTCATGCTCTGGCCGACCTCGTCGTGCAGTTCCTGGGCGATCCGGCGGCGCTCAGCCTCCTGGGCGAGGATTACGCGCGCGCTGGATGCGGCCCTCTCCTGCTCCAGCCGCTCCAGCATGGCGTTGAACGCGCGGACCAAATGGCCGATCTCGCCGTCCGCCCCGCCGCGGGGGCCGGGCATGGGCAGGCGCTGGCCGGGACGCAGCAGGTCGACGGTGGCCATCAGAGCCCTGAGCCGGTCCAGCGGTGCCAAACCCCAGCGCAGCAGGGCCGCGTTGGCGACGAGCATGACGACCAGACCGCCCACCAAGATCACCGCCTCGGTGAGGAGTACCGGTACCGAAACCGTCACCGGTGCCCACAGCAGTAGCGCGGTCGCGGCGCCCAGCACCACGCCGTTGAGCCCGAAGATACGCCAGAACAGCGACACCGGAGCGACCCCCTCCCTTTGATTGCGAGCATGCACGCGCCACTCTGCCTTTACTTATGACAGATGTCGAGGGCATTCGACCCGCACATCAAAGGTTCAAAAGCGATCTATGGTCATGGCCTGGGCATGAGATGGGGCCTGACACCCATGTCTTTCCGGCGGAGCGACGGGCACAGTCGTAGGACCGCAGCGCCCCAGACGTCGGTCGCCCCGTCCACCGACCGCGCGCTGCCGTGGAAGCGGGTGCGACCCCTGCACCCGGAGCCGACCCGAAGGGACTCTGCCGTGCCTCTCGACGTTTCCCAGACCGGCCCGCACCGCGGCCGGCTGTCCGCCCAGGACGCGCGCCGACGTCTCGAACACGCCCGCAGCAGCCGGGCGGCCCAGCTCCAGGCCCTCCTCGGAGGCGGGCAGAGCGCCGACGGGCACCTGCTGACGGCGCAGGCGGAAGCGAGCAGGCGGGTGCTCAAGGAGATCGAGGAGGCGTTCACCCGCCTCGACGACGGCTCCTACGGCACCTGCCTGAGCTGTTCCGATGTCGTCCCCGCGGAGCGCTTGGAAATCCTGCCCTACACGCGGTACTGCGTCGCCTGCCAGAACCGTCTGACCACCTGACTGCCATGTGGCAGTCGAGTCCGCGTGTCCGCCCTGCTCCCAAGGGGTGTCGTCGTGAACCACCAGACCGTCAACGGCCCGAACGCGCACCTGTCGTTCGAGGACCTCGCGGCCCTGCAGGAGAACCTGCACGAACAACTCCTGTTCCGACAGGAGCAGCTGCGGAGGATCGCCGCCGCGTCGCACGCCGGGGAGTCGCCGGGGCGCCGCTCCCCGGGGCGGGTCGAGGTGCAGGTCAAACTCGCCGCTTCGGCGCGCATGGTCCTCGCCGACGTCCAAGCGGCACTGCAGCGCATCGCCGAAGGCGGCTACGGCACCTGCCACCTGTGCCGGCGGCCGATCGACCGGGAACGCCTGGCCATCGTGCCGCAGGCCCGCTACTGCGGCCGCTGCCAGCAGGTGCGGGAGGCCAGGCGATGAGCGCGGTCCACCGACGTGGTGTCGGCCTGCCCCCCCCCGGCAGTCCGTCCCGGCCGCTGTTCCCTCAGTACGGCGGCCTCGCGCTTGACATGGGCAGTGCCCGCACGCGGGTCTGGGTCCCCGGCCGCGGGGTGGTCCTCGACACGCCCGGCATCAACGTGCCGGATGCGCGGGTCGCGCACCACCCGGTCGGATCCGGCACGATCCCGGACGTCCCTGAGACGGCCCGGAGGCTCGACCGGCTGCTCGGCCCTCACGTGCCGCGCCGTGCTCGTCCCCTGGTCGTGGTCACCACGCCTGTGATGCACGGCCCGGCTTACCGGGAGCGGGCTCGTGCGGTGGTGGACGTGCTGCGCCCGCGGGCGGTTCTGAGCCTGTCCGCGGCCCGTGCCGCGGCTCTCGCGGCGCACGCCGATCTCACCGGGCCGCTGCTGGTGGCGGACGTCGGCCGGCACTCCAGCGAGGTCGTCCTCCTGGTCGGGGGCGTGGTCGTCGACGCACGCGGTACCGCGCTGGGTGCGGGCGACCCGGTCGGGGCCGGCCCTTCGGAACAGCTCGGTGGCGCGGTCGTGGCGATGGTGCGTGCCATGCTCCGCCAGGACCGCACCGCCAGGACCGCTGCCGCGCTGAACCGGGGCGTACTCCTGGCGGGCGACGGCGGGCTGCGCCCCGACCTCGTCCCGCTGCTCGTCGGCGGCCTGCGGGCGCCGGTGACCACGGTCCGGGAACCACACACCGCTGCCCTCCGCGGCGCGGCCGCGATGCTGTACTCCGCACAGCGCCACCCGTCGGCCTGGCCCGATCCGGATCCCGGCCCGGACCGGTGCTGCGGCTGCGCCGTAGGGCGTGGTGCGCAGGTGGCGTGCGAGCGGCGGGCCACGGCCGTCAGTTCCGACGTCCACCCGTCCAGGTGGGACGAGAGCGTCGGGCGGTAGGTTGCCGACGGCGGCGATCAGCATGGCTTCCGGCCATGCCCCCCGATTTCGGCGGGGCCGTGTGCGGGGACGGGTTCGGGGGAAGGCCCGCGGAAGCGGGATCCGGCGTGGGGTGCCGTCTGTCTCAGGGAGGAGTGCCATGTCAGCTACCGAGGACGGGTACAGCATGGAGAGCGGGTCCGGGGCCGAGAGCGGTTGGGAAGCCGGCGGCACGGCCGGCTCAGAGGATGCGTACGGCGACAGCGGGGCAGGCTGGGGAGGTACGGACGCAGCGTACGGCTCCGGAGGCGCTGACGGCAGCGAGGCTGCGGACTTCGGAGGGATCGGTGCCGAGTCCGGCTGGGAGGCGCAGACCCCGTACGGTTCGGGGGCCGGGGTATGGGCCGGCACGGAAAGTTCGGCGGGGACCGAAGCCGTAAACGGCACCGAGTCAACCACCGGGACCGAGTCGCTCACGGGGACGGAGCCCTCGTACGGGTCGGGTGGAGACGAGTCGTTCCAGGTGGCCGGGGACTTCTCGATCGGCGGCGAGCTCTCCCACACCACCACGCAGACGCTGCGCGACGGCACCGCTGTCGACCGGACCGAGTACGACGCGACCGTCAGGGTCGGCTACCCGGAAGAGTGGGTCGGGGACGGCGAAGTCGCGGCCGGGGCCCAGGCTTTCGTGGAGCGGTCCCGTGCGGTCGAGGACGGCACGGTCACCGACACCACCACCCACGGGGGAGGCATCTCTTTCGAGGACTGATGGTGTGGCCGGCGTGTCCTGTCGTTCCGGTACCGGCCGTAGGGACCGGTACCGGAGCGTGGGCCGTACGAGGCGGCGGGGCTGCCGTCGGTCAGCGGTACCCGGCCGACTCGGGCGCCGCCGTACGGAGGGGACCCAGTCGACGCTCCCAGTCGGCTATGTCCGTGCGGGCTTCGCCGATGCGCAGTTGGTGCCGTCGCAGCGCGCCGAGCATCAGTTCGGTGCGGTTCGTGGCTGTCCCGGCCAGATGACTGATCCGCTGGACCATCTCCGTGCGGACCCGCTCGATCAACGCCGTTCGACTGTCCAGCCAGGAGGGGGCCGGAGCTCCGTCGGACCCCATCAGCAGAGTGGAGGCGTGTCCGCGGAACCGCTTGAGGCCACGGCGGAGGTGACCGAGATGGCCGCCGCCCAGGTAGTGGACGGAGGGGAGCACCAATGCGGCGAACAGCTGCAAGGTGACCCCGTTGTCCGCGTTGGAGGTGACGTCCTCGAACATCTCGCCGGCGCTGCGGTAGCGGTACTCCCCCACGTCGACCTCGGCGTCCTCCCCCGCCTGGGCCGCGGTGCGGTGCAGGCCGGTGGGGACCCGCGCGTCGAAGAACGCCTCGCGTTCCCGGGCGACCGCGTCGAGGGCTTCAGCGAGGGCCCGGAAGCCGGGCGAGGTCGCCTCTGCGATCCGTGCCCGGGAGGCCGCCAGGGCCTCTTCGACTTCCGCGCTGACCTCCTTGGCTCGGTCCTTGGTGATCAGTAGTTCCTTCTTCAGCGGTTCGTCGATGTCGTCCAGGGTGCGCATGATCCTCGCGCATTCCTCCAGGTAGACGGGTTCGACGTCCTTCCAGTCCTGGTCCCGCCGGTCCGCCTCGATGGCGCGGAGCCCGTCACTCGGGCCGCTGCCGGGACGTCCCGCGGTCAGCAGCGAGGACAGGGCACCCCGGGGTGAGAGGCCCGCCAGCGCCTCGTCGGCACTGCGTTCGATCTCAAGGCGGTTGACCTGCCCGGACAGGACGGCCGCGACGCGGCGGGACCGCCGGTCCAGTGCCGCGTCCAGCACGGGCAGGGTGTAGCGGGTGGTGTCGGCGGCGGCTCGCCGGGCTTCGGTCCGCACCGAACGGGTAAGCCGGTCACGGAGGTCGGCGAGGTGTTTCGCGTCTGGCTGGAGCAGGTTGAGGCAGTGCAGGCTCGCGGATGCGAGGCCGAGTCGGCCGTCCCGGTCCAGCGGCTCCAGGATCTCGGTGACGCTCTGTCGGCGCATGGCCAGGGTGGCGGGGAACCGATCGGCGGTGAGCAACCGGCCATCGGCCTCGTTGAAGACGACGGCAGCCACCCGGGCCGGGCGTGGCCCCTCCCTCAGCTCACGGATCGTGTCGAGGAGGGATCTGAGACTGGCGCGCCCCATGGAGACCAGGACGACCGAGAAGGCGCGCCCCGCCAGGTCCCGTTCGGTCTGCTCGGCGACGGCGCCGGACACCCCTGACAGGCCGGGGAGGTCCACCAGGCTGAGTCCGCCGGACAGCATCGGCACGGACAGCTCCACATGTCCGCTGAGTACGCCGAGCGCGTTGTCGCGGTTGTGTTCCTGGAGCATCCAGCGGTCGAAGTCGTTCCGGCCGTCGAGCTCCTCGGCCCCCGTGTCCTCCGGCTCGCCACCGGTGCGCCGGACGCGGTAGCGAGGGGCGGGAACGTCGGCGTGACGGATGTACACCGGAGCCACGGTGCCCGGCAGGCCCGGGGACTCCGGTGTCACATCCGTGCCGACGAGTTGGTTGACCAGGGTGGACTTGCCTACGGCCTCCGGTCCCAGTACCGCGAGGTGGGCTTGGTCGGCGGAGCGGCGAAGGGCCTCCAGGGCGTCCGCGAGGGCGGGTTCCGGCTGAGGCAGCAGGGCGTGGTGGTGGTCCAGGGCGCGGGTCAGTGCCGCGAGGTCGGGCTCGGCGTCCGGTCCGGCATGTCGTTCACTGCTCATCGAGGACCTCCTGGGCGGCGGCCGGTCCGGCGGGAAGCGGTCCGGCTACGCCGGTGACGGCGACGAGGGTGGCGCGAAGGGCCTCGGTGTAGCGCGCGTCCGTGGCCCGGACGTGTTCGGCGCATTCGGGCGGTGGTGGGAAGGGCGGTCCGGCGACGGCGTAGTCGGGATGGGCCAGGACGGCGAGGGAGCGTTCGAGGGCGGCCAGGGCCTCGGCGCCACGACCCCGTCCGGCTTCCCGGCGTGCCACGGTCAGCAGGTGGTAGGCCGGGTCGGCGACCCTGTCGAGGGGGACTCCGAGATCGGCGGGCCAGTCGGCGAGGGATGCGGGGCCGAGAAGGGCGACCGCGTCGTCGAAGCGCTGCCGATAGCGAACCGCACCGGCGAGCCAGTACACGTCGACGGCCGCGGTGATCACGGCGGCGACGGCGCGGGCCGCGACCTCCAGTTCCAGACGGTTCAGGCTGTCGGGGCCGGTCGGTAAGGCAAGCTCGTGCCCCGCGGGCGTCCGTGCGTTCAGTTCGGCGACGGCTCGCTCGTTCCACGATCCCGCCGATCGCCGGCGGTGCAGCAGGACGCTGCGCAGCGGTTCGGCTCGGGTGGCGGCGGGGCCGAGGTGGCAGCCGCCGATACCGAGTTCCAGGGTGTCGCGGAACAGGGTGATCTGCGCGACGAAGGTGGGAACTCCGTAGAGGTCGTTCCAGTACAGGCCGGCATGCGGCCAGGGGAACAGGTTGAGATGGTCGTACGTCTCGACCAGCCCGCCGCTGCCCAGCGTACGGCGAAGAGCGGCAAGGACTGCGGACCGCAGGCCCGCCCACTGCGGTTCGATGGCGCCTGCCAGCGGAGGGAACAGGAGCAGGGGCGGAAGCTCCGACAGGTCGTCGGCGAGGAGTTGGAGCCCCGCACGGAGGTGGCCGGGCCCCTCCGGGACGGGGTAGGTGGAGTACAGAGTCTGCGTCCCGAGGGCGGTGAGGGACTCCTGTCTGCGCAGGTCGGACTCAAGGTGCCGGAGCTCGAACTGGCGTTGGTGGCGGACGGCTTCGAGCTGGAGCTCACGGTCGAACCGTGCGGTGGCCTGTTTTCGTTCATACTCGTGCTGCTCGGCCCGGGCGCGTTCACCGGCCCGGATCTGCTGCTGTGTGTTGACGAGCGAAGCAGCCGCCTGGGCCGCGGCGCCTATGCCCAAGGTGACGGTGGCGTCGGACATGCTCCCCCTGGAGTCCCGTGCCGAGTGGTACCTGTCCAGTTCTCTCCCCTTGCCAGACGGCGAAACATCCAGGCGCCGGGCGAGGCGGGCTCGGCGCACGGGGTGGCACTGGAAGCGGTCGGCGAGACGGCGACCACACCCGAGTCCACCTGGAAGGCATGGCGGCCGAAGAAGTAGCCCGCCGCCGCCGGACGCAGTCCGCCCGCTTCGTTCCGTACCAGCGCGCGTACCGGCGCTCCTCGGACTCCGGCCGCCAACGGCGGCGCAGTAACCGGGGCGTCGCCTCTTCAAACCTTGGAGCGGCCGACAATGCCATAACATTCAAGTCTCAAACTTAGCATGAGGCAAATGTGTTGCAGTCTCGTTACCTTGAAAGCATATGGGCCAGACTGTCCGGTTTGACACCGTCTTGCCTCGCCGAACGGCTCCGCAGGTCACCCACTACGAGGCGGATCGAATACCACAAGGCCTCGCCTCAGGTAACCCGTTGGCCCCATGCAATTTCATCCCTTGCTGGGTAACTTCGGCCCGCATGACCACCGCTCGTGCAGAACCGGCCCACTACCGAGACGACATCCTTGCCCTTCCCACCGGCTTGCGCCTCGATCGCCCGAACGCAGGCGACGGAGCCGCCCTGTGGCGGATCGCCCACGATTCCAGAGCCCTCGACCTGAACTCGCCGTACAGCTACCTGCTGTGGTGCCGCGACTTCGCCGGCACGTCCGCGGTGGCCCGGGACGCCTCCGGGCAGCCGGTCGGCTTCGTGAGCGGCTACCTGCGCCCCGAGGCGCCGCGGACACTGCTGATCTGGCAGATCGCCGTAGACGAGGCCCTGAGGGGGCTGGGTGTGGCGGGCGCGCTTCTCGACGCGCTGTCCCGGCGGGTCGCCGAAGAACACGGCCTGCGGTTCCTGGAGGCGACCGTGACGCCCGACAACGCGGCCTCGGAGCGGCTGTTCACTTCCTACGCCGAACGGCACGGCGGGCAGGTACGGCACGAAGTCCTTTTCGAAAGCGGCCAGTTCCCCGACGAAGGCCACGAGGCAGAGGTCCTGTACCGCATAGGTCCCCTCTCCTTCTGAACACAGCCGGCCTGGCTCTGCCCACCGACCGCTGCACCGCAACACACCTGTACTGGAGTTCACGTTGACCATCACCGCACCGGCCCCGACTGTCTTCGAGACCCTGGAGTCAGAGGTTCGCAGCTACTGTCGCGCCTGGCCGGTCGTCTTCGATCACGCCGTCGGCAGCCGGCTCCACGACGAGCAGGGCCGCTCCTACCTCGACTTCTTCGCCGGCGCCGGATCTCTCAACTACGGCCACAACAACCCCGTGCTGAAGAAGGCCCTCCTCGAATACATCGAGCGCGACGGCATCACCCACGCACTGGACATGTCGACCACCGCCAAACGCGCGTTCCTGGAGACCTTCCAGTCCGCCGTCCTCCAGCCGCGCGGCCTCCCCTACAAGGTGATGTTCCCCGGCCCGACCGGCACCAACGCCGTCGAGGCCGCCCTGAAGCTGGCGCGCAAGGTCAAGGGGCGTGAAGCGGTCGTCTCCTTCACCAACGCCTTCCACGGCATGTCGCTCGGCTCTCTCGCCGTGACCGGCAACAGCTTCAAACGGGCCGGCGCCGGCGTTCCGCTCGTGCACACGACCCCGATGCCGTTCGACAACTACCTCGGCGGCCAGGTCCCCGACTTCCTCTGGTTCGAACGGCTGCTGGAGGACCAGGGCTCGGGGCTGAACCACCCCGCGGCCGTCATCGTCGAGACCATCCAGGGCGAGGGCGGTGTCAACGTGGCGCGCGCCGCATGGCTGCGGGGCCTGGCAGACCTGTGCCGCCGACGCGACATGCTGCTCATCGTCGACGACGTGCAGATGGGCTGCGGGCGGACAGGAGACTTCTTCTCCTTCGAGGAGGCGGGCATCGTCCCGGACATCGTCACCGTGTCCAAGTCCATCAGCGGGTACGGGCTCCCGATGGCCCTCTGCCTGCTCAAGCCGGAGCTGGACCAGTGGGAGCCCGGCGAGCACAACGGAACCTTCCGGGGGAACAACCCCGCCTTCGTGACCGCGACGGCCGCCCTGCGCTCGTACTGGGGCGACGGCTCCCTGCGCCGGCAGACGCTGGTGCACGGCGGACGCGTCGAGAGCGCCCTGCGCCGGCTCTGTGCCGACCACCAGAGCAGTGGGGCCGAGTACCGGGGCCGCGGACTGGTGTGGGGAATCGAGTTCACCGACAAGCAGCGAGCCGAGGCCGTCTGCCGCAAGGCCTTCGAACACGGCCTGCTCGTCGAGACGTCCGGCCCCGAGGGGGAAGTGGTCAAGCTGCTCCCGCCCCTCACGATCACCGCCGACGAGTTGGACGAAGGGCTCGACATCCTGGCCCGCTCCGTCCACGAGACCGCCTGACCACCACCCACACCCAGACCCACATCCAGGAAGGGCTCCACACCATGATCGTCCGCTCATTCAGGGACATCGAGGGAACCGAACGCCATGTGAAGGCGGCGTCGGGTACCTGGGAGAGCAAGCGCATCATCCTCGCCCGCGAACGCGTCGGGTTCTCGCTCCACGAGACCGTGCTCTACGCCGGCACCGAGACGTCGATGTGGTACGCGCACCACGTCGAGGCCGTGGTCTGCACCGAGGGCGAGGCCGAACTCACCGACGAGGAGACGGGCGAGCGCTACACCATCACGCCCGGAACCATGTACCTGCTCGACGGACACGAGCGGCACACCCTGCGCGTCAAGCGCGACTTCCGCTGCCTGTGCGTCTTCAACCCACCCGTCACCGGCCGCGAAGACCACGACGAGAACGGCACCTACCCGCTGCTCACCGAGCCGGACCAGGGCTGAACAGGCCCGACGAAAAGGAGAGGCAGAGACCACAATGACCACGTTCCCCACCCTCGCCACGGACCTGTATCCCACCCGCGGCGCCGAAGAGGTTCTCATCGGCCGCAAGGATCCCGTCGTGTGGTCGGAGCCGGGCACCGCGGGCCCCTTCTGGGCACACGAACTGGAAAGCTACGAGCGCGACGGATTCGTCTCGGTGGACCAGCTGATCGCTCCGGAGGAGGTCGCCGAGTACCGGGCCGAGATGGACCGGCTCATCGCCGACGACGACACACGTGAGGACGAACGCTCGATCGTCGAGCCGAAGTCGCGGGAGGTCCGGTCCGTCTTCGAGGTCCACCGGATCAGCGAGGTGTTCGCTCGTCTGGCCGCCGACCCGCGCGTGGTGGGCCGGGCGCGCCAGATCCTGGGTTCCGACGTGTACGTGCACCAGTCCCGCATCAACGTCAAGCCCGGGTTCGGCGCGAGCGGCTTCTACTGGCACTCCGACTTCGAGACCTGGCACGCCGAGGACGGCCTGCCGCAGATGCGGACCGTCTCCGTGTCGATCGCGCTGACACCCAACCACGTGTCCAACGGCGGCCTGATGATCATGCCAGGGTCGCACCGGACCTTCCTGGGCTGCGCCGGAGCGACCCCGAAGGACAACTACAAGAAGTCGCTCCAGATGCAGGATGCCGGGACACCCTCCGACGACGCCCTGACGAAGTTCGCCTCGGCGTGCGGCATCAAGCTCTTCACCGGCAACGCCGGCTCCGCGACCTGGTTCGACTGCAACGCGATGCACGGCTCGGGAGACAACATCACGCCGTACCCGCGCAGCAACGTGTTCCTCGTCTTCAACAGCGTGCACAACCGGCCGCAGGCACCCTTCGCCGCTCCTGTGCGCCGCCCGTCCTTCATCGCGTCCCAGGACTTCACACCGGTGCGCTGACGCCCGTAGGGCGTGTTGCGAAGGTCCCGTCTGGCTCTGCGGGCGGACGACGCCACTTTCGCAACACGCCCCAGCCGCCTCGCCCGCGCCCGGTCCGCCACGTCGACCGTTCACACGCCGCCCCCGTGCCCTGCCGGAAGGAACGACATGCCCTCCCCCCGCGCCCTCTCCCGACGAGGGTTCCTCTCGCGTGCCGGACTCCTGGGAGGCCTGGCCCTGGCACCGGGGCTGGCCACGGCATGCTCTCGCACCGAGGCGGGCACGGGTGCTCCGCGGGACGAGGGCGATCTGCTGGCGAGGCTCCGCGAACAGGGATTCGTACGCGTGGGTTTCGCCGGCGAGGCGCCGTACGGCTTCAAGGACGGCAACGGGCTCGCGGGGGAGGCTCCGACGCTGCACCGCGAGATCTTCACGGCGCTGGGCGTGGCCGAGCTGCGCCCGACCCTGACCGACTTCGGCGCGCTGATCCCAGGGCTGCTCGCCGACCGGTTCGACGTCGTCAGCGCGGGCATGGCGATCACGCCCGCACGCTGCGCGAAAGTGATCTTCTCGGAGCCTGAGTTCGTCTCACCCACCGCGCTGATGGTTCCCAAGGGCAACCCGAAAGGGCTGAGCGACCTGAAGTCCTGCGCCGCAGCCGGGGCGACGGTCGGTGTGCTGACCGCCGCGGTCGAAGCGGCGTACGCGAAGGGGGCAGGGGTCGTGGAGCCCGCCGTCAAGTCGCTGGCGAAGCAGCAGGACGGGCTGGACGCGCTGGTGGCGGGGCGCATCGACGCGTTCGCCCTGACCGGGATCTCCCTGCGCTGGCTGGCCAGGACGAATGCCGGAGCAGCCGTGGAGGTGCTCGAACCCTTCCTTCCGGAGCTGGACGGCCGCAAGCAGTACAGCCCCGGCGGAGCCGTCTTCCGCCCCCGGGCCACGGGACTGCGGGACGCCTTCAACGCGGAGCTCGCCAAGATCACCGGCGATCCGGACCGGTACGTCGCACTGATCGGCGCGTACGGATTCACAGAGCGGGAGATCCCACCCGCCACCCTCCGTACCGCCGACCTGTGCAAGGCCTGACGGAGCCCCGGATGGCTGACTTCGTCACCGAGTTCACCCGCTCGCTCCCCGACATCGCCGACGGCATACGGGTCACGGTCCAGGCGACCGCGCTCAGCGCCGCGGTGGCGCTCGTGGTGGCCTTCGTCCTCGGCTTCCTGGCGCGCTCACCGCGCCTGCTCGTACGCGGGCCCACCCGGATCACCGTCGAGTTCTTCCGGGGTACCTCGCTGTACGTGCAGCTCTTCTGGCTGTTCTTCGCGCTTCCGGTGCTGGGCTTCCGGCTGGAGCCGATGGCCTGCGCCGTCGTGGCCTTCGGTCTCAACTTCGGCGCCTACGGCTCCGAGGTCGTGCGCGGTGCACTGAACGCGGTCCCCCGTACCCAGTGGGAGGCGGCCCTCGCTCTGGGGATGAGCCCGCGCCAGCGCATGCTGCGGGTGATCCTGCCGCAGGCCTGGGTCCAGATGATCCCGCCGTTCGGCAACCTCCTCGTCCAGATACTGAAGGCCACGCCCCTCCTGTCCCTGATCACCATCGCCGACCTCACCTTCGAGATGGACCAGCTGAGGTCACTGACCGGGAACACGGCCCAGGCCTACCTCGCCGTCCTCGTCATCTACTACGCCCTCGCCGTCGTCCTGAACTCCCTCATGAAGGCAGTGGAGTCGGCTGCGAAGTCCCGCCTGGGACAGGAAACCGGGGGCTCCTGATGTGGTCCTGGGAGACGGCCCGCGAGGGGCTGCCCGTGGTCCTGAGCGGGTTCAGAACCACCCTGTACGCCACCGTGCTGGGCTCGGCCGTGGCCATGTCGCTCGGGCTGCTGCTCGCCGTGGTCCAGCGCACCTCACCCCGCTGGATCGGTCTGCCCCTGCGCTGGGCTGCCGAATTCATCCGCTCCACCCCCGTGATGATCCAGCTCTTCGCCGCCTGGGTGCTCGTCCCCGGTCTGAACGCGCTGACGCTGGGCATCGTGGTCCTGGGCCTGCACTACGCGACGTACACCAGTGAGGTGTACCGGGCGGGGATCGACGCGGTACCGAAGGGCCAGTGGGAAGCCGCCGTCGCGCTGTCGCTGCCCCGGCGCCGTGTGTGGCGGGCCGTGGTGCTGCCCCAGGCGGTCCGCAACGTGCTTCCGGCACTCGGCAACTACGTGATCTCGATGTTCAAGGAGACGCCGTTCCTGTCGGTGATCGCGGTCCAGGAGATGGTGCACCGAGCGAACGAGTTCGGCAGCGTCCACTTCGCCTATCTGGAGGCGTTCACCCTCGCCGCGCTCGTCTTCCTGCTGGCGAGCTACCCCACATCCGTACTGACGCGACGTCTGGAGAACCGCCTTGCCCGCTGAAACCGGGGCCGATCGCCCGGAGATGGTCCGATTCGAGGGGGTGGTGAAACGCTTCGGCGACCACACCGTGCTCGACGGGCTCGATCTGAGCGTCGGCCGGAGCGAGCGCGTGACCCTGGTCGGGCCGAGCGGCTCGGGCAAAACCACCGTCCTGCGGTTGCTGATGGCCCTGGAACGGGTCACCGAGGGGGTCATCCACTTCGACGGGCGGCCGTACTCCCACATGCCGGCCGGCCGGGCCGGCTCCCTGGCCCCCGCGGACGAGAAGTACCTGTCCGCCCCCCGGCGGCGGATCGGCATGGTCTTCCAGCAGTTCAACCTGTTCCCGCACATGAAGGTGCTGGAGAACGTGACCGAGGCGCCGGTGCACGTCATGGGCCTGAGCCGGGAGGAGGCGGCCGAACGCGGCCGGGAGCTGCTCGACCTGGTGGGCCTGGGCGACAAGCACGATGCCCATCCGACGCGGTTGTCCGGAGGGCAGCAGCAGCGGGTGGCCATCGCCCGCGCCCTGGCGATGCGACCGGACGTCCTGCTGCTCGACGAGGTGACCTCCGCGCTCGACCCGGAGCTGGTGGCGGAGGTGCTGGACGTGCTGCGCGACGTCGCCGGGTCCACCGATGTCACCCTGCTGTGCGTGACCCACGAGATGGGGTTCGCCCGGGACGTCTCGGACCGGGTCGTCATGTTCGACAACGGCAGGATCCTGGAGTCGGGCCCTCCGGAGCAGCTGTTCGAGGCGCCGCAGCACGAACGTACCCGGGCATTCCTCCGGGCGGTGCGCTGAGCGTGCGCTGTCGGCCCGTTCGGCCGCCCACACCAGGTTCACACAAGGATGCGGGGGGCGGGAGCCTCACACAAGGCGCTCCCCCGGTCAGCGAGGCGGGTCGGTCCAGCCGAGGGGGTGAGGCAGGACGTCCGGACGGGGCACCGGCGGCTCGCCCCCGGCTTCGTTGAACGCGGTCAGCGCCGTCACGAGAGCCGAACGCTGGGCGGGCTCCATCCGCTCGACGATCACCGCGATCTCGGCCCGGCGGCGGGCGGTCACGTCCTCGACGAGCCGCCGGCCGCTGTCCGTCACGGTCAGCATCGTCTCCCTGCGGTTCTCCGGGTTGTGCCGGCGATCGGCCAAGCCGGCCGTGATCAGCCGGTCCACCATCCTCATCGCCGTGGAGGGGCTCACCCCGAGCTGGTCCGCGAGGACGACCAGCTTCGTCGCCCCCCGCGTGGCGAGGACGACAAGCATACGGAACTGGGGAACGGTGACCTTGTCCTCCATCGCAGCCAGCGACCGCGCCGAAACCGCGACGAGCAACCTGGACGCGGTGAGTACGGCGCGGGTGACGTCGTCGACGCCATCTGCTGCAGGGCTGGTGGCACCGGCCCGCGGGTGATCGGTCATGTCTCTTTGTACCGCTCGGCCGCCGCACGGTCACGGGCACCCCTCCACTGGCGGCACGCGAGCAGTGGTAGGTCACGTGCAGGTCGTGCCTGTCCTGGTGGACACACGGTCGGAGCGGGCTCTGAATACGCGCTCGCAGCGCTGGAAATCCTCGGGGAGATGACTCGGCACCGCTCCCAGCACGCGATGGCATGAGCGCGCCGGGCGCACGGGCCGCCGCACTCCAACGCATCACCTCTCCACACTCCCCCGCCCGCGACGACGCCGCAAAGCGACGGGCAGCTGCCGCCCGTAGCGCCACCACAGCCTCGCCGGATCGGCCGTGCGGTGCATCGGTGCGGCCGCGTCATCGCCACAGGACTGCCTTAAGTAGCCTTTGCGCGGATCCACCGCTCCAACCTGCTCGGGATGGGCGTCCTGCCGCTGCAGTTCCGCCCCGGTGACGACACTCCCTAGACCTCACCGGAGAGGAGACCTACACCGTCCACGGGCTGGCGGAACTGCCCCAGGGGGTCACCGTCGAAGCGGCAGGGACCGGCGGCACCAAGCGGTTCACCGCACGCCTGCGCCTGGACACGCCCACAGAAGCCGACTGCTGCCGGCATGGCGGGATCCTTCCCGACGCCCTGCGCGTCCGCCTCCCCACATAGCCACGAACTCCTGGTCACGACCTCGACGTAAGACCGCACGGCCTCCTGAACTGTCCCGGACCGGGCCGTAGAGTGGGAGGAATGCACCAGCCCGCCGAAGCCCGGACCGGCCACGATCCCTACGTACGGGTGCGGGGCGCCCGGGAGCACAATCTGCGCGGCGTCGACGTCGACATCCCGCGCGACGCGCTCACCGTGTTCACCGGGGTGTCCGGCTCCGGGAAGAGCTCGCTCGCCTTCGGCACGCTGTACGCCGAGGCCCAGCGCCGGTACTTCGAGTCGGTGGCCCCCTACGCCCGCCGCCTCATCCACCAGATCGGCGCCCCGAAGGTCGACTCCGTCACCGGCCTGCCGCCCGCCGTGTCGCTGGAGCAGCGCCGCTCCTCCCCCGGGTCGCGCTCGTCGGTCGGTACGGTGACGATGCTGTCCAACTCCCTGCGGATGCTGTTCTCGCGGGCCGGTACCTATCCGCCGGGCGCGCCCCGGCTGGACTCGGACGCGTTCTCGCCCAACACGGCGGCCGGCGCCTGCCCTTCCTGCCACGGGCTCGGCCGGATCCACCGCACCAGCGAGGCGCTGCTGGTCCCCGATCCCGGCCTGTCGATCCGCGAGGGCGCCATCGCCGCCTGGCCTGGTGCCTGGCAGGGCAAGAACCTGCGGGACATCCTGCGGACGCTCGGCCACGACGTGGACCGGCCGTGGCGGGAGCTGCCCGCGAAGGACCGCGAGTGGATCCTGTTCACCGAGGAGCAGCCGGTGGTGACCGTGCACCCGGTGCGGGACGCGGACCGGATCCAACGGCCTTACCAGGGCACGTACATGAGCGCCCACCGCTATGTCATGCGGACGTTCTCCGACAGCAGGAGCGCCACGCTGCGGGCCCGCGCCGAGAGGTTCCTCGCCGACTCGCCGTGCCCGGTGTGCGAGGGGCGCCGGCTGCGCCCGGAGGCCCTGGCCGTCACCTTCGCCGGGCGGACCATCGCGCAGCTCGCGTCGCTGGCGCTGACGGACCTGGACGCCGTACTGGCCTCCGCGCCCCTGGACGGGGAGGCCGCGCGGGTCCTGGCCGACGACCTGCGGTCGCGGATCGGGCCCGTCACGGAGCTGGGGCTCGGCTACCTGAGCCTGGACCGGACCGCGCCGACCCTGTCCGCGGGCGAGCTGCAGCGGCTGCGGCTGGCGACGCAGCTGCGGTCGGGGCTGTTCGGGGTGGTGTACGTGCTGGACGAGCCGTCGGCTGGGCTGCACCCCGCCGACACCGAGGCGCTGCTCGGCGTACTGGACCGGTTGAAGGAGGCCGGGAACACCGTCTTCGTCGTCGAGCACCATCTGGACGTGGTGCGGCACGCGGACTGGCTGGTGGACGTGGGCCCGCTGGCCGGGGAGCGCGGCGGGCGGGTCCTGCACTGCGGGCCGCCCGCCGCCCTGGCCGGTGTGGCGGAGTCGGCGACGGCGCGGCACCTCTTCGCGGCGCGGGAGTCGGCGGCGCCCGCCCGGGCGGTGCGCGGGCCGGTCGGGGAGGTGCGGTTGAGCGGGGTGGACCGGCACAACCTGCGGGGCCTCGACGCGGCGTTCCCGCTGGGGGTGTTCACGGCGGTGACCGGTGTGTCGGGTTCGGGGAAGTCCACGCTGGTCGGCCAGGTACTGGCCCGGGAGGTCGGCGAGCGGATCGCCGATCCGGGGTTTCCCGTCCGGCGGCTGGTGGAGGTGGACCAGAGGCCGATCGGCCGGACCCCGCGGTCCAACCTGGCCACGTACACCGGGCTGTTCGACGTGGTGCGCAGGCTGTTCACGCAGGCTCCGGAGGCGGTGGCGCGCGGCTGGAAGGCGGGCCGGTTCTCCTTCAACGTGGCGGGGGGCCGCTGTGAGACGTGCCAGGGCGAGGGTTTCGTCTCCGTGGAGCTGCTGTTCCTGCCGAGTACGTACGCCCCGTGCCCCGACTGCGGCGGCGCGCGCTACAACGCCGAGACGCTGGAGGTGCGGTACGGGGGGCTGGACATCGCGCAGGTGCTGGGGCTGACGGTGGAGTCCGCGGCCGGGTTCTTCGCCGGTGTCCCGGCGGCGGCGCGCAGCCTGCGGGCGCTGGAGGCGATCGGGCTGGGCTACCTGCGGCTGGGGCAGCCGGCCACCGAGCTGTCGGGCGGCGAGGCGCAGCGGATCAAGCTGGCGACGGAGCTCCAGCGCCGGCGCCGGGACCACACGCTGTACGTGCTGGACGAGCCGACGACGGGGCTTCATCCGGCCGATGTGCGGGTGCTGCTGGGACAGTTGCACGGGCTGGTGGACGCCGGGCATTCGGTGGTGGTCGTGGAGCACGACATGGACGTGGTGGCGGGGGCGGACTGGGTGATCGACCTGGGTCCGGGTGGCGGCGCGGAGGGCGGCCAGATCGTCGCCGCCGGCACCCCGCGGGAGGTCGCGGCGGCTGGCCTGGGCCGGACGGCGGCGTATCTGGCGCGGGCCCTGGAGGCGGGCACCCGGCCGCGGTGATCCGGGCGGTCCGGGGGCGGGGCGGTCCCGGGCTGGGCGGTCAGGCGTCGCCGGGCAGGAGCTGCTGGGGCAGTTCGCGGAAGCTCCACTGGCCGCGGCGGCGCGTGAACTGCCAGACCAGGTCGTAGCGGTCCGGCCAGGTGGCGGGGAGGCCGAGGACCTGGTGGGCGCCGAGGGCGCGCACCAGTCGGGGGATGCCGGTGTGCTCCCAGCAGACGAGTACGGGCATGGGGCCGGCCAGTGCGGCGTGCGCCAGGGCGGCTTCGGCTCCGACGGCGAACTCGGCTCGTACGGGGGTGCGCAGCGCGGTGGCCAGGGCGGTGACGGTCTGCCGGCACCGTGCGGGGGCGGGGGCCTTGCCGCCTGCGGCGAAGACGGCGGCGGGGCGGGGCAGCACGGAACTCCGGGCCGGCGGGAAGAGCCGCGGCAGTGCGTCGGCGCGGCGCCAGCCGCGCCCGGCCAGCGACCCGGGGTCGTCCTCGCCGTCCTCGTCCTGGCCGGAGTCTCCGGCGTACGGCTTCTCCGCGTGCCGGATCACCATGATCACGGCGTCCTCGGCGTCGGGCTGCTGCCCGGCGGCCGGGGGCCGGGGCTCCTCCCCGCCGGAGCACCCGGCCGCGGCCAGCGGCGCGAGGGCGGCTGCCAGTACGGCTCGGCGGCGTGGTCCGGTCCCGGCGGCGGCTTGTGGCATGGGGCCACTGTCGCCCATGGCCCGGGTGCCGCGGGGGCGCGGCGCGGTGGCTGCCCGGCCGGTCAGCCGATCGGCGCAGGGCGGGTGTGGACCGCCACCGAACCGAAGATCGAATTCCGGATTCGGCGGCTCGCCGTGATCATTCGGCGGTCGTCTCCGTTGGTGGTGACGGCCCTTGCGTTGCGCAGGGGACGGGATGGGAAGGGAGAACGCCTCCGTGTCCGAAAGCTTGGCCGATGTCTTCGGGGTCGCCGGGAGCGACGTCCGTTTCCTGCGGCGGCTGTTGGGGGACGTCGGCGAGGACGCTTGGGAACGGCTGCTCGAATGGCTGATCGACGAGTGGTTCCGGCTGGACGTGCTGGGGCTGGAGAACATTCCCGCCGACGGGCCGGCCGTGCTCGTCGCCAACCACTCCGGGGCGTGGGGGCTGGACGCGTTCGTCCTGCAGAAGGCTCTGCACCGGTCGTTGCAGCGCTCCCTGCACGTGCTGGCCGCGCCCTTCGTCTTCCGTCTGCCGCTGCTGGGCTCGTACGCCGCGAAGAAGGGGGCCGTGCCCATCGACCCGAGGTCGGCCATGCATCGCCTGAGCGCCGGTGAACTGATCGTGGTGTTTCCGGAGGGGGTCTCGGGGCTGGAGAAGCCGTTCCGCGACCGGTACCGGCTCCAGCCGTTCAACCCGGGTTTCGCGGTGGCGGCCTTGCACAGCGGGGCGCCGATCGTTCCGGTCAGCGTCATCGGGGCGGAGGAGTCCTCCCCGAGGATCGGTGGGGTGCCGGCGCTCGCGAAGCTTCTGGACGTTCCCTGCTTTCCGCTGACCTCGCCCTTCCCGTTGCCGGCGAAGTGGCTGATCACGATCGGTGAGCCGATCGCACCGCCCGCCCGGCCGCGGGGTTTCGGTGCCCGCTCCGCGGCTGCGCGGTGGCTCTGCGCCGAGGTCCGGGACACGCTGCAGGACATGGTCGGGCGGGAACGGGAACGGCGGAACGCCTTCGTACGGTAGGGCTCCGGTGCCGCGCGGGGTGGGAGGCGGCCGGCCCCGGGCGCCGGCCGCCGAGCCCTGCCGCCTGTCGCCTGTCGCCTCAGCCGCCGAGGTGGCGGGCGGCGGCGCGGACCTCGGAGGCGGCGCGGGTGCACCGCTCGGCGTGCTCCAGCAGCCGCATGCGGAAGCGTTCGCCGGTCTCGTCACCGTTCCAGCCCGTTTCGGCGGCGCAGGCGGTGAGGTTGCGGGCGTACTCGTCGAGGCGGTCCGCACCGGCGCGGGCCCGTGCCGCGCAGACGTCCGGGGCCGCGGCCCGTAAGGCCGGCGGGACATCGCCGACAGCGGGCAGCGCTACCAGCAGGGTGTGCGGGGCGAGGGTGAACGGCATGCGGTCCGGGGTGAGGGCGGGCGACAGCAGGACCGGCCGGGCGTCCTCGGTGAAGAACCGGACGATCTCCTCGGCGACCTGGACGGCGAAGGCGGTGGCCCGGCAGCCGGTCGCGGATCCGCACAGGGGGGACGGTACGTCGTCATCGTGTCGGACGGCGGCGTCCCGGCGGCCGGTGTCGGGGTCCTCGCACTCCGCGGATGGCGCGGGGGCGCCGAGCCAGCCCGGCGCCGCGAGGATCTCGGTCCCCGAGTCGACGACGAGCCCGTCCCATGCGAAGCGGGTGCGGACCGGGTGGACGACGGCTTCGAGGGGCGGGAAGTGCCGAAGCGCGAGCGCCACGGCCCCGGCCGGGCTGCCGGCGGCACCCGGCACGCCCGCGGCGGTGAGGGCGAGCGCCTGGAGGGCGGTGGTGACGGCTGCCTCGGACACCACGGCCAATGTGTGCGCCAGGGCTTCCTCGGGCCGGTCCTGCGCCGATGACTGCTCGCCGTGCGTTCGGGCGGTGGGTACCACGGGCCCGGCGGCCCGGCCGCCGTCCAGGCCCGCGGCGACGGAGCAGGGGTCCGGGTCGGCCAGGTAGGGGGCGAGCCGTCGGTTCAGGGCGGCCGCCCGGCTGTCGTACGAGGGGCTGCCCGCGACCGCGGACGCGCGGATCAGTACCTCGGTCAGGAGGGTGTCGTCCGCTGCGGCGGCGCCCGCCACCACCCGGCGGGCGGCGCGCAGCATGCCGGGCCGCCAGACCTTCCACGGCAGGGCGTTGTCGTCCCGGCGTGCTGCCGCGACCTTGCGCAGTTCCTCGGCGAGCGGCTCGCAGAACGCATCCGCCGGCGGGGCGGTGTGGGGCTGGAGCGGGGCGTGGGGGTGCAGGCCGTGCCGGCGGCCGGCCGCGTCGAGGCGGACGGCGGGGCCGAGGGCTTCGGCGGCGGCTCCCTCGGCGAGGAGGCCGGCGGTGTCGGCCGGACGGAGGGGGACGAGGAACGAGCCGAAGGGGGTGCGCAGCCGGACGGGGCGTCCGGAACGGCTGTGGCGCAGGTGCGCCAGTACGTTGCGGGCGGCGCCCTCGCGGGTGAGGGAGTCCAGGCCCAGGGCGCGGGCGGGGGCATCGGCCCAGGGCAGGCGGTGGGCGAGCATGGCCGCGCTGAACACTGCGTTCTCCAGTGGCCAGGCGGTGGCGGGGGTGGTCATCGGGGGGCGGTCTCCCTCGGGTCACACGAAGGCACGGGCAAGGGCACGGGCGGCGCGGGCGGCGCGGGCGGGCCGGGGCACGGCGGTCACCTGTCGCGGAGCGTGTACGGCTGGTTGCCGGTGATCTCGCCGTCGTAGCACCGGATCAGCGCGTTGACCTGCTCGCGGTAGTGGGCCAGATCGCCGCGCAGACTGTCGGAGTAGGCCTGGGGGGCGTGCGAGAGCGGGTAGTCGTAGGACTCGTCGAGCCAGGCCAGTTCCACCCAGTGGTCGGGGATGTCGTGGGGAGCGGCCGGGCCGCGGCCGTCCAGCATCGGGATGACGTCGTGCTTGTTGACCAGGCTGATGACGCGGGTGGTGTGGTCGGCGGGCCGCTTGGCGTCGATCGGGGAGCCGAGCGTGATCACGTGGCTGACCCGGTACTCGGAGGCGACGTCCACGTCGGCGGCCAGGTTCATCGCGGTCAGGCCGCCGAGGCTGTGTCCGACCAGCATCAGCTCCGATCCCGCCGGCACGCCGGCCCGGCGCAGGAGCTTCTTCGCCGCCCGGGTGTAGGTGGTGTCGGTGCGCAGGCAGCCGTCGAAGGCACCGACCAGATCCTGCGGGGTGCTGTTGCTGAGCAGGGCGAAGCTGGTGCCGGGCAGGAGCAGGACGTGCCGTTCGCTGCCGTCCGTGCAGGCGACGCGGCGCAGGAGGACCAGGCCGTGGTTGCCGAGGGCGCCGATGTCGTTGACGTAGCTGACGATGTCGTTGCGGGAGGTGCCGAGGACCTTGGCGAGGATCGGGTCCGGGTCGGCGCGCTCGGCGCGGCCGGGACCGGGGTTGAGGAACTTGAGCAGCGAGCTGGGCAGGCCGAGGAACGGATCGGTGGTGGGGACCCCGCCCGCGAGGGTCACCCAGGAGAAGCCGTCGTTGACGGGGTTCTCGTCCAGAAGGCCGGTCAGGGCGAGGAGTTCCATGATGACGGGGCTGACCGTGGTGAGGGCGCGGGTGACGCCGAGCCGTTCCACGAGGGCGTGCAGGGCGCGGGCGGCCTCCAGCCGGTCCCCGGCGACGACGGCGCCCGTGAGGCGGCGGGCGTGGGCGGTGTCCAGGTTGGGGTGGGTGACGGTGGCCGCCTCGATGCGCAGGGCGAAGGCGTCCACCGCCATGGCGACCGCGGCGGGCCGGCGGCGGGTCACGTTGCCGGCGGCTCGGGCGAGTTCGCCGATGACGCCGCCGTTGGGGGCGAAGCCGAGACCGGCCGGGCTGGTCAGGGCTCGTACGCAGGACAGCGCCGCGCCGAGGGCCCAGGCGGGGCGGCGTAGGGCCTGAAGGGCGAAGCGGCCTCCGGTCAGCGCTCCGGTGAGATCGGCTCCGGCCTGTCTGGCGGCGAGGGCGGCGTCCGCGAGCAGCACGGAGGCTGCGATGAGGAGTTCGGTGTCGGTACGCGGCGCGGCGGTGTCGGCGGTGCTGGGGAGGCCGGGGGCGGGCTGGTGCCGCCCGTCGGGGTACTGCCGGGTGGGCTCCCCGGTCGCCTGAGGCATCACGTTGCAGACCTCTCGTCACATGACCCGCTGTCCGTGACGCATGGTGACACCGATCAGGGGCGCTCTCGGCGTACCGGGGCGCCCGTACCGGCGCTCGGATCGGGCGCCGCACCCCCCTGCGCGCCCCATCCCACGGGGATCCGTGCGCTGCGGGCCGGCGGGTGGGCCCCGCAAGTCCGGGGGGATGACATCGCGGCCCCAGGTTGACGGGCCGACCGGTGGGCCGTCCCGTCAGTCGGTCGGCCCGTCGGCCGGTCGGCGGCCGGCCGGCGGCCGGCCGGTCAGCGGGGGCCCTTGCGGACGGCGCGCAGCCACTCCTTGTTCATCGCCGCGATCGACGGCAGCGGGATGCCCTTGGGGCAGGCGGTGGCGCATTCGCCGGTGAGGGTGCAGCCGCCGAAGCCCTCCTCGTCCATGCGGGCCACCATGTCCAGGACGCGGGTCTCGCGCTCGGGCGAGCCCTGCGGGAGGACGTTCAGGTGGTTGACCTTGGCGGAGGTGAAGAGCATCGCGGAGCCGTTGGGGCAGGCCGCCACGCATGCGCCGCAGCCGATGCACTCGGCGTGTTCGAAGGCGGAGTCGGCGTCGGCCTTGGGTACGGCCGTGGCGTGTGCCTCGGGAGCGGAGCCGGTGGGGGCGGTGATGTAGCCGCCGGCCTGGATGATCCGGTCGAAGGCGCCGCGGTCGACGACGAGGTCCTTGACGACGGGGAACGCCGCGGCCCGCCAGGGCTCGACGTCGATGGTGTCGCCGTCGTCGAAGGACCGCATGTGGAGCTGGCAGGTGGTGGTGCGCTCGGGGCCGTGGGCGTCGCCGTTGATGACGAGGCTGCAGGCTCCGCAGATGCCCTCGCGGCAGTCGTGGTCGAAGGCGACCGGGTCCTCACCGCGCAGGATGAGGTCCTCGTTGAGGGTGTCGAGCATTTCCAGGAAGGACATGTCCTCGGAGATGCCGTCGACCTCGTACGAGGCCATGTGGCCGGGGGCGTCGGCGCCGCGCTGGCGCCAGACGCGCAGGGTGAGCTTCATGCGTAGCTCCGCTGGGTGGGGTGGACGTACTCGAAGACGAGGTCTTCCTTGTGCAGGACGGGGGCGGTGCCGGTGGCGGTGAACTCCCAGGCGGCGGCGTAGGCGAAGGCCTCGTCCTGGCGGGCCGCCTCCCCGTCCGGGGTCTGGGACTCCTCGCGGAAGTGGCCGCCGCAGGACTCGGCGCGGTGGAGCGCGTCGAGGCACATCAGTTCGGCGAGTTCGAGGTAGTCGACGATCCGGTTGGCCTTCTCCAGCGACTGGTTGAACTCCTCGCCGCTGCCGGGCACCTTGATGCGGCGCCAGAACTCCTCGCGGATCTGCGGGATGCGGTCCAGCGCCTTGCGCAGGCCCTGCTCGCTGCGGGCCATCCCGCAGTACTCCCACATGAGTTCGCCGATCTCCCGGTGGAAGGAGTCGGGGGTGCGGTCACCGTCGACGGCGAGCAGCCTCTCCAGCCGCTCGCGGGTCTCGCGTACGGCGGCCACGGCCCCGGGGTGGGTGTCGTCGACGGTGTCGCGGTGCGGGTGGCGGGCGAGGTAGTCGTTGATGGTGGAGGGGAGCACGAAGTAGCCGTCGGCGAGGCCCTGCATGAGGGCGGAGGCGCCGAGGCGGTTGGCGCCGTGGTCGGAGAAGTTGGCCTCGCCGATCGCGAAGAGGCCGGGGACGGTGGTCTGGAGGTCGTAGTCGACCCACAGGCCGCCCATCGTGTAGTGCACCGCGGGGTAGATCCGCATGGGGACCTCGTACGGGTTCTCCGCGGTGATCCGCTCGTACATCTCGAAGAGGTTGCCGTACTTCTCGGCGACCTTGTCGCGGCCCATGCGGCGGATGGCGTCGGCGAAGTCGAGGTAGACGCCCTGCCCGCCGGGGCCGACGCCGCGGCCCTCGTCGCAGACGTTCTTGGCGGCGCGGGAGGCGATGTCGCGGGGCACGAGGTTGCCGAAGGAGGGGTAGATGCGCTCCAGGTAGTAGTCGCGCTCCGCCTCGGGGATGTCGGCGGCGGGGCGGGTGTCGCCCTTGGCCTTGGGGACCCAGATGCGGCCGTCGTTGCGCAGGGACTCGCTCATCAGGGTGAGCTTGGACTGGTGGTCGCCGGTGCGCGGGATGCAGGTGGGGTGGATCTGGGTGAAGCAGGGGTTGGCGAACCAGGCGCCGCGCCGGTGCGCCCGCCAGACGGCGGTCGCGTTGGAGTTCATCGCGTTGGTGGAGAGGTAGAAGACGTTGCCGTAGCCGCCGCTCGCCAGGACGACGGCGTCGGCGTAGTGGGTGGAGAGCTCGCCGGTGATCAGGTCGCGGGCGACGATGCCGCGGGCGACGCCGTCGACGACGATCAGGTCCAGCATCTCGGTGCGGGCGTGCATCTCGACGTTGCCGGCGGCGATCTGCCGGGAGAGCGCCTGGTAGGCGCCGAGGAGGAGCTGCTGTCCGGTCTGGCCGCGGGCGTAGAAGGTGCGGGAGACCTGGACGCCGCCGAAGGAGCGGGTGTCGAGGAGGCCGCCGTACTCGCGGGCGAAGGGGACGCCCTGGGCCACGCACTGGTCGATGATCTCGACGGAGATCTGGGCAAGGCGGTGGACGTTGGACTCGCGGGCCCGGAAGTCGCCGCCCTTGACGGTGTCGTAGAAGAGGCGGTGAACGGAGTCGCCGTCGTTGCGGTAGTTCTTGGCGGCGTTGATGCCGCCCTGGGCTGCGATGGAGTGGGCCCGGCGCGGGGAGTCGGAGAAGCAGAACTGGACGACGTGGTAGCCCTGTTCGGCGAGGGTCGCGCCGGCCGAGCCGCCCGCCAGGCCGGTGCCGACAACGATGACGGTGTGCTTGCGGCGGTTGGCGGGGTTGACGAGCTTCGCCTCGAAGCGGCGGCGGTCCCAGCGGTCCGCGATGGGGCCGTCGGGGGCCTTGGTGTCGGCGACGGGCTCGCCGGTGGTGTGGTGCGCGTAGCTGCTCACGGTCAGTTCACCATTCCGGTCATGACGGCGACGGGGACGGACACGAAGCCCGCGAAGAGGACGGCGGCAAGGCCGTTCGCGAGGGCCTTCAGGGTCCGCTCGCGGCGGGCGCTGCCCGCGCCGAGGGTCTGGGCCGCGCTCCAGAAGCCGTGCCGGACGTGCAGCCCGAGTGCGGCCGTCGCCACGATGTAGACGGTGTTCCCGTACCAGGTGGAGAAGGTGGCGAGGACGTTCTCGTACGGGTGCCCGGCCCAGGCGCGCTCGTTGACGGTGAGCGTGGTGAGGTCGAGCAGGTGCCACACGATGAACAGGCCGAGGATGACGCCGCCCCAGCGCATGGTGCGGGTGGCGTAGCTCGCGCGGCGGCGCTTGTGGACGTACTTGACGGGGCGGGCCTTGATGTCGAGCCGGCTGAGCTGGTAGGCGGACACGGCATGGGCGACGACGGCGGCGAGGAGCACCACGCGGACGAGCCAGAGGGCCCACTCGTAGTGGAGGAAGGGCGAGCCGAGGGTGCGCAGCCAGTGGGCGTAGCCGTTGAACTCGTCCGCCCCGAAGAAGATCTTGAGGTTGCCGAGCATGTGCACGACCAGGTAGCCGAGCATGATCAGCCCGGAGACCGCCATGACGGTCTTCTTTCCGATGGTGGAGCCCCAGAGCGACGGGGCGCTCGTCCGGGGACGCGTTGCCAGAGCCATGCCTTCGACGGTAGGGACGGAGGACCCGAAAGGTCCAAGACATGATGCCGGTCATCTTGATAGACATGGCCTATGCAGTTTCAGCAGCTCCTGTACTTTGTCGCCGTCGCCGAGACCCGGCACTTCACCCGGGCCGCGGAGCGGGTGCACGTGGCCCAGCCGTCGCTGTCGCAGCAGATCAAGGCGTTGGAGCGGGAGCTGGGCGCCGAGCTGTTCAGCCGCGCCCGCGGCAACATCGCGCTGACGGACGCGGGTGAGGCGCTGCTGCCACTGGCGCGGCGGATCCTGGCGGACGCGGACACGGCGCGGCTGGAGGTGCAGGAACTGGCGCAGCTGCGGCGGGGCCGGATCCGGCTGGGGGCCACGCCGAGCGTGTGCACGGGCCTGCTGCCGGGGGTGCTGCGCGCCTTCCACACGGCGCATCCGGGGATCGAGCTGCTGATCGAGGAGAGCGGTTCGCTCGACCTCGTACGGGAGCTGGCGCGGGGGGCGCTGGACCTGGCGCTGATCGCCCTGCCGCTGCCGCCCTCGGCGCCGGCGCTGACGACGGTGGAGCTGCTGACGGAGGATCTGGTGGTGGTGTCGTCGACGAAGCTCCCGGCGCCCGGCGGGGGCCGGGAGCTGACGATCGCCGCGTTGCGCGACGAGCCGATGGTGATGTTCCGGCACGGCTACGACCTGCGGGAGCTGACGGTGGCCGCCTGCCGGGCGGAGGGCTTCGAGCCGTCGTTCACGGTGGAGGGCGGCGAGATGGACGCGGTGCTCGGCCTGGCGCGGGCCGGTCTGGGCGTGGCGGTGGTCCCGGCGATGGTGGTGGCCGGCGCGGGGCCGGGGCTGCGGACGACCCCGTTGGCCGGGTCGCCGCTGCGCCGGACGATCGCGCTGGCCCACCGCACCGACGTGGCTCCCCCGCGCGCGGCGCGCGAACTCCAGCGCATGCTGATGGCGTGACCGGGCGGTGAGCGGCGGCACGGACTCCGCCTCCAGGGCGGCGGCGAGCAGCGTGGGGGGCGCGGTACGCGGCCCGCCATTCGCCGTTCGTACGGCACCACATCGACATGCCGGGCCGCTACTCCTTCTCCCCCGCCAGATCTGCCCGGCGGCCTACGGCCCGTGCGCGACGCGGCCGCAGTCGGCGAGGAGTGAGAAGCGTTCGGCGGACCGGCGCGCCGCTCTCGGTCATCGCGGGAGGGCCTGGGTGACGCGCCACAGTCGCCGGGGCAGGGCGCCTTCCTCGAATGCGTGGACCTCGTTCAGGGTCCAGCCGTCGGCAAGGGTGTCGACGAGTTCGCGGCCGAAGAAGTGGACCGCGAAGCCGCCGTGCTCGTAGATGTCGTCGCCGTGCGCGGTGCCGGTGCCGTAGTGGGCGTCACCGGTGTGCCGCACGGTGTAGACGAACACGCCGCCGGGCCGCAGGACGCGGCGGACCTCGCCGACCAGGGCGTGGATCTCCTTCGTCGACAGCGCCATGCACAGCAGCATGTGCGCGAAGACCGCGTCCACCGAGTCGTCCGGCAGCGCCAGCGACTCGCGCACGTCGTGCACCGTGGTGGCCACGCGCCCTTCGCTTCCCTGGGAGCGAGCCGCCTCACGCAGCTGTTCCAGCCCGACGGGGCTGAAGTCGGTCGCCTGCACGGTGAAGCCTTCACGCGCGAAGAACAGCGCGTCCCGGCCGTGTCCGGCCCCCAGCTCCAGAACGTCGCGTGCTCCCGCTGCCTGAAAGGCGGACGCGGCGTGAACTGCCGGCTCGGACGGCTCCTCGCCGTACATGCCCGGGTGGGCGGCGTAGGTGTCCTGCCAGTGCCGCCGCTGGATCTCGGCCAGTTCCTGCTCGTCCGTCATGTCTTTCCTTCCAGCTGTGTCCGGGGGCAGCCCAGGGGGTGCTGCAACAGGGTGAGAACCCAGGCCCGGACACAGCGGTGGCCTCCGCGGGACCGGAGTCCGCGGCGGCCATCGCCGTGGTGGCTCGCCATGCCCTGACCCACAAGTGCGCCGGGCCCGACCACCGGCCGGGTTCAGCACCTGCTGTCCTCACGGGAGTGTCGGCTCCTGCTCGCCGGGGATGCCGCACACGTGCGCCCCGTGGCCGGCGGACTCGGTATGAGCACCGGCGTCGAGGACGCGGCGGCGCTCAGCCGGGCCCGGTCCGCCGCCCTCGCCGGCCCGGGCCGGGCGGCGGCGGTCAGGAAGGCGTCGGCACGGCGTCGGAGAGGGACAGGGTGTGGATGCGGTCGGGGGCCCCGGGGCGGGCGTAGTACCAGCCCTGGGCGGTGTCGCAGCCGAGCGCGCGCAGCTGGGCGGCCTGTGCGCCGGTCTCCACGCCCTCGACGGTGACGGCGAGTTCGAGGCTGTGGGCCAGCGCCACGATCCCCTCCACGATCTTGACGTCGACCGGGTCGGCAGGCTGCTGCTGCATTCCCCGGGTGAAGGAGCGGTCGAGTTTGAGCACGCTGACCGGCAGGCGCCGCAGGTTGGCCAGATTGGAGTAGCCGGTGCCGAAGTCGTCGAGTGCGATGTCCACGCCGAGTTCGGCCAGCCGGCGCAGCGGCTCCAGCAGTTCGTCGTCGGCTCCTATCAGGGCCGACTCGGTGACCTCCAGGCACAGGGCGCCCGGGGCGAGGCCGGACTTCTCCAGCACCGCCACGGTGTCGGCGACCAGACCGGGGTGGTGAAGCTGGGTCGGGGAGAGGTTGACGTTGATCCGCAGGGCGGCGCCCCCGTGCTCGCGCTGCCAGACACGGGCCTGGCGGACGGCCTCCTCCAGGACCCACCGGCCGAGGGGCACGATCAGCCCGGTCCGTTCGGCGAGCGGGATGAAGCGGTCCGGGCCGAGCACCCCGTACTGCGGGTGCGACCAGCGCACCAGCGCCTCGGCGCCGTGCACGGTGCCGTCGCGCATGTGGACCAGCGGCTGGTACTCGATGAAGAACTCGCCGCGCTCCAGCGCCGCCGGCAGGGCGTTGGTCAGACCGTGCCGGGTGATGGCGCGGGCGTCGGCCTCGGCGTCGGCGAACTCGAAGCGGTTGCCGCCGGCCGCCTTGGCCCGGTACATGGTGATGTCGGCACTGCGCAGTACCTCGGCGGGGGTGCGCTCCTTGGCACGGCCCTCGACGATGCCGATGCTGCCGCGGACCGACAGCTCACGGCCCTCCAGGCGGATCGGGGCGGACAGGGCCGTCAGGATACGGACCGCGAGGTCGGTCACCTTCTGCTCGGTGTCGGAGCCGGTGGTCAGGGCGACGAACTCGTCGCCGCCGAGCCGGGCGACGACCTCGCCGGGACCGGTCGCGCAGCTCTGCAGCCGGTCGGCGACCTCCACCAGCAGCCGGTCCCCCGCCGAGTGCCCGAGGCTGTCGTTGACCGCCTTGAAACCGTCGAGGTCGAGATAGCACAGGCCGTAGCGCTCTCCCCCGGAGCCGCTGAGGGCCTTCTCCAGGCGCTCGAAGAACAGCGTCCGGTTGGGCAGTCCGGTGAGGGCGTCGTGCGTGGCCTCGTAGCGCAGGCGCAGGTTGAGCAGCCGGCGTTCGGTGGTGTCCTCCATCAGCGCCAGCTGGTACTGCGGCTTGCCCTCGGCGTCGCGCAGCAGCGACACCGTGAGGTTGGTCCAGAGCACGGTCCCGTCGTGGCGGTAGTACGGCTTCTCCACGCGGTAGCTCTCGCGCTCGCCGCGCACCAGTTCGCCGTACATCCGCCAGACGTGCGGGGTGTCGTCGGGGTGGCCCCATTCGCTGACGTTGCGGCTGCGGACGTGCCCCTCCAGCCCGCCGAACATCTGCAGAAGCGTGTCGTTGACCTCCAGGACGTTTCCGTCGAGGTCGGCGATGCCGATGCCGACGGCCGCGCCCTCGAACACCGCCCGGAAGCGTTCCTCGCTCGCGTGCAGGGCCTGCTGGGCGTCGGTGCGGGCGGTCAGCGCGGAGCGGGCGATGGCTTCCTGCTCGCTGAGGGTCCGTTCGCGCAGCGCCCGGGCGTACCCCGCGGCGAGGGCGTGCTGGAGCCGTGCGCAGCGCGAGTGGTACTCGGCGGTGGCCTCCACCCCGGAGCCTTCCAGTCCGTCCGGTCCGCAGTAGAGCACCAGGTAGGACTCGATGACGCCGAGGGTCCCGGCCAGCGCCTCGGGGTCGGTGCAGTGCACGGCGACGAGTTCGGCGCCCACCCGCTGTGCCACGGCTGCGTCGAAGGGCCGGGCGTGCAGGGCTTCGGTGAGCGTCCGGGTGAGCGGTACGAGGTGCCGTTCGAACTCGGGCCGGGTCAGCGAGGTCGCGGTGACCGGGAAGATCGCCCGTCCCCAGATCGTGGCGAAGCGGGAGATACGGTCCTCGATGCCGCCGTTGGGGGCCACCGCGGATCGCGCGGTCGGCTCGGGTGCGGCCGCGGGCGCCGCGACGGTGTTCGGCGCGCCCGCCGTCTGTGCCGGAAGTCTCACGCCCTGCGTCCCACGCCGCCGTAGCCGGAGAAGGCGTAGGGGTCTTCCGGCGTCTCGCCGTCCGCCCCGTCCTCGGAGCGGTCCGGGCGCCAGTCGGGCATGGAGACCAGGCCGGGCTCCACCATGTCGAACCCTTCGAAGAAGCGGGCGATCTGCTCCCCGGTGCGCATGACGAGGGGGTTGCGGATGTCGCGGTAGACGCCGACGGCTCCGCCCGCGACCTCCTGCGTGAGCGGGATGCCCTCGTAGGAGGCGTGGGTGAGGATCAGCAGGCTCCCGGGGGCCAGCGCGTCGCGCAGTTCTGCCACGGCGTCGTAGGGGCGGTCGGCGTCCTCCAGGAAGTGCAGGACGGCGACGAGGAGGAGTGCGACCGGCCGGTCGAGGTCGAGGAGCCGTCCGACCTCGGGGGCGGCCAGGATCTCCTTGGGCTTGCGCAGGTCGGCGGAGACGACGCCGGTGTGCTCGTCGTCCAGGAGGACGGCATGGCTGTGCGCCACGGCCACCGGATCGTGGTCGACGTAGACCACGCGGGCGCCGGGGCTGGCGGCCTGGGCGATCTCGTGGACGTTGCCGAAGGTGGGGATGCCGGAGCCGATGTCGAGGAACTGCGTGACCCCCTCGGCGACGGCGTACCGGACGGCACGGCGCATGAACGCCCGGTTCGCCTGCATGATCTTGGGCAGTCCCGGCATGAATTCCATGGCGCGTCGGGCCGCCCGGCGGTCGACCTCGAAATTGTGGGACCCGCCGAGGTAGTAATCGTAGATGCGGGACACGCTCGGCACCGAGATGTCGATGCCTGGCGGGGCCCAGGCGGGGCGCTCCATCGGGATCTCCAAGCGTTGTTCCTGCGGCGGTCCGTGCGGGGTCGGACTCCTGTCCGAGCCGAATGTACTGATCATTGACCAACAGGGCGAGCAAAAGCGGAAATTGGCGATCCGTTCTTCGTCACACACCAAAGGCGCCCGGCGGCACTTCCGGGGCAAATGAACAGTACCGACTAATCCCTTTTGGGAATTGACCGGAGGATGATCGGACTCGACTGCGGGGGCTCCGCGGCTGGCTCAAACCTTTCCGGTCGGCACTCCACCCGTTCAGGCGAACCGGGGCCGAGCCCCACGTGCGCGCGGGCGCGCGGGCCCATGCTCCCGGGGTGAACAGAGCCTGTGCCAGGCGCCTGCTGGCGGTCCCGGTCCTGCTGTGGGCGGCCTTGTCCGCCACGCCGGCCGTGGCTGATAGCAGCGCCTACGCGACGACCGACTCCGGCAACGGCGCGACCGCCGCCACAGTGGTCGCGACGACCTCCGGCGACGACCGCGGACGCGGCCCGGGTGGCGGACATCACGGTACCGGGCGGTGGTCGGAGCAACGCTCGCACCACCGCTTCGTCCACCGCTCCCACCACCGCTCCGACCACGGAGGACACCGCGGTGGCGGCCGGGGCGGAGGGCACCGCGGCCACCCCGACTGCCCGCCTCCGCCGCCACCGCCGTGCCCGCCGGAGCCGCCTCCGAAGCCCACCCCGCCGCCCGAGCCGGAGCCCACGCCGCCGAAGCCCACGCCGAAGCCCGTCCCGCCCCCGCCACCGCCGAAGCCCGCTCCCCCGCCGCCCCGGGCGGCGCCGCGGCCCGTGCCCAAGCCGGTCCTGCCCGCACCGCCACGGCCGAAGCCGGCGCCCGCCCCGCCCGTCGCGGCCGCGGCACCCCCGGCGCCACCGCCGCCCCCCGCGGTGACGGCGCCGCCGCGCAAGCCGGTGGCCCGCCCGGTGTACCGCGCCGCGACCCGCAAACCGGTCGAGCACCACATCTCGCCGGTGACCTTCACCCTGCTGACCGCGGCTCCCGCGGTGCTCGCGATCGTCGCGCTGCGCCCCCGGTGATCCGCCCACCGTCGAAAGATCTGGAGTCATCTTGTCGGAATGGCTCGTCCTGTCCCTCGCGATGGCCGCGGCGTGCGCCGTGGTGCTGTCCATCGCCTTCTTCAATCACCGCAGGATCGGCGAGGACGACGATCCGAACGAGACCCCGGACGTCATCGAGTACATGACGATGATGATCGGGGTGATCTACGCGATCGTGCTGGGCCTGGCGATCGCGGGCGTCTGGGAGGGCCGCGGAGCCGCCCAGGAGTACGTACGCCAGGAAGCGCAGGCCCTGCACGAGATCAGCGTCCGCTCGCAGGTCTACCCGGCCGAGGTCAGGGCGAGGATCCGGGCCGACGTCGACGCGTACGTCACCCACGTCGTGGACAAGGAGTGGAAGGCGATGGTCGACGAGGGCGAACTCACGGACCGCGGCGGGGAGCTGCTGGAACGTGTCCGCCGTGACGTCACCGACTACGAGCCGCAGACCGACCACGAGGGCCAGGCCTACCAGCCGCTCGTCGACCAGGTCGCGGTGGCCGACGACGCCCGCAGCGCACGCGGCGCGAGCGCCGGGGCCACGATGCCGGGGGTCGTCTGGTTCGGGCTGATCGCCGGAGCCCTGGTCACGGTGGGCCTGATCTTCACCCTGCAGATCAGGCGCTCGTTCCGGGAGCTGCTGCTGGCCGGGCTGTTCAGTGCGCTGATCGCGTTCCTGCTGTTCCTGATCTGGGACTTCGACGCGCCGTTCGGGCGGGGCCTCTCGGCCACCGCCGAACCGTTCCTCACACAGTTCTCGCACCTGGATCTCGGCGGCTGAGTCCGCCCGGCAAACCGGGGACGGGCCTCCCGTCCCCGGTTCGGCCTACGGCCGTGACCCGTTCGCCCGTTCCTGATCGCGGGCCCCGGCACCCGCACCTAGCGTGGCGGACATCGAGGCGCACGACCCCCCACGTGCGGAAACCGTTCCGCGGCTGCTCCTCGGGGATCCGGAGAATCAACCATGGGTGCGATACGTACCTCCGCCACCGCCCTGCTGAGTGCCGGCGCCACGTTCGCCGTGCTCACCCTCGGAGCCCTCGGAGCGCCCGCCGCGTTCGCGGCCGGGGCCCGCTCCGAAGCCCAGGCCATACCCGAGACCGAGCAGTACGCCGAGAAGTACACCGGTCAGCGGGCCGACAAGCGGGCCCGGCAGGTCACTTCGTTCGGCTTCACCCTCACCCCCTCGACCGTCGCCCCCGGCGGCCAGGTGGTACTCGCGGTCAGCGGCTGCAACGCCGCCTACTCCACTGCCTCCTCCGGTGTCTTCGACACCGTGAGCATCGCGCGCGGCCAGACCGTACGGGTCACCGTGGACCGGGACGCCCGGCCCGGAGCCCTCTACTCCGTCTCCTTCACGTGCAACGGGGAGACCGGCTCGGCCGACCTGACGATCGCCGGCGGCACGACCAGGCCCACGACGAGTTCCACGCGGACGGGCACCGCCACCGCCCCGGCCCCCGTCACGACCGGTGCGTCCCTGGGTGTCCGCGGCGGCCTGGGCGGCAGCGTGGCCGGCATGGACCCGCTGGAACTCGGCGCCGGAGCCGGACTCTTCCTCGCCGCCGCGGGCGCTACCGCCTACGCCCTGCGCCGCAGGGCATCCGGCCGCGGGCACTGAGCCCCCCGCAGCCGCCCTTCCACCGCCGGTCGCCCCGGATCCTCTGGGAGGACTCGGGGCGACCGGCGGGAGCGGGCAGTGGCCGACGCGGACGGTTGGCCGACGCGGACGGACGGCTGGGGCGGACGGTGGGCGACCGACCGTGAGGGCCGACGGTCAGCTCCGGCCGCGGAGCGGACGGCGCCGACGCAACACGTGGGCGCCCGCGCCCAGCGCGGAGGCGCCGACCAGGCCTGCGCCGATGGCCGTCTCGGCGGTGGACGGGCCGAAGGATCCGCCGATACCGCCCTGCGAGGGGTTGCCCTGCAGGATCCGGAAGCGGGCCGTCGCGATGAGGTCGCTGTCGTTGCACTTGACCGACAGCGTGTGGGTGCCCGGAGAGGCGTGGTTGAAGATCCGCACGGTCGCGAACCCGATCGATCCGGGCGACAGGTTGGCCGGGGAAAAGTTGCCGTGCGAGGTGACGGTACCGCCGTGACCGCAGCCCGCCGCGCTCACCTGCATCGTGGACCCCTGGTGCACGGCGAACGGGTTCACCGAGACGTTGCTGGGGCCCCTCCCACCCCCGTTCCCACCCCGGCCCCCGGGGTCCTGGTTCGCGGAGGCGAGCGGGGCACTGAGGCCGAGGGCGGCACAGGCTGCCGCCGTCACGGTAAGAGCGCGCAAGACACGCATGGTGGAACCTCCAGCGGAAAGCGCCCCGGAGCGTCGGCCCCGGATGATCGACGAGAACGCCTCCCACGTCGAACCCTCCGGTCGTACCGCAATCTCCGCATGTCCGGCTTTGGGCCGCCCGGTTGAGCGACACGCCGAGGCACGGGCCGCCGCGCTGACGGATCCGCAGGTCACGACCCGTCAGGCATTCATGTGACGATTACCTGGATGGGCGCATCCCTTCCGGCCCCCACCCGGCCCTCTTCCGGCCCCTTCCGGCTCCCGCCGCGGCCGCGGCCACCCGTTCGCCCCTCCCCCCTCGCCGACCTGCCGCCCCGGCCTTAGCGTGCGTGACGTAGGGCGTACAGGGGTGGGACGGGAACGCGGGTCGGGACCCCCGCGTCGGGAAGGGAGAACGATGGGCGAGGACGAGACAGGGCAGTCACGCAAACGCTCACCGTGGGGCGTCATCGCCCTGGTCATGCTCAGCGGCCTCGCCATGGTGCGAAACGGCGTGGACATCGACGACGGACCGCCCCAGCCCACCGCGGCCTCGGCCGTCGCGGTGACGGCCGACCAGTTGCCGGCGAATCCGCCGACGCCGCCCGCGGACATGGAGCTGCTGGAGCACTCCTCCGTGCAGCGCATCCGGATCCCCACGATCAACGTGGACGCGCCGGTGATGACGGTCGGGCTGGACGCGGAGGGCTGGATCGACGCCCCGCCGCCGCAGGACCGCAACCTCGCGGGCTGGTACCTCAACGGCATCTCGCCGGGGCAGCGGGGCTCGGCGGTGATCGTGGGCCACGTGGACAACGCGCAGGGCCCGGCGGTCTTCTACGGCCTGGGCTCGGTCAAACCGGGCAACCGCATCGAGGTGGAGCGCTACGACGGGCGCACTGCGGTGTTCGAGGTGTACGGAGTGGAGGTGTTCTCCAAGGAGGCCTTCCCCGGAGCCCGCGTGTACGGGGACACCGGACACGCGGAACTGCGCGTGATCACATGCGGCGGCGCCTACTCCAAGGCGCGCGGGTACGACGGCAACGTGGTCGTCTTCGCGCGGATGGTCGAGGTCCGCTGAACGGTGGGGCCGGGAGGCACTCCCGGCCCCACCCCCGTCCTCCCCAGCCGCGCTCCGCGCTCAGTGCGGCGCCACGCCGGACAGCGTCGGCAGCGTCATCCGGTAGCCCCGCGCGAGCAGTTGGGGCAGGTAGGAGGCGATGGCCTGGACGCTCTGCGTCCGGTCGCCGCCCGCGTCGTGCGACAGGACGATCGCGCGGGGGCCCGCTCCGCGCATGACCCGGGAGACGATCGTGGTCACGCCGGGCTCCTCCCAGTCCAGGCTGTCCACGGTCCAGGCGAGCGGTTCCATCCCCAGCTCGGCCCCGATCTCGAAGGCCGCCCGGTTCCACGCCCCGTAGGGTGCCCGGAACCACTGCGGCGCCTCTCCGACGGCCTGCTGTACGACCTCGCTCGTGCGGCCGATCTCGGCGGCGAGGGCGGGCCGGCTGAGCTTCGGGATGAGCGGGTGGGTCCAGGTGTGGTTGCCGATGACGTGTCCCTCGGCGGCCATCCGGCGCAGCAGGTCCCGGTTCTCCGCGGCCATCTCCCCGCAGACGAAGAACATGGCGCGCACGCCGTACCGGCCGAGGGTGTCGAGGATGGCCGGGGTGTAGCGGGGGTCCGGCCCGTCGTCGAAGGTCAGCACCATCGCGCTGTGGGCGCTCGCCTCGGCCGGGAGTTCCAGGATGGGCCGGGTCCGCACCGCCGGTTTCACGGCGGCCGGGCGGGCAGGGGCGTCCGCCGTCATGGGGCGCAGCCGGTAGGACTTCTCGGGCAAGGCCCGGGGGAGGGATCCGGGCGCCCCCGCCGCGGGGTTCGGGCCGGGCCCGGCGGCGGACCCCGGTGCGCCGCCCGCTCCCGGCAGGCCGGACGTTCCGGGCGTACCGCCCTCGCTGCCGTTACCGGTGGTGATCAGTCCCGCTGCGGCGACTCCGAGGAAGACGGCGGTGCGCAGGAGCACGCGCCGCCCTACTGTCGGCTCGTCATTTTTCATTATTACTACGTATCAACGACATCCCCACAGATGTCGAGAGGCGCGGACGCGCCCCGCCCCGCTCACTCGGGCGGACCAGCCGCGCTCGCGGTCAGCCGCGTCCTCACCAGGGGGAAGGGGAGGGTTTCGCGGATCGTCAGGCCCGTGAGGAACATGACGAGGCGGTCGACGCCGATGCCGAGGCCGCCGGTCGGGGGCATCGCGTATTCGAGGGCGTCCAGGAAGTCGTTGTCGAGTTCCATGGCCTCGGGGTCGCCGCCGGCGGCGAGCAGGGACTGGGCGGTGAGCCTGCGCCGCTGTTCGACGGGGTCGGTCAGCTCCGAGTAGGCGGTGCCGAGTTCGGTGCCGAAGGCGACGAGGTCCCACCGCTCGGCGAGCCGGGGGTCCTTGCGGTGCTGGCGGGTGAGCGGGGAGACGTCGGTCGGGAAGTCCTTGTAGAAGGTGGGGAGTTTCGTCCGTTCCTCCACCAGCCGCTCGTACATCTCCAGGACCACGTCGCCGCGGGTGTCCTCCGGTCGGTGCGGCACCTTGGCCCGGTCGCAGAGGCGGCGCAGCACGTGCTCCTCGGTGTCGGCGTCGACCTCCTCGCCGAGGGCCTCGCTGATGGCGCCGTACATGGTCTTGACGGGCCAGGTCCCGGAGATGTCGTGGGCGACGAGCTTGCCGTCGGCGTCCGCCTTGTGCGCGACGGCGGATCCGTAGGCCGCGGTGGCGGCCGTCTGGATCAGTTCGCGGGTGAGGTCGAGCATGACGTCGTAGTCGGCGAAGGCCTGGTAGGCCTCCAGCATCGTGAACTCGGGGTTGTGCTTGTAGGAGACGCCCTCGTTGCGGAAGGTGCGGCCCATCTCGAAGACCTTCTCCATGCCGCCGACGCAGAGCCGTTTGAGGTACAGCTCGGGCGCGATGCGCAGGTACAGGTCGAGGTCGTAGGCGTTGATGTGGGTGCGGAAGGGCCGGGCGTTGGCGCCGCCGTGGATCTGCTGGAGCATCGGGGTCTCGACCTCCAGGTATCCGCGGTCGAGGAGGCCCTGGCGCAGGGCCTGGACCGCGCTGGAGCGGGCCCGTACGACGTCGCGCGCCTCGGGGCTGGCGACGAGGTCGAGGTAGCGGCGGCGGACGCGGGCCTCCGGGTCGGCGAGGCCCTTGCGCTTGTCGGGCAGGGGGCGCAGGCACTTGCCGGTGAGCTGCCAGGAACGGACCACCAGGGAGAGCTCGCCGGTCCTGCTGGCGCCCGGCTCGCCGGTCACGAGCACATGGTCGCCGAAGTCGACCTGGGAGGTGAAGGAGTCGAGCACTTCGGCGCCGGACTCGTCGCGGGTGAGCATGAGCTGTATGTCGCCGGACCAGTCGCGCAGGACGGCGAAGACGACGCCGCCGAGGTCGCGTACGAGCATCACGCGCCCGGCGAGGGTGGCGGGCTCGGTGGTGCGGGCGCCGGGCGGGTGGCCGGGGTGGGCCGCCTTCAGCTGGGCGACGGTGTGGGTGCGCAGGCGGATCCCGACCGGGTAGGGGTCGGTGCCGGCGGCCCGGAGGCGGTCGAGTTTGGCGTGGCGGACGCGTACCTGTTCGGGCAGCCGCTCGACGGGGACGCCGGGCAGTTCCTCCTCCACCGCGTCGAGGCCCAGGGATTCGATGGGGGGCAGTCCCTCGGTGGTGGCGGGGGCGGTGACGCCTCCCTTGGGATGGCCGTTGCCCCAGAGGGTGCGCAGGCTGGGTACGGAGACGAAGCCCTCGGCGATGCCGGAGGCGAGGCTGACCCGGGCGAGCGAGCCGGCGTCCTGGTAGCAGAGGAACCGCGGGTACCACTCGGGGCCGTACTTGACGTTGGAGCGGTACAGCGCCTCCAGCTGCCACCAGCGGGAGAAGAAGAGCAGCAGCTTGCGCCACACCTTGAGGACGGGGCCGGCGCCGATGCGTCCGCCCTCCTCGAAGGCGGAGCGGAAGACGGCGAAGTTGAGGGAGATGCGGCGCACTCCGAGGCCGGGGGCGGCGGCGCACAGTTCGGCGACCATGAACTCCATGACCCCATTGGGCGCGGCGCGGTCGCGGCGCATCAGGTCCAGGGAGATACCGTCCCTGCCCCAGGGGACGAAGGAGAGCAAGGCGATCAGCTCGCCCTGCTCGTCGAAGGCCTCGACCAGCAGGCAGTCGCCGTCCGCCGGGTCGCCGAGCCGGTCCAGGGCCATGGAGAAGCCGCGTTCGGTCTCGGTGTCGCGCCAGCGGTCCGCCCGGTCGATGATGGTCCGCATCTCGTCTTCGGAGAGGGCCGAGTGGCGGCGGATGAGGGTGGTGGCGCCGGCCCGCTTCACGCGGTTGACGGCCTGACGGGTGACGCGCATGTCGCGGCCGTCGAGGTCGAACTGGGCGACGTGCAGGATGGCCTCGTCGCCCAGTTGGAGTGCGCTCAGGCCGGAGCGGGCGTAGGCGGTGGCGCCGGCCTCGGACGCGCCCATCACGGCGGGCTGCCAGCCGTAGCGGCCGGCCACGGCGAGCCAGGCGTCGATGGCGGGGGTCCAGGCGGCGGGGTCGCCCACCGGGTCGCCGCTGGCGAGGCAGACGCCGGCTTCGACGCGGTAGGTGACGCCGGCCCTGCCGTTGGGGGCGAAGACGACGGCCTTGTCGCGCCGGGTGGCGAAGTAGCCGAGGGAGTCGGACCGGCCGTACGCGCCGAGGAGGGCCCGGATGCGGGGTTCCTCGTCGCCGTGCAGGGCGGCGGTCATGCGCTGGGAGCGGAAGAGGGTCGCGGCGGCGTTCAGCAGGGCGACGGCGCCGAAGAGGCCGAGGAGGAAGTACAGGGGCCTGGGCGGGCGGCCGTCGAACTGCCGGGCCGAGAAGAGGCCGCCGAAGACCTGTTTGGCGGCCCAGTCCAGCCATTGGCCGCGGGGCAGGGAGCCGGGGAAGAGCGCGACGAGGGCCCAGCCGAGGAGGACGGCGGCGAGCATGCCGAGGCCCAGCACGACCAGGGCGTGCCAGAGGGCGCCCGGCCGGGACGCGGCGTAGAACTCCCTGCGGGCGGCGATGAGTACGGCCATGGCGGCGACGGCCAGGGCCATCGAGGAGACGCCGATCCAGTAGTCGCCGACGGCGATGTCCAGGAGGTCGTCGACGATCAGCAGGGCCAGATAGGTGACGACCATCCACCAGGCGACCTTCTTGCGGGTGCCGAGGGCCGCGGCGAAGAGGAAGAGGAAGACGGCGTAGGCGAGGTTGGCGCTGACCGGTACGACGATCAGGTCGAGGAACCGCACGACGTGCCGCAGGATCCGTCGCAGCGCCGGGGAGAGCGAGAGCAGTGCGCACAGCAGGCCGATCGTCCCGAAGAACGCGCCGAACCCGTCGGGCACCCGGTTCAGGAAGCGGCTGCGGGTTCCGTGTGTCTCCTCCACGGTGGCACTCATGGTTCGCACTCTAGGGAGGGGTGCGCCGGTGCGCGCGCCGAGCGGCCGGGGGCCGCCGGCACGCAGGCGCCTATCCTCGCAGGGTGACGGAGCACGTGAACACGGGATTCGAACGCGGTACCGACGGCCCGAAGGTGATCCTGGCCGGGGTGGACGGTTCGGAGTCCTCGCTGCGGGCGGCGGCCTACGCGGCCGGCCTGGCGCGGCGGCAGAACGCCCTGCTGGCGCTGGTGTACGTCCAGCCGGTGGTGCCGGCCGGGGCGGCGCTGGGCGCGCCCGTGGCCGACACCACCGGGGAGATCGCCGAGGGTCTGGTGGCCGAGATCCGCGAGTCGGCGGAGCGGCTCAGGGGCATCTACGAGGTGCGCTGGGAGTTCCACACCTTCCGCGGCGACCCCTACGCCGGCCTGGTGAGCGCGGCGCGGGAGCTGATGGCCGACGCGGTGGTGGTGGGCGCCTCGGAGCAGGCGGGCCACCGCATCATCGGCTCGGTGGCGATCCGCCTGGTCAAGGCGGGCCGCTGGCCGGTAACCGTGGTCCCCTGACCGTCGCCCACACGCCCACCCCGGGCCCGGGCGAGTGAGCCGAAGGGGCGCGCCGGGGGAACAGGTCCGAGCGCGCGGAGGAAACCGCGAGGCACGAGCGGTTTTCGAGCACGCACGGACCTGTGAGCCCGGCACAAGGCGCCCCGGAGGCGAACCGAGCCTCTTCAAGAGGCGGCCACCAGGCCGTCCTTGGCGGCGCCGCGGCTGAGGACCGCCTCGGTGATCTCGTCCCGGGCGGTTTCGTAGTCCTCCCTGCCGGGGTCCTTCGCCAGGGCGTCGGGGAGGTGGACGACGCGGCCGGCGGACAGGTCCATCATCTGCGGTACGAACTCCGCCTTGGTGACCTGCCAGCGCTGCCCGGCCGCGGCCGGCGGGGCGAAGGTGAAGCGGCCGATCGAGCCGTAGTTGCCGCGCAGGTCGCGCGCGCCCGTGTGGTTGAACATCTCGCCGGCGACCTGGTCGCCCATGCCGTAGACGATCCAGGTCCCGTTGACCTTCTCGTAGGGCTGCGGGATGTGCGCGTGGGTGCCGAGGATGAGGTCGATGTCGGGCCGGCCGGCGGTCTGCGAGGCGGTGAGCGCCCTGCCCAGCTCGATCTGTGTCTCGTCCGGTTCGGTCTGCCATTCGGTGCCCCAGTGGAGGCTTACCAGCACGACGTCGGCGCCTGCCTTCCGGGCGGCTCTGGCATCCGCGACGATCTTGTCCTGCTTCATCAGGTTGACCGCCCACGGCCGGCCGTCGGGCAGCGGGTAGCCGTTGGTGTCGTAGGTGTAGGCGAGGTGCGCGACCTTGGCCGAGCCGGCCGTGTAGGTGGTCGTCTTGGCCGCCTCGGCCGCCGTACGGGCCGATCCGGCGTGCCGCAGGCCGACCTTGTCGAAGCGGTCGAGGGTGCGGCCCAGCCCGGCGGCGCCGTCGTCGAGGGTGTGGTTCGAGGCGGTGGAGCAGCCGTCGTAACCGGTGTCCTTGAGGCCGTCGGCGACCTGCGGCGGGGACTTGAAGGCCGGGTAGCCGGAGAAGGGTCCACCTTCCTCACCGTAGATGGTCTCCATGTGGCAGAGGGCGAGGTCGGCCCCGGAGACGACGGCCTTGACGCCGGAGAACATCGGCCTGAAGTCGTAGCCGTCGTCCTGCGCGTCGTCCGCGGCTCGCCGGATGACCGAGGTGTGCGGCAGTACGTCGCCGCTCGCGACCAGCGTGAAGCCCTTGCCGGCGGGCGCCCCGCCGGCGCTGGAGGGGGTCGGCGGGCCGGAGTTCCCGAGGCGGGCCGGGGCGGTGTCCCCGGCGGCCGAGCATCCCGCCGCCGCGGACAGCAGGAGGGCGGAGAGCAGGGCGGCCGCTCGCGGCCGGGTGCGCGTGGTCATCAATCAGGCTCCCCATTTATATGACTATCTGACATGTCATCATCTGCAATCCATACAACAACACGCGGTAAGTCAAGGACCGGATCCGCGCCCGCCGGCGAAGCCACTCCCACGGCGGACACGGCGCGGCCTGCCGTTCGCCGCGCCGTTCGACCGTTCACCGCCCGGCACGGCCGCCCGTCGGACCACCGGGGTGCTTGGGCGCAACACCGGGGCGGAACGGTTCCGGGTCGGCTCTGCGCAGGTCAGGGTGGACGGGGCGCCACCCATGGACCCCCGCGCACCCCGGAAGGAGCCACTCGTGCCGCTCTCCCCACCCCTCCCGCGTACGGATCCCGAGGCCCTGGCGGAACTCCAGCGCGACCACGGGCGGGCCCTGTTCGGATTCCTGGTCGGCCTCACCGCCGGCGACGCCCAGCGCGCGGAGGACCTCGTACAGGAGACCCTCGTACGGGTCTGGCAGCACCCGGAGGCCTTGGCCAGCGGACACGACTCGATGCGCCCCTGGCTGTTCACGGTGGCCCGGCGGCTCGCGATCGACGCCCGGCGGGCCCGGCTGTCACGGCCGCTGGAAGTGGATCCCGAGGGGCTGGAGCAGGCACCCTCCGCCGAGGACGCGGTGGCCGGGTCGGTCACGGCGATCGACGTCCGGCGGGCCGTGGGGTCCCTGGGGCCGGAGCACCGCGAGGTGCTGCTCCAGGTCTACTTCCGGGACCGTTCGGTGGCCGAAGCCGCCGCCGAGCTCGGCATCCCGGCCGGGACGGTCAAGTCCCGCACCTACTACGCCCTGCGCGCCTTGAGGAAGGACCTCCAGGGGTACGGCTACGGCCTCGGCGCCTGAGCACCGTCTCCCGCGAACGGGTCCCGGATCGCCGCGAAGGGATGCGGACCGGACACAAAGCGCATCGAATGCGACAGAACACTGTCCAAGTTGAGTAAACATCCCCCGCCGTGTCAGCCGCGCGGTGAAGGCTCGGGCTGACGAACGGGACGCTCGACGCGCGGGAGAAGGTGGAACGGTGCAGCCCGAGGGTACGAACGGCACCAGCGACGGTGGGCTCGCGGTGCCCATGGCCTGGCTCTATGCCGAGTACATCGCCGACGAACTGCTGCGGACCGGCCGGCTGATCCCGGTCAGCACCCTGGAGTTCCGGGCCGGACGGGACACGCTCGCCCTGACCGTCTACCTCTCCGACGCCGCCGGCGAGCTCTCCGGGATCCGTGTGGTCTCGCAACTCGACGAGTGGCTGTCGCTGACGGCGTACGGTCACCCGTGGCGCGACTGGGTACACACCCGCTTCCTCGACCTCGGCGAGGCGGCCCGGGAACGCGGCCGCGGCGAGGACCCCGACCTGGAACTGGCCCGGGCCGCCTGGCGCTGGCTGGACGGCACCGAGCTGTTCGCCACCAACCTCGATCCGGGGCGGCAGGGTCACCCCGACAACCCGGCCGGACTCGACGAGAACGCGCGCGTGTGGACCCCCGCCTGGCAGCTCGGGCTGCCCCTGGGCCACTTGGCGATGCACCTCTTCTGACGGCTACGGCCTGTCTCCCGGGTCCATCACCAGACCCGTGAAATCGGCCTCGTTGCGCTCCGCCCGGCGGACGTACCACCGGGCGATCAGCCACATCACCGGATACACCAGCAGCCCCAGCACCAGCCAGACCAGCAGGCCCGGCCTGGCCCCCGGCGCGGCGAACAGCAGGGGCAGGGCTCCGACCAGCGAAACCAGGGCGGCCAGCGCCCCGAGGCCCGTGCGCAGCTGGCTGCGCATGAGGGCCCGTACGTAGGTGGCGCCGAGGGTGGTGTGCTCGGAGATCTCCGAACGGGCCGGGGTGTGCGCGGGCGCCCGGCGGCGAGCGCCCCGGGGCATCCCGGTGACGATCTCGCGCCGGGGCGGCGACTGCTGCTGCTCCTCGGCCATGGTGCGGGAGTCTACGCAGCGCCCCGCTATTTGAGGAGGCGTGAGAGCCGCCGGTCGGCGAGCGGCTTCCCGCCGGTCTGGCAGGTGGGGCAGTACTCCAGCGAGGAGTCGGCGAAGGAGACCGAGCGGATGGTGTCCCCGCACACCGGGCACGGCTCGCCGGCCCGGCCGTGTACGCGCAGCCCGCTCTTCTTCTCGGCCTTGAGCTTCCCGGCGGCGACCCCGTGCGCCCGGGCGACCGCTTCGCGCAGGGTTTCCCGGACGGCGGCGTACAGCTGTGTGACCTGCTCCTCGTCGAAGGAAGAGGCGAGCTTGAACGGCGACACCCGGGCGGCGTGCAGGATCTCGTCGCTGTAGGCGTTGCCGATTCCGGCGATGACGCTCTGGTCCCGCAGGACGCCCTTGATCTGGCGGCGCTCCCCCGCGAGGAGGCCGGCGAAGGCGTCCCGGTCGAAGGAGTCGGCGAGCGGATCGGGGCCGAGGCGGGCGATTCCGGGCACCTCGCCCGGGTCGTGGACCACGTACACGGCGAGCCGCTTCTGGGTGCCGGCCTCGGTGAGGTCGAAGCCGCCTCCGCCCTCCAGTGTGACGCGGAGGGCCAGCGGGCCCTTGCCGGGCCGGGGCGGCTGGGCCGGCAGGGTCTCCTGCCAGCGCAGCCAGCCGGCGCGGGCCAGGTGGGTGACGAGGTGGAGGTCGCCGATCCGCAGGTCGAGGAACTTCCCGTGGCGGGCGACGGCTCCGGCGGGCTGCCCTTCGAGGGCGCTCGGCGGCGGGTCGTACGTCTTGAGCACGCTCACCGCGAGCGGGAGGACGCGCTCGACCACCCGCCCGGTGAGGTGCTCGTCGAGGTACTCCCGCAGGGCCTCGACCTCGGGCAGCTCCGGCATGGTCCCAGCCTGCCGCCGCCTCAGGCGAAACGCGAGCTGGGAACGGGCCCGGGTGACGCGATCCGGTCCCGCGGCGCCGCGAGCCAGCCGGGGGCGACGCCTGCGGCGAAGGCGCGGAAGGCCTCGTCCGGGTCGGGCGGCGCCGCTCCGTCGCCGCCGTCGGGGGCGGGGTCGGCGGCGGCGACGTCCCGGGCGATCTCCTCCTCGGGCCGGTCGTCGTCCCGCCAGGGCGGGACGACGACCTGGCACAGCAGCGTGCTGAAGTCGGCGCTCACCGCGGGCGGCCCGGTCCAGCAGGTGGCGTGCTCGGACAGGATCTGGCCGTCGGCGCGCGCGTGCAGGGTGCGGACGAGGTCCGGGTCGGCCTTGGCCAGGTCGTACGCGACGACGAGGGTGTCCGCGCGGTCCGGCCGGTAGGGGACGGCGGGCAGGCCGAGCACCGCGGCGGCGGCGAGGCCGAGGATCCGGTCGGAACGGCCGGGCAGCAGCGAGACGCACCCGGGGCGGCGCCCGGCGGCGTCCAGGGCGAGCCCGAGGCGGGCCAGCCCCTGGCGGCACAGCTGGAGGGTGTCGCCGAGGTAGGCGTACCGGCCGGTCATCCCGGCGTCCCAGCCGTACGGGGACAGGGTGCCGAGCAGTCCGCCCGTGAGGCCGTAGTGCCAGCCGCGCAGGTCCGCCGGGCCGAGCGGGTCGGGGTGTCCGGCGCTCCGCTGGGCGCGGCGGGCCTGGCCGCTGCGCAGGACCTGGCGGGTCTGGCGCTGCCGGGCGGGCGCCCACTGCGGGTCCTCGGGGGCCGGCAGACCCACCAGCAGGCTCTCGGCGGTGTCCAGGTCGCCGGCGAACAGGGTGTTGTGCACGAGGAGGTACGTCTCGGGCCAGGCGGGCAGCCGGTCCCCGCGGGCGGCGAGCAGTGCGGCGGCCTCGGTGTGCCGGTGCTCGTCCTCCAGGGCGGAGACCAGCTCGGCGAGGAGCGTGCGCGAGTCGGGGAGCAGTCCGAGGGCTTCGCGCAGGGGCGCGACGGCGAGGAAGGCGATGCCCCGCTCGACGCAGGCGTACCCGAAGTCGTAGAGGGCCTGCGGTTCGTGGCTTCGCTTGGCGGCTTTGCGGGCGGCGTCGGCCAGGTCCTTGAACCCGGCCTTCTCGGCGAGGGCCCTGGTGGCCTTGGCGAGTTCGGCGATCGGTGCGGTCTCGGCGTGCGGCCGCAGGGATCGTACGGCTCCGGGCAGGTCGTCCTGCTTCAGCAGTCGGCGTACTTCGTCCATGGTGTCGGTCATCGCCGCTGATCCTCACGGACCCGGCACCGTCCCCGCAACGGACTTTCCCCGGGTGTCCCCCGGCCCGTCCCGGGCCCCTCCCCCGGCCCGTCCCCAGACCGTCACCGTCACCCGCCCCCGGCCCCTTTCCCGGCGCCGGTCTCAGCCCATGACGAACTCGCACCACACGCACTTGCCGCTGCCGCGAGGCTCCACTCCCCACACGTCCGCCAGCCGGTCCACCAGCATCAGGCCCCGGCCCGAGACCCCGGACTCGCCGGCCTCCCGCCGGCGCGGGAGGGCGCTGGAGCGGTCGGCGACCTCGACGCGCAGTCTGCGCTGGTGGCCGGCCAGTATGCGCAGGGTCACGATGGCGGGGCCGTCCGTGTGCATGAGCGCGTTCACGATCAGCTCGTCGGCGACCAGTTCGATCTCGTCGGCCCGCTCCCGCGCGCCCCAGGCGCGCACCGCCGCCCCGATCATGTGGCGGGCGGCCACCAGGGCCTCCGGGTCCCCGGGGGCCACGTGCTGTTGCAGCCTGCCGCCGCCGGGCGGGGCGGGTGCGGGCCGGCGGCGCAGCAGGAGGAGGGCCATGTCGTCGTTGCCGCCGCGCTCGGTGGCGATCTCGCACAGCCGGTCGGCGAGGAGCTGCAGGTCGGCGGGGCCGCTGCGGATGTGGGAGGCCAGCATGTGGATGCCGTCGTCGAGGTCGGCGCCGGGGTGTTCGACGAGGCCGTCGGTGCAGAGCAGGAGCGTTTCTCCCGGGTCGAGTTCCACGGTGGTCACGGGGTATTCGAGCCGGCCGAACTCCGCCGACAGGCCGAGCGGCATGCCTCCGTCCACCGGTAGCCGGTGGCAGTCCCCGTCGCGGGTGCGCAGCAGTGGGTCGATGTGGCCCGCGCGGACCATCTGGAGCACGCCGGTGGAGAGGTCGGCCTCCACGTAGGTGCAGGTCGCGAAGCGTTCGGTGTCCAGTTCGTGGAGGAAGACGGAGGCCCTGGCCATGACCGTGCCGGGCGAGTGGCCCTCGGCGGCGTAGGCGCGCAGGACGATCCGCAGCTGGCCCATGACGGCGGCCGCGTGGGTGTCGTGGCCCTGGACGTCGCCGATGACCGCGCCGACCCGGCCGCCGGGCAGCGGGATGACGTCGTACCAGTCGCCGCCGATGTCCTGGCCCATGCGGGCGGAGCGGTAGCGTACGGCGATCTCCCCGCCGGGGACGGCCGGGATCCGCCGGGGCAGCATGGCCTGCTGGAGGCCCTCGGCGAGGTCGTGCTCCTGTTCCAGCAGCATGGCCCGCTGGAGGCTCTGGGCGATGCTGCTGCCGAGGGCGACGAGGAGGTTGCGCTCCTCCTGGGTGAAGCCGTCCTTGTCCTGGTAGAGCAGTCCGATGGCGCCGATCGGGCGGGCCTGGGCGATGAGCGGCAGGTAGGCGGCCGCCGAGATCTGCATGTACGAGATCTTCGCCCAGAGCGCCGGGTAGCCCTGGGCGAACTCCTCCGCCGAGTCCAGGAAGCGCGGCTGGAGGGAGCGGACCACCTCGCTCATCGGGTACTGCTCGTCGATGCGGGTGTAGCGGGTCCCGGGGACGAAGCTGCCGTCCGGGCCTTCGGCCACCAGGTGGATCCGGCCGGCTTCGACGAGTCCCATGACCATGCCCATGGAGCCCAGCCGCTCCAGGCCGTGGGCGTCGCCGAGCGCGTCGATGACGTCCTGCACGGTCCGGGCGTGCGCGAGGGCGGCGGTGGTGCTCTCGACCACCGAGGTCTGCCGGCGCCGTTCCTCGTCGAGTCCGAGGCGTTCCGCCGAGTGGCTGAGCTCCTCGGTGGCGTCCCGGACGATGCCGATGATCCGGTGGGGCCGCCCGTCGGGGCCGCGCATGACGCGGCCCTGGGTGTGTGTCCAGCGCAGCCGTCCGTCCCGGCAGCGGATGCGGAAGTAGGCGCCGTAGCTGTCGCCCTCGCTCTTGAGGGCGGAGGAGACCATGGCGTCGAGCCGGGCCGACTCGGCCGGGGGGACGCGCGGGGAGAGGGACGCGGGCCGGCCGTCGTACTCCTCGGGGGTCGTGTCGAAGACGTCGAGGGCGGCCTCGTCCATGTGGAGGAGACCGGTGACCAGGTCCCAGTCGAAACTTCCCATGCGGTTGAGCGAGAGCGACCGGTCCGGGTGTGCGGGCCAGTCGTCCGGCAGCGATACGGTGGTCGGCACCGGTCCACCATGACACACGGGCCGGTCAGGCGCTCTCCCGCGGAAGGCCCTCGTCGGAGGTCGGCGTGAGGTCCGGTTCGGCGTAGGGGTCGGCGTACGGGTCGGTGGTGGCGTCCGTGTCCGGATCGGCGTACGGATCGGCGTACGGGTCCGTGTAGGGGTCGGCGGAGGGATCGGAGTACGGGTCCTGCGGGTCGCCGGGCTGCGTGGTCGATCCGCCCGGCCACGGCGGGAGCACCGGCTCGTCCGGGTTCTGGGTCAGCTGGTCGGACGGGGTGTCCGAGGGGAGGTCCGACGGCGGCCGCTTCTGCGGCTGCTGCGGCTGGCGCGGCCGGGTGGAGGGGCTCAGGGGCAGGCCGGGGCTCTGCGCGTCGCCGCCCGGCGACCTCGGGGAGGACGGGTTCGAGGGGCAGTCCGCCGCTCCGGAGCCCGGTGTGCTCGGGCAGGGACTGGCCGAGGCGGCACCGGAGGGAAGGGCGGGGCCGTCGGGGATGCCGTCGGCCGGGTCGTAGGGGGGCGGGGCCTGCGGGGTCCGGTCCTGGGCGCCGTCGTCACCGCGTTTGCGTTCGATCCAGGTGTTGTCGGCGATGTTGACGATCACCAGGTTGTTGATCACGTGGGTGGTGGGCTCGATGACGACGACCTGGTTGGGCTGGTATCCGTTCCACGGGTCGCCCTTGTGTACGGGGCTGCCCTTGGCGGCGCGCGGGGAGCCCAGCGGGTTGCCGCAGCCGCACCGGACCCGGGGCATGCCGTGTTCGTCGACGAGGACGGCGGTGCCGGCCTGGAGGACGGACTGGTAGGCGTCGGCGCGGCCGCCGCGGAAGCCGTGGTTGGTGACGCGGGTGTCGGCGCGCAGTACGACGGGGGTCAGGCCCCGCAGGAAGTCGGGGATGCCGGCCTCCTCGATGCCGGTCGCCTGGGCGAAGGCCCGGGCCTTGGCACTGTCCTCGGTCAGGTGGCTCACCTGCTGTTCCACGTCGCAGCTGCCGAGCCGCTGGGTACCCCCGTAGAGGCCGGGGGTGGCGGCGTTGACGGTGCGGATGCCCTGACCGGTGGGGTTGGGCAGCGGGGGCTGGACGGGGGCCGACTCGGCGGTGGCCGAGGAGGCGGTGAAGGGGTTGGGGCCGACGTTGGCCACCGGCTGGAGGTAGACCTCCTGGCTCTCGGGGCCGGCGGCGCTGGTGGGCTCGTCGTGTCCGCCGCAGGCCGCGGCGAGCAGCCCGAGCAGGGCGAAGAGGGCGGCGCCGGCCGGTGCCTGACGACGCGACGCCTGACGAGGTGTCGGAAGTGACGGTCCGTTCACGAATTTCTCCCTTTTCGCCCCGATGACTCCCTCTTGTCTGCCGCATCCTCGCGAGAGCCGCAACCGGAGCATTTTCTGAACGCGTTCAGGGATGGGTGGTTCGGGCGGGCTGGCCGGCGCCGCCCGGCCGGCCGGATACTGGAGGCGATGGACTGGTTCACGGCTCCCGGGTACTGGCTCGCCCGGCTGGTCTTCCAGCGGGCCCTGGCCGGTGTCTACCTCGTCGCCTTCGTCGGGGCCGCCCTGCAGTTCCGGGCCCTGATCGGGGCGCACGGCATGCTGCCCGTACCGCGATACGTACGGTACGTGCCCTTCCGACGCGCCCCGAGCCTGTTCCAACTGCACTACTCGGACCGGTTCTTCGCGGGCTGCGCCTGGACCGGGGCGGCGCTGGCGGCGGCCCTGGCCGCCGGGGCGGGGGACGAGGTGCCGCTGGCCGCGGCGATGGCGATGTGGGCCGTGCTGTGGGTGCTGTACCTCTCTGTCGTGAACGTCGGACAGACCTGGTACTCCTTCGGCTGGGAGTCGCTGCTGCTGGAGGTGGGCTTCCTCGCCGTGTTCCTCGGCAACGCCCGGGCCGGGCCGCCGGTGCTGGTGCTGTGGCTGCTGCGCTGGGTGCTCTTCCGCGTGGAGTTCGGGGCGGGGTTGATCAAGATGCGCGGGGACCCCTGCTGGCGCAAGCTGACCTGCCTGGACTTCCACCACGAGACGCAGCCGATGGCGGGACCGCTCAGCTGGTTCTTCCACCATCTGCCGAAGCCGCTGCACCGGGTGGAGTGCGCCGCCAACCACGTCACCCAGCTGGTGGTCCCCGCTCTGCTCTTCACCCCGCAGCCGGTGGCCTCGTACGCCGCCGGGGCCGTCATCGCGACGCAGCTGTGGCTGGTGCTCTCGGGGAACTTCGCCTGGCTGAACTGGCTGACGATCACCCTCGCCGTTTCGGCCGTGGACTTCACCGGGCTCGCGGGACCGCCCCCGGCCGCGGCCTCGCGGCCGGCTCCGGTGTGGTTCGTGGTCCTGGTCTGCGCGGCGACCGCCCTGGTGCTGCTTCTGAGCCGGCACCCGGTGCGCAACATGGTCTCGCGCCGCCAGGTGATGAACCGGTCCTTCGACGCGCTGCACCTGGTCAACACCTACGGGGCCTTCGGCTCGGTGGGGCGGGTCCGCATGGAGGTGGCGGTCGAGGGCACCGCGGACCGGGTGCCGCGCGAGGACGGCGACTGGAAGGAGTACGGCTTCAAGGGCAAGCCGGGCGAACCGGGCAGGCTGCCCCGCCAGTTCGCCCCCTACCACCTGCGCCTGGACTGGCTGATGTGGTTCGCGGCGATCTCCCCCGGCTATGCGCGCGACTGGTTCGGGCCGTTCGTGGAGCGGCTGCTGGCCGGCGACCGGGACACGCTGCGGCTGCTGCGCCACAACCCGTTCCCGGACGCGCCGCCGGTGCACGTGCGCGCCCTGCTCTACCGCTACCGCTTCACCACCTGGCGGGAGCTGCGCGAGACGGGGGCCTGGTGGCACCGCACGCTGGTGCGCGAGTACCTCCCGCCGACCCGGCTCGCCGACGCCCGGCTGTCAGAGCCCGAGTAGCGCGGCCTCCCGCCCGGCGTCGATCCCGGGGGCCGGCCGGTCGGCCCGCTGCGGGGCCCGGCCGCCGAGGGTGCGCAGCCAGGCCCAGGTGTCGGCCACGGTCTCCTCGACGGGGCGGCACCGCAGGCCGGCTTCCAGCGCCCTGGTCACGTCCCCGCCGAACATGTGGTCGTGCGGCTCACCCTCGGGAAGCCAGACCGGCAGCTCGGTCCAGGGCTGCACGCCGGCGTCGAGGATCGCCTCCGGGTCGGTCCAGCGCAGCTCGGCGTCCGAGCCGGTGACGGCGGCGCAGGCGTCGAGGAGCGCGCCCATGGTGGCGTGCCCGGCCGGCGACACCGCGTTGTAGGGGCCCGCGAGCCCGGCCGCGGCGGCGTCGAGGGTCCAGCGCGCGAGGTCGCGTACGTCGACGTACTGGATCGGGAGTCCGCGCGGCCCGGGGGCGAGCACCGGGCCGCCGCGCGCGATGCGGTTCAGCCACCAGGGCAGTCGGCCGACGTTCTCGTAGGGGCCGAGGATCAGCCCGGCGCGGACCAGCAGGGCCCGGTCGGCGAAGGCGTCCAGCGCGGCCAGTTCACCGCCCCTCTTGTCCTCGGCGTAAGCGGTCGCCGCGGCGTCCGGCGAGCCCTCGACGAGGGGGCCGTCCTCGCCCAGCCCGGCGGGGGCCGGGTAGGCGTACACCGAGCGGCTGGACACGTACGTGTACCTCCCGGCCCGGCCGCTCAGCAGGCGGGCGCTGTCGCGCACCGCCGTGGGGGCGCCGCCCCAGGTGTCGACGACCAGGTCCCACTCCCCCTCCGCGAGGGCGGCCGGGCCGCCGGGGGCGGTGCGGTCCCCGTGCAGCGCGCGGGCGCCCCGCGGGGGCGCGTGGTGCCCCCGGTGGAAGACGGTCACCTCCCAGCCCCGGGCGAGGGCGTCCTCGGTGATCACGCGTCCTACGAATTCGGTACCACCCAGCATCAGCAGCTTCATGCGAGCAGCCTGGCCCGGCGGACCGGGCCGTGGAAGCGGTGATCGCTCTGGGCGATGACGCTCAGGGCGTAGCGGGCAAGGGCAGCGCCCCCGGGGCCGGTGTGGCACGAGGGGGCGCTTGTCACCACTCTGCGGGTGGGGTAGCGGGGGGAGGTCGGCGGACCGGCGGCTTGGTGTGTCCGCCCCTTGTCCGCCGGGCGCCTCTAGTCGATGCCGGGCAGGATGTGGGCTTCCGCCAGGTCGTCCTCGTACCCGGCCAGCCGGATCGGGGCGGAGCGTGCCCAGACCTCAAGGCTTCCGAGTTCGTCGGACCGCGTCTTGGCGCGAGGTCCGGTCCGCTCCAGCAACTTCGGTTCGGGCTGCGTCTTTTCAGTCACCGCGCACTCCTCTGTGTCGCGTAACCCGGCAGCTGACCGCGAGCCGGGCAAGGGATCAAGGGTTCCGGACGCGGTGGCGCCTTAGTGGAGCGCGGCCCGGATGGGGGCCGTCTTGATGCCCCAGAGTACACATATGAGCGCACCTCCGCTCGATAGGAAGGCAAAAACCGCTGCGCCCACTCAGTTTCGTCCCGAGTCGGGCAAGTGGTGGGTCGGCGGGGGCGTCACGGGTGGCGCCCCCGGAGCCGGATGCGCGGGGCGCGGCGGAGGGGGCCGGTGAGGTAGGGGGCCGCCGCACCGGAGGGCCAAGTGCCGTGCACGGCAAGCCCGTTGGGCTGGGCGGGACGGCCGTGCGGCAGCCGCCGCGACCGCGCCCCGAGGGCGTCGGCGGCGCCTGGCGGCCCGCTCCCCGCCGGCAGGGAACCGCAGCTCGCGGGCCTGCCGCGCGAGGCCGGCCGGATGCTCCGTACGGGTGACGGAGCGCGACACGCCGTACTCGTAGCGGAGCCGGTGCGCGGCCGGCGGGCCCGGAGAACGCGACCGACCCCCTCGGTCAGCCGAGGGGGTCGGTTCCGGGCATGCCCAGGGGCCTGGGCTACGGGCTACCAGTTCGCGGGGGCGTAGTCCTTGAGGAAGACGCCGTACAGGTCCTCGCCGGCCTCGCCGCGCACGATCGGGTCGTAGACCCGGGCCGCGCCGTCGACGAGGTCGAGCGGGGCGTGGAAGCCCTCCTCGGCCAGGCGCAGCTTGTCGTAGTGGGGGCGCTCGTCGGTGATCCAGCCGGTGTCGACCGAGGTCATCAGGATGCCGTCGGCCTGGAACATCTCCTGGCCGCTGGTCCGCGTCACCATGTTCATCGCGGCCTTGGCGGCATTGGTGTTCGGGTGTCCCGCGCCCTTGTAGCCGCGGCTGAAGACGCCCTCCATCGCCGAGACGTTGACGACGTAGGCGCGGCCCTTGGCGGCCTTGCGGGCGGCTTCCGCCATGGCCGGCCGGAGTGCGCTGATCAGGATGAACGGCGACGTGTAGTTGCACAGCTGGGTTTCGAGCAGCTCCACCGGGGAGATCTGGTCGATGGTCTGCACCCAGGTGTTGCTGTCGACGACGTCGGGCAGCAGGCCGCCGGCGTCGATGGCGGTGCCGGCGAGATGCCGCTCCAGGCTGGCGTTGCCGGCGACCAGCGCGAGGTCGGCGACCTTCTGCGCCTCCAGTCCGCTCACGCCGACGGGCAGCGCCGCCAGGCCGTCCACCGCGCCGGAGTTGAAGGCGCCGATGACGTGGTGGGCGGGGAGCTCACCGGCGGGCAGCGGGGCGCTCTCGCCCTCGACCAGCGCCGCGTAGGCGGTGGGCAGGCGGCGCACGGTCTGCGTCGCGTTGTTGATCAGGATGTCGAGCGGGCCGGCCGCGGCCACCTGGTCGGCGAGGGCCACCGCCTGGGCCGGGTCGCGCAGGTCGATGCCGACGACCTCCAGGCGGTGCATCCAGTCCGCCGAGTCCTCCATCGCCTTGAAGCGGCGGATGGCGTCCTTGGGGAAGCGCGTGGTGATCGTGGTGTGGGCGCCGTCGCGCAGCAGCCGCAGCGCGATGTACATGCCGATCTTGGCCCGGCCCCCGGTGAGCAGCGCGCGCTTGCCGGCGAGGTCGGCGCGGGCCTCCCGCTTGGCGCGGTTCTCGACGGCGCAGCCCGGGCAGAGCTGGTGGTAGAAGTAGTCGACCTCGACGTAGCGCGTCTTGCAGACGTAGCAGGAGCGCGGGCGCCGGAGTATTCCGGCGATCCGGCCGGCCTCGGTGACGGAGGAGGGCAGGATGCCCTCGGTCTCGTCGTCGATGCGTTCGGCGGAGCCGGTCGCGGTCGCCTCGGTGACGGCCTTGTCGTTGGCGGTCTTGGCGGCGCGGCGCTCCTGGCGGCGGCGCTGCTTGACCGTACGGTAGACGCCGGCCGTGGCGCGGCGGACGGCGATCGCGTCCGGGTGGTCGACGTCGATCCCGTCCAGTTCGGCGAGCACGTCGAGGCAGAGCGCCAGCCGCTCGGGGTCGATGCCCGGTCCGTAGGCCTGTGCCTGGTCGTGGCTGTCTTCGGTCACCGTCATGGCCGCTGCCGTTCCTTGATCACTCGTCCGCATCCGCCTGCTGCGGAGGTCCTCAAAAGGGAAACTGTACGGATCCCGCACGCCCCGAGCCAAACCCGCGGCCGGACTGCGCCCGCATCGCGAACAGGCCGTCACCGTACGGATCGACGCGGTGACGGTGGGGAACGGGCGGGGTGGCGCTGCGCTGGCGGAACGACACGCTGCGTACTCCCGTACTACGTCAGGAGTATGACCCGTGACCACCTGTGGGCGGAGGAATAGCGCGCAGGGGTCGGGCATTGTGGATCTTATGAGTGCACTGGCGCTGTCGGTCCTGCTCTGCCTCGTGTCCGCCCTGGCGTACGCGGGTGGCGCGATCGTCCAGGAGAGGGTGGCGGCGAGTACGCCGGACCGGCCGTACGCGCCGCTGCGGCGGGGCGTCTGGTGGGCCGCGGTCGGACTGAACGGCCTGGGCGCGCTGCTGCACGTGGTGGCGCTCGCCTACGGGCCGCTGAGCCTGGTCCAGCCGCTCGGGGCCCTGACCATCGTGTTCGCGCTGCCGATGGCGGCCGTCCTCGTAGGGCGCCGGGCCGGCGCGGCGGCGTGGCGCGGGGCGGTGCTGGCCACGGTCGGGCTGGCCGGGCTGCTGGCGCTGACCGGCGGGCCGGGCCGGGCGGAGCAGCTGCCGGCGGACGGCGAGCGGGGCCTGCTGCTCGTGGTGACCGGGGCGCTGGTGGCGGCGCTGTTCCTGGCGGCGCACCGGATGCGCCGGGTGGTGCTGCGCAGCGTGCTGCTGGCCGCGGCGGCCGGTACGGCCTTCGGGATGGCCTCGGTGTTCACCAAGTCGGTCGCGGAGCGCGTCGAGGCGGGCGCGGTGGGCGCGCCGGGCGGCCTGTGGGCGGATCTGGCGGCGATCGCGGTGCTGGCGTCGGCCGGGCTGCTGCTGTCGCAGGCGGCCTACCGGGGCGCCGGGCTGACCGCGCCGCTGGCCACGGTGACGGTGGTCAATCCGGTGGTCGCGGCCACCGTCGGCATCACGCTCTTCGACGAGGGCTTCCGCTACGGGGCCGCGGGCACGGCGGCGGCACTGGCCAGCGGCGCGCTGGCGGCGGCCGGCCTGGTCCTGCTCACGGCCGTGCCGCCGCACGTGCGCGGGTCAGATGCGGACGCCGTGGCCGCGCAGGTACTTCAGGGGGTCGATGTCGGAGCCGTAGCCGGGGCCGGTGCGGATCTCGAAGTGCAGGTGCGGGCCGGTGCTGTTGCCGGTCGAGCCGGATCGGCCGATGCGCTGGCCTCCGGAGACCTGCTGGCCGGCCTTCACTCCGAGGGCCGAGAGGTGGGCGTACTGGGAGTAGCGGCCGTCCGTGTGCCGGATGACGACCTGGTAGCCGTAGGCGCCGGCCCAGCCCGCGGAGACGACCTGGCCGGGCCCGACGGACTTGACGGTGGTGCCGGTGGCCACGGGGAAGTCGACGCCGGTGTGGTAGCCGCTGGACCAGGAGGACCCCGAGACGCGGTAGGCGGTGCCGAGGCCGGCGTCGACGGGAGCGGAGAAGCCGCCCGCGGCCGGCTTCTGCTGCGCTGAGGCGGGCTGGTCGGACTTGGCGGCCGGCTTCGCGGCGGGCTTCTCGGCCGGTTTTGCGGCCGGTTTCGGGGTCTGCTTCTCCACGGCCTTCGGCGCGGGCCGCTCCGCCGGCTTCTCCGCGGCCGGCCCGCCGGGCTTGACCGGATCGGCGGTGCGCGGCGGCTTCTGCGGGTCCTGCGCGGGCGGGGCCGGCGGGGCGGTGGTGACCCGCATCGTGAGGCGCTGGCCGGGGAAGATCATGTTCGGGTTGTCTCCGACGACGGCCCGGTTGGTCTCGTAGAGCGCTTGCCAGCCGCCCTCGACGTGCTGCTCGGTGGCTATCGCGGAGAGCGAGTCGCCCGGCGCGACGACGTACGGATTGGGCAGGACCGAGGTCCCGGTCGGGCGGGGCGTGCTCCCCTGCGCCGCGGTCGTCCGCACCTCCTGGGCCCGGGGCTGCTGGGCCTGCGGCTCCTGGGTCCGCGGCTCCTGGGCCCGGGGCTGCGTACGCGCGTCGGGCTGCGCGGGGACCTGCGCCGCGAGTGCCGGCGACGGGCCGCCGCGGGTGAGTCCGGCGCCCTTGCCGCAGTGCGGCCAGGCACCGGGCCCCTGGCCCTTGAGGACCTTTTCGGCGACCGCGATCTGCTGGTCCTTGGTGGCCAGGTCGGCGCGCGGAGCGTATGCGGCGCCGCCGAAGGCCCGCCAGGTGCTCTGGCTGAACTGGAGTCCGCCGTAGTAGCCGTTGCCGGTGTTGACGCGCCAGTTGTTCGTCGACTCGCAGGCGGCGACCTTGTCCCAGGTGTCCACGGAGGCGGCTTCGGCGACTCCGGCTCCCATGAACGGGAGCGCGATCCCGGCGCCCCCCGCGGTGACGGCCAGCGAGGCCCGGTTGATACTGCTCGGCTGATACCGGCGGTGCCGGCCCCGTACGCCCATGGGTGCCCCCCATTCGAGACATCAGGAATCGCATAACGTAACGCCGGGATCATTGCACGACAAGGGAGCAACGGGGCGCACTTCAGCGGAACTTGACAATCCCTCGACGGGCCGGAGCGCCGCACGGCCGGTGGCGGGGTAGCGTCGGGCACAGCCCGCACACCGAAGCACGCAGGAGCGCACTGATGAGCACCAGCACGGCCCAGATCGGCGTCACAGGCCTCGCAGTCATGGGCAGCAACCTCGCCCGCAACTTCGCCCGCAACGGATTCACCGTGGCCGTTCACAACCGCACCGCCGCGAAGACCACCGCCCTGGTGGAGGAGTTCGGCCACGAGGGCGCGTTCGTGGCCGCCGAGTCGGCCAAGGAGTTCGTCGACGCGCTGGAGCGCCCCCGCCGCATCGTCATCATGGTCAAGGCCGGGGATCCGACCGATGCCGTGATCCGGGAGTTCGCACCGCTCCTGGAGGAGGGCGACGTCGTCATCGACGGCGGCAACGCCCACTTCGAGGACACCCGGCGGCGCGAGCGGGAACTGCGCGAGCAGGGAATCCACTTCGTGGGCGTGGGCATCTCGGGGGGCGAGGAGGGCGCCCTCCTCGGGCCCAGTATCATGCCGGGCGGCTCGAAGGAGTCGTACGAGTCCCTCGGCCCGCTGCTGGAGAAGATCGCGGCGAAGGCCGCCGACGGCACGCCGTGCACCTCCCACGTGGGCCCCGACGGCGCCGGACACTTCGTCAAGATGGTGCACAACGGCATCGAGTACGCCGACATGCAGCTCATCGCCGAGGCCTACCACCTGCTGCGCGCGATCGCCGGGTACTCCCCCGCGAAGATCGCGGAGACCTTCCGGGACTGGAACCGGGGGCGCCTGGACTCGTACCTGATCGAGATCACGGCGGAAGTGCTCGCCCACACCGACGCCGCGACCGGACGGGCGTTCGTCGACGTCGTGGCCGACGCCGCCGAGCAGAAGGGCACCGGCCGCTGGACCGTGCAGATCGCCCTGGACCTCGGGGTCCCGGTGTCGGGGATCGCCGAGGCCGTGTTCGCCCGCGCCGTCTCGGGCCACGCGGATCTGCGGACGGCCGCCCGCGGGCTCGCGGGGCCGGCGCCCGCGGCGCTGTCGCCGGAGGCGGCGGACGCCTTCGCCGCACGGGTGGAGGAGGCGCTGTACGCGTCGAAGATCGTCTCGTACACGCAGGGGTTCCACCAGATCCGGGCCGGCAGCGAGGAGTACGGCTGGGACGTGGACCTGGGCGCGGTCGCCTCGCTGTGGCGGGGCGGCTGCATCATCCGGGCGGCTTTCCTGGACCGGATCCGCGAGGCCTACGACGCCCGGCCCGACCTTCCGAGCCTGCTCGCGGACGACCGTTTCGCCGAGGAGATCGGGGCGGCGCAGGACGGCTGGCGTTCCGTGATCACGGCGGCGGTGGGCGCGGGCATTCCCGTACCGGCCTTCGCGGCCTCACTCGCCTACTACGACGCGCTGCGCGCGGAACGGCTCCCGGCGGCCCTCACCCAGGGCCAGCGCGACTTCTTCGGGGCGCACACCTACCGCCGGACCGACCGCGAGGGCTCGTTCCACACCCTCTGGAGCGGCGACCGCTCCGAGGTCCGCACGGACTGACACGCGTGGCCGTCCTGTCGATCACACCGGCTCGCGGTGTCATCGGCAGGCCCTGACTCCTGGCCCCTGGGCCCTGGCCCCTGGCCCCTGGGCAGCCTCAGCTCCAGGGCCCGGGCTGGGGCACCGGCGCGGGTCCTGGCGGCGGGGGCACCGGGTCCGGCTCCGGGACGGGGCCGGGCACGGGCGGCACGGGGCGCGGGATCGGCTCGGGGTCCGGGAACGGGGTGGGCGCCGGCGTCGGATCAGGCTCGGGGGCCGGCGGCTGCGTCGCTTCCACATTTCGCACCATGTGGGGCACCTTCCCGCGATCTCGCCCCGTACGCCCCTACGCTCCGGCCGTCAGGGCGAGCGCGGCCGCCAGGCCCGGCGCGGGGCTGGACAGCACGGGGGTCGCGGTCGCGGTCAGCTCCGCGGCGCCCGCCATGGAGGCCTGGGCGAGGACGATGACGTCCGCACCGGTGACTGCGTCGGCGGCCGCGGCCACCTGGGAGAGGTAGCGGGGGATGTCCCCCGCCTCGAAGCTCTCCCACGCGCCGGGGACGAGGTGCGTGGCGACCGACACCGGTCGGCCGGCCGCCTCCTCGGCGAGCAGCTGCGCCGTCGGGGCGAGCGTCGCCGCCACGGTCGCGAGGACGGCGATGCGCGGCCCGGTGCGCACGGCCGCGGCCGCCATCGGCCGGTCCACGCGCAGCACCGGGGCGCCGAGGGCCGGCGCGAGCGCTTCGGCGGTCGCCCCGATGGTGGAGCAGGTGACGAGTACGGGGCCCGGCCCGGCCTCGGCGAGCAGTTCCCGCACTGCCGGGGCCGTGGACGCCGGCCCGTGTGCGCGGGCCCGGTCCAGCAGCTCCGGCACCACCAGGTGTCGCAGGACGGCCCCCGGGTGGTGCCGGTCGCGCAGCGCGTCGAAGACGGGCACGTGCACGGCCGAGGTGTGCAGCAGGGTCAGACCGCCGACCGTCACCACAGGGCGGAGTCGGCCGCCAGCTGCGCCTTCGCCGCAGCCACGGCCCCGGCCGGCGCGTCGGGCGCCTCGTCGGGGTGTTTGGCGGCCCAGCTCGCCGCGTACGGGCAGAGCGGAACGACGGGCACACCCTCGGCTTCGGCGAGTCCGTAGAAGGTCCTCACCAGTCCCCCCGCGATGCCCCGGCCCTCGTGGCCCGGCTCGACGACCGTGTGGACCGCCACCAGGGCGTGGGGCGCCCGGGCGAGCACGAAGTAGGCGATGAACCCGACGGTCTTCCCGTCCTCCACGGCGAGCAGCCGCCCGGCCTCCCGCTCGTCCTGGAACCCGATCGGCGTGTTCGCGCTGTCCGGCATGCTCCCGGGCCCCCTGTCAGACGGCTACGGCGTGGGGGCTGCGCCGCTGGTCCGTGCCCGGTACCGGCGCGGAGGCGTCGGAGCCCAGTTCGACGATCCGGTTGTCGGCGTCGACGTGCACGACGCGCGGCTTGAGCGCCCGCGCCTCGGCGTCCTCGACCTGTGCGTAGCTGATGAGGATGACGAGGTCGCCGGGGTGCACGAGGTGGGCGGCGGCGCCGTTGATCCCGATCACGCCGGATCCGCGCTCGCCTTCGATCACGTAGGTCTCCAGCCGCGCGCCGTTGGTGATGTCCACGATGTGGACGAGCTCCCCGGGGAGCAGGTCGGCGGCGTCCAGCAGATCGGCGTCAACGGTCACGGACCCGACATAGTGCAGGTCGGCCTGGGTGACGGTGGCCCGGTGGATCTTGGACTTGAACATGGTGCGCAGCATGGACAAACTCCCGGATTGTCGGCTCCCTGCCCGCTTTATGCAGGTCAAGGGCGTTCTCCGCAGCCTACAGCCAATCGTGGATCCGGTCAGCTCCCTCCGAGGTATTCACGGACGCCTCCGGCCCGCCCGCGGCCGCCCCCGTCCGGGGCCGGGCGGGGACGTGCGGGGACGTGCGGGGGTGTCGGGTCGTCGAGCGGCGAAGCCGGTGACAGCAACCCTCACGGCCGGCCCTGCCGACGGACACAAACCCCAAAACACACTGAACTGGGCATGCTTTCCGCGCCGTTACAGTAGCGGCGGCGTCAGTCGGTTCGACCGCAAAGGGGCGGGAACCGCGCGAAGGAGGCTTTGCATGCTCGAATGGAAGCAGGTCCCGTCCGGCATCCGCCCTGTGCCCGATCCGGCCGCGACCTCGATCGTGTGGGCCGTCTCGGCCGCCATCGCCTTCGCCCTGGCCGTCGTCTTCAACCTCCTTGACGGACAGGGCGACCCGACCCTCGATCTGGTCGCGGTCTCCGTCACCGTGGCCGCGGTCAGCACGGGAGCGCGGCTGACCGCCGCGCCGGGAACCGCCCTGCTCTGCTGGCTCGTGATCAACGCCTTCGCCACCGCCCCCATGGGTGCTCTCACCTGGGAGGCGACGTACGACCTCGGCCGGATCGCCTGCCTTCTGGCGGCCGCCGGCGCGGGCACCGTTCTCGCCCGGCTCGCCCACGCCCGATCGGCCTACCACCGCCTGACGCCGTAGGCCGCCCCCGCGGCACGCACGCCCTCACGAGCCGGCGGCGAGCGCCCGGGAGACGAACCGGGCCTGGTCGGCGAGGAATCCCTCGGCGAACAGGTCTCGGGGGGCGCACAGCGCGGTCAGGGTGAGGCGTAGTGAGGATTTTTCGATGGCGTGGTCGAGCAGGCCGTGGCCGGCGTCGGGGTAGTGGGCGACCTGCAGCGCCGGTCCTGGAAGCAGCCGCCGGTACGCGGCTTCGGTCTCGGCGATGTCCACGTTGACGTCGTGGCCGGCGAGCACCAGGAGGACGGGGGTGGCGCGCAGGGCCGGCAGGTCCGCGCTCACGTCGGCGGTGTGGTTCTTGGAGGCGAAGCGCCAGCGGGCGGCGGTCATGCCTTCCGGGTCACCGACGGCGCGGACGTACTCCTCGTAGGAGGCGCCGCGTGCTAGGAGTTCCAGGCCGGTCTCGCGGCGGGCGAGGGCGGCCGCGACCTCCGTGTCGGAGGCGCCGTCACGGCTCAGCTCGGCGAGGAGGTTGTAGCGGCCCTGCCGGAGCCAGTTGACGGCGGGTGAGACGGCTATGGCGAACCGGATGCCGGGGTCCCTGGCGGCGATCTTGGGCAGGACCCAGCCGGCCTGGCTTGCGCCCCAGAGTCCGATCCGGGCGCCGTCGACGTCCGGGTGCCGGCGGGCCCAGGTGATCGCGTCGGCGGCTTCGTCGGCGCGGTCGTCCATGCTCTGGTCGAGCCAGTCGCCCGGTGCACCGCCGACACCCGGTTTGTTCCACGACAGGGAGGCGTGGCCGGAGCGGGCGAAGGCCTCCCACATCGGGCGGTAGAAGGTGTCGTGGGTGGCGTCCACGGGACCGTCGCCGTGTACGAACACCACCAGCGGGTAGGGCCCCTTCCCCTGTGCGGGCAGGGCCAGTACGCCGTTCAGGACGCGCCCTCCCTGGCGTATCGTCACCGCTTCTTCGCGCAGTTCGTAGGTGTTCTGCCACACCACCAGCCCGCCCAGGCCTGCCGCCACGAGCACCAGCGTGAGCATCGCCGCGAGCGCGGCCGGTACCGCGCGGCGGCGGCGACGGCTCGGCGTACGCGGCGTCTGCGTCATGCGTCGTGCCATGCGCCGCATCCGGATGCGCTCCATCCGACCTCCAGAACTATCGAAACCCAAACGACCGTTTACGATTCGACCGTACTCTGGTCGTACGGAGAATGCGAAAGGGAAACGAGGAGTCATGGACGCAGCAGTCGTCATCGGGCGCGGCGTGCCCCACGGGGCCGAGCAGCGGGTCGCCGAGCTGTACTGGGAGGCCTTCGGCCGCAAGCTCGGCGCGGCCCTGGGTCCGCCGGAACGCGGCCGGGCGTTCATCGCCGGGCATCTCCACCACGACCGGGCCGCCGTCGCCCTCGCCCCCGGCGGTGACCGGGTCGTGGGCGTGGCCGGCTACCGGCTCGGCGGGCGCGCGCTGACCGGCGGTGGCGTGCTGGACGTGCTCGGCGCCTACGGGACCCTGCGCGGCCTGCCCCGGGTGGCCTTGCTGGCACTGCTCGAACGCACCCCGGAACCGGGCGAGCTGGTCATGGACGGCATCGCCGTCGATCCCGCACACCGCGGCGCGGGCATCGGCAGCCTGCTGCTGACAGAGATCGCGGCCATCGCGGCCGAACACGGGTGCGCCCGGATCCGGCTGGACGTGATCGACGTCAACCCCAGGGCCCGCGCCCTCTACGAGCGGCACGGCTTCAGCGCCGTACGGACCGAGCAGACCCCGTACCTGGGGCGCCTCATGGGCTTCGGCGCGGTGACTACGATGCACCGAGCCATCTGAGGGCCGTCCCGCCATCCCGGCCCTTCCCGCCGGCGTGCCCCCGCTCATACCTGTCGGCCTGGTGCCGTGCCCGGTACCGAACCCACCCTCGGACACACCTTGGAGCATGCACAGTGACGACCAGCCCGCCCGCAGGGCCCGCCACCCCCGGCATCGGGACCCGGACCCTGGTGTTCGCCCTCGTCCGCGAGGACGGCACCGTCGACGCGGGCGAGCTGTACGCCGTCGCCGAAGCCCTCGGGATGACCGATCAGCAGGTCCGGCTCTGCCTCAAACGGCTGGTCGCCGAGGGCCGGTTCACCCAGGAGGGCCGTGGCCGCAAGGCCCGCCTGCTCGCCACGGCCGACCCGACGGGCGCCGTCGCGCCCGACGTCGAGTACGTCCGCCACGCCTACCGGCAGGACCGGGGCCTCGCCCCCTGGGACGGCGTCTGGCACCTGTTCGCCTTCGCCGTCCCCGAAACCGCCCGGCAGGCCCGCGACGCCCTGCGCGACGCACTCCTCCACCTCGGCGCCGCCCCGCTCCAGGGCGGCCTGTACGTCTCCGCGAACGCGATCGGTGACATCGTGGAGGCCCACGCCCGCCACCTCGGGATCCTGGCCTCCCTCACCCGCCTCACCAGCCGCGATCTGCGGGTCGGCGAGGAGCGGGATCCGGCGCGGCTGGCCGCCCTCCTGTGGCCGCTCGACTCGATCGCCGAGCGCCATGAGGCGCTGGCCGCCCTCGCCACGGACCGGACGGCCCGCCTGTCCGCCCCCGGCCGGCTCAACGGCACCGAACGGCTCACCTACGCGATGGAGCTGGCGGCATCCTTCACCGCCGCCATGGAGCCCGACCCCCTGCTGCCTCCCGAACTGCTGCCCCAGCCCTGGCCCGGCACCCGCGCCCGCGCCCTGGCCGCCGAGTGCTGGGATGCCCTGGGCGGCGAGGATCCGGACGACGCCGCCGGGCGCCCCCGCCTGTTCCGCCTCTACGACGAAGCGCTCACCGGCCCGGCGCCCGCCGACCCGCAAACGCAGCCGCAGCCGCAGCCGCAGCCGCGGTAGCGGCACGCACGCACAGAACGGCTGCGGGCTGCGCCCGGGAGCCCCCGGTCGGCCCCGGTTTCGCCCGGTGCGGGGTCGGTGCGTGGCGCTCCCCGCTGCCGACGGGCCGGAGAGGTTAGAAGATGGATTATGAGCGTCTTCCTGGGACATCTCCGGCGTCAGCTGCCCGGCTCGGCCACACGCTCCTCCGCCGGCTCCGGAGGTCCCCGCTCAGAACGTCAGCCGCAGGGGCCCGACCAGCAGGAACCCGCCCTGCCCTGGGCGGGCAGGGTCCGCAAGCCGCAGCGGCTGTCCTCGCTGCTGAGCGCGCGCAGCGTGGCCGGCGAGGTGTTCCTGCTCCAGCTCGTCGTGGTCGTACTGCTCGTCGCCGCCGCGGTGGTGGCGCTCGTGGTGCAGGCCCGCAGCGACGCCATGCTGGACGCGCGGCACCGTACGCTCGCCGCCGCGGGTACGTTCGCGGAGTCCCCCGGCATCGTCGCCGCCCTGCGCAGCCCCAACCCGAGCGCGCTGCTGCAGCCGAGCGCCCAGGCGGCCCGGAAGATCGCCGGGGTCGACGGCATCAACGTCTACACGCTGGACGGGCTCACCCTCACCCACAGCGATCCGCGCCAGATCGGCAAGCACGTGGTCGGGCCCTTCTCCAAGGCGGCGGCCGGGAAGTCCTTCACCGAGACGTTCGAGGGCTCCCTGGGGCAGTCCGTCGTCTCGGTGGTGCCCGTCAAGGACGAGCGGGACCGGGTGATCGCCGTGGTCTCCTCCCCCGTCACGGTCCAGAACGTGCAGAGCATGGTGAACCGGCAGCTGCCCGTCGTCATCGGCACCGCCGCCCTGGTGCTGGCCCTGTCCGCCGGCGGGACGGCCCTGGTGAGCCGTCGGCTGCTGCGCCGGACCCACGGCCTGGGGCCGGCGGAGATGACGAGGATGTACGAGCACCACGACGCGGTGCTGCACGCGGTCCGGGAGGGCGTGCTGATCGTGGGCGGTGGCGGGCGCCTGCTGCTGGCCAACGACGAGGCACGGCGGCTGCTGGACCTCTCGGCGGACGCGGAAGGGCGCCCCGTCACGGAGCTGGGACTGGAGGAGGGACTCGCGGCGTCGATCGCGTCGGGCCGCTCCGCGACCGACGAGCTGCACATGGCCGCCGAACGGCTGCTGGCGGTGAACATCCGGCCCACCGCCCCCTTCGGCCAGGCGGGGACCGTGGTCACCCTGCGCGATACCACCGAGCTGCGGGCCCTGTCGGGTCGGGCCGAGGTGGCCCACGAGCGGCTGAAACTGCTCTACGACGCGGGGGTGCGCATCGGTACGACCCTGGACGTGGAGCGCACCGCCGGGGAACTGGCGGAAGTGGCGGTCCCGCGGTTCGCCGACATCGCCTCGGTCGACCTCCTGGACCCGGTGCTGCACGGCGACGAGCCGCCCGAGCCGGGCACGGAGATGCGCCGTACCGCCGTCGTCGCCGCGCAGCACCCGCACCCCCTCTACGAGGTCGGCGAGCTGATCCGGTTCGTGCCGACCAGCCCCATGGCGATCGGGGTGGCCGGGGAGCACGCGGTGCGTGTGGCGGACCTGCGCGCCACCCGGGACTGGATGGCCCAGGACCCCGCCCGGTCCCAGCGCATGCTTGACCAGGGCGTGCACTCCGTGATCGCCGTCCCGCTGCGGGCCCGCGGCGTGTTGCTGGGGATGGCGGGCTTCTGGCGGGTGGAGCCGTCCCCGCCGTTCGAGGAGGAGGACGTGTCCTTCGCCGAGGAGCTGACCGCCCGGGCGGCCCTGTCCGTCGACAACGCCCGCCGTTTCACGCGCGAGCACACCATGGCCGTCACCCTGCAGCGCAGCCTGCTGCCCCGGGGCGTACCGGACCAGTCCGCGGTCGAGGTCGCCCACCGCTACATGCCCGCGCAGGCGGGGGTGGGGGGCGACTGGTTCGACGTCATCCCGCTGCCGGGGGCCCGGGTGGCGCTGGTGGTGGGCGATGTCGTCGGGCACGGGCTGCACGCCGCCGCCACCATGGGCCGGCTGCGCACGGCCATGCACAACTTCTCCACGCTCGACCTGCCCGCGGACGAGCTCCTGAGCCATCTGGACGAGCTGGTCGCCCACATCGACACCGACGAGGGCTCCGGAGAGCAGGAGTGGCAGGGGCTGACCGGCGCCACCTGCCTGTGCGCCGTCTACGACTCGGTCTCCGGGCAGGTGACGGCCGCCACCGCCGGCCACCCCGGCCTCGCCGTCGTCAACCCCGACGGGGCCGTCTCCTTCCCCGAGCTGCCGGTCTCGCCGCCGCTGGGCCTGGGCGCCGGCATGCCCATGGAGACCGCGGTGCTCACCGTGCCCGAGGGCGCCCAGCTGGTGCTCTTCACCGACGGGTTGCTGGAGGGCCGTGACCGCGACGTCGACGCCGGCCTGGCGGCGCTGGGCGCCGCCCTGGCCGGGCCCGCGAGGACCCCGGAGGAGACCTGCGCCGCGGTGATCGGCGCGATGCTGCCCAGCGGGCAGAGCGACGACATCGCGCTGCTGGTCGCCCGCACCCGTCGGCTGGACCCCGGACGGATCGCCGAATGGGAGGTGCCGTCCGATCCGGCGGCGGTGTCCCCGGTGCGCAACGCCTGCGCCCGCCGACTCGCCGAATGGGGTCTGGAGGAGATCGCCTTCACCACGGAGCTCATCCTCAGCGAGCTGATCACCAACGCCGTCCGCTACGGTTCGCAGCCCATCCGGGTGAGGCTGCTGTACGACCGGAGCCTGGTCTGCGAGGTGTCCGACGGGTCCAGCACCTCCCCGCACCTGCGCCGGGCCGAGGCCACCGACGAGGGAGGACGCGGTCTGTTCCTCGTCGCCCAGTTCGCCGAGCGGTGGGGCACCCGCTACACCGCCCGCGGCAAGATCATCTGGAGTGAGCAGGTCCTCCACGCCGAGCCCGCGTCCGGCGGGGAGGACCTGGGGGCCGCGCTCCTCGCCGCCTGGGACGACGAGCCGTTCTGACAACGGCCGCGGTGCAGTCCGCAAGGGCCGGGGGTGCGCTGAGGGACGGCTTTCGGTACGTCGGCCGGAGGACAGGCGGTGGGCGCGACCCGCCGGGACTGCGCCGGGGCGGCTGCCGCACGTACGCTGGCCTTGATCAGTCGTGCCGCCCGTTATGGAGCCTTTGTGCCCACACCTCGTCTCCGGACAGCCGCCGTCGCCGCCTGCCTCGCCCTCGCCGCGGGGCCCCTCGGCGCATGCGGAGACGGGTCCCCCGCCACCCCCAGGGCGCCCGCCGTCGCCACCTCCGCCGCGGACGCGGGCGGTATGGCGGCACTGGCCGCGGCGGCCAGGAAGGAGGGCACGCTCAACACCATCGCCCTCCCCAGGGACTGGGCGGGCTACGGCGCGCTGATCGACGGCTTCCAGAAGAAGTACGGCATCCGGGTGACGGTGGAGAACCCGGAGGGCACCAGCCAGGACGAGATCGACGCCCTGAAGGAGCGCCGGCGCGACGGGACCGCGCCCGACGTGATCGACGTCGGCAGCACCTTCGGCCCGCCCGCGGCCCGGCAGGGCCTGCTCGCCCCGTACGAGGTGGCGGCGTACGAGGACATCCCCGAGGAGCAGAAGGACCCCCGGGCCCGCTGGTACAACAACTACGGCGGCTACGTCTCGATCGGCTGCGACGCCAAGCGCGTCAAGACCTGCCCCTCGACCTTCGCCGACCTGCGCAGGCCCGAGTACAAGGGCCAGGTCGCGCTCAACGGCAACCCCACGAAGTCCGGCTCCGCCTTCGCCGGGGTGTACGCGGCGGCCCTGGCGAACGGGGGCTCTTTCCGCAACATCCAGCCCGGTATCGACTTCTTCGCCGAACTGCGCGAGAACGGCAACTTCATTCCGGTCGAATCCACCCCCACCACGATCGAGCAGGGGCAGACGCCGATCAGCATCGACTGGGACTTCCTCAACCTCGGATACGCCGACGACTTCCGCAGGAAGGGCGCGGACGTGGACTGGCGCACCGCCATCCCCTTCGACGGCAGTTTCGCCCAGTACTACGCGCAGGCGATCAACAGGGACGCCCCACACCCCGCCGCGGCGAGGCTCTGGCAGGAGTACCTCTTCAGCCCGGAGGGGCAGAACATCCGGCTGATGGCCTACGCGCGCCCGGTGCTCATGGAGGCGATGGAGGAGAACGGCACTCTGGACAAGGCCGCGGCCGAGAAGCTGCCGACGGTCGAGGGCACGCCGGTGTTCCCCACGGAGGCGCAGCAGGAGCGGGCGGCGAGGACCGTCGACCGCGAATGGGACAAGGCCGTCTACGGCTGAAGGCGAAGGGCAGAGGGCGGCGCGCGAACGGGCCGGCAGGCGGGCAGGTCGGCGCGGCCGCCGGCGTCCCGGGCTGCGGCGGCCGCGGGGCGGACCTACGCTGATCCGGTGAGCGGCTGCGCCGGAAGGCAGGGAACACCTGTCACCGTCCGGCGGCGGCCCGAGGGAGGTGACGCCCGATGTCCGCACCCCGGGCAGCGTCCGCGGTCCGCCGCGCGGCCGCGGGAACGGCCTGTCTGATCGTGTTCGCCGCCACCGGCACCGGTCCCGCCCTGGCCGACGACAACGGGATGGCCGACAAGAGCGCGCAGGCCATCGCCGACGCGTCGCGCAAGGCCATGTCGGAGGTCACCTCCATGCGCATGGTGGCCGAGGTGACCGAGAAGGCCGGCACCACCGGCCTGGACATCCGGTTCGACGAGGCGGGCAACTGCGTCGGCTCGGTCACGCCTCCCGGCGGCTCCGGCAAGGCCACCGTCGTCAAACGCGGCAACGACGTGTGGATGAAGCTCGACGACGAGCTGCTGCGGGCCCAGGTACCGGGCGGCGCGGCGGAGGACGCGATCGCGCTCATCAACGGCCGCTATCTGCACGGCACCACGGACAACATCATGCTGCGCGACTTCGCCCAGTTCTGCGATCTGGACTACTTCAAGAGGGAGTTCTCCTCGAAACCGGCGAACGAGCAGCTGAAAAAGGGCTCGACCACCACCGTCGACGGCCGTCCGGCCATCACGGTCACCGGGAAGCGCGGCGGCGACACGGGCACCTACCAGGTCTCGACGCAGGACGAGCCGTACCTCCTGCGCATCCAGGGCGCCAAAGCCTCCGGCGAGCGCGTCGAGGCCACCTTCTCCGCCTTCGACGAGCCCGTCCGGCCCCAGCCCCCCGCGCCCGCCGACACCGTCGACCTGTCCGAGCTCCAGTAGCGCGGCCGCGCAGCGTGCCGCGCGAGAGGAACACCATGATCACCACTGACTTCGCCGCCGGCTCCCCCTGCTGGATCGACCTCGGCGTCCCCGACGTCCCCGCCGCGGCGGCGTTCTACGGCGCCGTGCTCGGCTGGGACTACGAGTCCATGGGCGAGGGGGAGGACATGGAGGGCGGGGTGTTCCGCAAGGACGGGAAGATCGTCGCCGGCCTCGGCAGGCTCACCGAGGAGGGCGCCCGCCCAGCCTGGATGATCTACTACAGCGTCCCCGACGCGGACGCCGCCACCCGGGCCGTCGAGCGCGCCGGCGGCACGGTACGCGTACCGCCGAGGGACCTCGACGAGTGGGGGCGGATGGCCCAGTACAGCGACCCGCTCGGCGGCCAGTTCGCCGTCTGGCAGCCGGGCACCACCAAGGGCGCGGAACTGGTGGACGAGCCGGGGTCGCTGTCGTGGACGGAGCTGTACACGAGTGACGCGGCGGCGGCCAAGGACTTCTACGGCGAGGTCTTCGGCTGGTGGTACAGCGACATGGAGCTCCCGGGCGGCGGAGGCGCCTACTCCATGGTGACGCCCGCCGGGCAGCCCGCGGAACGCATGCACGGCGGCGTGATGGAGCTGCCCGCCGAACAGCTCACCCTCACGGCGGGGCGGCCGTACTGGCACCCGGTCTTCGCCGTAACCGACTGCGACGCCGCGGTCGCCGCGGTGGCCCGCGGCGGCGGCACCGTGCAGATGGGGCCCGAGGACGCGGAGGGCGTCGGGCGGCTGGCCGTCTGCCTGGACCCGGCGGGCGCCGACTTCGTGGTCCTGGCCCCGTCGTCTGACTGACCCCGGAAAGGCCGTCCCGTCAGACCCGGGAGCGGTACGCCCGCATGGCCAGCGGCGCGAAGACGAGGGCGATGCCCGCGGCCCATATCAGCGACCACATGATCGGCTCGCCGGCCGGGGTGCCGAGCAGGAGCCCGCGGAAGGCGTCCGATAGCTGGGTGACGGGATTGACGTTCACCCAGGCCTGGAGCCAGCCCGGCATCGTGTCGACCATCACGAACGCACTGCTGGTGAAGGTGATCGGGAAGATCAGCGTGAACGCGAAGACCTGCACCTTCTCCGGATCCCCGGCCAGCATCCCGATCAGTACGGCCGTCCACGACATGGCCGCGGCGAAGACCAGGAGCAACAGCAGCCCGGCGACGAAACCGGCGGCACCGCCGGTGATGTCGAAGCCCAGCAGGGTGCCCAGGGCGATCATCAGGAGCATCGCCCAGAGCTGCTTGGCGAGGTCGGCGGCGATGCGCCCGAGGAGCGGCGCCGAGCGGGCGATCGGCAGGCTGCGAAGGCGGTCGAAGACACCCTTGGTGAGGTCGCTGTTCAACGCCATGGCCGTGTACATGCTCATGAAGAGCGTGTTCTGGACGATGATCCCCGCGAGCGCGTACTGGAGGTACGCCTGGGGGGAGCCCGCCATCTGGCCGCCGAAGACGTAGGTGAAGAGGAAGACGAACATGATCGGCGAAATGCTGTAGTCGACGAGCTCCAGCGGGTTGTGCTTGACGGAGACCAGACTGCGCCAGGCGAGCGTCGCCGTCTGGCGCAGGGCGGCCAGGGGGCTCACCCGGCCGCTGCCGCCGAGGGTGTCGGTCGCGGAGGCGGTGGTCATGACAGGCTCCCGGCGGTCGCGTACTGCTCGTCGTCACCGTCGCCGGCCGCGGTCAGCGGCTGCGCCCGGTGGCCGGTCAGGACCATGAAGACCTCGTCGAGGGACGAGCGCCGCAGGGTCAGCTCGGCCACCGCCACGCCCGCCTGGTCGAGCCGGCGGACCACCGCGGGCATGAGCTCCGGGTCCTTCACGGGCACGGTGATCTCGTCGCCCTCGATCTTGGCCAGGGGCCCCGCCGCCTCGCTGAGCAGGGCGTGCGCCGTGGCGAGGTCGCCGACGTGGGCGGGCCGCAGCTGCAGTACCTGCCCGCCGACCTGCGCCTTCAGTGCGTCGGGCGTGCCGTGGGCGATGACGCTGCCCTTGTCGATCACCACGATGTTGTCGGCCAGCCGGTCTGCCTCGTCCAGGTACTGCGTCGTCAGCAGCACCGTGACCCCCTCCGCGACGAGGGCCCGCAGCATGCCCCAGACCTCGCCGCGGCTGTGCGGGTCGAGGCCGGTGGTCGGCTCGTCGAGAAAGAGGATCCGCGGCCGTCCCACGAGGCTCGCCGCGAGGTCGAGACGCCGCCGCATACCGCCCGAGTACGTCTTGGCGGCCCGGACCGCCGCCTCGCGCAACTGGAAGCGGTCGAGCAGCTCGGCGGCCCGCGCCCTGGCCGCGCCGCGCGGCATGCCGAGCAGCCGCCCGATCATCAGCAGGTTCTCCGTGCCGGTCAGATTCTCGTCGACGGCGGCGTACTGGCCCGTCAGGCCGATCACCGAGCGGACCCGGCCCGCCTGCCGGACGACGTCGTACCCGGCGACCTCGGCGCGGCCGCCGTCCGGCCGAAGGAGGGTGGCGAAGATCCGGACCGCGGTCGTCTTGCCCGCGCCGTTGGGACCGAGCAGGCCGAGGACGGTGCCGGCGGGCACCTGGAGGTCCACGCCGGCCAGGGCACGGGTCTGCTTGAACCGCTTCGCCAGGCCCTCGGCCCGGATCGCGTACTGCATGGAGATCACCTCGACGAAGGTCGTGCCGACACTCCCCTCAACTGTGACGCACGCCACTGACATTGTCGGCCCGACCTCAGCTTCTCTGGCCGCAGGCCCCGCCGTTCCGCTCCCGCGGGGGTGGCGGTTTCGGGGTAGCCCCCGGGCCGGTGGTGCTGGGGCGCTGCCCCAGGCCCCGCGCCTCAATCGCCGGCGGGGCTTGGGTGGTGTGGGGTGGTGCCCCGCCGGAATGTCTCCTCGGCTCGCGCGGTGCCCAGGATTGCGGAGGTGGGTCGGTGGTGCGCGCTCGTCCTGCGGGGACACTCCGCCGTGTCCCCACCCCACGGCAGTGCGTTCGCCTGTACCCGGCAGCAGCCCAAGGCGCCTCCTGAAACCTCCTCGTCGCGGTTGGAGCGGGGACGGGCAGGGGTGTCCCCGCAGGACGAGGCGTCACCGCCGGGCACCGTGGTGATCGCTCGCGCTCGCCGAGCCGAGGAGACACCCCTGCCCGTCCCCGCGACCGCCCGCACCACACCAGCCCCGCCGGCGCTTGAGGCGCGGGGCCTGGGGCAGAGCCCCAGCACCACCAGCCCGGGGGCCACCCCCAAACCGCCACCCCCTGCGGAAGCGGAACGGCAGAGCCCCAGCACACCGACCCGGGCCGACGCCCGAACCGCCACCCCGCGGGAGCGGAACGGCGCGGGCCCTGGGGCGGAGCCCCAGCACACCGGCCCGGGCCGGCGCCCGAACCGCTACCCCCGCGGGAGCGGAAGCGTGGGCTCGCTCACAGTGAACAGCGCTCCGGTGCGGTCCCGGAGGGTGACCCGGCGGTCCGTCACGGAGGACCGGACCGGCGTCACGGCGGCGCCCCCGTGCCGGACCGCCCGGTCGACGGTGGCGTCGAGGTCGGCCACGGCGAAGTGGACGTGCCAGCGGGGCCGGACCTGCGGGTCGGGGTCGTTGTCCACGGCTCCGGCGTCGATCCGCGCGACGGTCTGGCTGCCCCGGCGGACCACCACGTGGTCGTGCTCGTAGGCGACGTCGCAGCATCCGGGCCGGTCGCAGGCCCAGTCCAGGACCTCGCCGTAGAACACGGCGGCGGCGAACGCGTCGCGGGTGCGGAGTTCGACCCAGACCTCCGCGTCCTCCTCGCCGGCGTGCCATTCCCGGACGACCTCGCCCTCCCAGAAGCCGAAGACCGCTCCGAAGGGGTCGGCGGCCAGCGCGGCCCTCCCGGTGGCGAAGGCGAGCGGCCCGACCGCCATCGTCGCGCCGCGCTCACGGACGCGGGCGGAGGTCACCTCCGCGTCGACGACGGCGAAGTACGGCGTCCACGCGGTCGGTACGCCGAGTCTCGGGGCGAGCGCGCCGACGGAGGCGACGGGCCGTCCGTCCAGCAGCGCGACGCGGAAGTCCTCGCCGAGCCGGGTGGTACGGAAGGTCCAGCCCAGCACCGCGGCGTAGAAGTCCTCCGCCTCGGCGAGAGCCGGGGCGGTGAGGTTGACCCAGCAGGGCACACCGAACACGTCACGACTGCTCATGGTCATCGCACCGCTCCTCCGCCTGCCGCCCCGGCATCCGCTCCCGTCGCAGGGCGGGTGCCCCACCGCACTCACTCCTAACACAAGTGGACGAAACGGACCATTCTGTGCGGCGTCGGGCTGCCGGGTGCGCACACTGGACCGGTGGCCCGTGCCGCGGAGGCGGCGGCCGGAGGAAAGGTGTCCGTTGTGAGCGTCCCCGTTCCCCTTCCCGTCCCCGTTCCCGTTCCCCTCGTCATCGACTGCGATCCGGGGCACGACGACGCCCTCGCGATCCTCCTCGCCGCGGGCGACCCGGCGGTGGACCTGCTGGCCGTGACCACGGTGGCGGGCAACCAGACCGTGGAGAAGACCACCCTGAACGCCCTGCGGGTGTGCACCGTCGCCGGTATCACGGGCGTCCCGGTCGCCGCCGGGTGCGCGGGACCGCTGGTGGAGCCGCTACGGGTGGCCGAGGACGTGCACGGGGTGTCGGGGCTGGACGGCCCCCGCTTCCCCGAGCCGTCCCTGGCGCCCGAACCCGAGCACGCGGTGGAACTGCTGCGGCGGGTCCTGGCCGGGCGCCCGGAGCCGGTCACCCTGGTACCGACGGCTCCGCTGACGAACATCGCCCTGCTGCTGACCCGCCACCCCGAGCTGGCGGGCCGGATCAGGGAGATCGTCCTGATGGGCGGTTCCACGGACCGGGGGAACCGCACCCCGGCCGCCGAGTTCAACATCCACACCGATCCGGAGGCCGCGGACATCGTCTTCCGCAGCGGGGTACCGGTGACCATGTGCGGGCTGAACGTCACCCATCAGGCGCTCGCGACACCCGAGGTCGTCGCCCGTTTCGAGGCCCTGGGCACGGACCTCGGGCGGATCTGCGCCGAGTTGCTGGGCTTCTTCGCGGGCACCTACCGGCAGCTGTGGGGTTTCCCCGCACCGCCGGTGCACGACCCGGTGGCGGTCGCCCGGGTCATCGACCCGGGGCTGGTCACCTGCGTGGACGCGCACGTGGCCGTGGAACTCCACGGCCGGCACACGCGCGGTGCGACCGTGGTGGACCTGCACGGCACGCTGGGACTGCCGGCGAACGCCCGGGTCGCCGTCGGGTTGCGTGCCGACCTGTTCTGGGACCGGCTGCTGGCGGCCGTGGCGAGGCTGGGCGGCGGCGCGGATCAGGCGGGGCCGTCCGGTGCCGCGTACGGGGGAAGCCGGTGAGCGGCCACCCGCTCCTCGGCGGCGATCAGGGCGCTGTGGGTGTTGCGCTGCCCCATCAGGACGCACAGCGTGTACGCGGCGTCCTCCAGGGCGGCGCGCAGCGCGGGGTCGTCGGGCGCGGCCAGCGTACGGCGGCGTACGGCCCGCAGGTGGTGCAGGTGCCCGCGGAGAACGTCCGGTGCCGGCAGGAGCGTTCCGGGGGGCGGTGGTGAAGGGGGTTGCGGGCTGCGGGCGTTCGCGATCTCCATGCGCAGCGCCAGCTCGCAGTCGGGGTCAGCGTCCGCCGGGCGGGTGCCGGTGGCGACGGCGGTGCGCGCCATGGTGTGGAGCGTGACGCCGGCCGTCCGCGCTGCCTCGGCGAGGACGCGCCGGGCGCTCTCCGCGGTGCAGGGGACCAGGGCCATCACCACGCCGGTCGCACCGGCGAGCGCGGCCGTGGCGGCGGCGTCGCCGGCCTCCGTGCCGGTGGCGGCGGTGTCCGCGGCGGTGCACGGATCCGTGTGTTCGTCCGCGTACCCGTCCGCTACGGCGGCTCCGCCTTCCGTGCGGCGGTGGCCCGCCGGGCTCTGAATCATCCGTCCGCTCCTGGGGTTGCTCCGGGTGGATGCCGCTGTGTAGCACCTCCGGGCGGGTGGTCGGCGCGTACGCGCGGGCGGCGCGGAGCGGATCCCCCGATGTGGGGATGGCCGGAGCCGCGGGTTGACCTCGGCCGGGTCGTGCGAACGCTCCGCAGCGGCGGGCGTGCCGGGGCGGAGCGTTCGGTCAGCGGGTGGACGTCAGGTGTTCAGGCGGCAGTTGGCGCCGTCGTGCCCGTCGGCGGCCGCGTCGTTGAACCAGTAGTCGCCGGCGGCGAGGTAGCGGAAGGAGTGCGTGGCCTTGGCGGGCAGCGCGACCGTCACCGCCCGCATGCCGTCGGGCCGGGGTTGGAGCACGTGGGCGCCCGGCTGCCAGCCGTTGAAGCTTCCCACGACGCTGACGGGGCCGGGCGGGTCGCCCCCGGGCAGTACGAAGGTGACGTCGGTGGTGTTCTTGCGACGCTTTCGTTCCAGCATGAAGTGCTCCTTCTGCGTCCGGGACGGCTCCACTCGCCGGAAGTCTCCTGACGGCTCCCCGCCGCCGCCGCTTCCGACCCGCCGCAGCACGCCCAGGGTCACCCGTGGGGGCTACAGGCTGAGGGCGTCTTCGGCGTTGTCCACCCAGGGGGTCACGGAGTTCTTGGTGGCGGAGACGTACAGGCCGGGTGTGGCCGCTTCGAGCGGGGTCTGCATGAGGTCGGACTCGGTGTTCATGGTCATGGCGATCGAGCCGACGGTCTTGCCGGTGCCGTCGGCGGCGCCGCCCATGAGTCCGGCGTAGGCCGACTCGCCCGGGTCGAGCCGGATGGCGTTCTCGATGCCGGGGGCCTTGCCCCGTTCCGTGGCCTGTCCGTCGAGGCTGCCGAAGGTCACGACCGGGTGCCCGAGCGCCCTGCACGCCTTGGTCCCCTTGTTGGTGATCTTCAGCAGGTAGCTGCTGGTCGTGGGCTCGGCCAGGCTTGCGGTGAAGTCCACGTCGTGGGTGCTGCACGGGAAGACGTCGAAGTCCGGGCCGGCCGGTGCGCTCGCACCGGGGGACACGGCCGAGTTCGACGGCTTGGCCGGCTTCGCCGGCGGTGTCGCGGACTTCGACGGGCCGGCCGAGCCGGACGGGGACGTGCTGGGTGTCGAGCCGGCGGACGGCGTGCCGGTCCCGCCCGCGGCGTCGTCCCCGGTGGGCCCGCATGCGGTCAGGGCCAGTGCGGACAGGGCGGCGAGGGCGACGGCGGTCCTGCGAACGATGCTCATGGTGTTCCCCTGGATGAGGCGCGGCGAGCGCGGACTGGGCCGGGCCGGTTCCGGCGGGCCTGGCACCAGGGTCCCGCCGTAGCTTCACAGCTTGGTGACGGGGCGTCGCCGAGTCCACGACGGTTGCCGGCGTGCCGCTTCCGCCTCGCCTAACCTGAATCACCGCAGACCACCACGAAGGGAACATGCCATGCCCTCGCGACTCAATCCGTACATCAACTTCGACGGCGACGCCCGGCAGGCCATGGAGTTCTACAAGGAGGTCTTCGGCGGCACCCTGTCGCTGAACACGTACGGCGACATCGGCGGCGCGGACGCGGGCGACGCCGCCGACAGGATCATGCACGGCATGCTGGAGACCGCCGGCGGTTTCACGCTCATGGGCGCCGACAACCCCCCGGGGGCGCAGCACGAGCCCGGCAACAACATCTCGGTGAGCGTCAGCGGGGAGGATGCCTCCGAGCTGCGCGGCTACTGGGACGGGCTCCGCGCGGGCGGCACGGTCTCGGTGCCCCTGGAGAAGCAGATGTGGGGCGACGTCTTCGGTATGTGCACGGACCGCTTCGGCATCACCTGGCTCGTCAACATCAGCACGCCCGAGGGCTGACCCGGCCGCCGCGCCATCGTCCACGATGGCGATGCGGCGGCCTCCGGTTCGACACCGCGGCAGCTGCCTCCACGCCCGGACTCCGGCATGATCGATTCTCCGCTTCCGTCTACCGCAGGAGTCCAGCCCCATGTCCGACACCACCGTGCGCGCCGTGCAGCCTGGGGATTTCGCGCAGTGGCGCGCCCTGTACCGGGGCTACGCCGACTTCTACGAGGTGGAGCAGACCGAGGAGGCGGCCGCCACGGTGTGGTCGTGGGTGACCGACCCGGCCCACGAGGTCGGTGCCCTGGTGGCCGAGGACGCTTCGGGCCGGCTCCTCGGCCTGGCCCACTACCGTCCCTTCGCCCGGCCCCTGTCGGCCACGGTCGGCTGCTTCCTCGACGACCTGTTCGTGGCCCCGGAGCACCGCGGCTCCGGCGCCGCCGACCTGCTGCTCGGGGCGCTGCGCGACCTCGCGGCCGAGCGGGGCTGGAGCGTGGTCCGCTGGATCACCGCGGACGACAACCACCGGGCGAGGGCCAAGTACGACCAGGTGGCCACGCGCACCATGTGGGTCACCTACGACATGCCCCCGGCCCGTCCCTGACCCGTCGGGCAGGGCGGGGGCAGGAGGCGAGGGCCGCGCTCGGGCGGGGGCCCGCGCGTCACAGCTACGTCACGGGGCACGCTGTCCGCGGCCCCGGGCGTCCACCATGTCCTGATGCGCACACACAGGATTGCCACGCTGCTGGCCGGCGTCACCCTCCTCGCCCTCACCGGCTGCACCAGCGATCCCGAGGCCGACACCGCACCCACGCCGGTCGCGACCACGCCGTCGGCCGCACCCACCGGCACCACCCCCTCGGACACCGCCGGCCTGCCACCCGAGCCCACGGGCGAGAAGCGCGTCATCTACCTCGCCACCCTCAACGGCATAGACCCCGAGATCGTGAACGGCAAGGAAGACAAGGCCATCAGCCGCGGACGCGACCAGTGCGCGGCCATGAAGGACGAGAGGGACCCCGGCAAGCGCGTCGCACAGGTCGAGCGGCGTTTCATCGGCCCCAACCACCCGGGCGGCTTCGGCCCGACGAAGAGCGCCCTCATCCTCGCCACCGTCCAGGCCAACATCTGCCCCACCTACTGACGGCCGGCTCGGCCGTGCCGGCCCGGCCGAGGGCCAGAACGTCCGGCCGAGGGCCGCCGCTTCGCGCGTCGCGGCGACCGTCGTGCCGGCCGGTGCTTCACTGGGGACCATGCCCTTCGCGCACTACGGCGTCCTCTCCGGGACCCTGCACCGGCACTTCCGGGACACCCCCGACACGGAGGGGGCGTGGTTCCATGTCAACCTCCGGGTCGACGCGCCGGACGGGCGCTACAAGTGCGCCGTCGACGTCGACAGTCACGAGTCGGCGACCGGCGTGCAGTGGAAGGTGTTCACGGTGGACGCCAAGGCGCTCGGCCCGGTGGCCGCACTGGCGCCGGGCTACCACGAACTGCCCCGTACGGACGGGTCCGGCGCCCTCGACTACATCCGGCATCCGGCCCTGCGGCGCGGCCGATCCTGGCCGCCGTGGCTGCCCGACCGGGTGCGGGGACTGCTCGAACGGCTGGTGAAGTCCTCCCGGCCCTGGGCCTCGGGGACCAATCTCGACGCCGCGCTCGCCTTCGAGCCGATGCTCGTGGTCGGCCGTCCGGTGCTGGTCTTCGGGGAGCCCTTCGACACCGGTCTGGGCGTCCACAACATCCACCAGAACCAGGGCGATCCGTTCGGCAGCCCGTGGTGGGCCGAGAACGGCGTCTGGCAGGACGGGGCGACCCTGACCCGCCGCCCCGACGGCCGGTACGACGTGTTCCTGAACAAGTTCTCCACGCAGAAGGATCACACGGACGCCGACGGACACCCCCTCGTGCCGTGACCCGGTGAACTTTTGCGGTCGCAGCACCAGCCTGTGTACGCACGTACCCGCACCCGGAGGAAGGCTCGATGACCCCGGCACCGCAGAAGATCACCACGTTCCTGATGTTCGAGGGCCGGGCGGAGGAGGCGATGACCTTCTACACCTCCCTGTTCGAAGACTCCGAGGTCGTCGACATCACCCGCTACGGCGCCGACGGCCCCGGCGCGCAGGGCACGGTGCTGCGCGCGACGTTCTCGCTCGCCGGGCAGCACTTCATGTGCATCGACAGTTACGTCAAGCACGAGTTCGGCTTCACCCCGGCCGTCTCGCTCTTCGTGGAGTGCCGGTCCGCGGCCGAGCTCGACCGGCTCTACGCCGCCCTCGCCGACCAGGGCAAGGAGCTGATGCCCGTGGGCTCGTACGGTTTCAGCGCCCGGTTCGGCTGGGTGAACGACCGCTTCGGGGTGTCCTGGCAGCTGAACCTCCAGGATCCGCCCGCCTGAGGCGCCCGGCCCAGGACCCGTCCGAGGACGACCGTCCGGAGCATCAGCGCCCCGCCCCCGCGGGCGGGCGGCTCCGGACCGGCGGGAACCCCGTATGCCCGGCATCCGACTACTGGCACGTGGGCGGCTGAGCCGCGCCGTCCCGCGCAGTCGAGGACGATCGAGGGGCGTGTGATGGGCGGGATGGACGTGCGCATGCGGGGGGTCGTCTGCCGGCACGGCCGGGTGGAGGCCGTCGCCGACGTGGACCTGGAGATCGCCGCCGGTGAACGCGTGGCGCTGACCGGCACCAACGGCTCGGGCAAATCGACTCTCCTGCGCGCCGTCCTCGGTCTGCACCGCCAGATGGCGGGCTCGATCCTGGTCGGCGGCCGGGAGGGCCGCTCCCCCGCCGAGTGGGCGTGGCGGCGCCGGGCCTGCGCCTGGATCCCGCAGAAGCCCGCCGCCGGGCGGTTCCCCCTGCTCGGCAGCGAGCTGCTGGCCGGCAGCCGCGCCCCGGCGGAGGCGGCCGAGGCCGCGGACCGGCTCGGCGTGGGCGCGCTCACCGGGAGGCCTCTGCACACCCTGTCCGGCGGCCAGTTGCAGCGCATGTACCTGGCCCGGGCGATCGGGTGCGTCGCGGCGGGCGCGGAGCTGATGCTGGCGGACGAGCCGACCGCCGCCCTCGACTTCGACGGGCAGGCGGAGGCCGCGGACGTGCTCACCGCACTGCCGGTGACGCTGATCGTGGTGACGCACGACCGCGCCCTGGCGGACCGGTGCGACCGCGTACTGGAGATGGCCGCGGGCCGGCTGCGGGAGGTCCGGTGACCGTCCTGGCCACCGCCGACCTCGGTGAACTCCTGCGGCTGCTGCCCGTTCAACGAGCGGGCGCGGCACTGCTGCTGGCCGCCGTCGCACTGCCGGTCGTCGGCGTCGTCATCGTCGGGCTCGACATCATGCCGGTCCGGTTCGCGATGATGCACGTGGCCCTGCTGGGCATCGCCGTGGGCCTGCTGACCGGGCTCGACCCCATGCTGTGCGCGCTGGTGGCGTGTGCGCTGGCCGGCGCGGGCGTGGCTCCGCTCGCCGGCACCCCGGACGGCCTCTCGGGGGCGATGGGGCTGCTGATGAGCCTGGCGGTCGCGGCGGCGCTGTTGCTGCTGGCGGTGTCCGGGGTCAACGCGTCCGGTGCCTTCGCCCTGTTGTGGGGGTCGATCCTGTCCGTCGGGACGCCCGACCTGGTGGTCCTGGGCGTGCTCGCCGTCGCCGTGCCCTGCCTGTTCCGGTGGCGGCGGCGGGAGATCGGCCTGCTGCTGTACGACCGCGAACTGGCCCAGTGCTCCGGCGTACCGGTGCGGGCCCTGACGGCCGCGCTCCTGGTGCTGGTCGCCATCGCGGTCGCCGGGGCGATCAAACTCACCGGCGCGCTGCTGGTCGACGCGCTGACGCTGCTGCCCGCACTCGCCGCGCGCCGCCTGGGCGGTTCGCTGAAGTCGATCACCCTGTGGGCGGTCGGCATCGGCATCGTGGTGAACCTGACGGGGTTCCTGCTGGCCCTGTGGCTGGACTGGCCGCCCGGCCCGGTCCTCGTCCTGACCGCCGGGGCGCTGGTCCTCGCGGTGCACTTCTTACCCGAACGGAGAGTCAGCTCATGGCGCGCACCCGCGTCCGTGTCCCTGCCGCCCTCGCACTGAGCGCGGCCCTGCTCCTGACCGCCGGCTGCGGGAACGGCGCCTCGTCGGCGTCGGGTGGGGGCCCGGGGCTCCCGCGCCCCGGCAATCCGTCCGTGGTCGTGACGACCACCTGGGAGGGCGCCCTCGCGAAGGCGGCGGGCGCGCAGGACATCAAGGTCATCGTGCCGCAGTCGGTCCACCACGCCCCCGACTACGAACCCAGGCCCTCGGACCTCGCCGCCGTGGCCCAGGCCGACTTCGTGCTGTACGCGCCGTTCGAGCCGTACGCCCCGAAGATCAAGGAGGCGGCGGGCTCCGAGGCGAAGCTGGTCGAGGTGGAACTCGACAACGACCCCGACAAGGTGTCCGCCGAAGTCGGCCGTCTGGCCGCACTGTTCGGTACGGCGGACGCCGCCGCGCGGTGGAAGACCGGCTTCGACGCCGAGTACGCGAAGCTGAACCAGGAGCTCCGGGCCGGCTGGCCAGGCGGCCGCAGCCCGTCCGTCGTGGCCCAGGTCTTCACCGCCTGGTCGGCGAAGCTCGCGGGCGCGACCACCGTGGGCACCTACGGGCCGGAGGCCGTGACCCCGGCGCAGCTCGCCGAACTCTCCGCGAAGAAGCCGTCGCTGGTGCTGGACAACGCCCACATGTCCACCGGCGCGGTGCTGCCGGACTCGGGTGCCAAGCAGGTGCGGATCGTCAACTACCCGGGTGACGACCTCGATCTGCTGCCGGTCTACCGCAACGCGGCGGCGGAGCTGAGGAAGGCCATGGGCTCCTCCTGAACCCCCGGCGGGCTCCGCCACAATGTTCTCCGGCCCCCGAACGCCCCTGGAGCAGCTGGAGCAGTACGTGACACCGCACCGCCCCGTCCCGTCCGCGCCGTACGCCGTGCCCGTGACGGGGCGCGAACCGTTCGGGACACGGCTGGCGCTCGTCGACCCGGAGGGCGCGCTCGTGCGTGCGCCCGAACTGGGTGCCGTCGGCCCGTTCCACCCGGACGGTGACGGGGGCCTGGTCGCGCCCGCGGCGGACCTGGCCGGGCGGTGGGGGTACCTGGACGGGCGGGGCCGTTGGCTCGACGCACCGGGGCTGGAGTGGACCGGTGCCTTCGACGGGGCGGGGCTGTCCCGATTCCGCCGAGCGGGCCTGTTCGGGTACGCGGACGCCTCCGGCGCTCCGGTCGTGCCGGCCCGCTTCACGGGTGCGGAGGAGTTCCACCACGGACTGGCCGCGGTCCGTACCGAGGGCGGCGCCGGCTACGCGGATCCCACGGGCCGGCTGGTGATCGGCGGCGGCTTCGACGCGGCCGGGTCCTTCGGGCCCGCCGGCCTGGCGCCCGTACGGCCGGTCACCGGCGGGCCTTGCGGGTACGTGGACCGCGAGGGACGCCCGGCGATCGCGCCCCGGTTCGACGGGGCGCGCCCGTTCGGCGCGGGCGGGGCGGCGCCGGTGCGGGTCGGGGAGCTGTGGGGGCTGGTGGACACCGCGGGCGAATGGATCGTCGAACCGTCCTTCCGGCTGCTGGAATCCTTCGACGGGAACGGTCTGGCGTACGCCGTCGGCGGCGGGGCGGGCGACTCGTTCGCCGGCTTCGTGGACTGCCGGGGCGAGCTGGTGCTGCGCCGCGACGGCGAGATGGACGAGGAGCTGTGGTGCGGCCTGCTGAAGGTCGGCGACGGCTTCGCCCGGGGGTTCGTCGATCCGGCAGGGCTGCCGGTGATCGGGCCGCGCTACGCCTGGGTGGAACGTTTCTCCCCCTGTGGGGCGGCCGTCGCCTGCGTGGACGACGGCGCACCGCGGTGGGGGGTGCTGCGTACGGACGGCTCGTTCACGCCGTCCTCGCACCGGGAGCCGCTGACCGACGGGGACGGCTGGGTCGCCGGCTTCGACGACGTCACCGGTCTCGCGGCGTTCGTCTCCGCCGACGGCGCGGTCGTGCACGTCGACGCCGGGGGCCGGGACGTGTGCCGCGTCGAGGCGTCCGGCGACGGGGCGTCCGTCGTACTGCGGGACGCGGCCGGCCGGGCCGTGTGGGAGGGCGCCGCCGGGCCGGGAACCTTCGAGCGGGCGCGGCCGCGGTTGCTCCGCGACACCGGGCAGTACGTGGACCACGGGCCCGCGTGGGAAGGGGACGCGGTGGCCGTCGCCGCCGAGCTCCTGGGCCGTGCGCCGCGGCCCTTCCACCCCGGCTCGGCGGACCCCTACGACGTCGACGGACTGGACGAGGACGACGCGGAGGACCTGTGCCACGGCGCGGTACGGGTGGTCGCGAGCGTCTTCCTGGAGGCGGAGGCGCTGGCCGAGTACCCCTTCCTCCAGGACTGGACGGAGCAGCGCTTCGCGGAGCTCTACGACACCGTCGCGGAGCGCCTGCGTGCCGGCTACGGCCCCCCGCTGCCGGACGACCGGGCCGTGTTGCTGCGTGGCGGTGACGGCGAACGGTCCGTCACCTGGCGGGCCGGCGACCGGCGGCTGGTCCTTCAGGAGTGGATGGTGATCGGTGACGGCGACGTGGAGATCGAGATCTGGCTGGCGGCGGTCGACACCTGACCCGAGCACCACGCGGCCGCCCGACCCGGGGGGACACTTGGAGGTCGTTTCAGCATGAGGTTCGGAGTCGTCTCAGGCAGATGACGCTGCAGGCGAGTTGAAGGAGGCCGAGGTGCATGTCGGCGCGTACCTCGCAGCGGATACGTAGGCGCTTGAGCTGGTGGAGCCAGGCGAAGGTCCGCTCGACCACCCAGCGGCACTTGCCCAAGCCGGAACCGTGGGCGACGCCGCGACGGGCAATGAGAGGGAATACAACGGCCCTGCGCAGGTCGACCGGGCCCGGCCGGGGCCGGCCGGGCAGCAAACACCACCTGATCGTCGACCGGCACGCGACTCGCCTTCCGCAGTTCGGCGAGGAGCACTTCGTGCAGGCGTGGCCAGACGCCAGCCTCAGCCCAGTCCCGGAGTCGGCGCCAGGCAGTCGCTCCTGAACAGCCAACGACCTGAATGGGGACATCGCGCCAGGCCACGCCCTTGCGAAGCAGTCGTCGCGCCCCCGCTGAACTCCAGCGACGAGGACATCGACTTCCTGACCGCCGCGCTCACCGACGCCGTCGGCACCCTGAGCTGACACGCCCTGCCGTGAGGCGGACCATCTCGAAGCAGAAAACCGAGGACACGTCATGCAGTGTCCCGTCGCGGTCTTTGACCAGCTCGACGAGTCCCAGCTCCGCAGGTGGCACGCCTACTAACGGGTGAACGCCGACCGGCCCCGCTTCGAGGAGGAGGGCATCTGGCGGCGTACCCAGCAGGAGGAGACCGCCTCCAACTCCGGCTGGACGGGCGAGGGCGACGCGCGGCGACGCATCGTCCACTACGGGCACGACTACGGGCTCGTCGACACCACCGCGGCGCCGCCGCAGCACCCGGAGGACCTGCGGGCGGGCCGCCGCCTCCCGGTCGCCTACGAGGTCATCGACACCACGTTCACAACGCCCCCGAGGCCTGCGCCGCCTCGTCCGGGACGTGCTCACCGACCAGGACCACCGGCTGAGGCGACGCCACCGTCCTCCCCACCGGATGGCACCCCTCCTGAGCCCTGCCGTGCGGCACGGCACGGCAGGGCCCACGGGACGCCGCGGGCGGCACCGCGGGGGTGGGGCCCTCCGCCATCGGGCGGTCAGTTGCCGCCAAGGCCCCGAGATCGTGCGCGTAGCGGCCGGCCGCGTCGGCGATGACGTCGATGTTGACGTCGAAGGAACGCATGTGGAGGTTGGCGAGGTCGTCGCCGGGGTTGTGGTGGTTCACGTCGTACGCGGTGCCCGCCTGGCCGCCGAACCTGGCCGCCTGGGCCTCGGTCTTGATGCCGTCGGAGCCGGTGAAGGTGCCTCCCGAGGGGATACCCGCCGCGAGGAAGGGCGCGTAGTCCGACAGGCCGATGAAGTCGGTGCCCTCGTGCGGGACGCCCTTCGCGTCGAGGAAGTCGGTGATGCCCTTCTCCAGCTGGGCGGAGCCCTCCGGGCCGGGGCCCGCGCCGACGCGGTCAGAGTCGTCCCCGTCGCTGACGAAGAACGCGCCGTTCGGCGAGGCGATCGTCTCGAAGTTCAGGTAGAGCCGGATCTGCGCGCGTTGCTCCGGCGTCAGGGCGGAGAGGTACGCATGCGAGCCCGCGACGCCGAACTCCTGCGCCGACCACCAGGCGAACCGCACCTTGTTGCCCACCTTCTCCTGCGACTTGGCCAGTTTCAACGCGACCTGGAGGAGCCCGGCCGAGCCGGAGCCGTTGCCGTTGATGCCGGGGGTGCCGTGCTGCGAGTCGAGGTAGGAGCCGAGGAGGACCGTGTTGGCGGCGCCCCCGCCGCGGGTCTCCGCCACCACGTTGAAGCTGCGGCGGTTCTCGCGCAGTTCGTGGATGTCGAGGGTGACCGTCACCGGCCCGGTGGCGGCCTCCGCGGTCAGCGCCGCGCCGTCCTCCTGGCTGATCCCGCCGGTAGGGATGCGGGCGAGGGAGGAGTCCCCGATGGTCCCGTTGATCTTGCCGGGGGTGTTGTTGTAGACGATCGCGCCGAGCGCGCCCGCCGCGTGGGCATTGCCCTGCTTGACGGCGAAGGAGCAGCCCCCACGCTTGACCAGGGCGATCCTGCCGGTGAACGCGCCCGCCGCGAAGTCGCCCGGCTCGCAGCCGTGGGTGTTGTCGGCGTCGACGGGGACCACGGCCAGCTCCCCGGTGACCCCGCCCTCGGGGCTGCGGGCGGTGAACGCCATGAGCTGGACGGTGACCTCGCGCGGGGTGGGCGAGTCGACGGTGAGGGACTCGGCGAGGTCCTCGGTGTAGACGAAGCCGAACTCCTGGCGGGAGGTCCCGTAGCCGGCGTTGCGCAGCACCCCCTCCACGTATGCAGCCGAGGCCTCGTGGCCCTTCGAACTCGCCACCCTGTTGCCGCCGTTGTAGTCCGCGGCCGACTGGAACGCCCGCAGGTGCCGGAGGGCGTCCTTGGCCGTGGACTCCCGGACGAGTTGCGCCGCCAGGGCGGCGCCGCGGGCGGCGGCCCGGCCCCGGTCTTCGTCGCCCGCGGCGGCGGGGCCGGCGAGGAGCAGCGGGGAGACGAGTGCGGCGGCGGCCAGGGTGGCGGTCGCCGCGGCGGTACGACGTGCGGACATGGCGGGTTGCCCTCTCACGGCAGGTCGAACTGACCGGTCGGCAGGGCCGTGGTCGGCGGTCGGTCGACGATCGGGAAGCACGTACGTGTCGGAGGAGATCGAGGCACGCTAACCCTGCGGCGGGCCCCTGCCAAGGAGCAGATCCGAGCCGGGCCGGGCGCCCCGATTATTGGCCGAGATGCGGCGGGCATACGGCCGAGACGGCTGCCGGTTCGCAGTTCATCTATTTTATTTGGGATTTGGCTGGTTCGTGCCCCTGACACCCTCTCGCGTGATCCCGTATCCATTGTCGTGAGCGCCGGTGAGCCCCACCGCGTGCCGACAGGACAGTGCGCCCGAGGGCGCCGGTAGCGCGGGGGTGGCAGACCAGTGCTGGCCAGAACCGAAAGATCCTCGTCAGATCCCGTCCACGGCCCTCCGGCGGACCCCGACTTACCCCGTTGTCCCGGGCCCGCCCCAGAGCCGACCGGCGGGGGCGGGCCGGCCGACGGGCCGACGTACCGGATCTTGGGGCCCCTGGAAGTCCGCCGGGGCGGGGTGTCGTGCACGCCCAGCTCCCTGAAGCGGCGCGCCCTGCTGACGCTGCTGCTGCTGCACGCCAACCGCCGCTTTCCGATCTGCTCCCTGATCGGCGAGTTGTGGGACGACCGGCCTCCGCGCTCAGCCGTGGCGACCGTGCAGATGTACGTGTCGGGGCTGCGGCGTGTGCTCGCCCCTGAGCACAGCCGCGGGGGCGGCGACCCCCGCAGGCACCCGCTGCTGCTCACCTCCGGCAACGGCTACCTGCTGCGCGTACAGCCGGGGGAACTGGACCTCGACCGGTTCCGCACGCTGGCCGCGCGCGGCCGGGAACTGCGGGCCGCGGGCCACTGCACCACCGCGGCAGAGTCGTTTCACCGGGCCCTGGCCCTCTGGCGGGGCACGCCCTTCGAGGACCTCGGACCGGCCTGCCTGCCCGCGCACTACACCGTCCGGCTCGAAGAGGAACGGCTCGCCCTCGTCCACGACCGGATCGGCGCCGACATCTGCAGCGGCTGGGCCCGCGAGGTTGTCGGTGAGCTGGAGGAGCTGTGCGCGCGCCACCCGCTGCGCGAGGACTTCCACGAGCAGCTGATGCTCGCCCTGGCCGCCGCGGGCCGCCGCGCCGAGGCCCTGCACGCCTACACCCGGGCCCGGCGCGCCGTGGTCGAGGACACCGGAATCGAACCGGGACCGGGCCTGCGCGCGGCCCAGCAGGCCCTGCTCAGCGGGGCCCGGCCCGACAACACCCGGCACGACGGCTGCCGCCCGGCGGGCGCACTCCACCCCGCTGCGCTGGGTGGCTGAGGGCCGCACGGCCGCTCATCCGCAGGGCCATGGGTACGTACGGCTGCGGGTTCGCACGACCGTACCCGCACGCAGCCGTACACCAGCGCACGCAGACAGCAGTACGCCGGTATGCGCGCTCCGCGTACCGGCGTACTCACCCTGCTGACCCGCCTACCCCGCTCAGCCGCCGAGGCTCCAGTCGAGCCGCCGCCGGAAGTACACGAGCGGGTCGTCCTCCGCCACCGCGCAGCCGACCACCTCGCCCACCACGATCACGTGGTCGCCGTGCGGGAGCACCGCCCCCGCACGGCACTTCGCGTACACCGGGACGCCCGACAGCCGCGGCACCGTCCCGTCCCAGTCCCAGAGCACGTCGGCGAACTTGTCCCGGGAGCTGCCCGCGAAGGTCTTCGCCAGCGCCGCGTGGCTGCGGGCCAGCAGGTGGACTCCGAAGTACGCGTCCGGCCCCGCCGTGATCTCCCGGCAGGTCCGGGAGGTGCGCGCCAGCGCGACGAGCACCGACGGCGGGGCCGCGCTGTACGAGCAGACGGAGGAGACGAGCAGCCCCGAGGGCCGGCCGTCACCCCTCCGGGCGGAGACCACCGCCACCCCCGAGACCAGCCGCGACATGGCCTCGGTGAACGCGGCCCCGGACACGGCCCCGCCGGTCCCGCGCTCCCGCTCGATCTCCCGCCGGCGCTCCTGCTGCTTCCCCTGCTGACGAAGGTCCATCCCGGCCCCTACAGGTGCGCCCGCTCGGCTGCGCGCAGGCAGGTCTCCCGGCGGCTGCGCGCCTCTTCGTCGTCGGTGACGGCGAGGACCGCGTCGAAGTCGGCCACCGCCTGGACCAGGCTGCCCGCCGCCTCGTGAACCACACCCCGGTTGAACCGGAACTCGGGCCGGGCCTCCAGCTCCACCGCTCGGTTGAAATCGGCCAGTGCGGCGGTCAGGTCGCCTTCCACATAGTCGAGTTCGCCCTTGATCGCCCATGCCTCGGCCAGCTCCGGATCGTGGCGCAGGGCCGCGTCGAGGGAGTCGCGGGCCTCGGCCGTACGGCCCTCCTCGCCCCACAACCGGCCCTGGAGGCAGAGCAGATGGGGGTGCTCGGCATCGACCAGCAGCCCGGCCTCGACATCGGCCAGGGCCGCTTTGGCCTCGCCCTGGTCGGCCAGCAGGCCCGCGCGGGCGAGGAGGGCCTCCAGGTTGCCCGGCTCCAGTTCGAGGGCCCGGTCGAAGTCGGCCAGCGCGCCGTCGAGGTCGCCGAGTTCGAGCCGGGCCTCGCCGCGGTTGTAGTGCACCTCGGGGAAGGGCGATTCCAGAGTGATGGCCCGCTCGTAGTCGGCGATGGCCTCCTCGATGCGGCCGAGCCGGCGGAGCATGCTTCCGCGGTTGAAGTAGTGGTCGGCGAAGTCGTGGTCCAGGTCCATGATGGAGGCGTAGTCCTCCAGGGCGTCCTCCAGCCGGCCGCTCATGCCGTTGACCTGGGCGCGGTTGTAGCGCAGGCCGACGCGGTGCCAGGTCCGCTCGCCGATGCCGAGCTCTCGGTCGAGCCGCTCGATGCCCTCGTCCAGCAGCCGCAGGGCCTCGTCGGGGCGGCCGGCGCGGACCTCGACCAGGGCGAGGCCGTTGCGGTTGAACACGGAGAAGAAGGCGCGTTCCTTCAGGTCCGGCAGCAGGTCCGAGATCGCGATGGCCTGGTTGACGTACGCGCGGGCCCTGCGCTCGTCGCGCAGCTCCGGCGGGAAGTGGCGGGCGTACAGCATGCCCGTCTCGTAGGCGAGGCTCATGTGGTGTTTGGGCATGGTGGTCTGCGAGCGCGCCTCCTCCTGGACGGCGGCGGACTCCTCCGGCCGTCCGGCGGCGGCCAGGCACACGCCCGTCTCGCGGGTGAAAGGCCACCACAGTTCGGGCCGGACGTCGGGGCCCGTACGGTGGCGGCCCTCCTCGCCCATCTCGGCCGCCGCGTGATAGAGGCCCAGGTACTTGCAGCGGAGCTGGGCCCAACGCAGGGCGTCGAGTCCGGCGCCGTCGCCGTCGCTGCCGCGCAGCAGGTGGTAGGGAAGGGTGCCCAGCCGGAGCGAGGGCTCCTCCTCGGCGCGGCCGGCGACCTCCTCGGCCCGGCGGTCGTGCAGGGCAGCGCGCTCGGGTCCGGTGAGGGCCTCGTACGCGGCGCGCAGTGGGGGCTCGTCGCTGATGCAGTCGCCGGCAACGTACCGGGCGGCGGCCTCGGCCAAGCTGCCGAACCCGGCACCGTCGGGGGTCGGCCCGTCGGGGTCGGCGCCCGCGGGGGCCCCGGGGTGGTGGACGCGGGTGGTGCGCACGGCGAGTTCCGCGGGCAGGGACACGGAGACCATGCCCGGCGGATCTCCGAGCTCCGCGGTGTCGGTGGCGACGACCAGGGTCAGAAGCTCGGCGGGGATCCGGCGCAGGGCGGCGGCGAGGAACTCGTGGTCGGTGACGTCGGCGTGCTGCACGTTCTCCACGACGAGGGTGCGCGGGCCGTCCCCGGATCCGGGGAGGGCGGCTAGGAGGAAGTCCACGATCCCGTGCGAGACGCGCAGCGAGTGCAGCCGGGCCGGGTAGCGGCTGGCCTCGCCGGGGGCATCGGCCATCTTCTCCAGGGCGCGGATCCTCTGCGGTACGAGGGGCGCCAGTTCCGGGGTGCTCTCCTGGAGCTCGATGTAGTGCCGGGCGGCCAGTTCGGGCATGCGGCGCAGCGCCTCGGGGGCGACCTGGCGCAGCAGGGCGCCCGCCGCGGAGTAAGGTCCGCGCAGCCGACGGTGCGCGTCGACCACGGCCAGGGGGGCGGGCAGGCCGAGTCCGGCCCGCAGACGGTCACGTTCGCGGCGCAGGGGCGCCGCGATCCAGTAGTGGCCGGTCATCAGGACTCCTTCGTGGATACCGCGGCCTTCGGGCCGGGGAGGATACGGAGCTCCCGCGTTGCGGGACAGAGGGAGCCGGTTCGCCTGCTGGGCAAAGCGGCGTTGTCAGTGGCGGCCGGTAGCGTGGCAGGCGGACCGGTCGAGGATCGCGGCCGAAGGTCCTGGCGAAGCGGGTGGTCACCGACGCGAAGCGAACGCCCGGGCGAGCGTGGCTCGTCGAGGTGGAGGGGCCGAGCCCACGGGGACGCCCGTCAGCCGATGACGTGGTGGGTGCGGGAGGTGCGGCCGCGCAGACGCTCCCGGGCGGCGATCCAGATCGTGAGGGCGCTCTGCCAGAAGGCCATGATGAGGAAGGCCGAGGAATCCAGCAGCTCGACCCAGCTGGAGCCCTCGCCGCCGAAGCGGCTGACGGCTCCGGAGACCATCTCCACGAAGACGGGGGCGAGGGCCAGCAGGAAGGTGCTGAGACTGAAGGTGTAGCCGGCCACGATCAGCCAGGAGTACCAGCGGGCGGCCCGGCGGTCGACGGGGTGCCAGAGGGATTCGTCCGCCAGCCCCTCGGTGCGCCCGCGCAGTCGCAGGAAGCGGTTGCGCAGCAGGCGTACGGACGTGGTGTGCAGGTCCACGCAGCCGAGCATGGTGGTGATCAGCACGTATACGTCGGTGCGCAGGTAGAGGAAGAACTGCCACAGTACCCGCAGCACGGCGGCGAAGGCCACCGCGAGGCAGACGCGGCTGGCGGTGGTTTCGGCACCGCCGGGGCCGCGGGCGACGTCGGCGACGGTGACGAGGAGAGAGACGAGGACGATGTCGACGACCATCCCGGCGACGATCGGCAGGTAGCGCTTGCGGCGTTCCACGGCGACCAGCCCGTCCAGGGCCGTTTCGACCACGAGGAAGTAGAAGCGGTGCGACAGCCTGGTCTTGGAACCGATGCCCAGACGCCGGGCGGCCAAGGCGTGGAAGGCCTCGTGGATGGCGATCAGGGGTACCGCGGCGACCAGCATGACCAGGCTGATGACGGCGTAGTACTCGCTGAACAGCATGTCTTCCGCGGCCGGTACGAGGTCCGGGGAGCGGATCATGCGCCAAAGCGCCCAGGCGGTGATCAGCCCGTAGCAGACCCAGGCGGGCGGGGAGAACAGGGCGCGGCCGAGTCGCTGCCAGCGCACCGGGCCCGTCTGCGCGGGCTCCTCGCCCTCCTCGCGGACGAAGCCGAGTTCGCGTAGGGCGCCGATGATGTCGTCGATGTCGACCTGTTCGCCGTACTCGGCGGAGTACCAGTCGGCGGCCTGCGACGGGGTGGCGCCGGCCGCGAGGCGGCGCACGAGGTGGGCGCCGTCGACCGGGAAGATCCCGTAGGAGTCCGTGTCGGGCCGCCCGATGGTGACCTCTTCGCCGTCCTCCAGGTAGACCAGCGGGTGGAACGGCAGGGGCGTGTCTGCCTCATTGCGGATGCCGTGCTCCGGCATGGAGCCTCCCTCGGCTTGCGGTCCGGACCGGCTGCGGGCGGGGCACGCCGCCCGGGAGGCACCGTCGTGCCGACGGGCGGCCCGAGTCGCCTCGGGCGGTCCTGGGCACGACGGCGCCGACCCCGGCCGATCAGGTGCCGGGACTCAACTGAGCGATCAGCTGGGGTTCGTGTAGACGTCACACGCCGAGGAGGTCAGACGGACCGGACCGGCCTTGCGGACCTGGATCTTCTTCATGGGAATCTCCTTCACATCAGTGGGTGATGCGGACGTGTCCATCCTGGAGAGGGCCGCCATCGTTTCCCCAAATCTCCGCCAAACGGTTCACGGGGCGCGCACGGGGCGGCGGGCCGGGGGCGCGGCGGGGTGGGCACCGGTCATGGGCACCCCAAACACCAGCCGGCGCACGCGCCCGCCCCCTCCCTACGGTTCTCCCCGGCGGCGGGCTGGGACGGCGAGGGGGACGGCCTGGCGGCGATCGCCCAGCTGGAGGACCGCAACGGCAAACCCGGGGGCCGCATTACCGCTCTCCATCTGACCGGCGGCCCGCGCGTCCTCGCGTATGGCTACACCGACGGGAACCTGACTGAGGTCACCAGCTCCTCCGGTCGGCCCCTGCGGCTGGCGTACGACGACCGCGGCCGGATCACGTCGTGGATCGACACCAATGGCAGCCGCTACGAAAACACCTACGACGACCAGGACCGCTGCATCGCGGAAGGCGGCGCCGACGGACACCTCGCCCTCACGCTCACGTACGACGAGCACGACCCGGCGACGGGCGAGCGCGTCACGGCGGTCACCACCGCCGACGGGCACACCCGCCGCTACCTGATCGACGAGCGGTGCCGGGTCGTTGCCGAGATCGACCCGCTCGGCGCTGTCCCCCGCTACCAGTACGACAGCGCCGGACGCGTGCTCAGCCGTACCGACGCACTGGGCGCCACCTCGCTTCAGGAATACGACGAGGCGGGAAGGATTACCCGCTCAATCCGACCCGACGGCCGCATAGCGGGCAGGCCCAGTACGACGAACCGGGCCTGCCCGCAAGAGTGACCAACGCGGACGGCACGGTCATCCGCCAGACCTTCGATGAGCGCGGCAACCGCACGTCGCTCACCACTTCGGCAGGTGCCGTCACCACCTTCGCCTATGACGATCGCGGTCATGTCGTCACGGTGACCAACCCGCTGGGCGCCGTCACACGCTTCACCACCGACGCGGCTGGCCTGCCGGTCACGATCACGGACGCTCTAGGCGCCACCTCACGGTTCGAGCGGGACGCGTTCGGTCGCCCCGTGCGCGTGACTGACCCGCTCGGCGGGGTGACGACCATGGAGTGGACCCCCGAGGGACGTCCTGCCCGCCGGGTGGACCCGGACGGCGCCGAGTCGGCATGGACGTACGACGGCGAGGGCAACTGCACCGCCTTCACCGATCCAGCAGGCGGGGTGACCCGCTTCGAGTACACCCACTTCGACCTCCTCGCCGCTCGGACCGGGCCTGACGGCGTACGCCACGAGTACACCTACGATGCGTTGCTGCGACTCACGGGCGTACGCAACCCCCAGGGCCTGATCTGGGAGTACGCGTACGATGCGGCGGGGCGGCTGATCTCAGAGACCGACTTCGACGGCCTGACGCTGACCTACTCCTACGACCCGGCCGGTCGCCTGCGCTCACGTGTGAACGGGCTGGGCGAGGAGATCGCTTACGAGCGCGACGTGCTCGGCGGATCGTCCGCAAAACCTCCCCCGCCGGTACCGCGACGTTCGAGTTTGATGTCTTCGACCTGCTTGCAGCGGCGGTCTCCTCCGACGGCACCAGGCTGCTCCGCATCCGCGACCGGCACGGTCGGCTTGTCGAGGAGCATGTCGATGGCCGTACGGTCCGCTACACGTACGACGAGCTGAGCCGGCTGGCCGGCCTGACAACCCCCGCCGGGGCGCTGACCCGCTGGGCCTATGACGAGGGCGGCCACTGCAGCAAGATCACGGCCTCGGGCCGAACGCTGAGCTTCGAGCGTGACGCAGCCGGCCGTGAACTGACTCGGCGCATCGGCGACAGCACAGCGCTGCACCAGACTTTCGACGCGGTGGGCCGGCTCACCACCGGGTCGGACCAGCGGACCGTGCTTCGCCGCGGCTACAGCTACCGTGGGCGACCCGCCGGGGCTCGCGCTGCCAGGCGTGAACCGCCGCATCTGGAGGGGTCGCCGATCCTCGCGCGATTCGCGAAGCCTGGGGAGGAGTTCAACATGGCGATCTCGCAGGGCCAGACGCGACCCGGCGGGTTCCGCACTTTCGACGACGTCCCCAACCAGCAGTATGTTCGCGCTCAGTTGGCCGTCCGCACCGACTGGAAGACGGACGTCTCGCTCCTGCAGCGCTACCCCATGTCGGACGGTGATCCGATCCTCGTCCAAGAGAGCATCATCGGACCCCAGATGGACCCGAAGCCAGGCCATCTGCCCGGCGGCGGGACTCAGATAGAGATCATGGAATTCGGAGACCGAGCCCGGCTGATCCCAGTCGGCCCACCCACGGAGATCCCCAAGTGACAGAAGAAAATCCCGGCGTCGTGGTCACCTGGACCCAGGGCGACACCACAGTCCGCTGGAGCGGCCCCGCCGGAGACGTCGAGAAGTCGTACGAGCTTCCGCCACAGGACGTCTTGGCGTGGCGGGAGTACGACGAGACGCTGGTGCTGGTGGTGGAAGCCATCAACAGCGCACCGTTCACCCCGTCGGACAACGCGGTGGTCTACCGGGCCGACGGCACGGAACTGTTCAGGCTGCAGCCGCCGCACGACCTGCTGAGGGACCCGAACGACGTGCACGGCTTCTACACCGCCTTCCCCCAGAGCGGCCGACCGCTCGTGATCATGGTCACGCGCAACGCAGGTGACTTCCAGGGCCGCATCGACTTGCAGACCGGCAGGATCGTGGACATCAATGCCTGGCGCTGAGTATCTGATCAATACCCTTGCGTCCCCCGACCCGGAGCCGGTGCCCATCCGAGTGCTGCCTGCCCGGTGACCGCGGGCGCCTCAGGTCCTGGTTCGCCGCGCCGGCGGAACGGACGGGGCGGTGGCGGATCAGTGGAGGATGCTGTCGATGCCCTCGCGGGCGCCCTGCCGAAAGGAGTGCGACGGCGGCGGGGGTAAAGGCCGCGCCGGTGTTGCCGAACTCGGCCACGTTGCCGAGCTGTCGGTCCTCGGGGCGCCGAACTGGCGGGCGACGAAGGAGGTGATGCGGTGGTTGGCCTGGTGCGGGGCCAGCCGGTCGACGTCGCCGAGATCCCAGCGGGGAGCGGCGGCGGCCTGCCGGGAGGCGGCGGCCATGCGGTCGACGGCGTGGCGGAAGACGTCGGCTCCCCGGAAGGCGAGCGGGACGCCGTCGGGGCCGGCCGGCCAGTCCGTCCCGTCCGGCAGCCAGGGCAGCCCGCCCAGCCGGACCGCCGTTCGGCAGCTCCGCGGCGTCCCACTCCTCGTCCGCCATGGCGGGCCGTACGCCGGGCCGGATCAGCGCGGCCCAGCGTTCGGCGTCATGCTCGTCGAGGTGGCGTCGGCCGATGTCGCGCAAAGCGTGTGCCTGTGCATGCGCGTGTTCCGGCTCGGGTGCCCGTTCTGCGTGGCCCATGGGCCGATGGTGCCGCCCGGGGTCGGGTCGGACAACGGCCGTCCTATACGAGAGCACTGCTCTCGGTCAGCCGTCGGCGGAGGGCCGCGCGGTCGGGTTTGCCGGCGGCGGTCAGGGGCAGTTCCGCGACGACGAGCAGCCGCTCGGGATGCTTGCACCGCTCCAGCCCGCGCCCCGTGAGGTGTTGCGCGAGTGAGGCGAGCGTGGGGGCCTGTGCCCCCCGGGCCACGACGCAGGCCGCGAGCCGCTCGCCCATCAGCGGGTCGGGGACGCCGACGCAGGCCACGTCCCGGACCTGGGGGTGCGTGGTGAGTTCGCGTTCCACCTCGGCGGGGCTGATGTTGGCTCCGCCGCGGATGACGATGTCCTTGAGGCGGCCGACGACGTGCAGGACGCTCTCGGCGTCGAGGTAGCCGAGGTCGCCGGTGCGGACCCAGCCGTCGGGGGTGCGGTAGCGGGCGTCCAGCTCGGGGGCGCCGACGTAGCACAGCGGGGTCATCGGGCCTCGGGAGACGATCTCGCCGAGGGCGCCCTCGGGAAGCGGCTCGTGGGTGTCGGGGTCTGCGATGCGGATCTCGGCGACCCGGGGGTCGGGGCGGCCGGCGACGACGCCGTGGCCGTCCGTGGGCGGAAGCGTACTGTCCAGTCCGGTATGGCAGTTGACGCCGTCGGCGGAGCCGTAGAGGTTGACGACGGGGCAGCCGAAGGCCCCTGCGGCGGCGGCCGCCGTGGCCGCGTCGAGCGGTGCGCCGCCGAGGACCAGCGCGGTGGGCGACGGCAGCTCCTCGCCCGTCCCGTCGAGGCGGTCGAGCATCATGCGGACCATGGTGGGCACGCCGAGGACGTGCGTCGGCCGGTGTTCGCGCACCGCGGCCAGCGCGGCGTCCGCGGTGAAGTGGTCGAGCAGCACCAGGGTGCCGCCGTGCCGGGCCAGGGTGACCGCGGTGCCGTTGGAACCGAAGGCGGAGGCCAGCGGGACGAGGAAGAGACAGCGCGGCGGGGTGCCGTCGGGGATGAGGGAGGCCAGGAAGTTGCCGCGGCCGCCGGCCAGCGCGTTGTGCGAGTAGGCGACCATCTTGGGCTCGGCCTCGGAGCCGGACGAGACGAGGATGCGGGCGGCGCTGTCGGGGTCCGGACGGGCGGGGACGAACCCGCGCGGCTCGCCGCGCAGCAGCTCCGACAGCGGAACCGTTCCGTCAGGCAGGGTGCCGGGCCGCCCCGCGGCGATGACGTGCCGCAGGTGCGGGAGGGCCCCGGCGAGGGCGCGCAACTCCTCCGCGTGCCGCAGCCCGCGGTGCTCTACCGCCGCGATGACGGCGACGGCCTCGGCGCGCCGCAGCAGGGCCTCGGCCTCCAGGGCGCCGCGCCCCACGGGGAAGGGCAGCGAGACCGCTCCGAGGGCGGCCAGCGCCAGGTCGGCGATGACGGCGGCCCGGGCGTCGGGCAGTTGTACGCCGACCACGTCGCCCGGGCCGATCCCGAGGTCGCGCAGGCCGGTGGCCAGGCACCGGACCTTGCGGTCGAGTGCGGTGTAGCAGAGCTCTCCCTTGGCGTCGACGACGGCGGTGCGGTGCAGGTCGGCGATCTGCCGTGCGCGGAAGAGGCTGTAGAGGTCGAGGTCGGGGCAGGTGCCGTCGACCACCCAGGCACGCCGGAGTTCGGCGGGCACCAGGTCGCGCGGTAAGAACCTGTCGGCGGTCATGCGAAGCTCCAGGGGTCGGGGACTGCGGGTGCGCCGTGCGCGTCGCGGCTGACCCGGCCGGCGAAACGCGGGTCGTGGTGCAGGTCGGACAGTTCGGTGGTGACGGCGGTCGCGGTCAGTCCGCGCTCACGCAGCCGGGACAGGGCCTCGGCCGTGGGCAGGCCGCGCAGGTCGTGGCCGGCGGCGGCGCGGGCGTCGGCGTCGGCGGGTGCGATCCACCCGTCGGCCGTGGCCAGGGGGTAGCGGAATCCGGCGGGCCGCCGGGGGTTGTGCCCGCGGGCCGCCCGGCGCAGGGCGGGGCCGGTCAGCGTGTCGGCGGCGCCGAGCAGGGAGGAGTCGACCCGTACGCCGCGGCCCGTGCGCTCGCGCAGCAGCAGCCCGGCCAGGACGGCTTCGGCACCCAGCAGTCCGCCCATGACGTCGAGCAGGGTCATCAGCGAGGGCGCGGGGACCTCGCCTTCGGGGCGGACGGCCTCGCCGACCCCGGTACGGGCCTGGACCATGAAGTCCGTACCCATGGGGGCGCCGTCGAGCCGACCGGCCCAGCCGCTGGTGTACGCGTGGACGAGCGCGGGATTGACCCGTGCGAGGTCGTCGGCGTCGAGGCCGAGGGCCGCGGCCTTGCCCGGCGCCCAGTTGTGGAGGAAGACGTCGGCGTGCGCCGCCAGTTCCCGCAACCGTCCCCGGTCCGCCTCCGCCTTGATGTCGATCTCCATGGCCCGCTTGCCGCGGTTGAGGGCGAGCCAGCGGGCGGAGATCCCGGAGCAGGCGGGGGGCATGCCGCGCAGCGGGTCGCCGCCCGGCGGTTCGATGCGGATCACGTCGGCGCCGAGGAGCCCGAGCAGGTGCGCGGCGAGCGGCGCCTGGATCCGGCGGCCTGCCTCCAGCACGGTCAGCCCGGCCAGGGGTCCGGCAGCCAGGGGCCCGCCGGGCGCACGGTGGGGCCCGGCCGGCAGCGGCGCCCGCCGGTCGGCGGCGGCCGCGGGGGCGCGGGCTGTCGACGGCGTGAGGGACCACGGGGCGGCGCCGTCGTACTCGGCGGCCCGGTCGGCGAGGGAGCGCAGTGCGCACACCTCGGCACCGGAGGCGGCCGCGGCCCGGCGGATCCGTTCCCAGCCGTGGGAGCGGGCGGTGGTGTGGAGGGCTGCCGGCAGGGGCGCGCAGGCGGTGGCGTAGCGGAACTGGAAGGGCCGCCAGCCGCTGCGCAGGGCGTCGGCGGGTGCTTCGAGCTCCTTCCAGAAGGCTGCCCAGGCTGCCGGGTCGAGCGTCTCCAGTTCGAAGACGGTCCCGTCGGCGGCGGTGAACGGCGGTCCGCCGGGGGCGATGTCGGCCGCCTCGCCCTCGTCGGCGCCGGCGGCCGCGAGGTACTGGGACACGGCGAGCAGCCCGGCCCGGTCCGCGCCGGTGGTGACCTGGGCGGGCGCCGCGCCCCGGGACTGGCCCACCAGGTTCGCGAGCAGTCCCTGGACCGCGAGGACGGCGGTGGCTGTGGCGGCGTAGTCGACGGCCGCTCCGCGCGGGGTGCCGTCGCGGCGCCCGTGCACGGCCATGATGCCGGTGGCGGCCTGCACCGTGGCCTCGTCGGTGAGCCCGCTCGCGGGATCGGCCCAGGTGGCGGCCGCGTGCACGGGTGCGAAGCCGCCGCCGTGGAGTGTGGTGCCGGCGGCGGGCGCGTCCACGTGGACGGGGCGGTCCGTCCGGGCGCCGAGCAGCCGCAGGTGGTCGCTGACGACGTTGGTGATCTGCGGCGGGCCCGAGGTGTCGAAGCGCAGTGTGTCGAGCGGCCGGACCGTGTGCGTGGTCGCCTGTGGCGCCATGCCTCTCCTCTCCTGGCGCGGCGGTGGCCGCGGCCGGGGTCTCGCGGGATTCGGGAACCGGGGAGCCTGTGCGCCCGACCAGCTCCACGAACAGACAGTCGGTCGGCCGTTCGTGCGAGTTCCCGCGGGTTCGCGGGGTCAGCCGAAACCTTCCGGCGGATCGCTCGCGTCCCGGACGTTCCCGGGGAAGAGGAGGCGGACGGTGGAAGATCGCCGTAGCGGCGGTGGCGGAGCCGCACGACATGAGGCGTACGCGGTCCCGGACTTGATGACGGTCTCGGACGCGGAAGCGGACACGGACACGGGCGCGGACACGGGCGCGGACTCGGACACGGACACGGTCACGGTCACGGGCGCGGTCGTGGACGCGTGCGAGCAACGGGTCGCCCGCTTCGTCCGCGGCCGGGTGTTCCCCCGGGAGCCCGTGCTCGACGCGGGCGGGCCGGCGGCCGCCGAGGCGCTGGCGGCGCTGCGCGCCGAGGCCCGCGGCGAGGGGCTGTGGGCTCTGCCGCTCCCCGCCGAACTGGGCGGCGGCGGGCTGTCCTTGGCGGCGTACGCCGAGCTTGCCGAGGCAGAGGGAGCCAGTGACCACGGTCCTGCCGCACTGGGGTCCGCCCCGCTGCTGGACGTGCGGATGCTGGCCGGGCACGGGCGGCCCGGCGTCCGCGAGGCGTACCTGGAGCGGCTGGTCGCCGGCGGGATCCGCGCCTGCTACGCGATGACCGAGCCGGGAGTGCCCGGCACCGCCCCCTTACGGACCGCCACCCGCGCGCGGCGGCTCCCGGACGGCGGCTGGCGGGTCACCGGCCGCAAGTGGTTCACCTCGGGAGCGGCGGACGCCGACCTGGTGACCGTCATGGCCCGCACCTCCGGGGAGGACGGGGACCGCGAGGGCCTGTCCCTGCTGCTCGTGCCCACGGACTCCGCCGGCTTCCGCGTGGTGCGCGAACTCCCCGTACTGGGAGCGGCGGGACAGTACGAGATCGCCCTCGACGGGGTGCGGGTTCCGGCCGACCACCTCCTCGGTGAGCCCGGCGAGGCCCTGGCCATCGCCGGTGAGCGGCTCCAGCTCGGCCGTACGCTGCGCTGCCTGCGCTGGCTCGGGCAGGCGCAGCGGGCCTTCGACCTGATGTGCCGGCGGGCGGCGGCGCACGACGGGTCGCGCGGGCCGCTCGCCGAACAGCAGTTGGTGCAGGCCCACGTCTTCGACGCCCTGCTGGCCCTGCGCACCACGCGTCCCCTCGTCCGGGAGGCGGTGGCGCTCATCGCCGCGGGGCGGGACGCGCGTACGGAGGTGGGGCTGGCCAAGGTCGCCGCCGCGCGCACGCTCCAGCAGGTCGCGGACTGCGCGATCCAGGTCCACGGCGCCGCCGGCCTCGGACCGGACACGCCGCTGCCGGGGCTGCTGCGCACCGGGCGAGCGGCGCGCATCCTCGACGGCCCGGACGAACTGCACATCACCTCGGTGGCGCGCCGCGTCCTGCGGGGCTACGGCCACGGCGTGTGAAGGGCCGCCCGCGCGGCGGTGTCAGTGCGCTGAAGTATCCTTCCGGCCACCGCACACCGACTCGGAGGTCCGAGAGAATTGACCGGCATGTCCGCCTTCCCGCTCCCCTTCAACACGTCACGTTCCATACCGTTCGCCAAACCCCGGATCCTGCGCGAACTCCAGATGATGCAGTGCAGCGCGCTCATCCGGGCGAAGCCGCGGTGGTTCGACAAGATGGACGACGCCGACATCGTCGCCCGGTGGACGCGGGAGGCGGTCGACCAGGGCCTCAGCGAGGCGCAGGTGCGCTACGTGCTGGACGAACTGCGCCACTACGCCGCCCTGCGGGACCCGCAGACCGGAGTCGAGGTGTCGGGCGTCGACGGGGTGTGGCAGTCGGACACGCTGGTCGACGAGACGCTCAGGTCCCGGCTGCGGGAGGCCGTCCGGGTGCTGGAGGAGGTCCCCGAGGAGGACAAGGACTGGCATCCCGGTTCGGACGGGCAGGTGTTGGACCTGGTCCATCCCTCGCTGTTCTGTCTGGTGCGGGAGGTGAGCGGGGGTCCCGAGAGCGCCTGGCAGAACCCGACGGACCGCTGGTCGAAGTACGAGTTCTCGGAGAGGTTCCAGTGGCTGCCCACGGACGTCGACGTCAGTGACGACGGCGAGGTGGCCTTCCGTTCGTACGTCAACAACGTCCACCCCGAGACCCACGCCGGACTCCTCGCGGTCCTCCCCGACGTGTTCGCCCGGATGCGCCCGCTGCTGGAGAACGTGCTGACGGATCTGCGCCAGCCGCGGCCGCTGCGGATCGAGGTCAACCCCTACTGCTGGTACGACTCGAAGCCGGAGTACCCGCGCCGGACCTCCTACAGTGACGACGCCGCGTACAACGAAGCCCGCAGCCAGTGGGAGGACGCCTACGAGGAGTGGTCGGAGAACCGCCGGCCGGTCATCCCGGACGCCCCGGTCTTCACCGCGCCCGAACCGCCCGCGGAGGCCGCCCGGGTCGACCTGCGCGGGCGCGGCCTCCAGGTCATCGTCAAGCTCGCCACCATCCAGCTCACCCCGGACAAGCCCGAGTACGCGGGCGGTTCCTGGCACGTCGAGGGGATGGTGAACGAGCGGATCGTCTCCACCGCGCTCTACTACTGGGACAGCGAGAACATCACCGAGAGCCGGCTGGGCTTCCGGGCGGCGCTCGACGACCCGGACTACGAACAGAACGACGACGACGGCGTGCGCGAGGTCTACGGCCTGGAGAACGAGGACGCGCTGAACCAGGTGCTGGGATCGGCCGCGACCCCGGAGGGCCGGTGCCTGGCGTTCCCGAACATCCTGCAGCACCGCGTCGACTCGTTCCGGCTCGCCGACCCCACGCGCCCGGGACACCGCAAGATCCTGGCCTTCTTCCTGGTCGACCCCTCGCGGAGGATCGTCTCGACATCCGACGTGCCGCCGCAGCAGCCCTGGTCCGAGACCTCGACCATGACGCTGGAGCAGGCCCGCGAGTACCGGGAACAGCTCATGCAGGAACGCAAGTTCTTCGTCGACGAGCACAACGAGCAGCTCTACGAGAGGGAGTTCTCCCTCTGCGAGCACTGAGGCCGGGTCTCCCCTATATACGGGTGATGTCCACGACGCCGTGGAGGGCGGCCAGGCCGAGGGTCAGGAAGAAGTCGCCCCAGACGAGTTCGTGCCGGACCGCCGACCGGGCGGCCGCGTCGTAGCAGCCGTCCAGCAGCATTCCGGCCGGCCGGCCGCCGCCCCCGCCGGTGAGGTGGGAGCGGACGAGGTGGCCGAGGATCTCCGCGCCCCGCTGCGCGTACCGCTGTGCGCGGGGGCCGGGGATCCGGGCCAGTTTCAGCAGGGCGACCGCCGTGATCGCGGCGGCCGAGGTGTCGCGGGGGCCGTCCGGGAGGGCGGTGTCGGCCGGCGGGACCAGCTCGCCGGCCGGTACGTCGCCGCGGGTGAGCAGCAGGGCGGCGGCCTCGGTGAGCCGGGCGGCGTCGCCTGCTGCGCCCGCCGTGCCGGCCGGGCGCAGCAGGGCGTCGGCGACCGCCAGGAGCAGCCAGGCCCTTCCCCGGCTCCAGCCCGGCGGCGGGTCGTCGCACGGCCGCCAGCGGGCGGTGGCCGTCTCGAAGCGCAGGGCGGGCCGGAACCACGCGGACGCGCCGCCCCCGTCCGCGCCGCCAGGGAGACCTGGGCCGAGGCAGGGGCCGCCGGGTGGGCCGAGGCAGAGGTCCAGGTGCCGGTGGAGGTGCGCGGCCGCCGCGGCCGCCCCGCCCGGTCCGGCGTCCGCGAGGAGCGGAACCGTGCCGGGTACGGCGTCCACCCGGGCCAGTAGCCGCGGTCCGCCCAGGGCGCCGCCCCACGGCAGGATCCCGAGCTCCGGGTCGCAGGCGGCGAGGCAGGCCTTGGCGGCCCGGGCGCGGATCTCGGCGGCTTCGGCGTCGCCGCCGGCCGGTGCAGTCCCGTACCAGAAGATGAGGCCGCGGGTGGCGGTGTCGGCCTCCGCCCACGGTGCGAGCCGGGCCGTGCACGCGGCGGCGGCCCGGCGGTCCGGTTCGGCTCCGGTGTACCGGGCCCGCAGCCAGAGCAGTCCGGCCCAGAACCCCCCGGTCCAGGAGCCGCGGCCGGTCGTGGTCCACCGCCCGTCGGCCGGGGCGGCGTACAGCGGGAAGCGGTCGCCCACCTCGGCCGCGGTCACCGCGACCCGCTCCACGGCCGCCTCCAGTGCCCGGCCGGTCTCCGCGCTCACGCCGTGGTCCCGCGCCGTGCCCGGTCCCGCAGCGCCCACAGGAACGCGACGGCCGCGGCGACCGCGAACTCCGCCGCCACCAGCAGCCAGCCCGCGCCGTAGCGCCCGCTCTGCGCGAGCAGCCCGTACAGCGGTGGGCCCAGGGCGAATCCGGCGAAGAACCCGGCCGCGACCAGCGCGGAGTCCTGTCCGGCCCGGCCGGGGGCGGCCCGCTGGAGGACCAGCACCATCGAGACGGCGTTGGCGGATACGGCGAACACGCCGACGGCGACCGCGCCGGCCCACACCAGCGGGCCCAGCAGCAGGGCGGCACCCAGCAGCGCTGCCGCGCCCAGCGCGCCGAGCGCGAGCCCGGCCGGGAGCCATTCGGCGCGCCCGGGGCGGGCCGCCCTGGACCAGCCGACCCGCCCGGCGATCCCGGCCGCTCCCAGGACGGCGACCAGGGCGCCCGCTGTCGTCGGGCCCATGCCCAGGCGCTGTGCGCCGAAGAGGGCGAGGTAGGTGTTCACGGAGGCGATGCCCGCGCCGAGGAACAGGGAGAACGCGGCCAGCCAGGCCACCATCGCGCGCGGAACGAGGTCCGTACGGGGCTCGGCGGGCGGCGGCGGGAGGTCGGCGGGCAGGACCCGCAGCGCCCACAGCCCGGCGACCAGGGCGGCCGCCGCTCCCGTCCACACGGCGCCCCGCCAGCCGATCCCGGCGGCGAGCAGGGCCAGCGGCGCGCCGGCCGCGAAGGCGCCCAGCTGCACGCCGGACTGCTTCAGGCCGGTGACGGCGCCCCGCCGGGCGGGCGGGACGGCACGGAGAACGGCCTTGTTGGTGGCGGGGTTGGCGAGCGCCTGCGGTACGCCGCCCAGTGCGACGGCGCCGAGCAGCAGGCCGGCGCCGGGTGCGGAGCCGATCAGGGCGAGTGCGGCCGCGGAGAGCAGCAGCAGTGCCACGAGGGAGCGCCGGGGGCCGATCCGGTCCACGATCCGGCCGCCGGCCGGGGACAGGGCGGCTGCCGTTCCGAAGCCGATGGTGGTGGTCAGGCCCAACAGGGCCGGTGACACGCCCAGTTCGTCCACGAGGCGCGGGCCGAGTGCTCCGAGCAGGAACAGTTGCAGCATCGAGAACGCCATGGCGCAGGTGAGGAGCGCCGTCAGGCGGCCTCCCGGCTCGCCGTCCCTGCCCGTCGGTGATGCCGTCGCCGTGCCTTCCGACACCACGAAGTCCCCCTCGCGCCGATGTTGAACTCCTCGGTCGAACGGGTAGTCAGTCGGGTGGTGTGGCGGCCCGGTTCCCGGGTTCCGCTGTGCCCTGCACCACACGAGACAGGCGGTTCGGCCGCTGCGTGGGCCGGTCCGCGGAAACTTGTCCGGAAGTGCGCACCCCGGTGTGCGGCTCGGGAGGCCGGTGCGAGGATGAGCCCCGCCATGGAGCCGGTCGTCCGCTGTCTACGCGCCCTGAGGGCTGTGATGTTCGCAGCCCTCTGCGTGGTGCTCGCGGCGACGGGGCACATGCTCATGTCCGGGACGGCGGTGCCCTGGTGGGCCCTGCCGCTCGGGTTCGGCGCGGCCGCGGCGACTGCCTGGTCCCTCGCCGGGCACGAGCGCGGGATCCTCTGTGTCACGGGGGCCGCCGTCGCCGTGCAGGCCGTGCTGCATTCGGCGTTCTCGGTGGCCCAGTCCCTGGTCGGGCCGGCTTCACCGGCCGCGTCCCCGGATGTGGTGGGCGGGCACACGCACCATGCCGCGCTCTGGGCGTCGGATGCCGCGTCCGCCCCGACGGCCGTGCACCCGGCGGGGGTCGGGCACCACGGATCCGGGGTCCTGCCGCCAGTGTTGGCATCGTCGACGGGGATGCTGATCGTCCATCTGTCGGCTGCCGTGCTGTGCGGGTTATGGCTCGCCCACGGCGAGCGCGCCCTCTTCCGAGTGCTGCGTGCCGTGGGCGCGCGGCTGTGGGTTCCGCTGCGCCTGCTGCTGCGTCCGGCAGCCGTCGCCCACCGGACGCGTGCGCGGGTACGGCGGCGGCGCGGGCCGCGCGCACCGCGGCGGCTGTCCCTCGTCCATGCCATCACCTCACGGGGGCCGCCGACGGCGACCGCTGTCCTGTGACAGCTGGTCACCCGAAGCCGCGTCCCCGTTCGCGACCGCTCTCGCGCACCCCTCGCATGCCACTGCCGCACCTCGTGCACCTCGTGCACCTCGTCACCCGCATGTGACCCGTGGATGCCGCGCATCGGGCCCTCGGCCGTGCCTGCGGGCAGGCCGTGCCCTTCACCGGCCCGCCGCCCATGCGGCGCCGGACTCCCCTTGCACATAAGGACCTTTGGCGATGACTCCTGCCCTGAACCCCCAGGCCTGTACCGCCGGCTCACGTCCCGCCCGGCACACGGAGGACTCCGACGCGGCGGTGACCCGGCTGGCGCTCGCCGCCCGCGACGGGGACCGCGCGAAGACCGACCGCTTCGTACGCGCCCTCCACCGCGACGTCTGGCGCTACGTCGCCTATCTGAGCGCCGACGCCCAGGCGGCCGACGACCTCACCCAGGACGTGTTCCTGCGTGCGCTCGCCGGACTCCACCGGTTCGAAGGCCGTTCCTCCGCGCGTACCTGGCTGCTGTCCATAGCCCGGCGCACCGTCGTGGACAGTCTTCGCCACGCCGCCGCCCGGCCTCGGCTGTCGGACCGCTGCGACTGGCAGGCGGCCGCCGAGCAGGCCCAGCCGTACGGCGTACCGGGCTTCGAGGACGGGATCGCGCTGGCGGAGCTGCTGGCCGCGATCCCGTCCGAGCGCCGGGAGGCCTTCGTCCTCACGCAGTTGCTGGGTCTGCCCTACGCGGAGGCGGCCGCGGCCGTCGGGTGCCCGATCGGCACGGTCCGCTCCCGCGTGGCCCGGGCCCGTACCTCCCTCGCCGCCCTCCTGTCGGACACCCACACGGCCGCGCCGGAGCCGAAGGCCCCGGCCACGCGGCCCCGTCGGGGCCCGCGGGGGGCGTGCGGGGCGGTGCTCGCGGCTTCGTCCGCCTGACCTGATCGAAGGACGCGGCTGCCCCGGGCCCGGCATGTCCGGGCCCGGGGCAGCCCTTGGGCGTCAGGGTCGGGCGGCGACGGCTTCGACCTCGAACAGCATGTCCGGCGTGGCCAGGGCCGCGACCCCGACGAGGGTCTGCACCGGCGGCTTGCCGCCCCAGCGATCCTGTATGGCCGCGGCGATCGGCCCCAGCCTGGTGACGTCGTGGTTCACGACGTACGTACGGAGCTGGACGACATGGCCCAGGTCGAGGCCGTGGGCGGCGAGGGCCACGCCGATGTTGTGGAACGTCCGCTCCACCTGCTCGGTGAAATCGGCCGAGACGACGGCGCCGTCGGGGCCCGATCCGTACTGGCCTGCGACGAAGACCAGTTCCGTACCGGCGGGGACGGTGGCGGTGTGGCTGTAGCCGAAGGGGGCCGGGTCGTGCAGGCCGTCGGGATGGACGATGGCGTGTGCCATGCGGGGTCACCTCTCGTGTGCGACGTACTGTGCGTGCTGTGTCGTGGTGAAGCCTCGCAAGCAATCACGACACCGAGTGTCATGTATTCGGCTAGCGTTTCCGGGTGCGCGCCGATCGACTGGTCTCCCTGGTACTGCTGCTGCGGCAGCACGGCCGGCTGTCGGCGACCGCGCTGGCGGAGGAGCTGGAGGTGTCGACCCGCACGGTGCTGCGCGACATCGAGGCACTGTCGGCGGCGGGCGTGCCGGTGTACGCCGAGCGCGGCCGGCACGGCGGATTCGGCCTGCTGCCCGGTTTCCGGACCGAGCTCACCGGGCTGAACCACGACGAGGCGCTCGCCCTGCTGGTCGCCGGCTCGCGGCGCGGCGCGCAGGCGTTCGGGCTCGGCTCGGCGCTCGCCTCGGCCATGCGCAAGGTGGTCGACGCGCTGCCCGAGAGCCAGCGGGCCGCCGCGGCGGGCGCCGCGCGGCGCCTCCTGATCGACCCGGACACCGACGCCCTCGCGCGGCGGCTGGTGTCGGAGGAACTGCCCGACGCCGTGGTGGCCGCGATCCGGCGCGCGGTGTTCGCCGGACACCGGCTGCGCATCCGCTACCAGGCCGCGGACCAGGCAGCCCGGTGGCGCACGGTGGACCCGATCGGACTGGTCACGGTGGGCGGCCAGGGCTACCTGCTGGCCACGCGGGCCGGCGCGGACCGCACCTACCGGCTGTCGCGGGTCCTGGCCGCGCAGGAGCTGTCCGAACCGGCCCGGCGGCCGGAGCGGGTCGACCTGGACCGGGCCTGGCAGGAGCGCAGCCGGCGGTTCCGGGAGGGCGCCGAACAGGTCGCCGTACTGGTACGGGTGGACGCGGCGCGCCGGGACGAGCTGGCGGCCGGCGCGGTGGCCGTTCTCGCCGACGCGGCCGGCGCGGACGCCGAAGCGGGTGCGGACGCCGAAGCGGGCACGGACGCCGACGGCCGGCTGCGGATGGAGGTCGCCTTCCAGGACCGTAGGCACGCCGAGTGGGCCCTGTGGCAGCTCGCCCCGGACGCGGAGGTGCTGGCCCCGCAGTGGCTGCGGGACTCCCTGCACGCGCGCGCGGCAGCCGTCGCCGCCCGCCATGGAGCACCACGCTCGGTCCCGTCGGCCGACGGGACCCCGAAGGCGCGCCCCGGGCGCTAGCGCGTGAAGATATCAGCCTTTCGGGAAAGCGCCAGAGTGTTTGTCCGATGGTGATGTCCTCCGGCAAGTGCGTCACGCCGGGCACTACCGTCCCGTGACACCCCCGGGAATGCGGGTGTTGCACCGCACGACGCTTGCGGAACCTCCCTGCCCCGCCACCTTCCCGGCCCCACGGAGCAAGGAGGCACATTGCTGTCATCGCGACGGAGAAACGGCCGAGGCTGGTCGATGGCCACCCGGTACTCGATCGCGAGCGGCGTCGTCATCACCGCGCTGGCGCTCACCCTGATCGCCCTGCTGGTCCCCGTGGACAAGTTCGGCAGCCGGGCCACAGCCGCCACCACCGCACCCGCGGCGGGCGATGACGACGGCCTCGGCACGGTGAGCACGGCGTACGGGCCGTTGACGGCCGCGGACCGCGACTTCGTCCGCAAGGTCCGCCTGGCCGGGCTGTGGGAGGGGCCCGCCGGCCGGCAGGCCCAGCAGCGCGGGACCCGCCCCGCGATCCGCACGGCCGGGGAGCACCTCGTCGACGGCCACGCCGAACTGGACCGGCAGTCCATCCAGATCGGCCAGGCCCTCGGCATCGACCTGCCCACCCAGCCCAGCGCTCAGCAGCAGGAGTGGCTGGACCAGATGAACCGCGCCAAGGGAGACGAGTACGAGCGGGTGTTCACCCAGCTGTTGCGCCGAGCGCACGGGAAGGTGTTCAGCCTGCTGGCCGGGATCCGGGCGCAGACCCGCAACTCCATGGTGCGAGCCCTCGCCACGTCCGCCAACGCCACGGTGCTGGACCACATCACGGTCCTTGAAAACACCGGGCTGGTCGACTTCGACGGGCTCTCCGACAATGTCCCACCGACGAAGTGAAGTGATCGCATGAGGCAAAAGGGCCACAAGCGCCCCCGGTTGACGACGAAGCTCGTGGGAGTGGTCTCCGCGCTCGTGCTGGGCGGCGGCGGCGTCGCCGTCATCGCCGGCAACGCGTCCGCGGGCCAGGACGGCAACCGCAAGTCACAGTTGATGACCACCATCGACTGTCCCGACGTCGGGGACAAGCTCACCTCCGTACCCGAACAGGCCAAGCCCGAGGTCGACGCGAACCTGGCCAAGCTGGACGACCAGGTGGCGGAGGCCTACCGGCGGCTCGCCGCCGGTGAAGCGCAGGGCGACGCCCTCCTCGGAGACCTCAAGGGGCAGCGGGAGAAGACCATCAAGGGCGTCCAGGACGCGATCGGCCGGGTGGCCCAACCGCCTCAGGAAATCGCCCAGTTGAGTGCCTGCGAGATGAAGAAGGCCCCCGCCGAGCAGGACGGCGCAGCGGGCGAGGCAGCGGTGAAGGCCGGTGCCGACGCCAAGTCCGCCGCGGCCGGCAGCAAGAGCGGCCCGGCCAAGAGCGACTTCGTGAACATCACCAAGGTCCGCCCGAACGTCAACAAGCCCAGGGTCCAGGGCGGCGCCTCCAACGGCTCCTTCAGCGTCCAGTGCGGCCGCAACGACAACGGCCACTTCAACCCCGACAACGTCATCGTCGCACCCGGCGTCTCCAACGGCGCGCACCACATGCACGACTACGTGGGCAACGTCTCCACCGACGCCTTCTCCACCAACGACAGCCTCGCCAAGGCGGGCACCACGTGCACCAACGGCGACCAGTCCTCCTACTACTGGCCCGTGCTGCGACTGCGTGACGGCAAGGTCGAGCGGGACGCGAAGGCGCCCGGCGGCGGCCAGGACGGCAACGTCGGCACGATCCTGAAGCCGAAGCAGGTGACGATCGAGTTCAAGGGAAGCCCCGTCGGCAAGGTCAAGGCCATGCCCCGCTTCATGCGCATCATCACGGGTGACGCCAAGGCCTTCTCGAACGGCAACGCCAATGCCAACGCCTCCTGGAGCTGCACGGGCTTCGAGAACCGGCAGCTGAAGGACAAGTACCCGATCTGCCCCAAGGGCAGCGACGTGGTGCGCACCTTCACCTTCCAGAGCTGCTGGGACGGGCGCAACGCCGACAGTGCCAACCACCGCACGCACGTGGCCTTCCCCGACCGCAACGGCCGCTGCCAGAAGGGCTTCACCGCCATCCCGCAGCTGGTGCAGCGCATCGTGTACGGGGTCGCGCCGGGCTCCCGCATCGCCGTGGACAGCTTCCCGGAGCAGCTTCACAAGCCCGTGACCGACCACGGCGACTTCATCAACGTGATGTCGGACGGCCTGATGAACAATGCCGTCCGCTGCATCAACGACGGGCGCCGCTGCCGCTGACCCTCGCGGCGGGGTTCCCCCCAACCACTTCCGGGGCGGGCGCTCCCCCTTTCCTCACCCCGCGCCCGCCCCGGGACAGGTGCTGGTCCGAAGACGGCTTCGGACCAGCACCTCTTTTGCGTTCCGGGCCCCCGGCCCCGTTACGGAGGGCGGGACCAGGGGGCCTGGACGCCCCGTCGGCCGGGCCGGCAGGACCGGCCCGGCCGACCCACGGCCCCCGCACCACCGTTCACACCGCTCACACCCTTCACGCCCCTTCACACCGCTCACACCGCTCACACCTTTTCCACCGCCGTCACCGCCGTACCCCCGCCGGTTCGTCCCCGCCCGCCCCTCGCAGGCGTGTGAGCGGCGGACGGCGGGACCGTCGACGGAGACGGCCGCGGCGGGGTGGTGGTGGGGAGGCGGCGGGGGACGGTGGGGTGGGTGGTCCGTACGGGCACACGAAAGCGCCCGGCCCGGCCCCGTGACGACGGGGCCGGGCCGGGCGCTTCGGTTGCGTCAGAGGCCGTTGACGCGGGCCATGCGGCCGACGACGACCGGGGTGAAGTCCGCCTGGATCACACGTGCCGTCCTACGGGTCACGCGTGAATGCTGGCGCCGCACCTGGGCCATCAGGCGGCGGCTGCGCAGGGCCATCTCCAGCTCGAACCGGGTCCGCGGATCGCGCAGGCCGGTTCCGAAGAGCTTCTCCAGCTGGCGCATGCGGTACCGAACGGTCTGCGGGTGCACGCTGAGGGCCTTGGCGGCCTCGGGGGCGCCGCCGCCTTCGAGCCAGGCGAGCAGGGTCACCTCCAGCCGCTCGCTCTGGCGCGGGGTCAGGTCGGCGAGGGGTCGCAGCCAGCGGGCGGCGAGAGCGTGGGCGAGGGGTTCGTCCTGCAGCAGGAGCAGTGTGGAGAGGTGGTCGTCGACGAAGACGGGCCTGGCCTCCAGGCCCGGACGGCTGGGCGTCAGCGCCGCCAGACGCAGGGCCCAGCGCAGGGACGAGGCCGTGTCCCGGAGCGGGACGGCGTGGCCGACGGCCGCGAACCGCCCGCGCAGAAGGTGCTCCAGCGGTACGCGCACCTCCGGGTCAGGGCTCGGGACCAGCAGGCACGGCCGGCCGGCGAACATCCCGACGAGGGCGTCGTCCATGGCGCTCGCGAGCTGCTGGGCCTCGCCGGGCGTGGCCGGAACAATGGCCCGTACGGCCAGCGGGAGGGGCCATCCGGCCGCCTCGGCGAGTTCGGTGAGGGAGCTGTCGGACGCGACGCGGTCGTCGGTGAGGGTCCTGAACAGCTCCTGGCGGGCCCGTTCGCCCGGCCGGTTGCCTTCAACGGCCTCCTCCGTTTCCTCACCGTGGTTCACTCGCAGGCGCTGCCGGGCCGTGTCGCGGACACCGCCGCGGGAGCCGGGGCGGGCCTCCTCACGGATGTCGTCCCGCCGGCCCTCATGCGTTATCTCGCATTCATACGGCGCCTCCCTGCTGCCGGCCGCGCTCCGGCCCACCGTCTTGAGCCCGCGCGCGGGCTCGGTTTCGACCTGGTTCTCCGCCAGATCCTCGTACTCGTCCGTTTGTTCCAGGGATCGGTCCTTGTATCCGAGAGTGGTGAGGAGTGCCTCTTCCACCCTCTGCCGGAGCAACTCTGCGTCAATGGCATCGTTGTCATCGACAAGTGCGGAAAATTCCGGAATTCCATGCAGAAGCTCCTCCACTATCTCGGCGGCCAGTGCGGGGAGTTCCCTGCGCAGGACGCGCGTCCACTCGCCTCGGGGGCGGGACCAGATGCGGTTCAGAAGTTCGCACATCGTTTTCCTCGTTCGTGCCGGGGTGAGGCCTGCCCGGGGAAGAGCGGCAGACCCGCCGAGGTTGCGTCTCGCGTCAACTTCTCTGTTCGACAGGAGAGTTACGGCCCTCGTACTCCCTCCTGAGAGAGGTCCGGCCACCCGCGATCCCGCGACTTTGCCTGGTTTTTGCCTTCCGGGACGCGTAGACGGCGAGCGGAGCGGCGGCCTGTCGCAACCTCCGCTGGAGGGGAATCTTCCGGTGTTGTTCGATGCGCCGGAGACACGCTGCGAGAAATTATCACGTTTCGATAAATCCTGTGGAGCTGATGTGCAGCTCCACGATGCTGCTGCACTCCGGCCCCAAGTTCCCTCGGCCGGCGCGGAGTTTCACAGCGCGGCCGGGCAGAGAACGACAACGACCCCCGGGGTCCCGAGCGCCAGGTGGATCGCTCGGTGCCCAGGCGCACAGGAGACCTGGATGCCCTTGCCCCAGCCGCACATGCCTCGCCCACACAGGGCCCGCCGTAAGAGCCGACACGCGGCATCGGCTCCGACCGCCGGACGGAGGGCCGTTCGGCGGCCCTCACTCCTGCCCACGTCCGGACGGATGAGTCCGGGCGCCATCTGCGCCGTCGGCGCGGCCATCGCCTCCGTCACCGTGGCCGCCCGCGCCGGCGCCTTCTCCCAGTTGTGGGAGTTCCTCGACTTCGGGGCGGGCGTGCTCTCGCTCGTCTCGCTCACCTCGACGGTCCTGTGGGGAGTGGTCTCCACCGACCGGCTGTTGCTGAAGTCGGGCCACCGGCTGCTGGCTCAGGGCGTGCACCGCGGTCTCGCCGTGTCCGGCCTGGGCTTCCTGGCCCTGCACATCTGGGTGAAGGTCGCGGAACAGCGGACGAGCGCGTCCGCCGCGGCGCTGCCGTTCACCGACGTCGGGCAGCCGGTGCTGGTCGGGCTCGGCAGCCTGGCCGGATACCTCTTCGTCGCCGTCGCGGTCTCCGGCGCGGTGCGCAGCGTGTTCGCCACCAACGGCCGGTCCCTGTGGTGGCGTGCCCTGCACTTCGCCGCCTACCCCGCGTGGGGTGCCTCGCTGGTCCACGGGTTGAAGGCGGGGCGCGCCGCCGACCTCTATGTCACGGTGTCGTACGGCCTGTGCCTGCTCGGCGTCGCGGCCGTGCTCGCCTTCCGCGTCAAGGCCAGGATGGCCGAGGAGCCGGTGGGCATCCCCGGCGTGGCAGGCGTTGCGCAGCAGCCCGTCGTGGCCGCCGTCCCCCGGCCGCGGCGTGAACCGCGCGCGCGGGCGTCGAGCTCCCGGGAGAAGTTCACCGGTCCGGCCGCTCCGCCGTCGGACGACGGTCCCGCTCTGACGGCCGTGTACGCGGCGGACCCGGCCGGCGCCTACATGGACGCCGGCCGGGGCATGGGCGGCGGCACCGGTGTGGACGGCGACCAGTTCGCCACCCGGGAGTGGCGGCTGTGAGCGGCTTCCCGCGCCCAAGCCTCGGCTGTGTGGGCGCTCCCAGACTGCTGGCCGGCCTCGACCAGGCGCCCCGGCTGGACCGTGTGGCGCATCTGACCACGCACGGATCGATGCCGCGCTACCGGCCGGACGAGCTCGTCGACCTCGCCGAGAACATCGACCTGCGGGGACGCGGCGGAGCCGGGTTCCCCTTCGCCCGGAAGCTGCGCGCCGTCATGAGCGCGGCCGGCCGCGACGCGGGGACCGCTGTCGTCGTCAACGCCAGTGAGGGCGAGCCCAGTTGCCTCAAGGACAAGGCGCTGCTGCTGCACGTCCCGCACCTGGTGCTCGACGGGGCCCTGCTGGCCGCTGCGGCGATCGGCGCCGAGGACGTCGTGGTGGGTGTCACCCGGCCCGACGTGGAGCAGTCGCTCCGCGCGGCCGTCGCCGAGCGCGGACCCGCCGGCCGCCAGGTGCGCGTACAGGCTCTGCCCGAACGCTTCGTGACAGGTGAGAGCACCTCCATGGTGAACGGCCTGAACGGCGGGCCGACGCTGCCGTCGGGGCAGAAGATCCGGACGAGCGAGCGGGGCCTGGGCGGCCTGCCCACCCTGTTCTCGAACACCGAGACCTACGCCCAGCTCGCCGTCGCGGCACGGCTCGGCGCGCTGGACTACCGGTCCGTCGGCCTGCCGTCCGAGCCCGGCACCGTCATGCTGACCATCGCCGGCAAGACGGTCGTCGAGGCTCCCCTGGGCACCTCACTGGCGTACGTGCTGGAACTGTGCGGCCTCGATCCGGGCCAGGGTGTCCTGGTGGGCGGCTACCACGGCAAATGGCTGGATCCGGGGTCGGCGCGCATCGCCGATCTCTCCCGCGGATCCCTCGCTGCCTTCGACGCGGTCCTGGGCGCGGGCGCGGTGCTGCCCCTGCCGGAGGACACCTGCCCGGCCGGTGAGGTGGCCAAGGTGGCCCGGTGGATGGCGGACGAGACCGCCGGCCAGTGCGGCCCCTGCTTCCGGGGGCTGCCCGCGCTGGCCGACGTACTGGAGGACGCGGTCAGGGGCGGGGGCAGAACGGCTCTGGAAACCATCGAAGCCCGGATGAAGGTGGTACGGCGCCGCGGCGCGTGCAGCCATCCGGACGGGACCGCGGCCTTCGTGGCCTCGGCGCTCGCGGCGTTCCCGGACGAGTTCCGCGACCACGCGCTCGGCAGCGGCTGCGGCCGGCGGGTGGTGGGGGCACTGCCCCTGCCGAAGGAGGAGACCCCGGAGGAGCGGCTGGTGGTGGACTGGACCCTGTGCAGGGGCCACGGGCTGTGCGTGGACATCCTCCCGGACGTCGTACGGCTCGACGCGGACGGATACCCGTCCCAGGCTTCGATGCCCGTGCCCGCGCAGCTGCGGCAGAAGGCGCAGCGCGCGGTGCGCCGGTGCCCGGCGCTGGCGCTGCGTATGCAGGACTGAACCAACTTCCCCCGGTTCAATGTTGGCGCGATCTGACAAATTCCCAAGGAGATCGACATAGTCCGCCACTGGCCCCGTAGAAATTACCCAAGGCACGAGAACGCGAATCCTGACTCGAAGGAGAGATCGTGAAGAAGATGCGTCGTGGAGTATTCGCCGGGTCGGCCGTCGCGGTATTGATGCTGACCGCCGCCTGTGGTGGGGGCGACAACTCCGCGGGAAAGGGTGATTCGGTCCAGCCGGTGGGCGACAGCAAACAGGCGGGCTCCGGCTACGACGGATACGGAGGCGGTTCGGGCGCGGTCCCGGCGGCCGACAGCGTCAAGGCCGGCCCGGCCGGGGAGCTGAAGGTCAGGGCGTCCACGGAGCTCGGATCGACGGTCACCGACAGCGCGGGCTTCACGCTCTACCGGTTCGACAAGGACACCCCCAAGCCCCCGAAGTCCAACTGTGAGGGCGACTGCGCCACTGCCTGGCCGGCCGTCCCCGCGGACGACGCCTCGGCCGGTGAGGGCATCGACAAGACCCTGCTCGGATCCGTCGAACGGGCTGATGGGACCAAGCAGTTGACGCTGGACGGCTGGCCGGTGTACCGCTACGCGAAGGACACCAAGGCGGGCGACACCCTCGGTGAGGGCGTCGGCGGCACCTGGCACGTCCTGGCCCCGGACGGCAAGCCCGCCAAGGCCGGCGGCGGTGCGGGCTCCGGTGCCGACCCGAGCGCGGGCGGCGGTGCGGGTGCGGGCTCCGGCGCGGGCCAGGCCGGCGGGCAGGAGCAGGCGAAGGCGGACCCGATCGGCGTCAACCGGAACACCAAGCTCGGCCCCATCCTCTCGGACGCGGAGGGCCGCACGCTCTACCGGTTCGACAAGGACAGCGCATGGCCGATGAAGACGAACTGCCTGGGCGCCTGCCTCAATACGTGGAAGCCCGTCTCGGCTGTGGACAAGGAATTGGTGAAGGGAATTCCCGCCGAATTGGTGGGCACGTTCAAGCGGCCTGACGGCACCGAACAGCTGACGATCGACTGCTGGCCGATGTACACCTTCACCGGCGACAAGGAGCCGGGTGACATCAACGGACAGGGCAAGCAGGGCGTCTGGTTCGCGGTGTCCGACAAGGGCAAGAAGGTGACGGCCACCGGCTGAGGCCGGGACGGCCGGCCCGCCCCCATGGGCTCCCCGTTCCACTGAAGCAGTACGACACCCCCGAAAGACGCGTGGTGCCCGGGCCCCTCCCCTCCCGGGCACCACGACTCCTTTTCCCGATCAGCCCGCGAGGTCTCCATGCCGTCCACAGCCCGCCCCGCCCACCGGATCCGCCCGTCGCTCGCGGCCGCCGCCGCGGTGTGCGCCGCCGTGCTGCTGTGCGGGGGGTGCGCGGGCGACACCACCTCGCCGGCCGGCTCGGCGAAGGAGGCCGCCGCGGACGCCCCGGCCACACCGACCGCCCCTGCCACTCCGGCCGCTCCCGGCATCTCGATCGAGGAGATCGCCACGGCCATCGGCTGCACCGCCGAAGTGGGCGTGGAGGCGGACGAGTTGCGGCAGGGCGGCTGCCAGACCGCTCAGGGCGCCTTCCGCATGGCCACGTTCGCCGCCCAGCAGGGGCTGCGCGCCTGGCTGGACGAGGCCCGGGCGTACGGCGGGGTCTACCTGGTGGGCGACCGGTGGGTCGTCACCACCCAGTCGGCGGACGCTCTCAACGCGCTGCGCGAACGGCTCGGCGGATCCGTGGAGACCGGTACCGAGCACGGCGGCGGCTCCTCCTCCGGGCACACCGGCCCCGGGCACACCGCTCCCTCCGGCGCCGCGACGCCCTCCGAGCACACCGGCCACCAGCCGACTCCCGCCGTGGGCAGCTGAGTTGGCGGCCGGCGCGATGACGGCGCGTCGGCCATTGTCCTGATACCGGCTCATTCGCGAGGAGCACACGGCTCGGCCCTTCGGGATGATTCCGCCGAGCCTTCCTGTCCAACAGGCTTGAGGTGTACGCGACTTCCTCCGAAAGGACTGGCTCCGTGCGCCTGAAACACCTCACACCACTGCTCGCCACCGCCGGACTCATCGCCACCACCGTCCCCCTGCTGGCCTCGGCGCAGGCGGCTGCGGCCCCCGCGGCCGAGCACCTCCGGCAGAAGCCCGCATGGCAGCGGTGCAGCCCCGAGCAGCCGGCCTCGTACGAGTGCGCCACGATCAGGGTCCCGCTCGACTACAGGCGCCCCGAGGGCCCCACGATCGACATCGCGATGTCCCGGATGAAGAGCGAGAACCCGGCCAAGCGGCACGGCGTCCTGCTGCTGAACCCGGGCGGCCCCGGCGGCTCCGGTCTCGATCTGCCGCTGCTGATGGACGGGTTGATGCCCAAAGAGGTACGGGAGGGCTACGACCTGATCGGCTTCGACCCCCGCGGGGTCGGTGGCAGCAGCCCCATCACCTGCGGGCTGGAGGACGCCGAGCAGCACTTCGACCGCCCCTACCGTGCCGAGACCTTCCCCTCCGACGTGGCATGGGCGCGCACCGTCGCCGACAAGTGCCGTGAGAAGTCCGGCGCGGTACTCCCCCACATCACCACCCGCAACACGGCGCGCGACATGGACACCATCCGCGCGGTGCTGGGCGAGGGGAAGATCTCGTATCTGGGCTACTCGTACGGGACCTATCTGGGCGCGGTGTACTCGCAGATGTACCCGGAGCGCACCGACCGCTTCGTGCTCGACAGCGGGGTGGACCCGCAGCGGATCTGGCGCGGGATGATCCAGGTGTGGGCCACCGAGGCCGAGCCCGCCTTCGCGCGGTGGACGCGGTGGGCGGCGCAGCGGTCGGGCGAGTTCGGGCTCGGTGACGACCCCGCGGAGGTCTCCGCCACGTTCTGGGGGCTGGTGGAGCGCGCGGACCGCGAGCCGATCGACTTCGAGGGCACGAAGGTCACCGGGGACATGATCCGGTCCGCGCGCGGGGTGTTCTTCTACCCGGCGCAGGCCACGCCGCTGATCGCGGCCCTGAAGGCCGCGGCCGAGGGCAGGCCGCAGGCGGCGGGCACGGACGTGCGGGGGCTGAAGCTGCAGCTGCTCGGCCGGGCGGCGGAGCAGCCCGCCCCGGACAACGGCACGGCCGTCTTCTGGGCCGTGGTCTGCGGGGACACCGGCAGCTGGCCCCGCTACACCGAGCAGTACGAGCGCGACGCGGCGAAGGACAAGGCCAGGTACCCGCTGTACGGGGACTTCGCGTCCAACATCAAGCCGTGCGCCTTCTGGGACCGGCCGGCGGAGTCGGCGACGCCGATGCACAAGAAGGCGAACGTGCTGACGGTGCAGAACGAGTGGGACTCGCAGACCCCGCTGACCAGCGGCCAGGGCCTGCACCGGGCGCTCAAGGGCTCGCGGATGGTGCTGGCGGGCGGCGGTGAGGGGCACGGCGTGTACCTCTTCGACGCCGCCTCCTGCGCCAACGCCCCGGTGAACGCGTACCTGGCCACGGGCCGGCTGCCCGCCCAGGACGTGACCTGCCAGAACCCGCCGGCGGACGCGGCCGGGAAGCGCGGTTCGGGCCGTTCCGGTCCGGTGCCCCTCCCGGGGGCTCCCGGGCGGTTCTGATCCGGGCCGGGAGTCCGGCCCGGGACGACGCCCCCTGCCCCGGCCGCCGGATCCAGGCGGCCGGGGCAGGGGGCGTCCGCGCGTGCGGCGGGGGCCGTCAGCCGAGCAGGGCGTAGACGGTGGAGGCCGTGGCGGCCGGTTCGCCGGCGCCTTCGGGGGTCAGGGTGATGTCGGCGAAGGCCATGCGCCTGCCGAGCTTGGTGACCCGTACGTGGATCAGTACGTCGGCGTCGACGACCGGGCGCTGGAAGCTCGTCGACTGCTGGACGGTGGTCATCGGGCCGTACCCGCCGCGCGCGGCGGAGATCGCGATGACGGTGGCGGTGTCGGCGGCGGCCATCATGGCCTGACCGGAGAGGCCGCCGCCGTCGCGGGCGAGCTCCGCGGACCAGGGCAGCCGCAGGACGGCGTGCCGCTCGCCGGTCTCCTGGACGGTCAGTCCGAGGGCGAGCACCCAGGGGGCGAAGTTGTCGGCGAGGATCTTGTCTGCGTCTGCGGGAGAGAACGTCACCGGGAGATTGTGGCGGCCCGCCCGGACCGCCACAATCCCCTTTCGGTCAGAGCTTCGCGGCCAGCTCCGTGCCCTGGCGGATGGCGCGCTTGGCGTCGAGCTCGGCCGCCACGTCGGCGCCGCCGATCAGGTGGGCGTCGACGCCGGCCGCGCGCAGGGCCTCGTACAGGTCACGGCGCGGCTCCTGCCCGGTGCACAGGACGACGGTGTCGGCGGGTACGAGGCGCTGCTCGTCGCCGACGGTGATGTGCAGGCCCTCGTCGTCGATGCGGTCGTAGGAGGCTCCGGCGACGGAGACGACCCCGCGGTGCTTGAGCTCGGCGCGGTGGATCCAGCCGGTGGTGGTGCCGAGGCCGGCGCCGACCTTGGTGGCCTTGCGCTGGAGCAGGTGGACCTGGCGCGGCGGCGCGGGCCGCTCGGGGGCGGTGAGGCCGCCGGGTCCGGTGTAGGCGGTGTCCACGCCCCAGTGGCGGAAGTAGACGTCCGGGTCCTGGGAGGCGCCCTCGCCGCTGTCGGTGAGGTATTCGGCGACGTCGAAGCCGATGCCGCCGGCGCCGACGACTGCGACGCGCTCGCCGACGGGGGCGCCGTCGCGCAGCACGTCGAGGTAGCTGACGACGTTGGCGTGGTCCACGCCCTCGATGTCGGGGGTGCGGGGGGTGACACCGGTGGCGACGACGACCTCGTCGTAGCCCCGGAGGGTCTCGACGTCGGCGCGGGTGTCGAGGCGGACGTCGATGGCGTGGGCCGCGAGCTGGGTGCCGAAGTAGCGGATGGTCTCCTCGAACTCCTCCTTGCCCGGAATACGGCGGGCGATGTCGAGCTGTCCGCCGATGTGGCCGGAGGCTTCGAAGAGGGTGACGGCGTGGCCGCGTTCGGCGGCGGAGACCGCGCAGGCGAGGCCGGCCGGGCCGGCGCCGACGACGGCGACGCGCTTCTTCAGCTGGGTGGGCGACAGCACGAGCTCGGTCTCGTGGCAGGCGAGCGGGTTGACCAGGCAGCTGGTGATCTTGCCGCTGAAGGTGTGGTCGAGGCAGGCCTGGTTGCAGCCGATGCAGGTGTTGATGGTCTCGGGGCGGCCGGCCGCGGCCTTGGCGACGAAGTCGGCGTCGGCGAGGAAGGGGCGGGCCAGGGAGACGAGGTCGGCGCGGCCGTCGGCGAGCAGTTCCTCGGCGATCTCCGGGGTGTTGATGCGGTTGCTGGTGACGAGCGGGACGGAGACCGCGCCCATCAGCCGCTTGGTGACCCAGGTGTAGGCGCCGCGCGGGACGGAGGTGGCGATGGTGGGGATGCGGGCCTCGTGCCAGCCGATGCCGGTGTTGATGATGGTGGCGCCGGCCGCCTCGATCTCCTTGGCCAGGTGGACCACCTCGTCGAGGGTGGAGCCGCCCGGGATCAGGTCGAGCATGGAGAGGCGGTAGATCAGGATGAAGTCCTCGCCGACGGCCTGGCGGGTGCGGCGGACGATCTCCAGCGGGAAGCGGACGCGGTTCTCGTAGGCGCCGCCCCAGCGGTCGGTGCGCTTGTTCGTGGCGGCGGCGATGAACTCGTTGACCAGGTAGCCCTCGGAGCCCATGATCTCGACGCCGTCGTAGCCGGCGAGCTTGGCGAGGCGGGCGGCGCGGACGAAGTCCTCCACCGTCTGCTCGACCTCGGCGCCGGAGAGCTCGTTGGGGACGAAGGGGCTGATGGGGGCCTGGATGGCGCTGGGGGCGACCAGGTCCTTGTGGTAGGCGTAGCGGCCGAAGTGGAGGATCTGCATCGCGATCTTCCCGCCCTCGGCGTGCACGGCGTCGGTGATCACCCGGTGCTCGGCGGCCTCCTCCTCGGTGGTGAGGCGGGAACCCCCCTCGAAGGGGCGGCCGGCGTCGTTGGGGGCTATGCCGCCGGTGACGATGAGGCCGGCGCCGCCGCGGGCCCGCTCGGCGTAGAAGGCGGCGAGGCGCTCGAAGCCGCCCTCGTGCTCTTCGAGGCCGGTGTGCATGGACCCCATGATCACGCGGTTCGGGAGGGTGGTGAAGCCGAGGTCCAGGGGGGTCAGCAGGTGCGGGTACCGGCTCTGGGAACTGGGCGTGCTCATCGGGTGTGCCTCCTCGCGCGGGGTGATGAACCTGTTCTAGCGAGCCGCACGCGGTTTTGCAACTAGGTGCATAACCAGCTGGGAGGCAGCGGGGCCCCTTTCCCCGTTCCTGGGCCCGGGCGCCCCGCCCCCCTGTGGCGGAGTTCACGCCGCCCCGCGTAGCGTGAGCCGGATGACCGACTCCCCCGGGCACGCGCCCGACGGCGTGTCCGACGCAGAGCTGGCCCGGCGCTGGCTCGCCGAGGACGGCGTCACGCAGACCGGCCCGGACACCTGGTACGACGCCGAGCCGCCGGCCCGGGTGCTCACGACGCGGGACGTGTGCGACCACCTCGGCTGTCTCGCCTTCACCGACGACTCGCTCGATGTCCCGGGCCGGCTGCGGGTGGCCCTCGGGCTCATGGACCTGCTCGGGTGGCATCCGCTGGTGACCCATCAGATCCACAGCGCGCACCTGGGCCCGCAGGGTCCGCTACCGGCGGAACTGCTGTGGGGCGGCTACCGCCGCCGGCTGGAGTCCGAGCGCGAGCACGAGGCGATCACCTGCTCGCTCTGGTTCGACTGGTTCGAGTACGCCCCCACCGCGGCCGAGGCCTTCGCCGAGGTGCTGGGCGACGACCGCGAGCGGCTGCTGCCCGGCGCCCCGGAACCCCTGCTGCGCCGGGCCCGGCGGGTGCTGGAGCACTCGGGCCCCGTGCCCTGGGGCGACAAGGTCGCCACCTTGCGGGCGGCCGCCCGTGTGCCCGCCCTCCACCACGCCGTCTTCCGTGCCGTCCTGCGCGGGCACCACGACAGCTACGGGAGCGTCGACCCCGCCCAGGGGCTCGACCTGCTCGACCTGCTCGACCGGCTGGCGCCGGCGCCGACCACCGAGCGCCTGCAGGCACTGCGCGACGCGCTGGCGGCGGTGTCCCGGCCCGAGGGGGTCGGGCCGGGGTCCGCCGGGGCGGTCAGGGGCGGCGGAGGCGGAGGGTGACGATCTGGAAGGGGCGCAGGGTCAGCGGGACGGTGTCGGCCGGGGTGGGAACGCCCACCGCCGATCCCGCGAGGGGCCGTTCCAGCAGGTCGCTCTCGACCGCGCCCGTGATCGGGAAGCTCGCCGTGAGGGTGGCCGTGGCACGGCCGCCGCGGGACTCGTAGAGGCGGACGATCACGTCGCCGCCGCGGTCCTCGGCGAGCTTGACCGCCTCGACCACCACCGCGTCCGAGTCCACCGCCAGCAGCGGGGCGACCGGGCCGGCACCTGGCACGGTGCGTTCCGGCAGGTTCAGCGCGTGGCCCTCACGGACCGCGTCGCCGATCCCCGCGCCGGGCGCCAGCGAGAACCGCAGGGTGTGGGCGCCCTGGTCGGTCTCCGGGTCCGGGTAGCGCGGGGCCCGCAGCAGGGAGAGCCGTACGGTGGTGGTCTGCCCGCCGTCGGGCCGTACGTCGCGGGTCACGTCGTGCCCGTACGTGGAGTCGTTGAGGAGGGCCACGCCCCAACCGGGCTCCTCCGCGTGGATCCAGCGGTGGGCGCAGATCTCGAACTTGGCCGCCTCCCACGAGGTGTTGGTGTGGGTGGCCCGGTAGACGTGCCCGAACTGCGTCTCCGACGCCGTCCGGTCGGCCTTCACGTCCAGCGGGAAGGCTGCCTTCAGGAACTTCTCCGTCTCGTGCCAGTCGACGTCGGTGACGATGTCGAGCGTCTTCGCCCCCGCCCTCAGCGTGATCTGCTGGACCGCCCGGGAGCGCCCGAAGGAGCGGGTCACCCGTACCGTCGCCGACCGGGGTCCGCTCTCGGCGACCTCCAAACCGTCCAGGCCGTCGAGGTCGTCGAGGTCGGTGACGTTGTTGCGGTAGAACTCGTCGACGTCCCAGGCGTCCCACATGTTGGGGAAGTCGGGGTGGATCTGCAGCAGGTTCGCCGCGCGCCCCGGGGCGACCGCCTCGCGGCGCGCCCGGAGGTCGTGGACGGAGACGACCAGTCCGCGGGCGTCGATCTCCACCACCAGCAGGCCGTTGGCCAGGACGTGTCCGCCGCCGTGCCGCTCCTCCACCGTGACCGGCTCCGGCGGCTGCGCCGGGCGGCCCGCTCCGCCCGCCGGGATGCCGCGGCGGGCGTGCGGGGCGCAGTTGAAGACCAGCTCCTCGGTGCCCTCCCCCGCCAGCGCCCGCTGAGCGGCGAGGGTGATGTCCCGCAGCTCCTGCGCCACCCGTCCGTACGTCTCGCGGGCCTCGCGGTGCACCCAGGCGATGGAGGACCCCGGCAGGATGTCGTGGAACTGGTGGAGCAGCACCGTCTTCCAGATGCGCTCCAGGTCCTCGTACGGGTAGGCGTATCCCGGCACCCGGACGGCGGCGGTCGCCGCCCACAACTCGGCCTCGCGCAGCAGGGATTCGCTGCGCCGGTTGCCCTGTTTGGTCTTGGCCTGGGAGGTGTAGGTGCCGCGGTGCAGCTCCAGGTAGAGCTCGCCGGCCCATACGGGCGCGTCCTCGTACTCGGCGCGGGCCTTCTCGAAGAAGGCGTCGGGCCGTTCGATCTCGATGCGCGGCGAGCCTTCGAGGTCGCGCTGGCGGCGGGCGCGTGCGAGGTGCTCGCGGGTGGGGCCGCCGCCGCCGTCGCCCCAGCCGAAGGGCACCAGCGATCGTGAACCCCGGCCCTTCTCGCGGTAGTTGCGGGCGGCGTGCGCCATCTGGGCGCCGCCGAGGTCGGAGTTGTAGGTGTCTACGGGCGGGAAGTGCGTGAAGACGCGGCTGCCGTCGATGCCCTCCCACCAGAAGGTGTGGTGGGGGAAGTCGTTCACCTGGGACCAGCAGATCTTCTGGGTCAGGAACCACCGGGAGCCGGAGAGCCGGACGAGCTGCGGCATGGCGGCGGTGTAGCCGAAGGAGTCGGGCAGCCAGACGTTGTGCGTGTCGATGCCGAACTCGTCGAGGAAGAACTTCTTGCCGTAGAGGAACTGGCGGGCCATCGCCTCGCCGCCGACCATGTTGGTGTCGGACTCCACCCACATGCCGCCGACCGGCACGAACTGGCCGTCCGCGACCTTCTTCTTGACGCGTTCGAAGAGCTCGGGCCGGTGGGTTTTGATCCAGTCGAGCTGCTGCGCCTGCGACATCGCGAAGACGAGGTCGGGGTGGCCGTCCATGAGGTGGACCATGTTGGAGACGGTCCGCGCCACCTTGCGTACCGTCTCGCGCAGCGGCCACAGCCATGCGGAGTCGATGTGGGCGTGGCCGACGGCGCTGATGCGGTGCGCGGAGGCGTTGGCGGGGGCTGCGAGGACGTCGGCGAGGTGTGCGCGGGCGGCGGCCGCCGTGCCGGGCACGTCGGAGAGGTCGACCGCGTCCAGGGCGGCGCCGAGGGCGCGCAGGATCTCGTACCGGCGGGCGTCGCCGGTGTCGAGCTGCGTCATGAGCTCGTAGAGCACGTCGAGGTCCTGGACCAGCTCCCAGACCTCGGTCTCGAAGAGGGTGAGATCCATCCGGGCGAGGCGGTAGAGGGGCCGGTCACCACTGGTGCGCAGGTCGCCCTCGTAGGTGGCGCGGTGGTCGACGAGGACCGGATTGGCGGCGGCCTCGACGTACCATTCGATCCGCTCGCCGCCCTCGGCGCGGTCGGCCACGCGTACCCAGTCGTTGTACGGGTTGAGCGCCTTGATCCCGGTGCCGTCGGCGCGGTGGACCAGGCCCTCGCACTGGAAGCCGGGCATCATCCGGTCGAAGCCGAGGTCGAGGACGGCCTCCACGGTCCGTCCGGCCCATGCGGCGGGGACCGTTCCGGTGACCTTGAACCAGGTGGTGCCCCAGGCCGGACCCCACGTGTCGCCGGGTGCGCAGGGCTCGTAGGGTGCCGCCAGGCCCTCGGCGACGGGTACGGGCTCGCCCGGCGCGTCCCAGCGCTCGACGGTCAGCGGGAGCGGGCTGGAGTGGACGGCGGGCCTGATGCGCTCGTGGAGGACCCGGCGGAGGCGGTGCTCGGTGATGCTGCGGTCGTCATGCATGACAGCTGCTCCTGCTCCCGGAGGTGGTGGTCGTCGGTACGGAGGGCATGCGGGCGCGGGCGGGTCGGGCGGTACGGTTCACAGCTTGACGGCTCCCTCGCCCACGCCCTTGAAGAAGAAACGCTGGAGGGCGAAGAAGAGCAGCATCATCGGCAGGAGCGCCGCCATCGCGCCCGCCGCGATGAGCCGCTGGTCGTTGACGGTGGTGGCGCCGGCCAGGGTTTTCAGGCCTAGCTGGAGGGTGTAGTGGTCGCTGTCGGTGAGGACCAGCAGCGGCCACAGGAAGTCGTCCCAGGCACCCATGAAGCTGGTGATGCAGACGACGGCCAGAGCGCCCTTGGCGGAAGGGACGAAGACCCGGGTGAAGCGGGTCCACTCGCCCGCCCCGTCCAGGACGGCGGCCTCCTCGACCTCCCTGGGCACGGCGAGGAAGGCCGCGCGCATGACCATGATGTTGAGGACGGAGACCGCGCCGGGCAGCCAGACCCCGACGAGGGTGTCGACCAGGCCCATCTCACGGACCGTGAGGAACATCGAGATCATCACGGACTCGAAGGGGAACATCAGGGTGGCGACGAGGACGGTGAAGACGACCTCGCGGCCCTTCCAGGCGGCGCGGGAGAGGGCGTAGCCGCCCATCGCGGCGAAGACCAGGTTCGAGGTGACCGCGAGGGCCGCGACGACGAGAGTGTTGCCGGCGTACTGGAGCAGTGGGAAGGACTCGGCGACGCGGACGTAGTTGTCGAGGGTGGGCTGTGTGGGCAGTACGCCGTCGTACACGTTCTCGGTGCGGCCGCGGATCGAGGTCAGGAACTGCCAGGCGATCGGACCCAGCATGACCACGAGCATGAGCAGCAGCGTGGCGTACCGGGCGGCCGGGCCGAGCCGGCGGCGTACCGGGTCGCGGCCGCGCCGGGGCGGAGGGGGCGCGGTCATGCCTCGTCCCCCTTGGTCAGGCGGCGGCCCAGCAGGCTGAAGACGAGGGTGAGGAGGAACAGCAGGATCGACACGGCGCAGGCGTAGCCGGTCTCGCCGGAGAAGCCGAGGCCCACCTGGCGGATGAGGAACGGCAGGGTGCGGGCTCCGCCGCCGGGCCCGCCGCCCTCCCCGCCGAGGATGTAGATCTCGGTGAAGACACGTAGCGCCGAGATGGCGGAGAGGGTTCCGACGAGGAGCATCATCGGCTTCACCTGGGGGACGGTGATGCTGAAGAAGCGGCGGACGGGACCGGCGCCGTCGATCGCGGCGGCCTCGTGGAGGGAGGCGGGGACGTTCCCGAGGGCCGCGAGGTAGAAGACCATGTAGTAGCCCAGGCCCTTCCACACGGTCACGATCATCGCGGAGACCAGCAGCATCGTGCTGTCCGTCAGGAACGGGACCGGCTCGGAGACCAGGTGGAGCCGCCGGAAGACGGTGTTGACGAGGCCGTCGCTGCGCAGGACCCACTGCCAGATCAGCCCGACGACGACGGCGGAGGCGATCACCGGGGTGTAGAAGGCGGAGCGGAAGAATCCGATGCCGGGGATCTCTGCCTGGACGAGGACGGCGAGGGCCAGCGGCAGCAGGACCAGGCAGGGGACGACGACCACGAGGTAGAGCACGCTGTTGCCGGTCGCGACCCAGAAGCCGGGGTCGGCGAGGGCTCGCCGGTAGTTGTCGAGGCCGACGTAGCCGCCCCCGCGCAGGATCCGGGCGTCGGTGAAGGAGAGGACGACGGTGTTGACGAACGGCCACAGGCTGAACAGCAGCACCATCACCAGGCCGGGGGCGAGGAAGAGGTACGGGGTCCACCACGTGCGGTGGGGCAGTCCGGTGTCGCCGCCGCCGGCCGTCACGGGCGGGCCGCGTCGGCGAGGAGCCGGTTCGCCGCTTCCTCGGCCCTCTTCACCGCCGTCCGGGCGTCCTGCTCGCCCTTGATGGCCTTCTGCACCTCGCGTACGACGGCGTCGCCGACCTGGTTGGTCCACTGGACGGGGGTGTTGGCGTCGAGGGCGGCGCTCTTCAGCTGCTCGGCGCCGACCGCGCGGGCGAGCGTCTCGGCGTCCCTGCCGTCGCCCCTGTCGGCGAAGAACGGGTCGGCGAGGCCTCGCGCGTTGGAGGGGTAGATGGTGGCCTTCCTGGAGAACTCCACCTGGTTCGGGCCGTTGGTGACCCACTTCGCGAACTCGACGGCCGCGTCCGGGTGTTCGGTGTCCTTCCGGATGCCGAGGGACTGGGCGTAGATGCCGATGTGGCCGAGGCGGCCGGTGACGGCTCCCGCGACCTGCGTCTTGGCGTACACCTGCGGGGCGTTGCGCTTGATGTCCTTGACGAATCCCGGGGAGCCCGGACCGAAGACGAGTTTGCCGCCGCCGTAGAGCTGGTTGATGTCGTCGGACTTCAGGAGGGACTCCTTGGGCATGGCGCCCTTGGCGTAGAGGTCCTTCATCCGCTCCACCCATTCGACGGCCTTGTCGGTGTCGAAGGTGAACCGGTCCTTGCGAGGGCTGAGCAGGGGGACGCCCATCTTCTGCCAGTCGCCCGGCAGGCGGCCCTTGGGGTCGGCCATGAAGGCGGAGTACCGGCCGCCGGACCGGGCGGCGATCTGTTCGGCGTAGTCGAAGAACTGCTCCACGCTGGTGGGCGGCGCGGCCGGATCCAGGCCGGACCTCTCGAAGAGCTCCCTGTTGTAGGTGAGGATCTCCGGGGTCACGTACCAGGGGTAGGCGTAGACGCTGTCGCCCCTGCCGGGCAGCTTGAACTGCTCCCAGGCTCCCGGTACGTACTCCCCGGCCGTGTCCCCGCCGAGCTTCGCGACGTCGGCGAGCAGGCCGCGGTCGCCGAGCAGCTGGAAGGAGTCGGTCGAGAGGTTGACGACGTCCGGAAGGGTGCCCGCCTGCGCGTCGGCGACGAGCTTCTCGTTGTAGCCGTCGCCCGGCACGTCCTCCCAGTCGACCTTCACCTCGGGGTACTTCTCCTCGAAGGCGTCGATGACGGCCTGTACGTAGCCGGTGAAGGCGGGCTTGAGCTGGAGGGTGCGGAAGGTGATCTCCCCGGCCGCCTTGCCCGTTCTCTCGGCCTCCTTCGCCTCCCCCGCGCCGGCGCCGCCGAGCCCGCACGCGGCGGTCGACATCAGGGCGCCGGCCGCCAGCGCGGCAACGGCCGTACGGAACGGGTTCGAACGGGTCATCCTCGCCGCCTTCGCAGAAGTCCGGCCTCGTCGCCGGAGGCGGTGCCCACGGTCGCCAGAGGCCAGGACCCCGTCAATGAGGCCGAGCCGCCCCTGGCCGAGGACGCACGGGCCCGGATCCCCGCACCGCCGGGAGGACAACCCCCAAACCCGGCCGCTCTCACCCCCTGTGAGCTGGACTGATGCGCTTCAGCACGAAGGGCGCGGCGGGGCGCGCCGATCCACCGGCGGACCTTCGCGCCCGGCTGCTTTCGACCCCTTGCCGACCGTCTCCCCGACCCCGCCCGTGCGCGTCAGCGGGGGGAGGTGCGGGGGGCGCAGCGCATGCCGATGTAGCAGCAGGGGGTGCCGTCGACGAGGGCGGCGAAGACGACCGGCAGCCAGCTCTCGCCGATGGAGGGGCCGGGGCCGGCCGCGGCGAAGACCGTCGCGCTGAGGGGCACGAGGTCGAGTTCCAGGGGCGGCGAGAAGTCCCGCATGCCGTCGGCGAACTCGTAGCGCAGGTGGGGGGATCCGCCGGGTCCGGCGGAGACCGTGATGACGACGCCCTGGCGCCGGTAGGTGCCCAGGAGCGGGGTCATGTCGACCGTCGGCGGGTGTGCGGGCGGTGCGAAGGCGGGGGGCGTCCGGACTTCGGCCAGGTCGGCGAGGAGCTCGCGGAACAGGTCGGTGTAGAGGCGGCGGGCGCCGCCGCCGTTGGTGAGCAGGACGGCGATGACGTCGGCGCCGGGGACGACGCGCAGGTAGCCGTACTGGCCGGTGGCGGCGCCGTCGTGGCCGTAGCCCGGGACGCCGTTCCAGTCGTAGAGCGACCAGCCCAGCCCCCAGCCGTCCGCGCTCACGGTCCACCGGTCGGGGACGTCGACCTCCCACCGCTGCATGGCAGCGACGGCGCGGGCGCCGAGGACCTGCGTGCCGTCCGCGGTGGCGCCGCCGTCGAGGTGCATCTTGGCCAGCCGCAGCACGTCGCCGGCGCTCGCCAGGACACGTCCGTACGGTCCGGCCGAGCGGGGCATCATGTCCCAGGCCGGCGCCGGTTCGGGCTCCGGCCCGTCGCCCGGGAGGTGGCCCATCGCCGTACGGAAGGCCAGCGCCTCCTCGGGCAGCGTCATGGTGCGGGTCAGGCCCAGGGGGGCGACGATCCGCTCCTTCAGCGCCTGGTCCCAGGTGCGTCCGGTGACGACCTCGACGATGCGGCCGAGGACGTTGTAGCCGACGCTGCTGTAGGAGACGGCGGTGCCCGGCGGGCAGTCGAGCGCGATGTCGCGGGCGGCGCTCACGTATGCGGCCAGGCAGTCGTCGCCGCGCCCGCCGTCGTGGGTGAAGTCACCGGTCAGGCCGCTGGTGTGGCTGAGCAGCCGACGCACGGTGATCGCCCTGACCGCCGAGGGGGATCCGGCCGGGCGGAACTCCGGCAGGATCTCGCAGACGGGCGTGTCCAGGTCCAGTTGGCCGGCGTCGACGAGCTGCATGACCAGGGTGGCGGTGTAGACCTTGGCTATCGAGCCGAGCTGGAACACCGAGTCGGTGGTGGCCTCCACGCCTGTTCCGCGGTGCAGCAGGCCGCTCGCCAGTTCGTGGATCCGCCCGTCGGTGAACACCGCGAGGGTGGCGCCGGGTACGTGGTGGGCGGCGCGCAACGCGTCGAGGCGGCTCTGCCAGTGGGCAGGTGAGAACGTCACGTCGGGTCCTTCGACTCGGTCGGTCATGCCGTGGTCCACGCCACCGTAGGCAGGTGCCGTGGGCGGCCATAAGGACCTGCACGCGTCAGCGAGGGGACCACCGACGCCATCCCGGAGCGGCTTCCCGCCAGGTGGGGGCGGTTTCGCGCCGCCGGGGCGGGCCCCCCGCGCCGTGCTGCGGGCCGGACGGGCCCGCTGGTCCGGCCGGCTGGTAGCGTCACCCGACCATGCAGTCTCATCACGCCCGCGGAACCGTCTCCGTGCACCTCGCCCGTTTCGTCGTCGGCGCCGTGCGCCGCACGGGCACGGGCGCGGGCACGGACAGGTTGGCCCGGTTCCACGACCTGGGCCCGGAGGTGCTGGGCAACGACCTGGCCCGGGTCTCGACCCCGTCGGCGCTCGCCGTGTGGGAGGAGCTGACGCTCTCCGAGGCGGGGACGGCGGTCGGCGCGCTGCTCGCCGAGGAGGCGCCGATCGGCACCTTCGGCCTGTGGGACTACCTGGTCACCAGCGGCCCCAGCCTTCGGGACTCGCTGCGCCAGGTGGTGGAGTACAACGCCGTCATCGCCGACCCGGCCAACGAGAAGCTTCTCGTCGAGGAGGACGGGCGGACCTTCACCATCCGGCACGCGACGGGCAGTTGGGGGCCGGACGTGGTCGAGGCCATCGACTGGTTCGCGCTGGCGATGTTCCTGACCCGGGCGCGGGCCGCGACCGGCCGCGCTCTGGTCCCGCTGCGCGTCGGCGTCACGCACGGCGCGCCCCGCGCGTACCGCCGGCTGGCGGAGCTGTTCGGCACCACCCGCATCGACTTCGGGGCCCCGTACAACTCGATCACCTTCCACGACGACGACGTACGCGCGCCGCTGCCCAAGGCGCAGCCGGGCCTGGACCGCCTCCTGGCGCACCAGGCGCGGCTGACCCTGGCGGCCGCGCAGCCGGTGGTGCTCTGGCAGGACAGCTTCCGGATGGTTCTCGCCGGTGCCTTCCGGGAGGGCAGCGTGAACCTGGAGTACGTGGCGGGGCGGCTCGCGATGAGCCCGCGGACGCTGCAGCGGCGGCTGCGCGAGCTGGGTACGACCTGGCGCGAGGAGGTCGAATCCGTGCGCCAGGAACGGACGATGGAGCTGCTGCGCGGCACCGACCTGCCGCTCCACCTGATCGCGGCCCAGGTCGGGTACAGCGACCTGCGCGCGCTGCGGCGGGCGGTGCGGCGGTGGGACGGGCGGGCGCCCCGGGACATCCGCAACGCGGCGGGAGCCGCCGCGCCGGCCCCGGGCGGCTGACGGCCGCCGCGGGCGGCCGACGCCCGCACCCTTGGCCGTGCCTGCCGGATCGACGGGACCGGCCGCCCGGTCCTGCTTCACTTCATGGGGTACTTGGTCTTCTCGGCGAGCTTGCCGTCCTTGAAGCAGAAGCGGAACACCGTTTCCGCGCCCAGCTCGGTGTCGGCGCCGGAGATGTACCAGGCGCAGGTGCTGCCTTCGGGCTCGGCCGGACCACCCTCCTTGAGGGCCTCCTTGACGAAGCTCTCGCCCGACGGGAGCTTCGCGCGGACGTCGTTCTCCGCGTCGCCGACCTTCACGCCCTCGTAGACCGCGGGGTCGACCACGGTCTTCTCGGCCATGTCGAGGACCTTGCCCATGCCGAAGACCACTACGGCGAGCACGCCGATGCCCAGCACCAGCGCTATTCCGCAGCCGATCAGACAACCCTTGCGCTGAGCCACGCCCGTTCCTCCAAGTCGCTTCGCGTCCGGCGGCGATCGCCTGGACGCTCACACCCTCGCAAGGGGCAGGGGGTGCGGGCTGTCCTCGAAAGTCGTCACCCGCCGCAACGATCGTCGTTCGAGGCCGACCCCCGCGGGGCGTGTATACAGGGACAAGAACGACCTTCCGGGCGAAGCGAGAGGAACCCACCGTGAGTGAGCCCCCCATCGAGCCTCTGATCGTCGTCGGCGTGGACGGCTCCGGCCACTCCAGGCGGGCGGTGCGCTGGGCCGTGGAGCAGGCCCGGCTGATCGGCGGCCGGGTGCACGCCGTCATGGCCTGGGACTGGAACCGCAACCCCTTCGCCCTCGGTATGGCGGAGGCACAGTTCGCCGAACAGGTTGCGTCGACGGCCGAGGAGGCGGCCCGCCGGAAGCTGGCGGACACCGTCACCGCGGCCGTCGGCGCCTCCCCCGGCGTGCCGGTCTTCCGCCGCGTCGAGCAGGGTCCGCCGGCGCAGATCCTGGTGGACGCCTCGAAGGAAGCGGAGCTGATGGTGGTGGGGACCCGCGGGTACGGCGGCTTCAAGGGCGCGCTGCTGGGCTCGGTGAGCCAGCAGGTCGTGCAGTACGCCGCCTGCACGGTGGTCGTCGTCCGCGAGAGCCGGGACGAGGGCCGGGAGGACGAGGGCCGGGAGGGCGGGGCTGAGGAGGGCGGGGCCGGGGAGGGCCAGGGTGAGAGCCGCGAGGGCGGGGGCGGGGGCAGCGCCTGACCCGGCCTCAGTCCCTCGGCGCCCGGCCGCCACCGCCCGACCGCGGCCCCCGGCTTCAGGCGACGGGGCCGGTCAGGTCCCCGGGGTCGGTGTTGGCCCCGCAGAGGACGACGGCGACCCGCTCCCCCAGCGGCTCCGGCGCGCCGTGGTACGCCGCCAGGGCGGTGGCCGCGCCGGCCTCGACCACGATCCGGTGCTCCTCCCACACGGCGCGCCGCGCGGCCGTGATCGCCTCGTCCGCCACGAGGACCGAGGTGACGTTCTTCTCCTGCGCCGCCGCCAGCGCGTCGGCCGAGACGCGGGTGGCCCCCAGGGAGTCGGCCGCCACCGAGTCCACGGTGACGTCGACGACCCGGCCCGCCTCCAGGGCCGCGTTCAGGGCCCGGCAGTTCTCCGGTTCGGCCGCCACCACCCGTACGCCGTGCTCGCGCGCGGCCGTGGCCACTCCCGCGAACAGTCCGCCGCCGCCCACCGCCACGACCACGGTGTCCAGCCCGGGCAGGGCCTCGCGGATCTCGTCGAGCAGGGTCCCGGCGCCGGCCGCGATGAGCGGGTGGTCGTAGGCGTGGCTGCTGAGCGCGCCGCTCGCGGCGGCGAACTCCTGGCAGGCGGCCTGTGCTTCGGCGTACCGGTCGCCGACGAGGCGGACGCCGGCCCCGTAGCCGCGCAGCCGGTCCACCTTCACGCGGGGGGCGTTGGCGGGCAGGAACACCGTGGCGGGTACGTCGAGCGCACGGGCGGCCCAGGCGCAGGCGAGCCCGGCGTTGCCGCCGGAGGCGATGGTGACGCCGGCGGCCGGGAGGGTGCCGGCCTCGTGGTGGGCGGCGAGGAAGTTGCGGGCGCCGCGCGCCTTGAAGGTGCCGGTGTGCTGGAGGTACTCCAGGGCGTACCAGACGCCGTCGGCCGCGGGAGCCACCGTGACGGGCCGCACCCCGCCGGCGATGCGCGCGGCGGCTGCCCGCACGGCCGCGTAGTCGAGCCGCCGCGGGTGCTGCCGGTGCGGGTGCCCCCCGTGCGGGTGCGGGTGCGTGTCCTGCGCGTTCTGCGGTCGCTTCATGGTCGGTCTCCCCATCAGGTGGCGGGCCGGGCGGCCTGGATCAGCTGGCGCAGGGCGCCGTAGTACACCTCGTGGTCCGTGAGGGCCGGCAGTACGTCGGGCAGTCCGCCGGAGAGCACGGGGAACTCCTCGGGGTCGAGTGCGGCCAGGGCGGCGCGCGAGGCGGAGGTGGCGGCAGCCGGATCCCGGTGGTCGACGAAGGCGGCGCTGCCCAGGGTGAGCAGGTACATGCGGCGGTACGCGCTGATCGCCTCGGTGACGGTCATCCCCGCGGCGACGCTGTCGGCGAGGGCGGGCTCGACGAGGCGGGCCAGCAGCTGCCGCCCGAGCCAGGGCCGGCCGCCGCGCAGCACGAGCAGGCCGGGGTGGGCGGTGAGGAGCAGGTACAGCGCGCGGAAGCGCTGCTCGGTGGCCTCGGCCCAGTCCGTTCCGGCGGGGATCTCGGGGAGCTGTGCGGCCAGGTGCTCGGTGCACAGGTCGAGCAGTCCGGCGAGGTCCGCGCAGCGGCGCTGGACGGTGGCGTGGGAGACGCCGAGCCGGTCGGCGAGGGTGCGGAAGCTGAGGCGCTGCGGCCCCTCCTCGTCGAGGATCCGCAGCGCGGCGGCGGCGATGGCCCCGGGGGTGGCGCGGTCCAGGGCGTCGGAACTCCTCGGCATAAGATACATCGTATCATACGCCGTATCTCCTCTTTCGTGTGACATCGATTGCAGCCATATTGCTGGTCATCAGCCGACAACCAGCGACTTGCGTTGACACTGCGTAGCGGCGTCGCTGCACTGGGCGCACGACTGCCCCCACGTCAAGGAGACCCCGTGCCGCCTCGCCTGCGCGCAACGCTCCCCTGCCTGACCGCGGCCGCCCTGTTCGCCCTCGCGCTCTCCCCCGCCCCGGTGGCGGCCGAGCCCCGGGCGACCTCGGACACCCCGCTCGCGCTCACCCCTCCCATGGGCTGGAACAACTGGGCGCACTACATGTGCGACATCGACGAGGCCAAGGTGGTCGCCAACGCCGACGCCCTCGTCTCGACGGGGCTCGCCGCCAAGGGCTACGACACGGTGACCGTGGACGACTGCTGGATGACCAGGAGCCGGGACGCGCGGGGCAACCTGGTGGTCGACACCGCGAAGTTCCCGCACGGCATGGCCTGGCTGGGCGAGTACCTGCACGCCAAGGGCCTTAAGTTCGGCATCTACCAGGACGCCGGTTCCCTCACGTGCGAGAAGTACCCCGGCAGCGGCGCCCCCGAGGGCGGCGGGCCGGACCACTACGCCCGGGACGCACGGCAGTTCGCGTCCTGGAAGGTCGACTACGTCAAGATGGACGGCTGCAACCTGTGGGTGCCGGAGGGCCGCACGAAGGAGCAGGCCTACCGGGACGCCTACAACGCCGTCGCGAAGGCCCTGCGCGAGAGCGGCCGGGACATGGTCCTGTCGGCCTCCGCCCCCGCCTACTTCCAGCAGGGCGAGTGGGGCGGCTCCGACTGGCACAAGGTGCTCGGCTGGGTCGGCGAGACCGGCCAGCTGTGGCGCGAGGGCAAGGACATCAAGGTCCACAACCCCGCCTCGCCCGCCACCTCGCGGTGGAGTTCGGTGATGGGCAACTACGGCTACAACCGGTGGCTCGGCCGGTACGCGGGCCCCGGCAACTGGAACGACCCCGACTTCCTGATCGCGGGCGCCCCCGGCCTCACGGCGGCCGAGAGCCGCAGCCAGGTGGCCCTCTGGGCCATGATGGCGGCCCCCTTCATCCTGTCCTCCGACGTCTCGAAGCTGACCCCGGCGGGCCTCGACGCCCTCGGCAACACCCGGCTGATCGCCCTGGACCAGGACCCGATGGGCCGCCAGGGCGCCGTGGTCTCCTCCAACGCCACCTTCGAGATCCTGGTCCGCCCGCTCGCGAACGGCGACCGGGCGGTGGCCGTCCTCAACCGCTCGTCGAACACCCGCGACATCAGGGTGCCGCTGGACGAGATCGGCCTGAACGCGTGCACGGCCGATGCGCAGGACCTGTGGAGCGGCGCGCGCACCGAGGTCTCCGACGCGCTGACCGGGAAGCTGGCCGGCCATGACACCGCCGTGTGGCGGCTCAGCCCGCGCGGTTGCGCCGAGGCCGTTCCGACCGGGCAGATCGTCGGTGACGGCGTCCGGTGCGCGGACGGGGCCAACACCAGCGGTGTCGGCGCGGTCGTGATGGCGGGCTGCACCGGGGCCCCCGACCAGCGGTGGTTCCTGGGTGACGACAACCGCCTGCGGCTGGCCGGCGAATGCCTGTCGGCGGGCGAGAACGGCGCCGTGGAGCTGGCCGACTGCGCGCCGCGGCACAGCGGGCAGCCCGGCCAGAGCTGGCACCACCGGCGTGACGGGTCCCTCGTGGAGGAGGCGAGCGGCATGTGCCTGACCGCGCCCGCCCGGGCCGCCACTCCCGACGCCCCGGCCGAGCGGCTGCGGCTGACCCCCTGCGGCGAGCACCGGGTCGACCAGGCCTGGTCCCTGCCGGTCTGACGGCCCGAGCGAACGGATGACGAACCCGATGCCCCGAAGCGGGCGCCGCCTGCCCGGCACCCACCTGCCCGCCATCCGCCCTGTCGCCCGCCCGGTCGCCCTCGCCGCGCTCTGCGCGACGCTGCTGGCCGTGGTCTGCGCGGCCCCCGCGCCCGGAGCCACCGCCCCGGGCGCGGGGTCGTCCGCGCGTGCCGGCGTACGGCTCCTGCCGGGGGCGACCTTCGACACCGCGCCCGCGCGCGCCGCCCTGGAGCGGCTGCTCCCGCGGCACGCCCGCCAGTTCACCCTGGTGGCCGATCCGGCCGCCGGAGCCGACACCTTCACGGTCTCCGGGACCGCCGGCGCGATCACCGTGCGCGGCAGCACCGGGGCCACCCTGCTCACGGGCGTGGGCTGGTACCTCCAGCACGTCGCCGGCGCCGACATCGGCTGGCCCGGCGACAGCATCGGCATACTGCCCGCCCGGCTGCCGGCCGTACCGGCGCCGGTCACCCGCAGTGCGCTGGTCCCGCACCGCTACGCACTCAACGACACCGACGACGGGTACTCGGGCCCGTACCGCACCTTCGAGGAACACCAGCGGCAGATCGACCTGCTGGCCCTGCACGGCATCAACGAGGTGTTCGTGCAGGTCGGCGCGGAGTACCCGTACCACCGGGCGCTCCAGCGCTTCGGGTACTCCGCCGAGGAACTGCGGCAGTGGATCCCCGGACCCGCCCACCAGAGCTGGTGGCTGCTGCAGAACCTCAGCGGCTTCGGCGGCCCGGTCTCCGAGCGGCTGATGCGCGAACGCGCCGAGCTCGGCGGACGGATCGCCGACCAGCTGCGCGGGCTCGGCATGACGCCGGTGCTGCCCGGCTACTTCGGCACCGTGCCGCCCGGCTTCGCCGCCCGCAACGCGGGTGCGGCCACGGTCGCCCAGGGCGACTGGGCGGGCTTCGACCGCCCCGACTGGCTGGATCCCGCCTCGCCCGTCTTCGCGAAGCTGGCCGCCGCCTACTACGCGGAGCAGCGCGCGGTGTTCGGGGACAGCACGATGTACCGGATGAGCCCCCTGCACGAGGGCGGGCAGACCGGCTCCGTCGACGTCGGCGCGGCGGCGGGCGCCATCCAGGCCGCGCTGCACGCCGCGCACCCGGGGGCGCTGTGGGCCGTGCTGGGCTGGCAGGACGACCCGACGCCGGAGCTGCTGGCCGGGGTGGACACCTCCCGGCTGCTGATCCTGGACGGGCTGTCCGACCGGTACAACCGGCTGGACCGCGAGACCCGCTGGGGCGGCGCCCCGTACGCGATGGGCACCATCTACAACTTCGGCGGGCACACGACGGTCGGTGCGAACACCTCGGTGTGGCTCGAACGCTTCGGCCCCTGGCGGGCCAAGGGCAACAGCGCGCTGGCCGGCATCGCCTACCTGCCGGAGGCCACCGGGACCAATCCGGCGGCGTTCGACCTCTTCACCGACCTCGCCTGGGACGCCGGGCCGATCGACCACCGCGCGTGGTTCGCCGGCTTCGCGGCCCGCCGCTACGGCCGCCCCGACGCCGAGGCCGCCGCCGCCTGGGAGGAGCTGCGCAAGGGCCCGTACAGCACCTCCTCGGGGCTGTGGTCGGAGTCGCAGGACAGCCTCTTCAGCGCCCGGCCGAGCCTGTCCGCGGCGGGGGCGGCGCACTGGAGCCCCAAGTCCATGCGCTATCCGGCCGGTTCGGTACGCCGGGCCCTGGACCACCTGCTGAAGGTGGACCCGGCGCTGCGCGGCTCCAGCGCCTACCGCTTCGACCTGGTGGACACCGCGCGGCAGGCCCTCGCCAACCATTCGCGGGTGCTGCTTCCGAGGATCAAGGCGGCCTACGAGGCCAAGGACCTGGCCCGCTTCCGCACGCTGACGGCCGAATGGCAGGACACCATGCGGCTGTTGGACCAGGTGACCGGCTCCGACCCGAACCTGCTCCTCGGGACCTGGCTCGCCAGGGCCCGCTCCCAGGGCGCGGACCGGGCCGAGCAGGACCGGTACGAGTACGACGCCCGCTCGCTGCTGAGCGTGTGGGGCCGGCGGAGCACCAGCGAGGGCGGCTTCCTGCACGACTACGCCAACCGTGAATGGAGCGGTCTGGTCTCGGAGTTGTACGCCCGGCGGTGGGCTGCCTACTTCGCGGCGCTGGACGAGGCGCTGGTCCGCAAGGCCCAGCCGAGGGAGATCGACTGGCACGCCTTCGAGGAGGAGTGGGCCCGGCGGACCACCCGGCACCCGGACCGGCCGGGCGGGGACCCCCACCGGCTGGCCGCGGCGGTGGCGGCGGCCCTTCCTCCGGCGGCCGCCGGCTGACCGCCGGACACCCCTAGGGGGTGTCCGGCGGTCAGGGGCGGACAGCTCGGGCTGTCCGGTGCCGTGGATCGCAAGGCGGAGGAGGGAGTCGACGCGGAGCGTCGGCGACCGACGACAACGCGGCAACGCGCGGTGCCGGACAGCCCGGGCCCGGCCCTGATCCGCCGGACACCCCCTACACCTCAGGCGGCGGTGGTGATCGTCCGTAGCGGTGATGATCACTCTCCCGGTGGAAACTCCGTGCTCGTGCGGGGGAGATCACCGGTCGCGGTTCGCCGCGCGGGGACGGTACTGGGTTGACTGGCTCCGCAGGACCAGGGGCGGCCACCGGAGCGACCGGCGGCCGCCTTCGCCGACACCACGAGGCGCGACGCGACCAGGAGTGCACCCGAGCATGTCCCAGACCGAACACGACCAGACCGCATACCACGGGGAACAGGAACGGCAGCGCCAGGAGCGGCCCGGGGGCGCCGGCGCCGCGGGCGCGTCCCTGGAACTCCTGACGCTGCTCGCCGCCGGAGCGGCCGATCTGGCCCTCGACCACCTGCGGCAGACCGCCGACCGCGCGCAGGACGCGCTACGCCGCGCCGACCTGCGCGAACTGCTCACCGAGGGAGTCGTGGAGCTGCGCAAGCGCGGCGAACTGGCCACCCGCCGGGCGGGCATGGGCAACGAGAACTACCTGGACACCATGGCCCGGCGCGTCGCGGAGCAGACCACCTCCGAGGGCCGCCCCTGTGCATGACCACACCGGCTTCAAGGAACGCATCGACGAGGTGCTGGTCCGGCTGGCCGACGAGGAGGAGCAGGCCCTGCTCGGCCTGCACGCCGAACTCACCCCGCTGTCCGAGCAGTTGCGCCGGTCCCTGGCCCGCGGCAAGCGGATCCGGGCCGCCTTCCTGTACTGGGGGTGGCGGGCGGCCGGCCAGCCGGACTGCGAGGGGGTCATCCGGGCCGCGGCCGCGATGGAACTCGTCCACGCCGCGGCCTGCACCCACGACGACATCATCGACGACAGCCGGATGCGGCACGGGCAGCTCACCGCGCACGCCGCCTTCGCCGCGAACGGGCAGCGCTCCACCGCCCTCGCCATGATCCTCGGCGACCTGCTGATGGGGTACGCCGGGCACGTGTTCACCTCCTGCGGACTGCCCGGGGCCTACCTGGCCCGGACCGTTCCGCTCTGGTCCACCCTGCTGCGCGAGACGATGGCCGGCGAGTTCCTGGAGGTGCTGCGCACCCAGGCGCGTACGGAGCGGGAGCCGCTGGTGGCGGAGTCCCTGGAGGTCGCCCGCTTCAAGACGGCCAAGTACACGGTGGAGCGGCCGCTGCACCTGGGCGCCACTCTCGGCGGTGGCTCCCGTGCCCTGCTGGAGGCCTTCTCCGGCTACGGCCTCCCGCTCGGCGAGGCCTTCCAGCTGCGCGACGACCTGCTCGGGACCTTCGGCGAGCCCGCGCGGACGGGCAAGTCGAACCTGGACGACCTGCGGGACGCCAAACCCACGGCGCTGCTCGCGCTGACCGTGGCGGCGGCCGGACCCGACGACCGCCGGCTGCTCGCGAAGCTGGTCGGCAATCCGGAGCTGGGCGAGGAGGAGGCCTCCTCGGTCCGCGAGCTGATGGAGCGCTGCGGGGCCAGGCAGCAGGTCGAGGCGATGATCCGCGAGCGCATCGGCCGGGCCGGGGCCGCGCTGGACCTCGCGGCGATGCCCGCCGAGGCCCGGTCCGCGCTGAGGGAGCTGGCCGCGACGGCCGCCGACCGCTCCCTGTAGCCGGGCGACCGCGTCCCCCCACCACCGCGCCCCCCCACCACCGCGCCCCCGGCACCGCGCCCCGGCACCGCCCCCTCGCCGGCGCCGCCACCGGGCTCCCGCCGCCGCGGAGGCCGCCCGGGACCGGCCCGGCCGGTCCCGCACCCCACGACACGACAAGGACGACCGACGTGAACGCCAACGCCACCAAGACCGCCCCGGCGCGCACCCGTTACGACCACGCCGCGCTCGACGCCCTGCGCATGCAGGGCGATCCGCTCGCCGACGAGACCGTCGCCGAGATGTTCCGCCGTGAGGAGGTCGGCGACCTCAACACCCTCATGCGGTTCTTCACCACCACCGGCGACAAGCTCCCCGAGCAGCTGCCGCAGTCCGCCCGTTCCTACTTCGAGGCGACCGCCATGCCGCCCAGCTGGGTGGACTGGGACGTGATGGAGCAGGCCCGGCTGTTCTTCATGGACAACGCGGCCCACATCAACACCGGCCTGTCCTTCGCGGCCATGCCCGCGACGTACGCCATCCCCCGGCTGTCCCGGCTGCTCGCCTCGACGCACTCCCTGGCCTACCCCTCGCGGCGGATGGCCAACACCGGGCAGTTCGTCACCTACCTCATGCAGACGAACTCCTTCGCGGAGGGCAGCAAGTTCATTCCCGCCGCGCAGAAGGTGCGGCTGCTGCACGCGGCGGTCCGCCACCACCTGCGCCACGGCGGCCACTGGGACGTCGAGCAGGACGGGCTGCCCATCTGCCAGGAGGACATGATCGGGGGGCAGATCTGCTTCTCCCTCCTCGTCCTCGACGCGATGCACCGGCTCGGCATCCACATGAGCGAGGACGGCGCCGAGGCCTACTTCTACGCCTGGCGGGTCGTGGGCGCCATGCTCGGCTGCGACATGTCGGCGGTACCGCACACCCTCGCCGAGGCCCGCGACTACTGCGACCTCTACCTCCTGCGCAACCTGGGCCCCTCGCCCGAGGGGGTCCGCCTCAACGCCCAGTTGATGCGCATGTACGAGGACGTGGTGCCGGGCACCCTCTTCGACCCGATGGTCCCCGCCACCGTCCGGTTCCTCGTCGGCGACACCATCGGCGACTGGCTGGAGATCCCCCGCACCGCCTGGGACACGGCGGCCAAGGCGGTTCCGGTGTTCCTCGGGCTGCTGGAGACCATCGAGGACAGCAGCCCGTACGCGGAGTGGGCGCTCGACAAGGCGGGCTCGCTGCTCTCGGGCTTCGAGCTGGCCTCGCTGACCCGTGGCCGGGTGATGCACCACGCCATCCCGGCGGAGCTGAAGGACGAGTTCGGGGTGAAGGCGCCGCGCACCGGGCGCTGGGTACCGCCGGCGCCCGTGCACTGACCTGCGTGTGAACGCGCCGCTGCCCCGTGGCTGCGCCCACAGCCCCCGGGCCGGGGGCACACTGGCGGTGTGAGGGCAGATCCGAGCCGTTCCGGGGGGCCGCGCCGAGTGGTGGGCGCCGCCTGCGGGCTCGTCGCCGCGTTCGCCGGCCTCGCCGTGGCCGAGCTGGTCACGGCGGCGGTCCGGCCCGAGGCCTCCCCGGTGGCCGCCGTCGGGGCGGCTGCTGTCGACCTGACGCCGCAGGCGGTCCGGGAGTGGGCCATCGGCCTGTTCGGGACCGCCGACAAGGCGGTGCTGGCGGTCGGCATCGTCGTGGTCCTGGCCGCGGTCGCCGCCGGGGCCGGGCTGCTCGCCGTACGCCGCCCGCCCGCCGGGGTCGCGGTGGCGGGCGGCTTCGGCCTGCTGGGGGCGGCCGCGGCGCTCAGCCGGCCGGCGGGGTCCTGGCAGGACGCGCTGCCCTCCCTCGCAGGCGGCCTGACCGCGGCCGGGGTGCTGGCGCTGCTGGCCACGGCGGCCGCCCGGCCCCGGCCGGCCGGGGCGCCGCCGGGCGGCGCGTGGACGATGGACCGGCGCGGCTTCGGCCGGCTGGTCGTCGGGGTCCTGGCGGTGTCGTCCGCGGCGGGTCTCGCCGGGCGGCGCCTCGGCGCCCACGGCTCGGCCGGGGCGACCGCCTCCCGGGCGGGCCTGGTCCTGCCGCCGCCCGCCGTGCCCGCACCGCCGGTGCCGGCCGGAGCGGACCTGCGGGTGCCCGGGCTGTCCCCGTTCCTCACCCCCGCCCGGGACTTCTACCGGGTGGACACCGCCCTGGTCGTGCCGCGCGTGGACGCCGACTCCTGGCGGCTGCGCATCCACGGCGAGGGGGTGTCGCGGCCCCTGACCCTCGGCCTGCGCGAGCTGCTGGCCCGGCCCCTGGTCGAACACGACGTCACCCTGTGCTGCGTGTCGAACGAGGTCGGGGGCCCGTACGCGGGCAACGCCCGCTGGCTCGGCGTACCCCTGGCGGACCTGCTCCGCGAGGCCGGGGTGCGGCCGCCGTCCCGGGGCGGGCCGGCCGACCAGCTCGTGGCCCGTTCGGTCGACGGCATGACGCTGGGCACGCCCGTCGAGACGGTGATGGACGGCCGGGCGGCGCTGCTGGCCGTGGGGATGAACGGCGAGCCGCTTCCCTTCGCCCACGGCTTCCCCGTCCGGATGGTCGTACCGGGCCTGTACGGCTACGTCTCGGCCTGCAAATGGCTGACCGACCTGCGGCTGACCACCTTCGCCGCGTACGACGCCTACTGGGTGCGCAGGTCCTGGGCGCAGCGGGCCCCGGTCAAGACGCAGTCGAGGATCGACACCCCGCGCCCGTACGCCGCCCTGCGGCCCGGCCCGGTGGCGGTGGCGGGGGTGGCGTGGGCGCAGCACCGGGGGATCCGGCGGGTCGAGGTGCGGGTGGACGGCGGCCCCTGGCAGGAGGCGCGGCTCGGGGCGGCGGACGGCGTCGACACCTGGCGGCAGTGGGTGTGGGAGTGGGAGGCGGCGGCCGGGCCGCACACGCTGGAGGTCCGCGCGACGGACGGGACGGGCGACCTACAGACGGGGGTCCGTACCGGGACGGTGCCGGACGGGGCGACCGGATGGCACGCGGTGGAGGTCCAGGTCCGGGCCCTGGGCTGAGTGCCGGCGGAGGTCACCCGTGCGGTGGTTCCGGCATGCGGCGGCCGGGGCCGGCGGTTAGCGTCCGGGACGGGGCCTGCCGTCGGGAGGCGGGGGGACCTTCGCCTTCGAGCCGCGTGGAGGCACGCCGTGCGACAGTCCAGGACCTTCACGCTCACCTGTCTGGGCGGCCTCATGCTGGCCGCTTCGCTGGCGGGCGGAGCCGCCGCCGGCCCCTCGCCGGTCGCCGGCCCCCAGTGCCCGGTGGGGCAGGTTTCCCGGGGTGGCACGTGCCTGCCGGGTGACACGGAGGAGTTCACCGCGCGGCAGGTGGCGGACGCGCTGAAGAAGTACAAGCTCACCGCGGCGATGGCCGGAGTGTGGGTCGACGGGCAGCGGGTCGCGACCGCCGCGGCCGGGCAGACCATGACGGGCTTTCCGGCGACGGTGGACATGCGGTTCCGCATCGGCTCGGTCGCCATCCCCTATATGACGACCGCGCTGCTCAGGCTGGTCGACGAGGGCAGGGTCACGCTCGACGACAAGCTCTCCCGCTGGCGCCCGGAGCTCCCGCACGCCGACGAGATCACGCTGAGGATGCTGGCGTCCGCCTCCTCCGGATACGCGGACTACGTCACGGACAAGGGCTTCATCGCCGATCTGTACGAGAACCCCTTCCGGCACTGGACCGGCGACGAGCTCGTACGCATCGCGGTCGCCCGGCCGATGGCGCGGCCGCCCGGTTCGGGATTCGCCTACTCGCACGCCAACTGGGTGCTGTTGGGCGACGTCATCTCCAAGGTGGAGGGGCGGCCCCTGGCCGAGGTGATGCGCGAGAGGGTCCTCGAACCGATGGGCCTGACCCGGACCGCCATCTCCTCCAGGGCGGAGATCCCCGCACCGGTGCTGCACGGCTTCGACAACGAGCGGGGCGTGTTCGAGGATTCCACCTACTGGGATCCGTCGTGGACGATGGCGGAGGGGGCGGTGATGACCGGGACGCTGGAGGACATGGCGAAGTCCTTCGCGGCGATCGGCGAGGGGAGGCTGCTGACGCCCGAGTCGCACAAGCTCCAGCTGACGCCCGTCGTCACGGTCAAGGGGGACGCCGCCTTCGCCCTCGGGCTGCCCGTGGTGAACACCTGGCTCCTGCAGAATCCGTCCTTCGCGGGCTACGCGGGCACGGTCGGCTACCTGCCGTCCCGGAAGCTCGCCATCGCGACGGTGGCGACGCAGGGTCTCGGCAGCACCGTCCAGAACGCCGGCACGAACGTGCTCCAGGCGATCGCGGCCCACCTCGCCCCGGAGCACCCCCTCAGCCTGGGCTGAGTCCGTCAGGGCATGTCCCGGCGCGTGCGCGTCAGCGCACGGGCTCGCGGACCGGGGCCTTGTGCCCGGCCTGTGCGATGAAGGCGCGGGCGGCTCGGCTGAGCGGCCGCCGTGCGTGGGCAATGCCCACCGGGCGCAGCAGGGGCGGGGTGAAGGAGCGGATCTCGGCCCGGTCCCCGAAGGCCCTCACCACCACGTCCCGGTACCAGATGAGTGAGCCGCGGCCGTCCGTCACTCCCGTGACCCAGCCGAGGCGTTCGTCGACCTCCAGGGAGGGCACGGGCCGCACCCCGAGGCAGCTGAACATGGCCTCCATCTCGGTGCGCCGGCCGGTTCCCGGGGTGGGCAGCACCATCGGGAGGCCGTCGAGCATGCGCAGCGGGACCGGGTCGGGCAGCCGGGAGCCGGCCGGTGAGATCAGTACCACCTCGCGTTCCTGGATGAAGTGGCTGGAGAGCTCCTGGTCGACGGGCAGGTCGACGAGGGCCAGCTCCGACCGCCCCTGGGTCAGCGCCTCGACCAGCGCCTCCCGGCTGCTGTGCTGCTGGAGGCGTACGTCGACGTTCGGATGTCGTTCGGTGAAGGCGACGATCAGGTCGGCGGCCAGGTCCAGGGCGAGCGTGGGCGTGCTGACGAGCGTGAGCACCGATCCGGTGTCCCTGCCGTGCGAGATCCCGATGTCGTCGATGGCCTCCACCGCGTTGAGCACGGTGCGGGCCAGCCGGACGACCCGGGCCCCCTCCGGTGTGAGGTCCACCCCCCTTCCCCGGCGGGCGAGGAGCTCGACGCCCAGGTCCCGTTCCATGGCCTGGACGGCCCGGGAGAGGGCGGACTGGGCGACGAAGACCGAGGCGGCGGCGCCGGTGATGGACCGGCAGTCCGCGACGGCGACGAGGTACCGGAGCTGCGCGAGGGTGGGCGTCATGACCGGACGGTAACCTCGCGGGGCCGTACCCGTAAGGGCCCGTCCCGTGAACAACTTCCCGAAGTGGGCGTGCCGTCCATGCCCGGGGGGCGGCCACGCATACCGGTGCGGCATGCCCCCGCGTTCGCGGCACGTCGGCCCGGGCGGTGGTCCGGCCCCGACGGGTCTCTGATCGCCGCAGGTCACCGGCTCGGCGGGGGCGGGGCGTAGGCCCGGGGGCGGAGCACGCGGGGCGGTCCCGGGGTGCCGATAATGCGAACTGCCTTACTCCGCATGGTTGTTGACAGTGCACAGCGGGCCCCGCACGATGCATCGCGGCGCCCGGGGATTTGACCGTTGTTCAACCCTTCGCGCCACCCGGCCGTGCCGCCCCGCCCGCCCGATCGCCGCCCGCAGCCCGCCGCCCGCGGTTCGCCGTCCGCCGGCTCGTTCGTTCTCCCGTTCTTCCGTCCTGCCATGCGTCATGTCACACAGCACTGGAAGAGGAGCGCTTGTGATACCCCACCCCCCACAGCCCCCTGCCGCACGCGACCTGGTCGTCGCGGTCTCCCCCTTCGAGGAGCCCGGCCCGGCGATCGTCACCGCCGCCGAACGGGCCGGGGCCCTCGGGCTGCTCGATCTCGGGCGGGACGCGGACGCCGCCCGACGCGCGCTCGCCGAGACGGGCCGCCGGCTCGGCAGTGCCTCCGGCGCCCCCGGCGCGAGCGCGGGCCGGCACGGGGTGCGGATCCCCGCCCACTGCCCCCTCGGCCCCGGGGACCTCCCCGCGCAGGTGGACACGGTGCTGCTCGCCGACCCCGCGTCGTTCACGCCCGGGCAGGTGGCCGCCTGGGCCGCCGCGGCGGGCCGGCCCCGCGTCTGGGCGGAGGTCACCGGCCCGGCGGAGGCCGCCGCCGCCGCGGCGGCGGGCGCGCTCTCGCTCGTCGCCAAGGGGCACGAGGCCGGCGGCCGGGTCGGCGGGAGCACCACCTTCGTACTGCTCCAGCAGCTCCTCGGGGATCCCGCGATCGCGGTGCCCGTGCTGGCGCTCGGCGGGATCGGGCCGCACACGGCGGCCGCCGCCGTCGCGGGCGGGGCCGCCGGGGTACTGCTCGACGTACAACTGGCCCTGACCGTCGAGGGCGAGGCCGATCTGCCGTACGAGGTGGCCTCGGCGCTGCGGTCGATGGACGGGTCACAGACCCGGCTCCTGGACGGGCACCGGGTGTTCGCACGCCCCGACCTGACCCCGCCCGAGGGGGCGGTACCCGCCCTGCTCGGCGCCCGGAACCTGCGCACGCAGCTCCTGCCCGTCGGGCAGGACGGCGCCTTCGCGGCCCGGCTGGCCGCCCGCCACCGCAGCACCGGGGGCGTGCTGCGAGCCGTACGGGAAGCCGTGACCGGGCATCTGGCGGACGCCGTGCGGGCCGCGCCCCTCCGGCAGCCGCTGCCCGTCGCGCAGGGACCGATGACCCGGGTGAGCGACCGTCCGGCCTTCGCCGAGGCGGTCGCCGCCGCGGGCGGAGTCCCCTACCTCGCGCTGGCCGTGACGCCGGGCGCGGACGTACGCCGGCTCCTCGCCGAGACCGCCGAGCGGCTCGGCGACCTCCCGTGGGGCGTGGGCCTGCTCGGCTTCGCCCCGCCCGAGCTGCGGCGGGAGCAGCTCGCGGCCGTGGCCGAGGCCCGCCCCCCGTACGCGGTCATCGCCGGCGGCACCCCGGCGCAGGCCGCCCCGCTGGAGGCGGCCGGAATCCGCACGCACCTGCACGTGCCCTCACCGGGCCTGCTGGAGCGGTGTCTGGCGGAAGGGGCGCGGCGGTTCGTCTTCGAGGGCCTGGAGTGCGGCGGGCATGTCGGACCGCGTGCCTCCTTCCCCCTCTGGGACGAGCAGATCGAGCTGCTGCTGCGCTCCTGCCCCGACCCGGCCGCCCTGGACGTGCTGCTCGCGGGCGGCATCCACGACGAGCGGTCCGCCGCGATGGCGGTGGCGGCCGCGGCCCCGCTGGCCGCGCGGGGAGCGCGGGTCGGGGTGCTGATGGGTACCGCGTACCTGTTCACCGAGGAGGCCGTGGCGGCGGGCGCGGTACTGCCCGGCTTCCAGCGGACGGCGGTGGAGTGCACGGACACCGTGCTGCTGCACACCGCGCCCGGGCACGCCACCCGCTGTGCGTCCACCCCGTACGCCGCGACGTTCGAGGCGACCCGGCGGCGGCTCGCCGAGAGCGGAGCCGAACCGCGCGAGATGTGGGAGGAGCTGGAGCGGCTCAACCTGGGCCGGCTGCGGATCGCGAGCAAGGGCCTGCGGCGGCCGCCCGGCGGCGGCGAACCGCACCCCGTGTCGGAGGAACTGCAGGCTTCGGACGGGCTGTTCATGCTCGGCCAGGCGGCGGCCCTGCGCACGCGGACCACCACGGTCGCCGAGCTGCACGGCCAGGTCACCGAGGGCGCCGCCGCGTGGCTGGAACGGCGGGCCGGGGAACTGTCCGCGGGTGGCGGACCGCGGGCGGAGGCGGACCCCCTCGACATCGCCGTCGTGGGCATGGCCTGCGCGTACCCGGGCGCGCCGGACCTCGCCGCCTACTGGGCGATGGTCCTCTCCGGGACGGACGCGGTCACCGAGGTGCCGGCGGAACGCTGGGACCCGGCGCTCTACTACGACGCCGATCCGGCCCGGGCCGGGGAGCGCACGCCCTCCCGCTGGGGCGGCTTCCTCGCCCCCGTGCCCTTCGACGCGCTCGCGCACGGCATCCCGCCCGCCTCCCTGCCGGCGATCGAGCCGGTGCAGCTGCTGGCCCTGGAGATCTCCGCGCGGGCCCTCGACGACGCCGGCTACGGAAGAGACCGCGCCTTCGACCGCTCCCGGACGTCGGTGGTCTTCGGCGCGGAGGCCGGCACCGAACTGGCCGGCGCCTACGGGCTGCGCGCCCTGTACCCCGCCTACCTCGGGGGCCTCCCGGCCGGGCTGGACGAGCAGCTGCCGAGACTCACCGAGGACTCCTTCCCCGGGATCCTCGCCAACGTCATCGCCGGCCGGGTCGCCAACCGGCTCGACCTCGGCGGCGCGAACTGCACCGTCGACGCCGCCTGCGCCTCCTCCCTCGCCGCGCTCGACCTCGCCTGCCGCCAACTGCGCGACGGGGACAGTGACATGGTGCTGTGCGGCGGAGCCGACGTGCACAACGGCATCAACGACTACCTGATGTTCGCGTCCGTCCGCGCGCTGTCCCCCGGCGGCCGCTGCCGGCCCTTCGACACCGCCGCCGACGGGATCGCCCTCGGCGAGGGCGTCGGCGCCGTGGTGCTGAAGCGGCTGGCGGACGCCGAACGCGACGGCGACCGGGTCTACGCCGTGGTCAAGGCGGTGGGAGCCGCCAGTGACGGCAGGTCCCTGGGGCTGACCGCCCCGCGCCCCGAGGGCCAGCGGCGGGCCCTGGAACGGGCGTACGCCCGAGCGGGCGTCACTCCGGCCGACGTCGGTCTCGTCGAAGCGCACGGCACCGGCACCGTGGTGGGCGACAGCACCGAACTGACCGTGCTGGGCGACCTGTTCACCGCATCGGGGGCCACCGCCGGGGCCTGCGCGCTGGGTTCGGTCAAGTCACAGGTCGGGCACACCAAATGCGCGGCCGGACTGGCCGGGCTGATCAAGGCCGCCCGGGCCGTGCACGCGGGCGTCCGCCCGCCCACCCTCCACATCGACACCCCGAACCCGGCCTGGCGGCCGGAGAGCAGCCCCTTCTCCTTCGACACCGAGGCCCGGCCCTGGGCCGTGCCCGCGCGGCGCCGTGTCGCTGGGGTGAGCGCCTTCGGCTTCGGCGGTACCAACTACCACGCGGTGCTGGCCGGGTACGGGGGCGCGGACGAGCCCCGGCACGGGCTGGAGGAGTGGCCGGCCGAGGTGTTCTGCTTCCGCGGCACGGACCGGCGGTCGGCGGCCCGCGCGATGGCGCGGCTCGCGGCGCGCCTGGAGCAGAACGACACGGCCGGGCGGCCGTGGGCCCTGCGGGACCTCGCGGCGGAGACGGCCTCCGACGGGACCGGCCCGGTGGCGGTGGCCGTCGTGGCCTCCGGCCTGGACGAGCTGGCGGCCCGGCTGGAACGGGCCCGGTCCTTCACTCCGGGCGACGGGGTCCACGTAAGGCCGGAGGGAGCGGAGCCGGGCGGCGTGGCGTTCCTCTTCCCCGGCCAGGGCAGCCAGCGCCCCGGCATGCTGGGCGGGTTGTTCACCTCCTTCCCCGCGCTGCGCGGCCTGCTGGAGACCGCTCCGCCGGAAGTGGTGTCGGCCATGTTCCCGCCGGCCGCGTTCACCGCCGAGGGGCGGGCCGCGCAGCGGGCCGCGGTCACCGACACCCGGGTGGCCCAGCCGGCCCTCGGCCTGGCGGGAGCGGCGGCGCACCTGCTGCTCGGCCGGCTCGGCGTACGGCCGGACTGCGTGGCGGGGCACTCGTACGGGGAGCTCACCGCTCTGTGGGCGGCCGGGGCCTACGACATGCCGAGCCTGCTGCGGCTGAGCGAGCGGCGCGCCACGGCGATCCTGGCGGCGGCGGGTGCGGATCCGGGGGCGATGGCGGCGGTGTCGGCCGCGCCGCGGGAGGTACGGGATCTCGCCGCCCGGTCCGGCTGCGTGGTCGCGAACCACAACGCGCCCCGGCAGTGCGTGATCTCCGGCCCTTCGGCGGGCGTCGCCGCGGCGGTGGCCGCGCTACGGGAGGCAGGGCTGTCGGCGGAGCCGATCCCGGTGGCCTGCGCGTTCCACAGCGAGGTGGTGGCGGGGGCGGCGTCCGCGCTGGCCGCCGAGCTGGAGGAGACGGCGGTGACCGCTCCGGGCGTCCCGGTCTGGTCGAACACGACGGCCGACCGGTATCCGGCGACGGCCGAAGGCGTACGGGGCCTTGCCGCACGCCAGGTCGCGGAGCCGGTCCGCTTCGTGGAGCAGGTGGAGGCCATGTACGCGGCCGGTGTGCGCACCTTCGTGGAGGCGGGGCCCGGCCGGGTCCTGACCGCACTCGTCGGCCGGATCCTGAGCGAGCGCCCCCACACGGTGGTGCCGCTCGACGTGCCGGGCGAGCACGGCCTGGTGCGGCTGGTCACGGCACTGGCCGAACTGGCGGCTGCGGGCGTGCCGGTGGAGCCGGACGCGCTGTTCCGGGGGCGCACCTCGCGCCTGCCCGACCTGCCTCCGCGCCGGCCGGGCTGGCTGGTCGACGGCCACCTGGTCCGCGCGTCGGACGGCACCCCGGTCCCGGGCGGCCTCCGCCCGGCCCGACGCGTCCACACCCATCCGGCCGAGGAGAAGCAGAAGGAGACGGCGATGGCCGATGAGAGGAAGAGCCCGGGCCGCGAGGAGGCGGTGCTGGAGTACCTGCGCGGGACCCGCGCCCTGGTCGAGTCCCAGCGCGACATCCTGCTCGCCTACCTGGGCTCCGCGGGGCCCGCCGACGGGCAAGGCGGTGCCGGTGGGCGTACCGCCGCCGGACGCACCGCCGAAGGCGCCGCGACGGGCGCCGCGTCAGCCACCGCGGCAGGCGCCACCGCCGGGCTCTCCGGCGCCGGGCACCGTTCGGCGCCCCACCCCGCTCCGTCCCCCGCCATGTCCCCCGCCATGTCCCCCGCCATGTCCCCTGACCCGCCCCCCTCCGTCCGCTCCGCCGAAGACGTCATGGACGTGGTCCTGGGGATCGTCCACACCCGGACCGGCTACCCCCTGGACATGCTCGACCCCGAACTGGACCTGGAGGCCGACCTCTCCATCGACTCCATCAAGCGCGTGGAGATCATCGGAGCCCTCGCCGACCGGATCGGCCTCCCCCAGGACCCGGGCGGCTCCGCCGAGTCCGCGGTCGAGGAGCTGTCCCGGATCAAAACCCTGCGCGCGATCGTGGACTGGGTCGTGGCCCACGCCCCCGGCGCCCCGACCGCCGAGCCGCACCCCAGCGCACCGGCGCCGGCAACGGCCCCCGCGGCGGCCCCGACGCCGGCCTGGGATCCGGAGCCGGCCGGCCGCGTCCCGTCCGTCGCCCGGCTCCGTGTCGACCTGTCCCCCGTCCCGCCCCCCGACGGCGACCCGGCGTCCCTGGCGGGCCTGCGGATCGGGATCGTGGAGGACGACCAGGGGCTCGCGCCCGCGGTCGCCGCCGCCTTGGAGGCCGTGGGCGCCGAGCCGCGCGTCCTGCGGGCGGCCGGGGCCGGGCTCGACGGGGTCGTGGACCTGTCCTCGCTGCGGGCAGGCGCCGAGCCGGTTCTGCCCGAAGCCTTCCCGAGCCTGCGCGACGCCCTGACCGGCGGGATCCCCCGGCTGCTGCTCGTCGCCGCCTCGGGCGGCCCCGGCGGCGCCGGCCTGCACGGCTTCGCCCGCAGCGCCGCACTCGAATTCCCCGCCGCACTGGTGCGCTCGGTGGACGTCCACCCCAAGGAGGACCCGGAGCGCGTCGCCTCGCAGCTCGTCGCCGAACTCGCCTCGGCCGGCCCGGACGGCCCCGCCTCCGTCGGCTACACCCCCGAGGGGGCCCGCGTCGCCCGCCGCCCGGTGCCCGCTCCCCTGCCCGCCGCCGACGGCCCCGGCCCCCGGCCCGCCCTCCTGGACTCGGGCTCGGTCGTCCTCCTCACCGGCGGGGCCCGCGGGATCACCGCCCGCACCGCGCTCGCCCTGGCCCGCGCCACCGGATGCCACATCGAACTCGTCGGGCGCACCCCCCTGTCCTCCACCGCCGGGGAAGCCTTCGGACAGGCCCAGGACCGCGTCGCCCTGCGCGCCGCCCTGATCGCCTCCGGCCTGCGCAAGCCCGCCGAGATCGAGGCCGCGGCCTCCCGGGTGCTCGCCGAGCGGGAGGTACGGGCCTCCCTCGACGTCCTCGCCGACGCGGCGGCCTCCGTCCGCTACCACTGCGCGGACGTCACCGACGAGCGCGCCGTACGGGCGGTCGTGGCCGACGTACGGGAGCGCCACGGACGGCTCGACGGCATCGTGCACGGCGCCGGCGTCCTGCGCGACGGGCTGCTGCGCGACAAGCGGCCGGCGGACTTCGCCGAGGTGTTCGCCGCCAAGGTGTCCGGCGCCCGACACCTGGCCGCCGCGGCCGCCGAGCACGGATCGTGCCCCGCGCCCCGTTTCCTCGCCCTGTTCGGGAGCGTCGCGGGGGTGTACGGGAACCGCGGGCAGAGCGACTACGCCTCCGCCAACGACGCCCTCGCGGTCCTCGCGCACAGCTGGGCGGAGTCCTTCCCCGGGCGGGTGCTGTGCATCGACTGGGGGCCCTGGGCGGCCGAGGCGGGCGGGATGGTCACCCCCGAGCTGGAGCGCGCCTACGCCCGGCGTGGTGTCCCGCTCCTCGCGCCGGACGCGGGCACGTCCGCGTTCCTCGACGAGCTGGCCCGCGGGGCCGACGTACAGGTCGTCCTGATGGCAGCGGCGCCGGCCGAGGGGGGCGGCGGTGAGTGAGCGACGGAGCGCGGGCCCCCGCCCCACCGACGCCGCGATCGTCGGGATGGGCGCGGTCTTCCCCGGGGCCGCGGACCTGGCCGCCTACCGCCGCAATCTCTTCGCCGGTACGGACTGCATCGGCGAGGTCCCGCCCGAACGCTGGGATCCGGACGTCTACTTCGACCCGGACGCGGCCACCGGACCGGCGGCCGGCGACCGCTTCTACTGCCGGCGCGGCGGCTTCGTCGACGGCCTCGCCGTCTTCGACCCGGTGCGGTTCGGGATCATGCCGGCCGCGGTGGAGGGTGCCGAGCCGGACCAGATGCTGGCCCTGCACGCGGCAGCCGAGGCGATCGCCGACGCGGGGGGCGAGGACCGGCTGCCGGCCGACCGCTCGCGCGTCGGGGTGGTGCTGGGCCGGGGCGGGTTCATGGGAGTGGCCACCGCCAGGCTCGACCAACGGGTGCGCACGGCACACCAGTTGGCGCAGACCCTGCGGGAGCTGGCGCCGGAGCTGGGCGAGCGGCGCATCGCGGCCGTGCGTGCGGCGTTCCAGGACGCGCTGGGTCCCGAACGGCCCGACGCGTCGATCGGGCTGGTCCCCAGCTTCACGGCGGCCCGCACCGCCAACCGGCTGGACCTGCGCGGCCCCGCCTACACCCTCGACGCCGCCTGCGCCTCCTCCCTGCTGGCGGTGGACCAGGCCGTGGGACTGCTGGCGGCCGGGCGCTGCGACGCCGTGGTCGCGGGGGCGGTGCACCACTGCCACATCGCGACGCTGTGGAGCGTCTTCACCCAGCTGCGGGCGCTCAGCCCGAGCGAACGCATCCGGCCCTTCGACCGCCGGGCCGACGGGACCCTGTTGTCCGAGGGCACGGGCGTGGTCCTCCTCAAGCGGCTGGCGGACGCCGAGCGGGACGGCGACCGCGTGTACGCGGTGGTCCGCGGGACGGGCGTGGCCGGGGACGGCCGCGCGGCGAGCCTGATGAGCCCGCTGGTCGCGGGCCAGGTAGGTGCGCTGGAGCGGGCCTGGCGGGAGGCCGGCCTGGACCCGCGGGAGGCGGGCGCGCTGGGGCTGCTGGAGGCGCACGGCACGGGCACACCGGTGGGTGACGCCGCCGAACTGGCAACCCTGGCAGAGGTGTTCGGCCCTCCCGGGCCGGAGGGGCCGCCCGGATCGGACGGGCCCGGGATCGGCTTCGGTTCGGTGAAGTCGATGCTCGGCCACACCATGCAGGCCTCCGGCATGGCCGGCCTGATCAAGGCCGCTCTCGCGGTGCACGAGGGGGTGCTGCCGCCGACGCTGCACCTGGAGGAGCCGCACCCGGACCTGGCCCGGACCCGGATGCGGCCGGTGACCGCGGCGCAGCCGTGGGAGCCGGGTCCGGCGCCCCGCCGGGCCGGGGTCAACGCCTTCGGCTTCGGCGGGATCAACGCCCACGTGGTGCTGGAGGAGTCCCCGGCGGCCGTCCGGCCCCGGCTGCCGGTCCGGCGGTTCCTGCCCCTGGGCGGAGCCGCCGCGCCGGCGGGCCCTGGCACGCCCGGCGACGTACTCCTGATCGGCGCGGACAGCGCGGCGGAACTGGTGGAGCGGCTGGCTGCCGCCTCCCCGGTGTCCGGGGGCGAGGGGCCCTGCCGGGTCGCGATCGTCGGGCCGACACCGCAGCGGCTCGCGCTGGCGGCGAAGGCGGTGGCGCGCGGCCGCCCGTGGCGGGGCCGCGGCGACGTGTGGTTCGCGCCGCGGCCGCTGGGCGGCCGGGCGGCGTTCCTGTTCCCCGGTCTGGAGCCGGAGTTCGCGCCCGTCGTCGACGACGTCGCGGCACGGCTGGCGCTGGCGCCGCCCCGGCTCACCCGCGGGGAGTCGCTGGTGGAGCGGGCCCTGGACGCGATCGGGACCGGCCGCTTCTTCGCCCGGGTCCTGCCGGCCCTCGGCGTCGAGGCCGACGTGCTGGCGGGCCACAGCCTGGGCGAGTGGGCGGCGATGGTGGCCGCCGGCATGTATCCGCAGGAGGCGGCCGACACCTTCCTGGACTCGCTCCGCCCGGACGACCTGCGGGTCCCCGACCTCGTGTACGCGGCGCTCGGGTGCGGCGCGGCGCGGGCGCGGGCCGCGCTGCACGGCATGGACCGGGTGGTGGTCAGCCATGACAACTGCCCGCACCAGTCGGTGGTCTGCGGCGATCCGGAGCAGGTGGCGGCCGTGGTGGCCCGTCTGCGCGCCGACGGGGTCCTCGGGCAGGAGCTGCCGTTCCGTTCGGGCTTCCACACCCCCATGTGGGAGCCGTACCTCGGCCAGGTCCGGGCGGCCTTCGACCGGCTGCCGCCGGGGCCCGGCTCGCTCCCGGTGTGGTCGGCGACGACGTGCGCGCCGTTCCCGTCGGCCCCGGAGGACGTCCGCTCCCTGGTGGTGCGTCACCTGCTGGAGCCGGTCCGCTTCCGCGAACTCGTCACGGCCCTGTACGAGGAGGAGGGCGTGCGGACCTTCGTCACCCTGGGCCCGGGGAGCCTGCCGGGCTTCGTCGAGGACACCCTCCGCGACCGCCCCCACCTGTCGGTGTCGGCCTCCTCGCCCCGGCTGAGCGGGCTCGCGGCCCTCGACCGCGCCCGCGCCGCCCTCTGGACGGAGGGCCGCGCGCCGTTCCCCGCGGGGGGCTCGGCGGGGTCCCGGGCCGGTGCCGCAGCCGGGATCGGGGCACCGAAGGGCGGGGGCGGGCAGAGCCCGTTGGGCGCCGGCCAGGGGCGTACCGTTCCGCTGGACCTCGGGTCGCCCCTCGTACGGCTGGGCGGCCCGGCCCGGGCCTCCCTGGCCGGACTCCTCACCCCGGCTCCGGCGGCCCCGCCCGCGGACCGGCCGGTGCTGCTGTCCGCGCTGGACGCGGTCCTGGCCGACACCGACGCGGCCGCCCGTGCCGTGGCCGAGGCCTGGGCCGAGACGGGCGCGGCCGCCGAGCCGGGACCGGGCCGGAGGCCCGAACCGGAGGCGGAGACCCCCGGCACGGGGCTGAACCCCGCGCCTGAGCGGGTGACCGGGCCGGGAGCGGGGCCGGGCCCCGGGGCGGGCGTCGGCGGGACGCGGACGCTGCGGCTCTCCCTCGCCGCGCTGCCCTACGTCCGCGACCACTGCGTGTACCTGCAGCCCGACGGCTGGGCGGAGGACTCCGACCGGTTCCCCGTGGTGCCCATGACCACCATGCTGGAGCTGGCGGCCGACGCCGCCCGGCGGTACGCCCCGGCCAGCCTCGCCGTCGTCGGCTTCGAGGACGTACGGGCCCTGCGCTGGCTCGCCGTCGAGCCGGCCGTCGACGTCCGGGTCTCCGTCCGCCCGGACGGGCCCGGCCGGGTGCGCGTCACGCTCGGCGCATACGCCTCGGTGGTCGTGCTCTTCGCCGACCGGTACGGGGCGCCGCCCTCCCCCGACGGCACGCCGCTGCGCGACGCCGGGCCGGCCCCCGTGAGCGCGGCGGCTCTCTACCGCGACCGGTGGATGTTCCACGGTCCGCGTTTCGCCGGGGTGCACGAGGTCCGGACGGTCGGCTCGGACGGCATCCAGGGCGTGCTGCGGGCCCTGCCCGACCCGGGTGCGCTCCTCGACGCCGCCGGGCAGCTCTTCGGGCACTGGATGCAGCTGCGGCTCCCGGTGGACCGGCTGGTGTTCCCGGCCGCCGTGGACCGCGTCCGGTTCCACGGGGCGCCTCCGGCGCCCCAGGAGCTGGTGTCCGCGACCGCCCGGATCCGTGCCGTGGAGGACGTCACCGTACGGGGGGACGTCGAGCTGTGCCGGCCCGGCGGGGAGGTGTGGGCCCGGATCGAGGGGTGGACGTACCGTCGCTTCGGCGCCGACGAGCGGGTCTGGCCGATGAAGTTCACCCCGGAGGTCTGTGGCATCGGCGAGCCCCGGCCGGAGGGCTGGTGCCTGGCGCGGCGCCGCTGGAGCGATCCCGCCTCGCAGGAGCTGGTGATGCGCCGGTACCTGGGCGCCGCCGAGCGGGAGGTGTACGAGCGGCTCACGCCGCGGGCCCGGGCGCCCTGGCTGCTGGGCCGGATCGCGGCCAAGGACGCGCTGCGCGGGCTGCTCTGGGACGCCGGTGCCGGGCCGGTGTTCCCGGCCGAGGTGCCGGTCGGCAGCGATCCGGCCGGCAGGCCGGTGGCCGAAGGGCCGTTGACCCGCGGCTTCCGGTTGTCGATCTCCCACAAGGACCGGATCGCGGTCGCCCTCGCCCACCCCGGCGGCCGCCCGGTCGGCATCGACGTCGAATCGGTGACCGCGGACCCCGACGCGCTGGTCCGGATCGCCCTCGTACCGGGCGAACTCCGCCTCGCCGAAAGGCTCGCCGAACGCCTGGCCGGACAGCACGCCGAACGGCCCGCCGCGCACGGGCACTCCGCCGCCCTCACCGCGCTGTGGTGCGCCAAGGAGGCCGCGGCGAAGGCGGCCGGCACCGGGCTGGGCGGCCGCCCCCGCGACTGGCGGGTGGCCGGCGAACCGGATCCCGGCGGGCTGGTCGTGACGTCTCCCGACGGCACCGCGTACCCGGTCCGCACCACCATGCTTCCCGGCTCCCCCGCCCCGCTCGCCGACACCGCGCCCGACCACGTCGTCGCCTGGACCCCCCGCCCCCCGGCGGCGCCGCCCGCCGCCCCCTTCCACCTCACGGAGACCCGCCATGGCACCTGACATCCTCGCCGAGATCACCGGCATGCTCGTGGAGATCGTCGGCGACGAGTACCTCCTCGCGGAGGAGGTCACGATGAAGACGACGTTCAACGAGGACCTCGCCCTGGAGAGCGTGGAGTTCGTCGCCCTCGCCGAGTTGCTCCACCATCGCTACGGCGCCGACGTGGACCTGATGGGCTTCCTCGCGGAGAAGGACATGGATGCCATCCTGGCCATGTCCGTCGGCGAACTCGTCTCCCACATCGGCCGGGTCACCCAGGCGTCCCTGGCGCGGGTGGCGGCGGGCGGCCCGTCCGCGACAGCGGGCTGAGCGCGCGATGGCCGTCGTCCTCGCCAACTCCCTCCGCTTCCATGTCCAGCGGCTCCCGGCCGCCGCCGGCGCCGACGCGCCCGACCGTCCCGTCGTGGTGTTCCTGCACGGCCTGGTCGTCGACAACCTCTCCTCCTTCTACTGCCCGCTGGCCGTACCGGTGGCCAGGGCCGGCCATGAGGCCGTCCTCTACGACCTGCGGGGCCACGGCCGCACGGAACGCCCCGCCACCGGCTACGACAGCCGCACCGCCGTACGCGACCTGCTCGCCCTGCTCGGCGCCCTCGGCCTGGGGCACCGCCGCGTACACCTGGTCGGCAACAGCTACGGCGGGACCCTCGCCCTGCACGCCGCACTGGCCCGGCCCGGACTCGTCAGCGGTCTCACCCTGCTGGAACCCCCGCTCAGCGGGACCTGGGTGGAGAACATGGCGGACACCCTGTCGGCCGCCGCCCTCAGCCTGGAGGACAGTCCGGTACCGGCCGAGCTGCGCACCCTGCGCCTGCGCAAGGCCGCCAACCTGACGGCCGTCGCCGACGCCCTCCTCAACCGCACCTCGCTCATCGACGACGTGGCCGCGAGCCGCCCCTTCACCCCGGAGGACTACGCCCGGCTGGACTGCCCGGCCCTGATCGTCTGCGGGGAGCACTCCGAGCTGGTGCCCGGGGCGCGCGAGCTGGCCCGCCACGCGCCCCGCTGCGCGCTGCGGATCCTGCCGGGCCTGGGGCACGACGTTCTCAAGGAGAGCAGCGGGTCCCTGCGGGAGGCCGTGCTCGCCCACCTCGCCTCGACGGCGACGGCGACGGCGACAGGGACAGGGACGGCGACAGGGACAGCCACAGCGGGCCCGCCGCGGACGGGAGCTCTGGTCCCATGAGGGTGCTGTTCGTCGTGCCGCCGCTGGCCGGGCACGTCAATCCGACCGTGGCCGTCGGCGGCGAACTCGCCGCCCGCGGGCACGAGATCGCCTGGACCGGCCCGGCCGCCGCGCTCTGCCGGCTGCTGCCCGCGCGGTCCCGGATCCTGCCCGCCGGCGAGGAGGCGGGCGGCGCGTACGGGGAACTCCACGAGCGCTGGCGCGACCTGCGCGGGGTGGGTGCGCTGCGGTTCCTGTGGGAGGAGGCGCTGGTGCCGCTGGCCCGGGCGATGGTGCCGGGCGTGGAGCGCGCCGTGCGCGCCTTCGGACCGGATGTGGTGGTCGCCGACCAGCAGGCTCTGGCCGGGCCGCTGGTCGCCCGGCGGCTCGGCGTCCCCTGGGCCACTTCCGCCAGCACCTCGGCCGAACTGACCCGTCCCTTCGCGGACTTCCCCAAGGTAGGGGAGTGGGTGGCCGGACAGATCTCCGGCCTGCTCGCCGAGCACGGCGTCGCGGGCCGCGAGGGGCGTGAGTGGGACCCGCGGTTCTCCGAGCGGCTGGTCCTGGTCTTCTCCACACCCGAACTGGTGGGAACCGCTGGGGAGTTCCCCGCCCACCACGCGTACGTCGGTCCGGCGTTCGGGGCCCGTCCGGCCTCGCCCGGTTTCCCCTGGCACCGCCTGGACCCGGCGCGCCGGCGGGTGCTGGTCTCCCTCGGCACCCTCAACCAGGAGGCCGGGGCCCGGTTCTACGACGCGGTACTGGGCGCCGCAGAACGGCTCGCCGACGAGGTGCAGTTGGTGCTGGCGGCGCCGGCCACCGTGGTCGGGAAGGTGCCACACCACGTACTGCTCCAGGAGAGCGTGCCGCAGCTGGAGCTGCTGCGGCACCTGGACGCGGTGGTCTGCCACGCCGGGCACAACACCGTCTGTGAAACCCTCGCGCACGGGCTGCCGCTGGTCGTCGCACCCATCCGGGACGACCAGCCGATCGTGGCACGCCAGGTCGTCGAGGCCGGGGCGGGGATCCGGGTCCGGTTCGGCAGGACCCGGGCCGAGGAACTGCGCGACGCGCTCACCTCCGTACTGGACGACCCCGGCCCGCGCCGGGCCGCCCGGCGGATTCAGGCCTCATTCGCCGCGGCGGGCGGGGCCGCCGCCGCGGCCGACCGGTTGGAGAAGCTGACATGACGCACCCTCCGCGCACCGGGGTCCGCTGGACCTCCGCGATGTTGCTGGCCGCCCTCGGCGCGGGCACCGTGCGCGCCGCGCTCCGGCTGCGGTCGCTGCCCGTACTGCCGGTGGTGCCGCCCACGTCGGCCGGGGTGCCGCGGCCCGCCGGGTGGCGGCTGCTGACCGCCGACGGGGTCGATCCCGATCCGGCGACCTTCCTCGCCGCCTGCGCGTACGCGGAGGGCGAAGGGCTGCGGGTGCTGGACCTGCTGCCCGCGGACCTGGCCGCCGAGCGGGCGCTGGGGCTGCTGCGCCTGGTCGACCCCGCGCGCTACCGGTGGGACCGGCTGGGCGAGGGGCGCGGTGCCGGCTTCGCCGTCCTGGCCACCGAGGAGGTGCTGGAGCGGGCCGGTGTGGACCCGGCCGGACCGCGTCCGGGCCCGGCGGAACTGCTGGCGCTGACACGCCGTTTGAAGGAGTACGCGGCGGACGCGACGGGTCTGGCCGTCGCCCCCGGCCTGAGCTGTGGCGGCCCCGCGGACTCCGGCGGGCCGGCGCGGGCCGCGGAGCTGCGGGCCCAGGGGCTGCCGCCGGGTGTGCTGGCCGCCGCGCAGCTGGGCGGCCTGGCTCTGCTGGCGGGTGTCGCCGTACGCCAGGGCCGGTGGGGTGCGGCGGCGGCCGGGCTGTACTGGCTCCAGCCGTACCTGGTGCTGGGCGGGTCCGGCTCGCCGCTGCGGCCGGCCGACCTGGTCCGGGCCACCGCCGCCAGGCCGGTGCGCTCCCTCGGGTCGGGTCTGCGTACGGCGCGGGCGGCCGGGCGGGACGACGCTCCGGACGAAGCGCGGGCGGCCGCCTACGGGGAGGACCTGGCCGCGGGAACGGACCGCTTCCTGGAGGCGCGGCGTCCGGACTGCCCGTGGTGCGGCTCCGCCCGGCTCTCGGTCCGCGTCCGGGTGCCCGATCTGCTCCAGGGCAAGCCCGGCCGGTTCACCCTGGAGCAGTGCGCGGACTGCGGGCACGTCTTCCAGAACCCGCGGCTGACCCCGGAGGGACTGGACTTCTACTACCGCGACTTCTACGACGGGCGCGGCGGTGAGGGCGCCGGCACCGTCTTCGGCAGCCAGGGCGCCGCCTACCGCGGGCGGGCCGAGATGCTCCTCCCCCACGCGGACCCGGTGTCCTGGCTCGACGTGGGCACCGGCCACGGGCACTTCTGCAACGCGGCGCGGGCCGTGTGGCCGCGTACCCGGTTCGACGGGCTGGACATGGGCGGCGGGGTCCGGGAGGCGGAGCGGCGCGGCTGGGTGGAGACCGGGTACCAGGGCCAGTTCCCGGAGTTCGCCCCGAAGCTGGCGGGCCAGTACGAGGTGGTGAGCATGTACCACTACCTGGAGCACACCCGGGATCCGCTCGCCGAACTGGACGCGGCTGCCACCGTCCTCGGCCCCGGCGGGTTCCTGGCGATCGAGGTGCCCGACCCGGAGTCGCGGATGGCCCGGCTCCTCGGCCCGGCGTGGCTGCCGTGGTTCCAGCCGCAGCACCAGCACCTCGCCCCCGCCGCGAACCTGCGTGAGGCGCTGGCCGACCGGGGGTTCACCGTCGTGGCCGAGGAACACGGTCCGGCCCACCAGGGCAACGACTTCTTCGGCGCGGTGGCCCTCACGGCGGCGCGGCTGGCCCCCGACCCGGACCGGCCGTGGGGTCCGCCGGCCACGCGCCGGACCCGGGCCGTGGCCAGTGCCGTCCGGCTGGCGGCGCTGCCGTGCCTGGCGGGCGCGGCGGCGCTGGACGCCGTCCGCACGGCCGTCGCCCGCCGCACGGACGGAGGCAACGCCTATCGGCTGCTGGCCCGCAAGGACGCCCGGTGACCGGCCGCACCGGGTCGGCCGCGCCCCCGGTCGCGGGGGTTCCGGCGGCCACGGCGGCACCGGCGGCCCCGCAGGTGAGCCCAGCCGGAGGCGGATCGGACGGCCCCGCCGGAGGCGACCTGGCTCGGCGGGCCACCGCCGATCCCCTGTTCCGTCTGGTCGCCTACGCGCTGGAGGCCGCGCACGGCCGGCCCCCCGCGGCGGTGTGGAGCGCACCGTACGCCTTCCGGCTCGGTTCTCCCGGGCTCGTCGCCGCGGCCGGCTGGCCGACCGCCGCCGCGGCGGCCCCCCGCGACGACGGCCTGGTACGGCTCAGTTCCCTCGGACATCCGGCGGACAGCTGCGACCTGCCGCTCACCCTGTCCGGGCCGCTGCCCGACGCTCCCGCCTGGGCGGTCCGGCCGTACACCGTACTGCGCGCACTGGCTCGCGCCGGATACGGCCGCGGCGGGACGGACCTGCACGTACAGGGCTCGCTCACGGACGCGGCCGGACTGGCGACGGCGGAACCGGCCGACTGCGCGGTGGCGCTGGCGGTCGCCGACGTGCACGCGGGAGCGCGGGAGCGCCCGGACCGGCTGCTGCTCGCCCGGCTGCTGGCCGAGGCGCTGCCGCAGGGGGACGACGGTCTGCGCCGGGCCGTGTTCCACGCCCGGCCCGGCCGGGCCCTGTTGCTGGGGGCTCGGCCGCGTCGGCGGCGGTACGTCGCCTTCGATCCGGTGGCGTCCGGGTCGAGGCTGGTGCTGATGGCCGTGCGCGGTGAGGCCGCGGACCGCCCCCGGGAGCTGGCCAGGGCGGTGTCCTGCGCCCGCCGGGCGGGGGCGCTGAGCGCCTGGCCGCCCGGGCCGCGGCCGGGCAGGAGCGTGCTGGTGCTGCTGCCCGGGGAACGGCTGGCGGCGGCGCGGTCGGCGGTCGCGGAGGACTTCCGCGACCGGGGGCGGCCGGTACCGCGCTTCCTGAACATCGCCGTGGCCGGAGCGGCCCGACGCGAGGAATGACCGCCTCGCTCCCCCGGCCGTACGAGCCACCACCGACAACACCGACGACGAGACGCCGCAGCGAGAACGAGAACGAGAACGACGAGGAGAGTCCCCATGCCCACCAGGAGAATCCCCATGCCCCCGCACCCACCCTCACCGGCGGCGCGCCGGGGACGCCGCCCCCGGTGGTCCGCGGTCGTCGCCGGCATCGGCACGCTCGGCCTGCTCGGTGCCTTCACCGTGGCCGGCTCCCAGGCCGCCGAGCACGGTTCGGCCGCCCCGGCAGCGGCGGCCCTGCCCTCCTACGACCACGTCGTGGTGGTCGTGTACGAGAACAAGCAGTACGGGGAGATCATCGGGAGTGCGAACGCCCCGTACATCAACCAGCTGGCGAACGCAGGCGCGAGCCTGACCGGTATGAAGGCGCTCACCCACCCGAGCCAGCCGAACTACTTCAACCTCTTCTCCGGATCCACCCAGGGCATCACGGGCGACGGCTGCTACACCCCGCAGTCGATGACGACGCCGAACCTCGGACAGGAGCTCATCGCGGCCGGCAAGACCTTCGCGACATACAACGAGGGCCTGCCGGGCGAGGGTTCGACAGCCTGCACGAGCGGCCGGTACGCGCAGAAGCACAACCCGTGGTTCGCCTTCAGGAACGTTCCGCTGAACACGGGCAAGACGTGGGCGCAGTTCCCGCAGAACGACTTCGCGGCGCTGCCCCACCTGTCCTTCGTGATCCCCGACCAGTGCAACGACATGCACTCCTGCTCCGTCGGCACCGGGGACACCTGGACGAGGAGCAACCTCGACGCCTACGCGCAGTGGGCGAAGGCCAACAACAGCCTGTTGGTGCTCACCTGGGACGAGGACAACTACCTGGGGTCGAACCAGATCGCGACCGTCTTCCACGGCGCGAAGGTCAGGACGGGCAAGTACGCCACGGCCTACAACCACCACCATCTGCTGCGGACGTTCGAGGACCTCTTCGGTACGGCCACGCATGCCGGCAACGCGGCGAACGTCCAGCCGATCACCGAGGTGTTCGAGACCTCGACCACGCCCACGCCGACCCCCACTCCCACACCCACCCCCACCCCCACCTCGGGCGGTCTGCAGCTGGCCGACCCGGGCCCGCGGACCTGCAAGTTCAACCAGTCCTGCACCATCCCGCTCAGCGCCACCGGCGGCACTCCACCCGTCCGGTACGCGGCCGCCGGTCTGCCCTGGGGGCTGAGCGTCGACGCTGCCACCGGCCGGATCGGCGGGCGGCCATGGTCCGTCGGCACGGTGCAGGTCACCGCGACGGCGACCGACTCCGCGGGCAGGACCGCCACGGCCGCGTTCCCGCTCACCGTCAACTGGTTCTGACCCGGCCCCCGGAGGCATCCGTGTACCTGTCGACCAGCCGGGCCGCCGGCATCCCCGCGGACACCCCGGCCCCCAGCGGCCCCTTGCGGGCCGTCCCCGGCACGGTGTTCGCGCTCGGACTGGTCAGCCTGGTCACGGACGTCTCCGCGGAGATGGTCACCGCCGTCCTGCCGCTGTATCTGGTGGCCGGACTCGGCATGTCCCCGCTCGCCTTCGGCGCCCTGGACGGTCTCCACCAGGGCGCCACCGCGCTGCTGCGCCTCGCAGGCGGCCGGATCTCCGACCGGACCCGCCGCCACAAACTCGTCGCCGGCACCGGGTACGCGCTCTCCGCGGCGTGCAAGGCGGCCCTGCTCGCCGTCACCACTCCCTGGTCGGTGGCGGCGGTGCTGGCCGCCGACCGGACCGGCAAGGGGCTGCGCACCGCCCCCCGCGACGCACTGATCTCGCTGTCGGTGCCGGCCGCGATGCAGGGCCGCGCGTTCGGCGTGCACCGGGCGCTCGACACCGCGGGCGCGCTGCTGGGGCCGCTGGCCGCCTTCGGCGTGCTGTGGGTGGCGGTGGACGGGTACGCGGCGGTGTTCACGGTGAGCTGCTGCGTCGCCGTCCTGGGCGTGGTGATGCTCGCCCTGTTCGTACGGCAGGCCCCCGCGCCGGCGGTCTCCCCGTCCCCGGCCCCACCGCCCGTACGCGCCCTCCTGCGGATCGCCGGCCTGCGGCGGCTGTGCCTCACGGCCGCCGTGCTCGGGCTGTTCACCGTCGGCGACGCCTTCCTCTACCTGCTGCTGCAGCGCCGGCTGGAGCTGCCGGCCGTGTGGTTCCCGCTGCTGCCGGTCGGTACGGCGGCGGTGTTCCTGCTCGGCGCGGTGCCGGTGGGCAGGCTCGCCGACCGGGTGGGGCGCGGCCGGGTCTTCGCCGGCGGGCACGTACTGCTGCTCGGCGCCTGTCTGCTGCTCCTGGCGCCGCTGCCGTCCGGGGCGCTGCTGGTCGTCGGTGTGCCGGCCGCGCTCGGCCTGTTCTACGCGGCGACCGACGGGGTGCTGATGGCCGCGGCCGGGCCGCTGTTCCCGCCGGAACTGCGCACGACGGGGCTGGCGGTGCTGCAGACGGCGCAGGCGCTCGCCCGGTTCGCGGGGTCGCTGCTGTTCGGGGCGACATGGACGGTGTGGGGGCCGAACCCGGCACTGGGTGTGGCGGCGGGCGGGCTGCTGCTGGCGCTGGCACTGGTCTCCGTGTCCGGCGGGCTGCGGCCGGGCGGGGCGTCGTAGGGTCGGCGTATGACTCTCGAAGGCAGGGTGGCCCTCGTGGCCGGGGCGACGCGGGGCGCGGGCCGCGGCATCGCGGTCCAGTTGGGGGCGCAGGGCGCCACGGTGTACGTGTCGGGGCGCAGCACCCGGGGGCGGCGTTCGGAGTACGACCGTCCCGAGACGATCGAGGAGACCGCCGAACTGGTCACCGCGGCGGGCGGCCGGGGAATCGCGGTGGTCGCCGACCATCTGGTGCCGGCGCAGGTCGAGGCCCTGGTCGGGCGGATCGATGCCGAGCAGGGCCGTCTGGACGTCCTGGTCAACGACATCTGGGGCGGGGAGCTGCTGTTCGAGTGGGACAGCACGGTCTGGGAGCACGATCTGGACAAGGGGCTGCGGCTGATGCGGCTGGCGGTGGAGACGCATGCGATCACCAGTCATTTCGCGGTGCCGCTGCTGCTGCGGGAGCCGGGTGGGCTGGTGGTGGAGATGACGGACGGCACCGCCGACTACAACGCGTCCCGCTACCGGGTCTCCTTCTTCTACGACGTCGCCAAGTCCTCGGTGCTGCGCATGGCGTTCGCGCTCGGGCACGAGCTGGGCCCGCGCGGAGCGACGGCGGTCGCGCTGACCCCGGGCTGGCTGCGCTCGGAGATGATGCTCGACACCTTCGGCGTGACGGAGGAGACGTGGCGGGACGCGCTGGCCACGGTCCCGCACTTCGCGATCTCCGAGACCCCCGCGTACGTCGGCCGGGCGGTAGCGGCCCTCGCCGCGGACCCGGAGGTGTCCCGCTGGAACGGCGCGTCCCTCTCCAGCGGCCGCCTGGCGCAGGTCTACGGCTTCACGGACCTGGACGGCAGCCGCCCGGACGCCTGGCGCTACATGGTCGAGGTCCAGGACCCGGGCCGCCCGGCGGACACCACCGGCTACCGCTGACGCCCCACCGAGGTCGTTGGCAGCACAGCGCCCGGACGGGCGGCGAGGAGAAAGTGTCAGCCCTGTTCGAAGCCGCGGAAGGTCCCTGATCCGTCAGCGGCGTCGGCGAACTCCGCGAAGTCCATGTTGGCGAGGCTGAGGTTGGCCGAGACGTCGGGGAACCACCGGGCGGGGACCCTGAACGTCCGCCCGGGCTCGTCCGAGAGGTCCACGGCCAGGAGCGGATGGCCCGGCTCCTTCATCGAGACCGCGTCCGCCAGGAACAGGTAGCCGATCTGCTCGTCTTCGTCCGCGGCAGCCTCCTCGGCCACCAGGGCCTGAACCCCCACGCCGGCAAAGCGAGGCTCGCTGGCATACGTGGCATGGGAATACTCGTCGGCCGCGTCGAGTGCGGCTCGGACCGCGTCCCAGGCCCCCTCGTCACCGAAGTCGGCACGCAGGACCAGCGAGGTCAGATCATCAGACTGAGGCAGAGGCATCCGGCGATCCTCTCACCGGACACCGACATCGACCCTGGACCAGCATCACGGCGAGTTCGCCGTCCGGTCCCACGGTCCACCACAGCGCAGCCCCGCGTCGGCGGGCGGCCGGTGAGGGGGGCGCGTGCGGAGCCAGTACGAGCGGGCCGCGAGGGTCAGGGCGACCCCGTAGACGGCGAAGGCGACCATGCCGATCCAGCCGACCAGCAGCGCGTCGTCCGGAGAGTGGAAGTCGCCGGGCCGCATCGTCACTGCTCCGGACGTGGCCAGGAGCAGGTATCCGATGCCCACGACGCCGTACGGGGCGAGCGTGGCGGCCCCCAGCAGGGCCGGGACGAGCGGGAGCCGGCGCGGCACCCGTCGGCCGCGCAGGAACGGCGTCCAGCGGGGGAAGACCTGCCCCCACGGGCGGACCAGGCCCCACAGCAGGAACACGCCGAGCCCGGCCAGCAGCGCGGAGGGGTCCAGGCCCCAGGACTCCAGCGTGAGGAAGAGCCCCGAGGCGCCGTTCCGCTCCGAGACCGCGAGCATCTCCTCGCCGGTGATCCCCGCGAACGTGCCGCCGAACGCCCAGACCAGCTTCATCGCCGCGTACGGGACGAAAGCCAGCGTCCCGGCCCAGGCGGCGAGTTGGATGCTCCGCGGTGCGGCGGACGGCGCCCGTACGGCAGTACCTGCGGATGGCCGGTCGGACCGGGCCGTGGCCGCGAGCAGGACCGCTCCGACCGCCGAGAGGGCCTTGTTCGCGGTGGAGGCCGGACTGTCCACGCCCTGGCCCACCATCAGCGTGATCACATCCATCAGCAGGCTGAACGCGGTGATTCCGGCCAGGACGCAGGCCGCCAGGAGCAGCACCCGTAGCGCCGGCCGCAGTCCGTACACCGCCACGGCCCCGCTGACCGCCGCCGCGGACACACCCACCGTCATGACCGCCCAGCCCGGCCACGAGGCCCCTGGGCCACCGCCGTGGTAGCGCAGAGTGGTCCCGGTCAGCGCGCACCCCAGGCCGAAGCCCGCGTACAGCACCCCCCACACCACCGTCGCCCGGGCCACCCAGCGCGGCCACCCCTGCCACCGGGCGCTCCGAGGCGCCCGCACCGTCCGTTCAGCACTGGTCATGTTCTGAACGTCGCATCGACCGCGGCGGGGCGGCGTCGGCCGCCGGAACGATCCCCCTCCCCCGCACGGGGGAGGTCGACGACCTCCAGTGCTGTGGCCGGAAAGGGTTCACCGGGGCGCGGTGCCGTACCGGACACCGCGCCCCGGTGAACCCTTGCGGCCACAGCACTGGGGTCCGTATCGAGTTGCCCCGCGGCGCAACTCGATACAGACCCTAGGCGTTGTCCGTCGGCGTCCGCGGAGCGGTACGGGTGGCGAGGCGGTGGGCAAGGCCGTCCAGGATGCACTGGAGGCCGAAGGACCAGATGGTCTGGGGGTGGTAGCCGGCGACCGCGGTGCCGACGCGGTCGGCGAGGGGATAGCGGCCGGGGTCCAAGTTCCGTTCCAGCAGGGGGGCGCTGACGGCCCACCAGTCCTCCTGGCTCTGGCGGCTGTTGTGATCGGCGTCGTCGGCCGCGGCCAGGGCGTTGGCGTGGACGAAGCCCAGCAGGTGGGTCAGGGCGGCGTCCATCTCGGTGTCGGTGAGCCCGATCCCCTCGAAGGCCGCCAGCTCGTGGTCGTACTTCCCGATCACTCCGGGGCCCAGCGGGGGGCGGGTGACGGCGAGGTCCGCGATCCAGGGGTGGCGGACCATGAGGTCGCGGTTGTCCTCGGCCACCCGGGCGACGCGGACCTGCCAGGGCTCCGCCGGACCGGCCGGCCTGCGTTCCATGCGCAGGTAGGCGTCGTCGAGCATCAGGTCGAGCAGCTCGGCCTTGCCGGGGACGTACGTGTAGACGGTCATCGGTGTCACGCCGAGCCGCTGGGCCAGCGCCCGCATGGTGAGCGCGTCCAGGCCCTCGCCGTCGGCGAGGGCGGTCGCGGCCCCGACGACGGCGTCCACGCTCAGGCCCTGCCGGGGGCCGCGCCGGCCGGGCTGCGTCGCAGCCTGCCCGGTCGCCCGCCACAGCAGCTCCAGGGTGCGTACGGGATCCCCCGCCCCGCTCCGGTCCTTCGCCATGTCCCGGCCTCCGAACTTCGCCGATAATTGACTACAACGTACAGAGTACAACGTATAAAGTACAGCGTAGAGAGTCAGCCGAAACGCCGCACCCAGAGGAGTTCCGTGCACATCGCCGACAACCACCAGGTCATCCAGGTCCGGGGAGCCCGCGAGAACAACCTCGCCGACATCTCGCTCGACATCCCCAAGCGCCGGCTGACCGTCTTCACCGGTGTCTCCGGCTCCGGGAAGTCCTCCCTCGTCTTCGGCACCATCGCCGCCGAGTCGCAGCGGATGATCAACGAGACCTACACCGCCTTCGTCCAGTCCTTCATGCCGAGCCTGGGCCGGCCGGACGTGGACGGACTGCACAACCTGAGCGCCGCCATCGTGGTCGACCAGGAGCGGATGGGCGCGGGCTCCCGCTCCACCGTGGGAACCGCCACCGACGCCTACACCATGCTGCGGATCGTCTACTCCCGCGTCGGCACACCCCACATCGGCACGTCCAGCGCGTTCAGCTTCAACAACCCGGAGGGGATGTGCCCGCGCTGCGAGGGCGTCGGCGAGGTCTCCGACATCGACGTGGACCAGTTGGTCGACCGCGAACTCTCGATCAACGAGGGCGCGATCACCGTCCCCGGCTTCGCCGTGGACTCCTGGTACTGGCAGAACATGGCGAACTCGGGCTTCTACTCCCCCGACACCAAGCTCAAGGACTTCACCGAGCAGGAATGGGCCGACTTCCTGCACAGAAGCGCGGTGAAGGTGAAGGCGGGCTCCAACGGCTTCACCTACGAGGGCCTGATCACCAAGATCACCCGGCTCTACCTGGCCAAGGACCGCGAGTCCATGCAGCCCCACATCCGGGCCTTCGTGGACCGCGCGGTGATCTTCACCGCCTGCCCGGACTGCCGGGGCACCCGGCTCTCGGCGGCCGCGCTGTCCTCGCGCATCCTCGGCGTGAACATCGCGGAGTGCGCGTCGATGCAGATCAGCGAACTGGCCGGCTTCGTACGCCGGATCGACGACCCCGGCGTGGCCCCGATGCTCGCCAACCTCCGGGGCCTGCTCGACTCCCTCGTCGAGATCGGCCTGGGCTACCTCAGCCTGGACCGCCCCTCGGGCACGCTGTCCGGCGGCGAGGCCCAGCGCGTGAAGATGGTCCGGCACCTCGGCTCCTCCCTCACGGACGTCACGTACGTCTTCGACGAGCCCACCACCGGCCTGCACCCGCATGACATCCAGCGCATGAACGACCTGCTGCTGCGGCTGCGCGACAAGGGCAACACCGTGCTGGTCGTGGAGCACAAGCCCGAGGTCATCGCCATAGCCGACCACGTCGTCGACCTCGGCCCGGGCGCCGGCACGGCGGGCGGGCAGCTCTGCTACAGCGGGGACGTGGCCGGGCTGCGCACCTCCGGCACCCTCACCGGGCGCCACCTCGGGCACCGGGCACGGCTGCGGGACTCGGTGCGCACGCCGCGCGGGCACCTCTCCGTGAAGGGCGCCGACCTGCACAACCTGAAGGACGTCAGCGTGGAGGTGCCGCTCGGGGTGCTCACCGTGGTGACCGGTGTCGCGGGATCGGGCAAGAGCTCGCTGATCCACGGCTACCTGGCGGGGCGGGAGGGTGTCGTGGTGGCCGACCAGTCGCCGATCCGCGGTTCACGCCGGTCGAACCCGGCCACCTACACCGGTCTGCTGGGCCCGATCCGGACCGCCTTCGCCAAGGCCAACGGGGTCAAGGCGGCGCTGTTCAGCGCGAACTCGGAGGGCGCCTGCCCGAAGTGCAACGGCCTCGGGCTCGTCTACACGGACCTGGCGATGATGGCCGGGGTGGCCACGGTGTGCGAGGAGTGCGAGGGCAAGCGCTTCACGCCCGAGGTGCTGACGTACCGGCTGCGCGGCAAGAACATCAGCGAGGTGCTGAACATGCCGGTGGCCGAGGCGCACGAGTTCTTCACCACCGGCCAGGCGCGGGCCGTGCTCGGCCGGCTCTCCGACGTCGGCCTGTCGTACGTGCGGCTCGGCCAGCCCCTCAACACCCTGTCGGGCGGGGAGCGGCAGCGGCTGAAGCTCGCGATCAGCATGGCGGAGAAGTCCTCGACGTACATCCTGGACGAGCCGACGACCGGACTGCACATGGCGGATGTCGACAAACTGCTGGCCCTGCTGGACCGGCTCGTCGACGACGGCAACTCCGTGATCGTCATCGAGCACCACCAGGCCGTGATGGCGCACGCCGACTGGCTGATCGACATCGGCCCCGGCGGCGGCCACTCCGGCGGCGAGGTCGTCTTCGAGGGCACGCCGGCCGCCCTGGTCGCCGGGGCGGACACGCTGACCGCCCGTCACCTGCGGGAGTACGTCGGCGCCGGCGCGTAGCGGCACGGACGGGGGCGGGACCGGCACCGGTCCCGCCCCCTCCCCCGTCCGCGCGGACAGCCCTAGGGGTGTCGTCAAGGTGGCGTCGGCCGCCCGTGAGGGCGGGCGCGCCGGGCCCCGCGACGCCGCGGGGCAACTCGATACAGGCCCTAGGCGAGGCGCAGTTCGCGGTCGTCGCCGAGGGGGGCGAAGAAGCGCTCCACGTCGGCTTCGGTGACCTCGGCCAGGGTCGGCGGGGACCAGCGCGGTGCGCGGTCCTTGTCGACGACCTGGGCCCGGATGCCTTCCACCAGGTCGGGCGTGGTGAGCGCGTTGCAGGAGACCCGGTACTCCTGGGTGAGCACCGCCTCCAGCGTGCCGAGGGCGGCGGCCCGGCGCACAGCGGCGAGGGTGGCCTTCAGCGCGGTCGGGGACTTCGCCAGGAGCGTCTCGGCGGCCTCCTTGGCGGCCGGCTCGTCCCGGCCGAGCAGCCGCTCGACGATCTCCTCGACCGTGTCGGCCGCGTAGCAGTGGTCGATCCAGGGCCGTCCGTCGGCGAGCACCCCGGGGGCGGGGGTGGCGGCGTACCGCGGCAGCACCTCGGCGGCGGGGGCCGCGGCCAGGGCGGCGGTCAGCTCCGGCAGCCGCGCGGCGGGTACGAAGTGGTCGGCGAGCCCGCAGAGCAGCGCGTCCGCGGCACCCACGGCGGTCCCGGTGAGCGCGAGATGGGTGCCGAGCCGGCCGGGGGCGCGGCCGAGCAGCCAGGTTCCGCCGACGTCCGGGACGAAGCCGATACCGGTCTCCGGCATGGCGACGCGGGAGCGTTCGGTGACGACGCGGACGCTCCCGTGCGCGGAGAGGCCGACGCCGCCGCCCATGACGATGCCGTCCATGAGGGCGGTGTACGGCTTGGGGTAACGGGCGATGCGGGCGTTGAGCCGGTACTCGTCACGCCAGAAGGCGGCGGAGGCGTTACCGCCGGCCCTGGCGTCGTCGTGGATGGCCCGGATGTCGCCGCCCGCGCACAGCCCGCGCTCCCCCGCTCCGCGGATCAGGACCTGCCCGACCGCGGGATCGACCGCCCAGGCGTCGAGGGCCTCGGCGATCCGCAGCACCATGGGGTGGGTGAGGGCGTTGAGGGCGCGCGGGCGGTTGAGGGTGACCACGCCGGTCCGGCCGTCGACGTGGAACAGGACGGTGTCGCCGGAGGGGCCGTGGGTATCGGTCTCGGGTTCGGTCTTCACGGCGACCAGTATGTCCGCGGCGTAGGGTGGGGCGGTATGCGGAAGATCATCCTCATGAGCACGGTGTCCCTGGACGGCTACATCGAGGGCCCCGAACGGCAGATCGACTGGCACGTCGTCGACGAGGAGCTGCACCAGTACCTCAATGACGAACTCCGGCGGATGGGCGCTTTCCTGTCCGGTCGCGTCACCCACCAGCTGATGGCGGACTACTGGCCGACGGCCGACGCCGACCCCGCGAGCTCCGGCCCCGAGGCGGAGTTCGCCGAGATCTGGCGGTCCATGCCGAAGTACGTCTACTCGCGCACCCTGGAGCACGCCGACTGGAACACCACCGTCGTACGGGACGTGGTGCCGGAGGAGGTCGCCGCCCTCAAGGCGGCTCCCGGAGGCGACCTCGTGCTGGGCGGCGCGGACCTCGCCGCCTCCTTCCTGCGCCAGGACCTGGTGGACGGCTACCGGATCCTGGTGCACCCGGTCCGGATCGGCCGCGGCAAGCCCCTCTTCCCTCCCGCCGACAGCGGTGTGGTGCCGCTGCGCCTGGAGAGCAGCCGCACCTTCGGCAACGGTGTCGTCGAACTGCGCTACGGGCGTCCCTGAGGGTGTCAGCCTCGGGGGCGGGCCCTGTGGGTGCGCCAGGCGGCCAGGGCTTCGGCACGGGTACCGCCGGGGTGGCGGGCGTGCCAGTCGCGCAGGAAGCGGTTGAACTCGAACTGGGCGCCGACCTCCTGCGGTTCGGCCGCCCGGGCCCGGGTCGCGTGCCAGTGTTCGACGGCCTCGGCGAGGGTGTGCCCGGCGTGGCCGGCGACGTACTCCCGCATGAAGGCGTCGAAGTGGAAGCCCGGGCCGATCTCGCGGACGAAGTACTCACGCAGCACCTGGCTGCAGCGCTGCCCCGGCGGGATCACCGTGGTCCCGTCGACGGGGGCGGCGAGCTGCCGACCCGCGCGGCGGGGTGCCGCGGGGGCCGGTTCGGGCTCGGGGCGGCCGTCGAGTGCCGCGGCGAGCCGGGCGGTGAGGGCGGCCTTGCCGCCCCGCACCGGCACACCCATCTGCCGCGCCAGGCAGCTCAGTTCGGCCAGGGTCCAGTACCAGCGCAGCAGTTCCGCCCCGGTCAGCTCCGCCGACAGGCGGGGGCGCGCCCCCACCACCCCATACGCACTCATGTTCGTATTCTACGGGGCTACGCCGACGCGCGGCCGTGCGCGACATGCCGGTGATCAGCCGGGGCGGGCCCGGCCGGGTCTGACAGGCTTTCACCTCAAGCTTTCACCTCGGACCGAGCGCCGTGGCGGCCCCGCCGCACCCGGCCGGCGAAGGAGAGTGCATGCCCGCCGACCAGACCCGACTCGTCCTCGGCGAGGACACCGCCCTGGTCCTCATCGACCTGCAGACCGGCATCCTCGCCCGGCCCGCCACCAGGCCCACCGCCGAGATCCTGGAGCGGGGTGTCGCGCTGGCCACGGCGTTCCGCGGCCGCCGGCTGCCCGTGGTCCTGGTCAAGGTGGCGTGGTCGCCCGACGGCGGTGACCTCCCGACCGCCAACGTGGACCGGCCGGGTCCGGCCGCGGCGCCACCCGCGGCGTTCTCCGAGATCCCCGCCGAGCTCGCCGCGCTCGCGGACGTGGTCGTCACCAAACGCCACTGGGGAGCCTTCACCGGCACCGAGCTGGACCTCCAGCTCCGCCGCCGCGGCATCCACCGCATCGTCCTGGCCGGCATCTCCACCAGCGTCGGCGTCGAGTCCACCGCCCGTACGGCGTGGGAGCTCAGCTACGACCTGGTCTTCCCGGAGGACGCCAGCGCGGACGCCGATCCCGACTCCCACGCCCACACGTTCGGCAAGATCTTCCCGCGCATCGGCAGGGTGACCACCACCGACGAGGTCGTCGCGGCGCTGCGCCCGTGACCGCTTCCGGCCGGATCCGCCCGTAACCCCCGGGGCTCCCACGGGTTAGCAGCCCGGAAGACGAGGAGTACGCATGGCACAGGAGCACACCACGTCCCTGCGGCTGCGCCTGCGGTACCGCTTCGACAACCTGGTGGCCGGGGGGACCGCCCCGCTCGTCGGGTGGCTGGCGGCGGCCTGCCTCGCGGTCGTCGTCCCGGCGAGCGCGGTGCTCGTCTGGGCCGACCGCGCGGCCCCCAGGACCCTGTCGGGGCGGCTCACGGCCGTCTGGGTCAGCGTGGGGCAGACCCTCAAGGTCGGCGGCGCCGTCGGCTCCCCCGTCTACGTGCTCGCCTCGGTGACACTGGCCCTGGTGGCCCTGCTGTTCGTGTCCACGCTGGTCAGCCTGATCACCACCGGCATCAACCAGCGCATCATGTCGCTGCGGCGCGGGCACTCCACGGTCCTGGAGGCGGGGCACACCGTCGTCCTGGGCTGGTCCGACCAGATCTTCCCGGTGGTCTGCGAACTCGTCGCGGCCAACGCCAACCAGCGCCGGTCCGCCATCGCCGTCCTCGCCCCGAAGGACAAGGTGGACATGGAGGACGAGATCGCCACAGGATTCGGCGGCGCGGCAGCCCGTACGGGAGGGGGCGGCGCGGGAAGACTCCCGGGAAGCCGTACGGGGACGGGCGCCACCCGGATCATCTGCCGCAGCGGGCCCACCACCGACCCGACCGTGCTGGCCCGGGTGAGCCCGCAGACGTCGAAGGCGGTCCTGGTGCTGCCCCCCGACGGGGACTCCGGCGACGCCCATGTGGTGAAGACCCTGCTCGCGCTCGACGCGGCGCTCCCCCGGCCGCGCGAGGCGGTGGTGGTCGCCGCGGTCCGCGACGCCCGCAACCACCTCACGGCCAAGCTGGCGGCCGGACCGGGCGGACACGTGCTCTGCGCCGACGAGATCATCGCCCGGCTCCTCGTCCAGACCGCCCGCCAGCCCGGACTCTCCCTCGTCTACCAGGAGTTGCTGGACTTCGACGGCGACGAGTTCTACACCGCCCCCGCGCAGGGGATCGCCGGAGGCACCTTCGGCGACGCGCTGCTCGCGTTCACCACCTCCTCGGTGGTCGGTCTGCTGCACGCCGACGGCAGCGTCGCCCTCAACCCGGACACCGGTACACCGATCGGCGCGGGCGACCGGGTCGTCCTGATCTCCGAGGACGACGACACGGCCGTGCAGGAGCCGGCGGGCCCCTGGGTCGACGAGGACGCCATCGTCACCGCCCGCCCCCGGTCCCGATACGCCGAGCGGTTCCTCCTCCTCGGCTGGAACCGGCGCGCTCCGCTCCTCGTCGAGCAGCTCGACGAGTTCGTCACCCCCGGCACCACCCTGGACGTCGTGGCGCTCGGCGGCGGGGCGGCCCCGCGGGCCGCCGCCGAGGTCGCGGCGGCGCGCACCCGCCTCGAAGTGGCCTTCCACAGCGGGGACATCACCGACCCGGAGGTCCTGGCCAAGCTGGACGTGCCCTCCTACGACAGCGTGATCGTGATCGGCGAGACCGACCGGGAGGGCACCGCCCCGGCCGCCGCGCCCCCCGACGCGGATCCGCCCGGCCCCGCCGCGGAGCCCGGGGACGGCACGGACGACAGGACGCTGGTGACGCTGCTGCACCTGCGGGCCATCGCGGAGGCGGCGGGCTGTGAACTCCCGCTGACCACCGAGATGTCCGACGACGGCAACCGGCTGCTCGCCCCCGCCCGGGCCGGCGCCGACTTCATCGTCAGCGGCCGTCTGATCAGCCTCCTGATGACGCAGATCTCGGAGAGCGGGCATCTCGCGGACGTCTTCGAGGAGTTGTTCCGGGCGGAGGGCAGTGAGTTCTACCTGCGGCCGGTGGCGGACTACGTCCGCACCGACCGGGAGGTGGCCTTCGCCACGGTCGTCGAGTCGGCACGCCGCCGCCGGGAGTGCGCCGTCGGCTACCGCGTGCGCGCGCAGGCCGCGACGGCTCCCGCGTACGGTGTCCGGCTCAACCCCGACAAGCGGCAGCGGGTCCGGTTCGGCGAGCAGGACTGGGTGATCGTGCTCGCCGACACCTGAGGCCGGAGCCACTGAGGCCCGCCGCCGGTCATGCCGACGTGTGGACCTCCAGGGCGGTGCGCACCGCGGATTCCAGGGCGCCCTCGATCCACGCCGGCTTCACGGAGGTGTGGCAGCCCGCGAAGTGCAGGTTCCCCTCGGCCCGGCGCACGTGCGGGAAGAGCTCGGTGTGCTGGCCCGGCAGGAGCACGGAGGCCTCGCCGTAGGCGTACGGGTCGCGCATCCAGGACTGGGTGCGTCCGACGCCCGTGTAGAAGACCTCGATCCGCTGCCCGAACACCTCCTGGACGCCGGCGAGGGCGCGGGGGTAGCGCTCGTCGTCGTCCAGGGAGTCCCACTTCAGGGCGTCGTCCGACCAGCTGTAGGAGGCGAGCACGACGCCGCCGCGGCTGCCCTCGACCGGGTAGGACGGCTGGAACATGAAGCGGTTGGGGTTGTCGGTGGCCGAGCCGCCGCCGATGACCCCGGCGGCCTCGGGCTGGTCGCGGGTGAGGCTGCGGCAGGCCGCGTAGTGGGCTCGCTGGGAGCCGGAGATGCCGCTGCGCGGTACGGAGGAGTGGGCGCCCAGCAGCGCGCCGTCCTCCGGGGTCTGCCCGAGCTGGTACTTGCGGTAGAGGCCGGGCTGCACGGCTTCCAGCTCGCGCTTCCAGTCGGCCTCGTCGAACTCCCACCAGCGGCGGCTGAACTCCAGCAGCACCTTGGTGGCCGCGTCGTAGTGCAGCTCGGTGATCGCGCGCCGCTTGCCGTAGGAGAGCGCGGGGGTGACCGGGATGTGGCGCAGGCCGGAGAAGGGGACGGTGATGATCGCGGTGTCGCCGGTGAAGGTCTCGCGCTGTACGGGGCGGCCGTCGCGGCCCTCGGAGACGGTGTCGACGCTGACCTTGCCGTCCCCGTGGGTGATGCGGGTGGCGCGGCGGTCGAGCCGCACGATGTCCCGGACGCGGGCGTAGAGCGCGTCGGCCAGGGTGGCGGTGCCGCCGGGCAGCTCGAAGAAGGCGGTGTCGGGGCTGATGAGCGAGGCCCCGATGAAGCTGTGCACGAAGGCGAGGTGGAGCCGGGAGGTGAGGTTCTCGACGGTTCCGATCAGGTCGATCGTGCGCTCGTCGAGCTTCGCCTCCTCGGTGAGGTAGCGGTACATCGACATGTGGCCGTAGCGCTGGATGACCCGGGCCCAGCCCTCGACGAGCGCCTTGTCCTTCTTGCCGTCGATCTCCTTGCGTACGGGGGCGAACGCGTTGCGGACGATCTGCGCGGCGGGGATCCCCTCGTAGGCCGCCGGCACGCCGAAGGAGCGGTTGAGGGCCTGCGGGGCGCGCGCGTAGTCGGCGCGGCGGACGCGGACGCCGTTGACGAGGATCCAGGTGCGGTAGGCGGGGCGGCCGGAGCCGTCGACGTCGACCAGGTGGAAGCGCCTGCGCTTGAGGCCGAGGCTGTCGATCAGGCCGGTGACGAGGGGGTGGCTGTCCGGGATCCGCATGGCGCCGGCCTCGGCGTACTGCTTGGGGTCGGCGAAGGCCGCGGGGGACTTCTCGTGTCCGCCGGTGCGGAAGGTCTTGATGCGGCCGCCGACGCGGTTGCCGTTGGCCTCGATGACGGTGACCTCGTGGCCGGCCTCGCGCAGCAGGTGGGCGGCGGTCAGGCCGGCCGGCCCGGCGCCGACGACGAGCACCTTCCTGCGGGGCATCCGGGAGCGCGGCAGGCCGTTGCGGAGGAGGACGTCCGCGTAGCCGGGTACCAGGGGCTGGTCGTCGTCGCCCCGTACGAGGATGGCCCGGGCGACGGTGAGGCAGGTCTCCCAGTCGGGGCCCGCGGAGCCGGACGGGGCCTGCGGGGTCCCGGCGGAGGCGGCGGCGACGCTGAGGGCGCCGGCTCCCGCGACCGCGGCGGCCCCGGCGATGAGCGTGCGGCGCGAGGGCCGGCGGGCCGGGTCCGGAGCGTGCCCGTCCGCCGGGTCGGGAGTGGCGGCAGGGGTGGGGGAAGGCTCGTTGATCATGAACCAACTCTCCCGGCCCCGGGACGCCGTGAACGCCGAAAGGGGCCCCGGCCGGGGAACTACCACCCGGACGTGCGGGAAGGCCCCGCGTGGTTGACGAACGGGGTTTCGAGGGCGGACGGGTGGGCTCAGCGGACCATGCGCACCCGCTGGCTGGTGAGTTCGTACCGGGCTCCGACCACGGCCAGGGCCCCCGCGGCGGCCTTGGCTGCCATCTCCGGCTCGGCGGCCAGCCGCTCGCGCACCAGCCGTACGTTGGCGGTGATCGCGGCGTCGATCCGCGCGGCTCCACGCAGACGGCGGTCGACGGCCGGGCGGATCTGGTCGACCAGGTACTGCATGTGTCCCGGGAGGGGCGGTCCGCCCTCCGCGGCCCGGACGGCCGCGGAGACGGCCCCGCACGACTGGTGTCCGAGGACGACGACCAGCGGGATGCGCAGTTCGAGGACCCCGTACGCGATGCTCCCCAGGACCGCCTCGTCCAGTACCGCGCCCGCCGAGCGCACGGTCAGGAGGTCGCCGAGGCCCTGGTCGAAGACCAGTTCCGGCGGAACCCGGGAGTCGACGCAGCCGAGGACGACGGCGAACGGGTGCTGGCCGGCGACGAGCGTGCGCCGCACGGTCCGCGTCTGGTCGGGGTGGCGCTCGTGGTAGGTCCGCCAGCGGCCGTTGCCCGCCCCGAGTTCGCGGAGTGCAGACGCCGGGGTGGTGGGCCGCGAGCCGGCGCCTCCGCCGACGCGCGGGGCCATGGGCACGTGGGAGGAGCCGGCCACCAGCCCGGCGCCCACGGCGGCCGCGGCCGTCAGTACCGCCCGGGTCAGCCGGCGCCGGCCCAGGACCTTCTCGCCTTCGATGTCGGAGCTCACATCAGGACAAGCTATGCATCTCCGGCCGCCCCGCTCCACAGGACACGGACACGGCCCGCGTTCAGCTCAGCTCGTAGCGCGCGCGGGTGTCGGTGCCCGTGCGGGTGTCGGTGCGGGTGCCGGTGTCGGTGTCGGTGTCGGTGTCGGTGTCGTGCAGGAATCCTCCGGACTGGTGCTTCCACAGCTTGGCGTAGGCGCCCCCGGTCGTGAGGAGTTCCTGGTGGGTGCCCTGCTCCACGATCCGGCCGCGGTCGAGGACGACGAGCCGGTCCATGGTGGCCACGGTGCTCAGCCGGTGCGCGACCACCAGCGCCGTCCGGCCCTCCATGAGCCGCCACAGCGCCTCCTGGACCAGGACCTCGCTCTCCGAGTCCAGGGCGCTGGTGGCCTCGTCGAGCAGCAGGATCGGCGCGTCGCGCAGGACGGCCCTGGCGAGGGCGACCCGCTGGCGCTGTCCGCCGGAGAGTTTGACGCCGCGCTCGCCCACCATGGTGTCGAACCCGTCGGGGAGGGCGTCGGCGAACTCCGTGACGTGCGCCGCCTCCGCCGCACGGCGGATCTCGGCCTCGGTGGCCCCGGGCCGGGCGAAGGCGATGTTCTCGCGCAGGGTGCGGTGGAACATCGCCGGGTCCTGCGGCACGTAGGCGAGCCTGCTGCGCAGGTCCGCCTGGCGCAGCCGGCTGATGTCCTGGCCCCCGATCAGGATCCGGCCGCCGTCGACGTCCGTCATCCGCAGCAGCAGCCGGGTGAGCGTGGTCTTGCCGCCGCCGGACCGGCCGACGAGGCCGAGCTTCGAACCGCCGGGCACGTCCAGGTCCAGGCCCTCGAAGAGCGGCCGCCCACCGCCGTGGGAGAAGTTCACCCCTTCGAACCGTACGCCGGCGCCCTCGGAGCGCAGCGGCTCCGGCGCCACCGGGTCGAGCACCGTCGGCGGCTGCATCAGGAGTTCGGTGAACTGCCCGGCCTCCGTCATCGAGCTCTCCAGCCGGCGGTAGATCTGGTTGAACTCGAACATGATGCGGGTCGCGTTGGCGTAGTAGGTGAAGGTGACGATGATCGCCTCCACCCCGTGGTCCCCCGCGCCGAGGACGACGGCGAGCAGCAGGCCCAGCACGTTGGTCAGGACGGACAGGGGCGCGACCAGCGTGTCGATGCGCAGGTTGCCGTAGTCCCACGAACGCAGCGTCAGCCGGCGCGACTCGGCGACGCGGGACCGGTGTTCGGCGGCCTCGCGGTCCTCGGCGGCGAACGCCCGGACCGTGTCCATGTTCGTCAGGCTGTCGGCGACGTGGCCCGAGACCCGGGCGATCGCCTCCTCGCGCTGGGCGACGAGGGTCTGGCGGCGGCGGATGAGCGGGGCGACGCACAGCGCCGTCAGGGCGATCAGCGTGAGGAGGCCGACCACGAGCATGGGCTCGTACTGCCACAGCACGACCGACGCGAACAGCAGCGGCACGAAGCTGCCCATGACCGAGAACGTCAGTGTGTCGACGAACTCCTCGAAGCGGGAGGCGAAGCTGAGCACCCGCTTGGTGAGCGATCCGGCGAAGTTGTCGTGGAAGAACGCCGCGTCCTTGGCGAAGAGTTCGTCCATGCCCACGACGTAGAGGTGCTCGATGCCCCGGGCGTCGAGGCGGTTGAGGCAGTGCAGCCCGATCCGCCACAGCGCCTCCGCCAGCAGCAGGACGCCGGCGAAGGCGATGACGTGGGGCAGCATGGTGTCGAGGCCGGCGCCGCCGCCCTCGGCGACCTGGCCGACGAGCTTGGCGACGACCAGAGGCGCGACGTAGAAGATGCCGATGTTGCCCAGCGCCGGGAGCAGCATGGCGGGGACGGCGAGCCGGCGCAGGCGCGCCAGTTCCCGTCCGTAGTAGCGGAGTGCGAGGAGTACCGAGCCCCTGCTCGGCATGCTGTCGCGCGATTTTGGCGATCCCATCCCAAACCCTGTGTAGTCGGACCGGCAGGACAGGAGTCGGAGTGTCCCGTAGGCGCACGGGGCCGGTCCACGGGTTTTCCGGCCGCCGCACGGATCAGGCCGGGGGCGCCTCCCCGCGGCGCCACACGGTCAGGCCGTGCGCGGCGAGGGCTTCCGGGAGGCCCGCCAGTGCGGGCAGTTGCTCTATGTGGTGGACCCCGGGGGGCGGGGAGCCGGCGAGCAGTTCCCTGGTGGCGTACGAGGCGGCCAGCGCGGTGAAGCGGCTCTGCGCCCGGCCGGTGACGGCGTACGCGGCGTGGCGGCCACCGCGTCGGGCGTCGACGCGGACGGCGAAGCCGTCACCGCCCAGGTGGACGCGGCTGAAGGAGGCCGTCAGGGCGCGCCGCACCGCGGGCCGGCGGGCCGCCGCCCGCAGCCCGAACAGCGCGGCGGTCAGCGGCTCGGAGTCCAGGCACAGCCGGGTGGTCACCTGCGCCACGCCGAGCGTGCGACGCAGCGTGTACTGGTCGGAGAAGGGGAAGGGGTGCGCGGTGCGCGTGCCGTGGCCGGGGAGCGCGGTCCGCAGCGGCGCTCCGGCCGGCGGCTCGGCCAGGCCCTCGACCGTCCAGCGCACGGCGTCGGCGCCGTGCCGCTCGCCGGCGCCGAGCATCACCGTGAGGTCGATGCGGTCCGCCCCGCCGACGGCCTCGTGCGCCCGGCGGGCGAGGAGGTTGCTCAGGCCCGGGGCGACACCGACGCTGAGGACGGCGGTGGCGCCGGCCCCGGCCGCCACGTCGTGCAGTTCCGCGGTCCCGTCGAGCAGCCGCCTGGTGGCACCGATGTCGACGAGGTGCACGCCGCGTTCCAGGCAGACGCGTGCGAGCCGCGTGTCGGGCGGCTCCACGCACAGCACGACGGCCGCCACGTCGCCCAGTTCCTCCAGCGTCCGCCGGAAGCCGTCCGGATCGGACACGTCGGCGCGTACCCCGCCGAGCGCCCGCACTCTGGCCCCGTCGCGCCCGGCGACGACGACCCGGCCGGGGAACCAGCCGTCGAGCGTCGAGGCGACCGTCGCGCCCACGGCGCCGTAGCCCCCGACCACCAGGATCCTGTCCTTGTCCATCTGTGCCCTACCCCCAAAGAAGAATCGGTTCTGTCGGAACGGTCCCGCGCCGTACGCGCCGTACGCCCCGCCCGCGAAATGCGCTCCGTGCCAGGCCGCACGGCCGTACCGCGCCGGGGCGTTCACGCGCCCCGGCGCGGTACGGACACCGCTACGGCCCGGTACGGGTCAGCTCTTGCCGAGGAGCTTGTTCATCTGGGCGATCTCGGCGGTCTGGGAGGTGATGATCGCGTCGGCCATCGTCTTGGCCGCGGGGAAGGCGCCCTGTGCCTGCTCCGTCTTCGCCATGGCCACCGCGCCTTCGTGGTGTTCGACCATCAGCTCCATGAAGGCGGTGTCGAACGCCGCGCCCGAAGCGGCCTTCAGCCGGTCCATCTGCTCCGCGGTCATCATCCCGGCCATGCCGTGCCCCGAGTGGTCCGTGGCGTTCTCGGCGGGCACCTGCTCACCCCACGATGTCAGCCACCCGGACAGGGTCCTGATCTCGGGGTCCTGGGCCTTCCTGATGTCCTCGGCGAGCTTCTTCACCTCCGCCGAACCGGCGCGGGAGGGCGCGAGGTCGGCCATCTCCACGGCCTGGCGGTGGTGCGGGATCATCCCCTTGGCGAAGGCGGCGTCGGCCGCGTTGTGCTGCCCCTGGCCCGCGGGACCCGGGGACTGGGCCGACGCGGGGGCAGACGGGGACGCGCTGCCGTGGCCGTCGTGGCCGCCCGCGCCGTCGCCGCCACCGCAGGCGGCGAGGACGACGGCGGCGGCACCGGCCGAGACCACCGCGGCGGCACGGCGGAAGAGGGAACGCTTGCTGGTCATGATGGTGCTGCTCCTTGGTCCGCGGCCCGGTCTCGGGCGCGCGGGAAGAACGGATGGAGAGTGTGCCCGGGGCACGACCGGCCGGCCGGCGTGTGCCGGTGGCGTCGTGCGGGGGTAGGGAGTGTTGCGAAAGTGGCGTCGTCCGCCCGCAGGGCGGTGCTCGCGGTGTCTGGTGCGGTGCCTCGCAAGGCGGAGGGACGCCCGCGTACCGGTCGTACGCCGACGATCCCGACAACGCGGCGAGGTGCCGTGCCAGGCACCGCGAGCCGGACGGGACTTTCGCAACACGCTCTAGATCCGCAGGAGCTGTAGTTCGGCGAGATCGGGCGGTGCGCGGGGGACGGCCGCGGCCGGCGGGGCGGCGGGAGCGGAGGAGGACACCGCGGACGCGCCGGCCGGCGACTCCGCGAGCGCGGGCGGCGTGTACCCGGAGGCGGTGCCGGCGGCCGCGCAGGTGGCGTCCGCGTGACCGGAATGACCGGAGCCGCCGTCGGGGTGCGAGCAGTCCCCGGCCGTCCGCCCGCCCGCGGGGGCGCCGTGGTCCGCGGCCATCGCGTGGTGTGCCTCCGGGGGCAGGGTGGCACGCGCCGGTGCCGGCCCCAGGGCGTGCATGCCGAGGATTCCGGCCAGCACCGCCAGCACCAGCACACGCAGGGCGGCACCGGACACCGAGGGGCGTCGGTTCACCGGCGGGCGGGTGGAGGTCACGGGATCATCGTACGGTGCCCCACGCCGGAGGCGCCCGGGGCGGGCCGCGCGGGTTACGCCGGGTGCCCGCCCGGCGGCGGCAGGCCCGCCAGCAGCTCCCGGGCCAGGCGCAGATGGCGGTGGCCGGGCTCCAGCCGGGCCCGCGCTTCGCCGAGGGTGCGGGTCAGCACGGCGCGGGCGTCCTCTGGACGGTCCGAGGAGGCCAGCGCGCGGCCCCACTCCAGCCGGGCGTAGATCGTGTGCGGGTGGTCGGGGCCCATGACCCGGGTACGGTCGGCCACCAGCGACTCCCAGGCCGCCGCCGCCTCGGCGGTACGGCCCGCCCGGCCCGCGAGGGCGGCGCGGCTGCTGCGGACGGCGAGGGTGTGCGGGTCGTCGGGGCCGAGGCAGCGTTCGGCGTCGGCGAGCAGCTCGGCCAGCTCGGCCTCGGTGCGGGCGGGTTCGCCGCCCCGGTACCAGATCAGGCTCCGCCGGGTGGCCAGCACCTGGGGGTCCTCCGGGCCCTGCACCCGCAGCCGGTCGGCGAGGAGCCGGGACAGCTGCCGGGCCGCTTCGGCGGGGGCGCCCGACTCGCCGGTGAAGTAGGCCAGTTCGCTGCGGGCGGCGAGGGTGTCGGGGTGACCGGGTCCGAGGACGGACGCCGTGTCCGCGGCGAGGGCGGCGAACCTTCCGGCCGCGGCGTGCGGGTTGCCGGCCTCGCCGGTGAAGAAGGCCAGCTGGTGGCGGGCGGCGAGGGTGTCGGGGTGGCAGGGGCCCAGCGCGTACTCGCGCCGCCTGGTGATCGCCGCCAGGTCGGCGGCGGCGCGGCGCGGCCGGCCCGCGTCCCCGACGGTGATGGCGAGCAGGAAGTCGGCTCCGGGGACCCCGCCCAGCTGGGCCCGGGAGAGTGCTTCGGCGGCCCGCGCGGGGCGGCCTTCCTGGTGGGCCAGCAGGCCCATGTCGTAGGCCTCGGCGGCCGTGACGCCGGAGAGGAGCGCCTGCCACAGGTGCTCGGGGACCGGGGCGAGGCCGGGGATGTTGAGCAGGTAGTCGAAGGCCGTGTAGCCCTGGGTGTAGTTGCCGACGAGCAGGCCGCTGGTGGCGTAGACGGCGGTGCAGGCCCAGTTCATCGCCTCGTCGAAGGGTTCCGGCTGGAGGTCGCCGCCGCCGCGCTGCGCCAGGTAGGGGCCGTGCAGTGCGCGCAGCCGGTCGCGGCTCACCGGGCCGCGCAGCCCGGCCCTCCGGCAGTCCACGGCGGCCGCGACCACGGCCGCACCGCGCGGATTGGCGCCGGGGGTCCAGGCGTCGTGCCAGGCCGCCAGTAACTCCGGTCCGGCCGCGAGAACTTCCGCGATGCCGAAGCGCTCGCCGGCCCGCAGGGCCGCCGCGATCCTCGGGTCCTCCGCGTGGGCGGCGGCCCGCGCGCGCTCGTCGGGCGACCAGTGCCGGGCCAGCCGTACCACCTCCGCCTGCCGGAGCACGTCCCGCTGGGTGCGCCAGGCGTCCCGGTCGGAACCCGTCAGCCGGCTCTCCTCGCGGGCGTCGAAGCGCCGGAACTCCTGCGTGCGCATGGTCGCCAGCACGATCCGGCGGCCCGGCACCGGCGCCGGCAGTGCGGCCAGCATGGCGGTCGTGAGTCCGTCCGCGCCCAGGAACTCCTCCAGGTCGTCGAGCCACAGCACGGCCCGCCGCCGCGCGCCGGCCACGCGCAGGGCCTGCGGGAGCGCGGCCCTGCCCAGCGGGCGCACGAAGGCGTGCCGGGGGAAGAGCGCGCGGGCCACCTCGTGCGCGAGCCGGGACTTCCCCGCGGTGGACTCCCCCACCAGGAGCACGAATCCGGCTCGGCCGAGCGCCTCGCGCAGCTGGGGTTCGACGTCGCGGCGGATGTAGGCGGGGGCGGCGCCCGGCACCCGGCCGCCGTCGGCGGGGCGCCCGTCCGCGGGGTGGGCGCCGGCCGGCTCGGGGCGGTCCACCTGCCGCAGTGTGGGGATCCGGCCCCCGGCGGTGCGCAGCAGCGCGTCGGCTCCGGTCCGGTCGGCGTCCCCTGCCGCGGCCGCCTCGCGCTGCGGCTGCAGCCGCTCGGCGAGGAGCCCGGAGAGGGTGGTGACGGCGGCGCCGATGCCCGTGGCCCACCCTCCGCTGGTCCATACCGAGGCCAGGGCCAGGGCTGCCGCGCCGAGGCCGACCGCCCCGACGCAGGCCGGCCAGCCGCGTGCCCTGCCGTTCTCCCGTACGAGCAACACCGGCATGCCGCCCCCCACGTCCGCGCCCCGACCCCCATTTTCACCCGTGGGGGTGAACTGGAAACCCGGCGCGGCGCGGCGGTCCCTACCTGACGGAATGTCAGTGGCGGTGGCACCAGGGGCCGGACTCAGCCCTCCTCGGACTCAGCCCTCCTTGACCAGTACGGTGATGTTCCGGTTGCGGATGACGACCCGTTCGACCTCGTCGCCGATCTCGAACTCGCCTTCGACGTCGGTGGGTGTGATGACCTGGGCGACAGTGCCGGTCGGCGCGACCTCGGCCAGTTCCAGGTGGAGTTCCTCGGGAACCGGCACGATCGGTGGGGAGGCCAGGTCCAGTTGGAGCCGGTAGCCGGGCGTGCGGCATGCGCACGTGCCCTTCACCGTGACCCGGCGCCCGCCCTTGCCGTGCCGGTGTGCCGTGGCGGTGAAGTCCTCGGCACCGGCTGTGCAGGCGAATCCGTTTCCGTACTCGGACATGTCTTCTCCCATCGTCCGTTCGCTGGTCGGCTGATCACACGCGGGTCCAGTCTCGGCGCGGCCCGTGGGGACCGCAAAAGGAGGGCGAGGGGGTGCCCGGCCCGGCCGGGGTGGGGCGTGGCGGGGGATTTGCGCCGGTCAGGCCGGGTGGCCGGGGGTGAGGTCCACGACGTCGCCGAGGAGCAGCAGGGACGGCCGTTCGGGGCCCGGACGGCCGGCGTCGACGGGTTCCAGGAGGAAGCCGACGTGGTCGCCGCCGTCGACGCGCGTCTCGATCCGGCCGAGGAACCAGGCGGCCGCGTCGTCCAGGATCGGCGCGGGCGCGTGGGGCGACCGGTGCCAGGCGAGGCGGGCGAACTTGTCGGTGTCGTCCCCGGTCCGGCTGCCGAAGAGTTCGGCGGTTTCCTTCTGGTCGTGCCGTAGGGCGTGCACCGCGAGGTGGGAGGCCGTACGGGCGACCGTGTAGGTGTGGTTCGCCTTGGAGAGCCACACCATGTGGCGGGGCGGGTCGATGGAGCACTGGGAGGCGAAGCCCACCAGACAGCCGGCCCGCCGGTCCCCGGCCGCCGTGGTGACGACGTACACCGGATAGTCGATCACGTCGGTGAACACGTCCAGCAGTGCCAAGGTGCCGCCCGCCTCTCGGTCGCTCACAGGTCCGGGTCCGTGTCCCGGGCCGGCAGTGGGGTGCGCAGCGCGCTGCGGCCCTGGTTCCAGGCCCGCCGGATGTGGCCGGCGAGCCGCTCCTCCACCAGGACGGTGGCCGCGCAGCCGAAGGCGACGTCGGCCTCCAGGTCCGGTTCGGCGGCCAGCAGGCCACCGATCACCTCGTGGCGTACGACCTGTTCGTGGACGGCGTCGGCCTCCACGTGCTCGGCGTAGAAGTGTTCCGCGGCGGGTCCCGCCCCGCAGCGCCGCATGGCTTTGGCGAGCCGCCGGGAGCCGGGTGAGGAGGTGACCTCCACGCATGCGAAGTGGCCGACGAGGGCGCCGCGCAGGGCCCGGTGCAGGCCGAAGAGGGACATCAGGTTGACGGTCGCGAGCAGGGGCGCCGGTGCCTGGTCGACGTACCGGCCGTAGGCGGGGTCCAGTCCGAGGTCGGCCATCAGCTCGGCGAAGAGCCGTGCGTGGATGCGGTCGGCGCGCCCGGCGCCGAACTCGTCGTACTCGATGGCGACCATCGCGGCCTTGGCACGGCCGGTCAGCCGGGGGATGACCCAGGCGTGCGGGTCGGCTTCCTTGAGGTGGTAGAGGGAGCGCAGGGCGGCGTACTCGCGCAGCTGCCACAGCTCGCCACCGGTCTGCAGCTGGTGGCTGAGGCTTCCGGAGAGGTCCACGGGCTCGACGAGCAGCGGGGCGAAGGCGTCCTCGACGGTCCGGGGTCCGTCCGCCAGCTCGCTGCGTAGGGCGTGCAGGAACCGGGCTTCGATGTCCTGCCGCAGCCGCAGCAGGTCGGGGTCCCATTCCCGTTCGTCGCCGACCCCGTCGAAGCCCGCGTAGTGCAGTTCGTAGAGGAGGTAGAGGGCGAGGTGCAGGTCCTCGCCCCACGGGTCGGCGCGCAGCACCGATCCCGGGGCGTAGTCCGGCGGGGCGCCCGAGACGAGGGCGCGGACCACGGCGGCCGACAGCTCGCCCCGCGCCTCGGCCAGGCGGGGGCCGGCGGGGGCGGGCGCGGCCTTCGTCGCCGTCGCCGTCGCGGTGTTCGAGTGGCTGCCTGCTGTCATCGGGAGTTCCCGTCCTCGTCGGGCGAAGCGGCTCGTTCGCGGGGTCGGTGGCTGGTGTCGCACCACGGGTACGTACGGCTGCGCCGGCAGGTGCACACCGCGACGACGAACCGGTCGGAGCGCACGACGGTGCCGTCGTCGAGGGCGATCTCGACCGGGCCCTCGACCAGCACGGGGCCCTGCGGGTCCACGGACACCCGCCTGGCCGGGGTCGCGGCGCTGCCGGTCGCGGCGCTGCCGGACGGGGTCGGGGCGCTGTCAGACGGACACGGCACGGATGATCACCAGCTCTTCCCACTCCTCGTACGGGGCCGCCAGCGCCCGCCGTTCCAGCCAGGCCCGGCGCCCGCGCAGGACGGGGCCCCAAGGCACGGCCGTCCGCGCGATGACCCCGGCGGTCAGTCCGGCCGCCGACAGCCGGTCGACGGTCTCCTCCGCCCCGCACATGCCGGAGTGCACCATGAGCAGGGTGCCGCCGGGCCGCAGCAGCTCCGGGGCCCTCGCGCAGATCCTGTCGATGACGGCGCGGCCGTCGGGGCCCGCGTCCCAGGCCCGCTCCGGGCCGTGCGTGGGTAGCCCGGTACCGGGGGCGGGGACGTACGGCGGGTTCGCGAAGACCAGGTCGAAGCGGCGGTCGGCGGTGCGCGCCGCGAAGTCGCCGTGCAGGAGGCGCAGGGGCAGCCGGCGGCGCAGGGCGTTCAGGCGGGCCGTGAGCAGGGCGCGCCAGGAGACGTCGACCGCGGTGACCCGGGCGCCGCGGCCGGCGGCGTGCAGGGCCAGCGCGCCGGTGCCGGTACCGATCTCCAGCACGTCCCGGCCGGGGCCCAGGTCCTCGTGGTCGAGTGCTTCGGCGAGGAACCGGGTGTCCGCCTGGGGCCGGTACACACCCGGGAGGGCGATCAGGCCCGCAGGCGGCGCGCCCGGGGCGAAGGTCGTACTGGACACCGTGTACCTCCGGTTTCGCGTGGGGCCCGCGGGGCCGAGTCGCGGCATGTGACGGCAGTGAGCGCCTGCCCGCACCTCGGCGGCGCATCCGGAATCGGGATGACCTTCGGAGGAACAGACGGAAAACGGGTGCCGCGGGCCGTGTGGTGTCAGCCGAGGGTCAGCACGACCGGGCCGCCGGTGCGGTCGGCGCGGACCGTCCACCGGGGCGGGACGCGCAGGGAGCGGGACGGGGAGGCCGGGCCCGCGAGGCGTCGCCGCCACAGCGTCCGGCCGTCTTGGGTCGCCGTGACCACGGGGGCGGTGAGGGGGGCGCCGGAGCGCAGCAGCAGCGGCCGTCCGGCGGTGCCGGTGATCCGGTTCGGGGTCACCCACAGGAGCGGGGCCCGGACCTCCAGGGCCGGGCCGGGCTGCGGCCAGGGGGCGCCTTCGAGGTGGGCGAGTACGGGGGCCGCCGCGGCGGCCCCCTCCCGGGCCGCGGTGGCCGCGCGTTCGATGCCGTGGAGGGCGTTGCCGACGGCGAAGACGCCGGGCGCCTCCGTACGGAAGGAGGCGTCGACGCGGGGGCCGCGGGTGCCGGGGTCGAGGGGGACGCCGCCGCGGCGGGCCAGTTCGTGCTCGGGGATCCAGTCGCCGGTGAAGACCACGGTGTCGCAGCCGAGCAGGCCCGTGCGGCCGTCGCGGTGGCGGATGGCCAGGCCGGTCAGCCGGCCGCGGCCGCGCAGTTCGGTGACGGTCGTCCGCGTCAGCAGCGGGACTCCCGGTACGGCGGCGGCGTAGGGGTGCTCCGTGAGCATCGCCGCCACGGCCGTGCCCGACCCGCGCAGCACGGCGGCGGCGTGGCGGGCCACGGGCTCGGCGCCGACCACGACGGCCCGTCGGCCGACGGGCAGTGCGTGCTGGTGGACGGACCGGAGCAGTTCGCCGGTGGTCATGACACCCTGAGGGCGTGAGCCGGGGACGAGCCGGGCGCTGCGCGGGCGCTCCCGGGCGCCGGTGGCGAGGACGACGGCCCGGGCGGTGATCCGCTCCAGGCCCGCCGGGCCGGTGGTCTCCAGGCAGAGCGGCCCGGCCCAGCCGGTGGCCGTGACGCCGGTACGGACGGCGGCGCCGGCGTCGACGGCGTCCCGCACCCACCGTCGGGCGTACGCGGGCCCGTCCAGCCAGGGGCGCGGTGGCCGGCCGAAGCCTCCGTGGTGGAGGTGGTACGGCATGCCGCCCGCGTGCTGCTCGCGTTCCAGGACCTCGACCCGGCCGGCGCCCGCCTGGGCCAGCCGGGTGGCCAGGGCCAGTCCGGCGGGGCCCGCGCCGACGACCAGTACGTCCACGCGTACGTCCACGCGTGCATCGACCCGTACGGCGGCCGGTTCATCGGCCCGTGTGCCGCGTCCGCCGGTGTATGCGTCGGCAGGGTTCACCGGCGGGCCTCCTCGAACAGCGCGCGGACGGCGGCGCCGCAGTGGAAGCCCTGGCAGCGGCCGCCCCGGGCGCGGGTGCGCCGCCGCAGGCCGTCGGGCGAGGCGGGCGCCACGGTCGAGGCGAGCGCGTCGCGGATCTCGCCGCGGGTCACCCGCTCGCAGTGGCAGACGATCCGGCCGTAGTCCGGGTCCGCGGCGATCATCGCGGCGTCGCGGTAGGGGCGGGGGAACGCCTCGCCGAGGTTCGGCATCCGCACCGGGTCCGGCTCGCGGGCGCCGGTGACGGGCAGACCGCCTTCGGCGAGCAGGTCCACGACGTGGTCGGCGATGGCCATCGAGGCGGTCAGGCCGGTGGACCGGATGCCTCCCACGGTGACGTACCGCTGGCGTGGGTGGGCGCGGATGGCGTAGTCCTCCTGCCCGGTGGCGGCGCGCAGCCCGGCGTAGACGGCGGTGACCTCCTCGTCGAGGAGCGCCGGCAGGATGCGGCGGCCCTTCTCCCGCAGCAGGGCGAGCCCTTCGGCGGTCGAGCCGGTGTCCGTCTTGTCGTCCAGGTCCTCGGCGGTCGGACCGAGCATGACGTTGCCGTAGACGGTCGGTGTGACGAGCACGCCCTTGCCGCGGGCGTCCGGCACCGGCAGCAGGATGTGGCGCAGGAGGCCGCGGGCGAGTTCGTCGAAGACGATGAGCTGGCCGCGGCGGGGGGTGACGGTGAAGTCCGCGTGGCCGAGGAACCGGTCGATGTCGTCGGCGTACAGGCCCGCCGCGTTGACCAGGTGGCGGGTGCGCAGCGGGCCCCGGCCGGTGGTGAGGGTGTGCGGCTCGCCCGGGGTGACCGATAGCACGGGGCAGTTGAGGTGCAGGTGGACGCCGGCCCGGACGGCCTGGGTGGCGTAGGCGAGGGTGGTCGTCCAGGGGCAGATGAGGGATTCGTCGGGGATGTGGAGGGCTCCCAGCACGCCCGGGCCGAGCTGCGGCTCGCGGCTGCGGACGTCGGCGGCCGCGAGGATCCTGGCCGAGCGGTAGCCGTTGCGCACGGCCTTGTCCGCGAGTGCCGGCAGGGCCGCCAGCTGCTCCTCGTTCCAGGCGACGAGCAGGGCGCCGACCGGTTCGACGGGGATGCCGCTCTGGGCGGCGTAGGAGGCGAGCAGCCGCTGTCCGTCCCGGACGAGCCGGGACTCCAGGGAGCCCGGCACGGCGTCGAAACCGGTGTGCAGGATGGCGGTGTTGGCCTTGGAGGTGCCGCTGCCGACGTCGTCGGACGCGTCGATCAGGGCGGTGCGCAGGGGGAGGCGGGCCAGTGCGCGGGCGATGGCGGAGCCGACCACCCCGGCGCCGACGACGGTCACGTCGTACGGATCGCCGCTGTCGGGCAGCGGACCGGACCGGGTGACGGTCATGCGGGGCGGTCGAGCAGGGCGGCCACCGCGCTCCGGAACCGTGCGCGGCGCTCGGCGGCCTGCCCGGCGTCGGCCTTCGGCTCGTACACGGCGGACGGCTCCCACAGCGGGAGGGCTTCGTGGACGCCGAGGGAGGGGTCGAGGCCGAGTCGGGCGACGGCGCCCACGCCGAGCGCCGTGGCGTCCGGGAGCGCCGACACCTCGACGGGGATCTGCAGCAGGTCGGCCTGCGCCTGCATGAGGAGGGCGGAGCGGGTGAGTCCCCCGTCGACGCGGAGGGCGGCCAGGGGTGCGCCGAGGTCGGTGGCGACGGCGTCGGCCAGTTCGGCCACCTGTGCGGCGATGCCGTCGCACAGGGCGTGCACGAGGTGGCCGGCGGTCGTGTCGAGGCCGAGGCCGGTGACGGAGCCGCGCAGGTCGCCGCGCCACCAGGGGGCGGCGAGGCCGGCGAGCGCGGGGACGAAGGTGACGCCGCCGGCGTCGGGGGCGGCGGCGCCGACGGTGTCGAGGTCCCGGGCGCCGGAGATCACACCGAGGTCGGTGAGCCAGCGGACGGCGGACGCGGCCGTGTAGACCTGGCCGTCCAGGCAGTAGCTGGTCTCGCCGCCGAGCTGCCAGGCGACGCAGCCGACGAGTCCGGTGGTGCTGCGTCGGGGGCGGGGGCCGGTCTGCGCGAGGAGGAACGCGCCGGTGCCGTAGGTGCACTTGGCGGTTCCGGGTTCGGTGGCGCGCTGGGCGAGCAGTGCGGCCTGCTGGTCGACGAGGAGGCCGGTCAGCGGCAGCGGGGGCCCGAAGGCGGTGGTGGTGCCGACCCGGGTGTCCGCGCCGACGACTTCCGGCAGGGCTTCCCCGGTGAGGCCGAAGGCGTCCAGGGCGGCGGGCGACCAGTCGGCGGTGTCGAGGTCGAGGAGCTGGGTGCGGCCGGCGGTCGCCGCGTCGGTGGCGAAGGCGCCGGTGAGCCGGTGCACCAGCCATGCGTCGCTGGTCGTCACGACGCCCTGCCGGGTGAGGTGACGGCGTATCCAAGCCATCTTCGGCGCGGCGAAATACGGGTCGAGGGGCAGCCCGGTCCGCTCCTGCAACCAGACGGCGTGCGGAGCCAGTTCGGCGCAGAGCTGCTCGGCCCGGCGGTCCTGCCAGACGATCGCGTCGGTCAGCGGCTCGCCGGTCGCGGGGTCCCAGGCCAAGACGGTCTCGCCCTGGTTGGCCAGGCCCACCGCGGCGACCGGTTCGCCGGCCTCGGCGAGGGCGGCGCGTCCCGCGCCGACGACCGAATCCAGCAGCTCGCGGGGGTCCACCTCCACGCGGCCGCCCGGCAGGTAGCGGGGGCGTACGGGGGCGGAGGCGGAGCCGATGACGCCTCGTACGGGGCAGACGACGAGGGCTTTGGTTCCCGAGGTGCCCTGGTCCACAGCGAGCACCGGGCTCGTCATCACCGCTCCGTCCCTGGTGTCGGCATGCGCGATCGTCGTGCGAAAGCCTCCACCAGCGGATGCGGCCTCGTCAAGATCGGTCCGGACAGCCATCGTTGCGTCTGACGAGAATTCATATCCTGCACGTGGCTTGATCCTTGCATTCGAAAAAGTTTCATGACTCGAACGCTCACAGTCACTCTATAGTGATCGCCGATCACCAGGCGCGAAGGCCATGCGATGCGAGGACCGATGACGACGACCACCGCAAGACGCGCCCGTCCCGGCGACCCCTCGACCGGGGCGAGGTGATGGCGGGCAGCGACTTCCGGCCCGTCTACCACCCCGCCGGCCACGACAACGAGCTGCGTGTGGCCGTGCAGGACCTGCGCACCGGCCGGTGGGTGGCGATGGCGCAGTTACTGGACCGGACGGACGGCTGGGGGCTGTGGACCCAGCGCACCCAGGTGCTCGCCGCGGTCGCCGCCGGATCGGACGTGGTCCAGGCGTGGCGCTCCGAGGAGCCGCGCAGTGTCGCCGCGTCCGTCATGCACACCCGGGTCGCCGTCGAACGCGCCGTCCGCGCCCACCGCGCACGCCACTCCCGTACGCGCGAGCTGTGGCAGGAGGCGTGGGCCGCCTGCCGCGACACCGCCGAGCTGAGCCCCGCCGATCCCGTGCCGTGGGTCTGCCTGCTGGCGCTGGCCCTCCTCGACGAGCACCGCTCGATGGACGAGCACCGCCAGCAGCCCCCGGCCCTGATGCTGCCCCGCGGCCCCTGGGGCATCCTCGCCCAGGTCGACAAGCGCGACCCGCACAACCGCGAGGCCTACCACCGCATGCTGCAGTTCGTGTGCGCGGGTACGCCCGGGCCTCTCACCGAGGCCGCCAACTTCGTGCACTGGGCGTCCGGTTCGGCCCCGCCCGAGTCGGCCCTGCACCTGCTGCCGCTCTATCTGAGCGTCGAGCGGTACCGCCGCGAGCGCGGCCAGGAGAAGGCCCTCGACCTCCACTGGGTCGCCGAGGACGCCGTCCGGGACGCCGACCACGCCCTGGGCACCTGGTTCCGCTACACCGACCTGCGCCGCGCCTCCCAGCTCGACCTGAACCACCTCGCGCACGCGCTGTGGGGGGCCCACCGGTTCGGTGCGGCGGCCCAGGTCTTCGACGCGATCGACCGGTACTGGACCACCCTGCCCTGGGCCCACCGCACCCGCGACCCGGCCGACCAGGACCTGGCCATGGAGGTCTTCCTGCGGGCCAGGACCCGCAGCCTGGCGTCCCGGGACTGACACCGCCGTCCCGCCCCTGCACGCCCCGCCCCCGCACGACCCGCCCGCCAGTCCCCCTCGACACTTCCCGCTCCCCCTTCCCGCTCACCGTCCCCGCTCGTCACGAGTCCACGCCCCCGGAGGTACTCCCCCATGTCCCGAACCGCGCCGACCGTCCGCCCGGACAGCAAGGCCCAGCCCCGGAAGGACGAGGAGGAACGGCTCAGAGAGCTCGGCTACCAGCCGGTCCTGGCCCGCCGGATGGGCGGCTTCGGCAACTTCGCCATCAGCTTCTCCGTCATCTCCGTCCTGTCGGGCTGCATGACCCTCTACGGCTTCGGCCTGGGCACCGGCGGTCCGGCCGTGATGCTGTGGGGCTGGGCCGGCGTCGGCCTGTTCGTGCTCTGCGTGGGCCTCGCCCTGGCCGAGGTGACCAGCGCGTACCCCACCTCGGGAGCGCTCTACTACATGGCGGACCGGCTCGGCGGCCGCCGCTGGGGCTGGTACACGGGCTGGCTGAACCTGCTCGGCCTGCTGGGCGCCATCGCCGGCATCGACTACGGCGCGGCCCTCTTCACCGGAGCCTTCCTCAACCTCCAGTACGGCGTCGTGCCCACTCCCGGCCTGACGTTCGTGATCTTCCTGTGCATCCTGCTGCTGCACGCCACGCTCAACCTCTTCGGCGTCCGCCTCGTCAGCGTGCTCAACTCCGTCAGCGTCTGGTGGCACCTGGGCGGCGTCGCCCTGATCGTGGGCGCGCTGGCCTTCATACCCGACCGTCACCAGTCGCCGTCGTTCGTCTTCACCGAGTTCGTCAACGACACCGGCTGGGCCAACCCGTTCTACGTGGCGGCGATCGGCCTGCTGCTCGCCCAGTACACCTTCTCCGGATACGACGCCTCCGCGCACCTCTCGGAGGAGACCTCCAACGCCTCCGTCTCCGCCGCCCGGGGCATCGTCCGCGCCATCTGGGTCTCCTGGATCGCCGGCTTCGCCCTGCTCGCGGGCCTCACCTTCGCCATCCAGGACTACGCGGCCGTGCAGAACTCCGCCACCGGTGTCCCCCCGGCCCAGATCCTCATCGACGCACTGGGCTCCGGCGGCGCCACCGCGCTGCTCCTCGTCGTCATCGTCGCGCAGCTCTTCTGCGGCAACGCCGAGGTCGCCGCCGCGAGCCGGATGGTCTTCGCCTTCAGCCGCGACAACGCCCTCCCGGGCTCCGCCCTGTGGCGCAAGGTGAGCAGCCGTACGCAGACTCCGGTCCCGGCGGTGTGGCTCTCGGTCGCCGTGGCGGCCGTGCTGGCGGTCCCCTCGCTGTACTCCGCGACCGCCTACGGGGCCGTGACCGCCATCAACGTCATCGGCATCACCCCCGCCTACGCGATCCCGATCTACCTGCGGCTGCGTGCCGGGAACCGGTTCCAGCCCGGCCCGTGGAGCCTGGGCCGGTGGAGCAGGCCGATCGGCTGGATCGCCGTCGTGTGGGTGGCCGTCGTCACGGTGCTGTTCTGCCTGCCGCAGAAGTCGCCGGTGACCATCGACTCGATGAACTACGCGGTGATCGCCCTGGCTGTGGTCCTGATCCTGGCCAGCGCCTGGTGGTACGCCGCCCGGCGCTCGTACGGGACCCCGTCGGCGTACGGCAACGCCCGGGAGCAGGCCGAGATCGCCGAGGGCATCGTCTGACCCGCCGGCCGGCCGGTCTTCCGCCGGGCCCGTCCGTCCTGCCGCGCGCGCCCCGCCGTACCCGGGGCGCGCGCCGTCTTCTGGGCGCCGTCCTCAGCGCGCCGTCCTCAGCGCGCCGTCCTCAGACCAGCTCGGGCTGCTGCTGCTGCTCGCGGCGCGGCCGGGGCACGGACACCTCCGCGGCCTGGCGTTCCCACCGCTTGGTGATCCGTACGTAGCCGTAGATCACCGAGACCATCGACAGGACGACCAGCGGGCCGAAGACCCACGGGTGTGCCGCCATCTCCATGGACAGGAAGCGGTAGGACAGCAGGAGCGCGACGAAGACCGCGGCGCCGTAGGCGGTCAGCTGCATTCCCTTCCGGTCCCAGCCGTGGTCGAGGGTGCGCAGCGCGACGTCGATGGTGAGGGTGAAGACCACGCCGGCGACGATGTCCGCGCCGTAGTGGTAGCCGAATCCCAGCGTCGCGCCGAGTGTGGCGATCAGCCAGAACGTGCCCGCCCACCGCAGTGCCCGTGGGGCGTTGCGGGAATGGATGAAGATCGCGGTGGCCCATGCCGTGTGCAGGCTGGGCATGCAGTTGCGCGGTGTGAACTCGTCGAAGGGCATCGGCTGCGGAGGGGTGACGGGCGGCGGCGTGTTCGGCCACAGCTCGGCCAGCGCCCACTGCCCGCCGTCGGCGCCGTACGCGAAGATCGGCCCGACCACCGGGAAGACCATGTAGATGCCCGGCCCGAGCAGGCCGATGGCGAGGAAGGTGCGGACCAGGTGGTGGCGCGGGAAGCGGCGTTCGGCCGCCACGTGGCGCAGCTGGTACAGGGCGACGACGACCGCCATCACCGCGAGCTGGATGTAGACGAATTCGAGGACGCGGAAGCCGACGGCCCCGGTGGCCTCGACGATCCGGCCCGCCACCCATGACGGGTTGCCCAGTGCCTGGTCGGCGGTCGCCACGTACTGGTCGAGGACCGTCGGGCGGGTCTTGGAGGTGATCAGCAGCCAGGTGTAGCCGGTCTTGCGGCCGGTCACCAGCAGCAGGGCCAGGCCCACGCCCTGGAGCAGGAGTGTCCGTTCACGGCCGGTGCGGCGGGTGAGCGCGATGACGGCGCAGGCGAGGGTGACCAGCAGGGCCCCGTTGCCGTACATCATCTCGGCGCCGACGGCCCAGCGTACGAGCCAGAAGACGAGGTCGATGCCGACCGCGGCGCCGACCGCGATCAACCGCTGCCGCCAGGTGAGCACCACCAGCATCAGGGCCATGCTGGCGTACAGCACCGTGCCCGACTTGGGGGCGAACACCACCTCGCGCGCCTGGTCGGTGATCGGCCCCGGCACGCCGTAGCCGCGCGCCGCGATCTCCAGCGCGACGAGGAATCCGAGGGCCACCGCGCTCACCGCGACCCAGAGCATGACGCGTGGTCGACGCCACCCGGCGGGCTCGGCTCCGCCGCCCTTTCGCGAAAACACTCGCAAAACCGCAGATATCAATTTTTCAGCCGATGTTCATATTTTCAACCTGATCATTCTTCGCTCGAACATGTTAACGGAGCGGCTGGTCGGTTTCGGAAATGTGATGAACGCCGCGGCCGGGAATCAGGACACGCTGCGAGGGCCGCCCGGCGGAATCCGCAATTCCCGCCCCGGACCGGGGCGGCGGGCTGCCCGGTGCGGCCCCCGGTACCCTGGAGGGTCGTCCCGTCCCCGTACGCTCGCCTGTCCGCCGGCGGTGTGCCCGCCCGACAGGTTTGCCCGCCTTGCCCGACGCCGCTGTCTCCGTTCCCTCCGCCGCCGCCCGTCTGCGCTCCTCCATACGCCGTCCCTCCTGGCTGTCACCGAAGGTGCTGCGTACCGAGGCGCTGGCCGGCCTGGTGGTCGCGCTCGCGCTGATCCCTGAGGCGATCTCCTTCTCGATCATCGCCGGGGTGGACCCGGCGATCGGCCTGTTCGCCTCCTTCACCATGGCCGTCACGATCGCCGTCGTCGGCGGCCGGCCGGCGATGATCTCCGCCGCGACCGGGGCGGTGGCCCTGGTGATCGCCCCGCTCAACCGGGAGTACGGCTTCGGCTACCTCGTGGCCGCCGTCATCCTGGCCGGCGTGTTCCAGGTCGCGCTGGGCGCTCTGGGCGTGGGCCGGCTGATGCGGTTCATCCCGCGCTCGGTGATGGTGGGCTTCGTCAACTCCCTGGCGATCCTGGTGTTCATGGCCCAGGTACCGGAGCTGTGGGACGTGCCGTGGCCGGTGTACCCGCTCTTCGCGGGCGGCCTGGCGCTGATGGTCCTCCTCCCGAGGATCACCAAGGCGGTCCCCGCCCCCCTGGTCTCGATCGCGATCCTCACCTCGATCACGCTGGCCGCGGGCCTCGCCGTGCCGACCGTCGGCGACAAGGGCGCACTGCCGTCCTCACTGCCCGTGCCCGGGCTGCCCGACGTGCCGTTCACCCTCGACACCCTGGCCACCGTCGCCCCGTACGCCTTCGCCATGGCACTCGTCGGGCTGATGGAGTCCCTGATGACGGCGCAGCTGGTCGACGAGATCACCGACACCCGCTCCTCGAAGACCCGCGAGGCCGTCGGCCAGGGCATCGCGAACGTGGTCACCGGCTTCTTCGGCGGCATGGGCGGCTGCGCCATGATCGGCCAGACCATGATCAACGTGAAGGTGTCCGGCGCCCGGACCCGCCTGTCGACCTTCCTCGCGGGCGCGTTCCTGATGGTGCTGTGCATCGTCTTCGGGCCGGTCGTCTCCGACATCCCGATGGCCGCCCTGGTCGCCGTCATGGTCATGGTCTGCTTCGCGACCTTCGACTGGCACTCCGTCGCACCGGGCACGCTGAAGCGGATGCCCGCGGGCGAGATCACCGTCATGGCGGTCACCGTGGCGTGCGTCGTGGCCACCCACAACCTGGCCGTCGGCGTCGTCACGGGATCCGTCACCGCGATGGTCATCTTCGCCAAGCGCGTGGCCCGGATGGCCGACGTAACCGCGGTCACCGACCCCGACGGCGGCCAGGTCGTCTACGCCGTCACCGGCCAGCTCTTCTTCGCCTCGGCCAACGAACTCGTCGGCCGCTTCGACTACGCCGGCGACCCGGACAGGGTCGTGATCGACCTCTCCGCCGCCCACATCTGGGACGCCTCCACGGTGGCCGCGCTCGACGCGATCGAGCACCGCTACGCCCAGCGCGGCAAGACGGTCGAGATCACGGGCCTCAACGGCCCGAGCGCCACCCTCCACCACACCCTCACCGGCGAGCTCACCCCGGCATCCTGACCCCCGGGCCGCGGCCGCTCACGGGCCCGGCCCCAGACCCAGGCCGGGACCCGGGTCAAGGCCTGGCCCGGGATTCGGGCCAGGCCTTCAGCGGCTCAGAGCTCGCCGAAGAGCAGGTTGCCCGGGGCGTCCTCGTCGCTGCCCGTGTAGTACTCGCGGACCGCGTGGAGGAGCTCCTCCACCGACAGGTAGCCGTCGTGGTTCTTGTCGATCCTCGCGAACAGGGCCTCCGTGTCGGCCCGTCCCAGCCTGGTGTCGAAGGCGCTCTGGGCCTTGAGGAACTCCTCGGGGCTGATCCGCCCGTCGCCGTCGGTGTCCACGATCGTGAGGATCGCCTCGACCATCGGCCGGAAGGAACGGTCGTAGGCCGGGCCGCCGTCCCGGTACAGCCGGGTCATGCCCAGCGAGTACTCCTCGGGGGTGAGCTTGCCGTCCCGGTCCGCGTCCAGCTCGGTGAAGAGCTCCTGCCAGAAGTCGACCAGACCGCCCATGACCGCGGTGGCCTTCGGAGAAGTCGCCGGCTCTCCGAGGGCCGACAGCAGCCGGGAGCCGAGCGCGATGATGTCGTGCTCGTCGATCACACCGCTGTCGTCGGCGTCCAGGTGCGTGAAGGCGCGCTCCAGCTTGCGGTCGAGCAGGTCCGTCGGCATGTCATACCTTTCGTTGCCACACAATGCGGTCGATTGTTCACCTAGCGTAGTGTCCCGCGTGGTCGCGCAAACCCGTTCCGCATCAGGGAAGTTGTGTATGCACTCTTACGAGGTATGGGGCGCCGGCGCCGCGGAGCCCGGGACGCGGTGGGTCCACCAGCCCGGGTGGGCCGACTCCTCTCGACCGCGCCTGTGGCGAAGGGTGGCACCAGCGAGCCTGGGAATGACAAAGGGCCTTGTCTCACCGAAGTGAAACAAGGCCCTCATCTGCGACTACGGAGCGAACTCCCAGTCGGGACGACAGGATTTGAACCTGCGACCCCTTGACCCCCAGTCAAGTGCGCTACCAAGCTGCGCCACGTCCCGATGTACCTTCGACCTGCGGGTTTCCCCGTGCTCGGCGGCACATGCAGAACATTACCCCACGCCGAGGGGTGTGCATGCACGGGTAATCGGCGAGGGGGAGGATGGGGTCGTGAACACACGGGATCGGGACGTCGAGGGGCGGGCGAGGAACGCCCGGCCGAGGGACGGGCTGGGGCGGCCCCTGGAGTACGGGGCACCCGGTGTGGAGCGGCAGCCCGAGGGGGTGGTGCGCTCGCCCGCGGAGACGGTGCGGGAGGCGCAGCGGCTGCTGGACGCCGGGATGCCGTTCCATGCGCACGAGGTGTTCGAGGACGCCTGGAAGGCGGGGTCCGAGGCCGCGGCCCCGCTCTGGCGGGGGCTCGCGCAGCTCGCGGTCGGGCTGACGCATGCCGCCCGCGGCAACGCCGTGGGCGGGGCGCGGCTGCTGCGGCGCGGGGCCGCCGGGATCGAGGGGCTGGCCGGAGCCCCGTACGGGATCGACGTACCGGCCCTGGTCCGGTGGGCCCGGGAGCTGGCGGGCCGGGTGGAGCGGGCCGGCCCGGCCGTCGACGCGGCGCGGGAGGCCCCGCGGCTGGGCGGCGACGCGTAGAGCGGCCGGGCCTGGAGCGGCCGGGCGTGGAGGCGTTACGGAAGGGCCGGCTGCAGGAGGTCCCAGCGGTTGCCGTACAGGTCCTCGAAGACGGCCACGGAGCCGTACGGCTCGTGGCGCGGGGTCTCCAGGAAGCGGACGCCCTCGGCGGTCATTCGGGCGTGATCCCGGGCGAAGTCGTCGGTGTGGAGGAAGAAGCCGACGCGGCCGCCGGTCTGGTCACCGACGCGGGAGCGCTGGGCGTCGTCCTTGGCGCGGGCCAGCAGGAGGGCGGACTCGGTGGCACCGGGCGGGCGGACGACCACCCAGCGCGAGCCGTCGGGGCGGGCCGTGTCCTCGGCGAGGTCGAAGCCGAGGGCGCGCGTGTAGAAGTCGATCGCCTCGTCGTAGTCGTGGACGACGAGGGCGGTCAGAGCGATGTGGGAGGGCATGCCCTCATTGTGCGCCGCGGCCGACCGGGCCCGAGCGCGGCCGAGCGGGGAGCACGCGTCGTCGGCGCAGGCGGCGGTCAGGGCGGCAGACGGGGTGGGCACAATAGCCCGGTGAAGAAGTTCTCAGTGATCGGCATAGGCGCGGGCGACCCGGACCATCTGACCCTCCAGGCGGTCAGGGCGATCGGCGCGGCGGACGCGTTCCTCATCCTGGAGAAGGGCGAGGAGAAGGCGGACCTGACCGGGCTGCGGCGCGCGATGCTCGCCGCGCACGCCCGCCCCGGCCACCGGCTCGTGGAGGGCCGGGACCCGGACCGGGACCGGACGCCCGCCGACTACACCCCGACGGTGGACGGCTGGCGCAGCGCGCGGGCCGAGCTCTTCGAGCGGTTCATCGCGGAGGATCTGGCGGAGGGCGAGACCGGGGCGTTCCTGGTGTGGGGCGACCCGTCGCTCTACGACTCCACGCTCGCGATCCTCGACGAGGTGCTGGAGCGGGGCCGGGTGGCCTTCGAGCACGAGGTCGTGCCCGGCATCAGCAGCGTCTCCGCGCTGCTGGCGCGCCACCGGACGAACCTGAACCGGGTCGGGCGGCCGGTCCAGATCACCACCGGGCGCCGGCTGGCCGAGGGCTGGCCGGACGACGTGGACGACGTGGTGGTGATGCTGGACGCGCGGCACGCCTTCACCGCCCACCTGGACCAGGACCTCTACATCTACTGGGGGGCGTACGTCGGCACCCCGGACGAGATCCTGGTACAGGGCAGGCTGGCGGAGGTCGCGGGGCGGATCGAGGAGCTGCGGACCGAGGCCCGCGCCCGCAAGGGCTGGATCATGGACACCTATCTGCTCAGGCGCGCCTGAGGTACGCCGGGAGGGCCGCGGCGAGGCGTTCGTACTCCTCGGGCCGGTTGTAGATCTGCCCGCAGATCCGGATGCCGCCGCCGCCCGGCCAGGGCCAGATCAGCACCCGGATGCGTTCGCGGGCCGCGATCTCCTCGCGCAGTGCGCGGGCGCCGTCCGGGGTCTCGGCGACGCCGGGCGGCAGGCGCAGGGTGCGCATGGCCAGGCCCGGGGTGTGCGGGAGCGGGGTGAGCCCGGGGATGCCGGCGAGCAGTCCGGCGCCGTGGGCGGCGAGGGCGCTGTTGTGGGCCCGGAGCTTGGCCGCGTCGAGGGTTTCGATGAGGTCCAGTCCCTCGGGGGCGGCGAGCCAGCCGGTGTAGTCGGCGGTGGCGCGGTTCTCGACGGAGCGGGGGAAGCCGTGCCCGTCCTCCCAGGAGGGTACGAGCGCGCGGATCCGGTGGCGGTGCTGCGGAGCGACTGCGAGCAGGGCGGTACCGGAGGGGGCGTACCCCCACTTGTGCAGGTTGCCGAACCAGAAGTCGGCGCCGCCGGCGAGCGGGTCGGCGAGCATGCCCGGGGCGTGGGCGCCGTCGACGACGGTGGTGACGCCGCGCTCGCGCAGTTCCGCGAGGAGCCGGGGCGCGGCGATGATCCGGGCGGTGGGCGAGCTGACGTGGTCGAGTACGGCGACCCGGGTACGGGGCGTCAGCGCGGCCAGCACGGTCTCCCGTACGGCGTCCTCGTCGGGCAGGGCTGGGTCCAGGGCCACGGTGGTGACGGGGGCGCGGCGGGCGGCGGCGGCTGTGACGGTGCCGTAGCCGTGGTCGGTCACCAGGATCTCGTCGCCGTCGGCGAGCGGTACGGCGTCGAGGGCGAGGTTGGCGCCCTCGGTGGCGTTGGCGATGAAGGCGAGGCCGTCGGGGTCGGCGGCCAGGCGGGCGGCGATCCGGGCGCGGGCGTGTTCGAGGCGTTCGGGTACGGCGGTGAAGAAGGCGTCGGGGTCGGCGTGCACCTCGGCGCGCAGCGCGGCCTGGGCTTCCTGGACGGGCACGGGGACGGCGCCGAAGGAACCGTGGTTGAGGTGGGCGACGTCCGGGTCCAGGCGGAACAGGGCAGCCCCGCCGGGGAATTCGCCGGGCCGTTCCCCCGCGGGGGGCTCGGCGGGGCGGGCTGTGGGGCGTGTCGTCTCGGTCACGGGACCTCCGGGGTGCGGCGCGGCTGTCGCCCGGATCATCCCCCGGCGCCCGGGGCCGTGGGAACACCGCCGCCGTCGTCCCGGCCGGAACCGTACGGCGGCGCTCCCCGGAACCGTACGGCGGCGCTCCCCGGAGCCGGCCCTCTACGGTTCGCGGCCGCTCGTCGCCGCGCGGTACTGGAGGTCCTGGACCTCCACCTTGTGGTCCACACGGAACGGCAGGTCGACCTTTACCGTCGCCGTCCCGTCCCGGACGACGTGGGCCGAGCTGGCGCCCGTCCTCAGCGGCAGCAGCTTGGAGTGGATCCCGGCCGGGGCGTCGTGTGCGCCCTCGGCCGTGCCGACGGTCGTGCGGACGGACGCGGGCTGTGTCAGGAAGCTGAGCACCTCCACCGTGTCCCGGGACGGGGCGCTGCCCTTGCGCAGGGACATCACCAGTGACTGGTCGCCGGTGGGGCGGGCGTTCGCGAACTGCGTGCGGGCGCTGAGGTACAGGGTGTCCCGGACGATCTTCGGCCAGGTGCCCGTCTTGAAGCGGGTCAGGTAGTAGGAGGTCAGGTCGAGGTAGGCGTGGCCGTTGTGCAGGGACGGGGCGAACTGGCTGCCCTCGGAGTAGTCGTTCCAGGTGGTGAGCTGGACCCAGTCGGCGTCGTCCTCGATGGCGCGCGTCCATGTGGCGCGCAGGGTCGCGGTGTTGCCGGCCTCGTCGTAGATGCCCTGGTTGGGGCGGGCGTCCTGGACCGAGACGGGCTGCATCCAGATCTTGCCCATGTCGTGGGCGCGCCGGACGTCGCGCGTGGCGCTCTCCTGGCCGACGTAGCTGCGGCTGCCCCACTCGGAGAAGCCGTGGCTGATGGGGGCGAAGTCGCCGCTGTGGGCGCCGAAGTCGAGGAAGAGCGGTACGAAGGCGGTGCGGATGCCGTGGTCCGCCTTGAGGACGCGGATGACCTCGGTCCACCAGGCCACGTTCTTCGCCTCCGCCTTGAAGGGGGAGACGACGAGCCGGCCGTCGGGGAGCCGGTGCGCGGCGGAGGCGTCGCCGAGCGTGGCGATGGCCTCGGCGAGTACCCGCGGGTCGTCGGTCTTCAGGGAGGTCATGTCCGGCATCAGCATGATCTTGAAGGCCGGGTCCACCGACCGGGCCGCCGCCATCAGCAGGTTGGCGCGGTCCCAGTTCTTGCCGGAGAGGGAGAGCAGGTCGAGGGTGAAGCCGTCGATGCCGGCGGCCCTGGCGGTGCGCACCTCCTGCTGGAGGTTGGCGTACTCCCAGTCGCCGGTCCTGGGTGCCACGGGCAGGGGACGGTCGCGCAGCAGGCCGCCGTACCGGCCGTGTTTGCCGCTCTCGCCGTCGGGGTCGAGGTAGTTGCGGGTGTAGTAGTCGTTGTCCGCGCCCGCGTTGTCGAGGGAGAGCGGGTACGGGGTGAAGTAGTGGGCGAACACCAGCTTCTTGCCCGCTTCGCCGGAGCGGAGGGCGGCCGGCTGTGGCATGTCGAAGGGCAGGGCCCCGGTGGGGCGCCCGGCGCCGGCGTCCGCGGCGTCCTCGCCGTCGCCCTTGCCCGCCGGGTCCTGGGTGGGGGGCGGGCTCTGTTCCGGCTGTGCGGGGGCGGTTGGGTCGGCGGCGCCGGACGCGGAGTCGGGGCCGGTGGCCTGCGGTAGCGCGGGGCCGTGGGCGGTGGCGTTCCGTGCGGGATCGCCGCTGAGCGGGTCCCAGGCGATGCCGGTGGCCGCGCAGACGCCGACGAGGAGGAAGGCGGAGAGCGCCGTGGCCAGGAGCGGCCGGCCGCCCCGCACGGCGGGCCGCCGCCGGTGCGACACGGGCCGTGCCGCCCGGTCCCCTCCGCGCGTTCTTCGTCGTGCTCGCCGGTCCGTGCGCCGGTCCGCTGTCATTCTGGTCCCTCCCGCGGTTGCGCCCCGGTGGGGGCTGGACAGCAGTAGAGCCCATTACCGGCTTCCGGACAACCGTTCCCAGGGGCGGGGCCGGGCGGGCGGCTGCGCTCCACCGCCTCCGGGCCAGGTTCGGCGCCTCCGGCTCGCTCGCGGGAGGAGGACGACGGGCCTCGCAGTACGCGAGGCGGTGTACGCGGGTGCGCTACCGGGGGTCGGCGGGGTGCGGGAGGCGGGACTGCCGTTCGCAGGGGAGTTCGGACTCCGCGCGAGCGCCGCAGGGCGCGGACACCGGGGCGCCGTTGCCGCCCGAACCGGTTCGTCGCCCCGCGGTAGGGACGGCCACCCCCGCGGGGAACCGCGCCTACGGTCCGGACAGGCCCGGCCCGTAGGCGCGCCGCTGTTCGGCGGGTCCGCCACCCGGGCCGCGAGAGCGCCCGCCCGGCCGGGCGCCGCCCCGGTGCGTCCACGCGGGGCCCGACGGTGCCGCGCGGACGGCCCTGACCTGGGCGGCGGCTGAGCCGCCGATCGGAATGCGACATTCCCCTAGCGATACGGCCCAAGTGGCGCATAATCAGCGTCACACGGCCGAAAGATCCCTGTAGACGCGGCCGCGCCTGGTCACGCATGCGATGGGGGGCATCGTGCCGATGAGGGAATCAGGGTCGACCGCGCGGCTCCCGGCGACGTCCGCCGAGATGTCCCGGCTGCTCACCGCTGTCCGGCGGGGGCGGGTGCTCACCGTGGCGGGCGGGTTCCGCGAGCCGCGGAGCCTGCTGGTGCGGGAGATCGCGCGGCGGCTGGCGTCCAACTTCTACGACGGGGTCGCGGTCGTCGACCTCGACCCGCTGGAGGGCGGCTACGGGGTCCGCGAACTGACGGCCGAACTGGGCTCCGTACCCGGCGTGCCGGCCCTGCCGTGCGGGACGACGGCGTACACCGCGTCCTGGCTGGCCGAGCGGGACATGCTGCTGGTCCTGGACGGCACCGAGCAGCTCGGCCAGGACGCCGTGGCCTGGCTGCGCACGCTGCTGTCCGTGGCGCCCGGGCTGCGGATCCTGGCCGCCGGCCGGTCGCCGCTGGCGTTCGACCAGGAGCGCATCCACCGGCTCTGACCGGCAAAGGGATCCGGGAGATGAGCCGGTAACGGGTCCGCCCCGGCCGGGCACGGGGCCGGGCCGGGGCGGAGCGCGTCAACGGGTGTCAGCCGAGGAGGCCGAGCGCCTCGTTGAAGGTCGCGGACGGGCGCATGACCGCCGCGGCCTTCGCGGCGTCGGGCTGGTAGTAGCCGCCGATCTCCGCCGGGGAGCCCTGCACCGCGATCAGCTCGGAGACGATGGTCTCCTCACGCTCGGCGAGGGTCTTGGCGAGCGGTTCGAAGGCCGCGGCCAGCTTCGGGTCGTCGATCTGGCGCGACAGCTCCTGCGCCCAGTACAGGGCGAGGTAGAAGTGGCTGCCGCGGTTGTCGATGCCGCCCAGCTTGCGGCTCGGCGACTTGTCCTCGTTGAGGAAGGTGCCGGTCGCACGGTCCAGGGTGTCGGCCAGCACCTGGGCGCGGGCGTTGCCCGTGGTGGTCGCGAGGTGCTCGAAGCTGGCGGCCAGCGCGAAGAACTCGCCCAGGCTGTCCCAGCGCAGGTAGTTCTCCTTGACGAGCTGCTGGACGTGCTTCGGGGCGGAGCCGCCGGCGCCCGTCTCGAAGAGGCCGCCGCCGTTCATGAGCGGGACGACCGACAGCATCTTGGCGCTGGTGCCCAGCTCCAGGATCGGGAAGAGGTCGGTCAGGTAGTCGCGCAGCACGTTGCCGGTCACCGAGATGGTGTCCTCGCCGCGGCGGATGCGCTCCAGGGAGTAGGCGGTGGCCTCGACCGGGGAGAGGATCTCGATGGTCAGACCCTCGGTGTCGTGCTCGGCGAGGTACGTCTTGACCTTGGCGATCAGCTGCGCGTCGTGGGCGCGGTTCTCGTCGAGCCAGAAGACGGCCGGGACGCCGGTGGCGCGGGCGCGGGTGACGGCGAGCTTGACCCAGTCCTGGATCGGCAGGTCCTTGGTCTGGCAGGCGCGGAAGATGTCGCCGGCGGCGACCTCCTGCTCCAGGACCGTGTTGCCCGCGGCGTCGACGACGCGGACGGTGCCCGCGGCGGCGATCTCGAAGGTCTTGTCGTGGCTGCCGTACTCCTCGGCCTTCTGGGCCATGAGACCGACGTTCGGGACCGAGCCCATGGTGGACGGGTCGAAGGCGCCGTGGGCGCGGCAGTCGTCGACGACGACCTGGTAGACGCCGGCGTAGCTGCTGTCGGGGAGGACGGCGAGGGTGTCGGCCTCGTTGCCGTCGGGGCCCCACATGTGGCCGGAGGTGCGGATCATGGCCGGCATGGAGGCGTCGACGATGACGTCGGACGGCACGTGCAGGTTGGTGATGCCCTTGTCGGAGTCGACCATGGCGAGGGCCGGGCCCTCGGCGATCTCGGCGTCGATGGAGGCCTTGATCGCGTCGCCGTCGGGCAGGGAGCCCAGGCCGTTCAGGATGGCGCCGAGGCCGTCGTTGGGCGACAGGCCGGCGGCGGCGAGGGTCTCGCCGTAGCGGGCGAAGGTCTTCGGGAGGAACGCGCGGACCACGTGGCCGAAGATGATCGGGTCGGAGACCTTCATCATCGTGGCCTTGAGGTGCACAGAGAACAGGACGTCCTCGGCCTTGGCGCGCTCGATCTGGTCGTTGAGGAAGGTGCGCAGCGCGTCGACGTGCATGACGGACGCGTCGACGACCTCGCCGGCGAGGACCGGTACGGACTCGCGCAGCACGGTGGTGGCGCCGTCGGCGGCGACGTGCTCGATGCGCAGGGTGCCGGCCTCGGCGATGACGGCGGACTTCTCGGTGGAGCGGAAGTCGTTCTCGCCCATGGTGGCGACGTTCGTCTTGGACTCGGCGGTCCAGGCGCCCATGCGGTGCGGGTGCGTCTTGGCGTAGTTCTTGACCGAGCCGGGGGCGCGGCGGTCGGAGTTGCCCTCGCGCAGGACCGGGTTGACGGCGCTGCCCTTGACCTTGTCGTAGCGGGCGCGGATGTCGCGCTCCTCGTCGGTCTTCGGGTCGTCCGGGTAGTCCGGGAGGGCGTAGCCCTGGCCCTGGAGCTCGGCGATCGCGGCCTTCAGCTGCGGGATCGAAGCCGAGATGTTCGGAAGCTTGATGATGTTGGCTTCCGGGGTCTTCGCCAGCTCGCCGAGCTCGGCGAGGGCGTCGGCGATCCGCTGGCTCTCCTGGAGGTACTCGGGGAACACGGCGATGATCCGACCGGCCAGGGAGATGTCACGGGTCTCGACATTCACACCGGCCGTCGACGCGTACGCCTGGATCACAGGCAGGAAGGAATACGTCGCGAGGGCCGGGGCCTCGTCAGTGTGCGTGTAGATGATGGTCGAGTCAGTCACCGGATGCTCCGCTCCACAGTCTGCGTCTCTCGTCTGCAACATTGCTCGACATCAAGATATCTCGTGATCGGGCCGGTCAGCACAGCCCCCGGCCGCCAGTCGGGGAGACGCACGTCACGCGGGCTCCGGCGGGCCCCGGAAGCGGCTCCGGCGCCCCTGCAAACGGCGAGAGCGCCGCCCGCGGCCGTTTCCGGCCGGGGCGACGCTCCTGCGGTCAGGCCGCGATCGGGCCCGTGCGCCTGATCAGGCGGCGAGGACCTTCGGGTCCTGGCCGTACTGGTTCGGCTGCTGCTGGCCGGCGGTGGCCAGCAGGACGAGCAGCCAGATGCCGCCGACGAAGGGCACGAGGGAGATGAGCAGCCACCAGCCGGACTTGCCGATGTCGTGCAGGCGGCGCACGGCGACGGCCAGGTTGGGGAGGAGGGTGCCGAGCGCGTAGAGCGCGTACAGCCACGGGGCCGTGCCGAGGACGGCGTCCAGGATCGAGACGACGATGATCGCGGCGATCTGGAAGAGTACGAACATCCAGTACTCCTGGCGGCGCGCGCGGCCGGAGAAGTCGGCGTACTTCTTCAGGACATCGAGGTAGTAGTTCATGGGTCCCCCCAGAGGACGGTTGGTTCGGCCCGTCCTGCTGGAGCAAGCCGGGGCAGAACTTATGCCCCCCTTACGTCGCGGTCAAGCCACTTGCGGGGAAGGCGAATCGGCCGGACCGTCCGATTTCCGGCACCGGAGTTATGCGTTCGGGACACAGCGGCGGCGCCATGTCCCCGGACGTCCGAATCGTCCGCACACGAGGCCTACTTGACACCCCGGGAGCCACCCGGATCGTTACTCACATCGTTACCGCCTCGCGACACCCCGCCGCGCCCCGCCCCGCGTGCCCGCGGACCCGTCAGCCGATGTGGAACGAGTCGCCGTAGACCTTCCAGTCGAGCGGGGTGTCGAGGTTCAGGTTTCCCTTCCTGAGGAAGACCCGCTGCGCGGTGTCGACCCGGCTGGTGTCGCTGTGCGCCTCCTCCTGCTTCATCGCCCACACCCGCGCGTCGAGGAAGGCGTTCAGCCAGGCGGTCTCACTGCCGCCCTGGGACGGGGGCTTGGCCTTCGACAGGGCGCGCTTGCGGATGTTGCGGAAGCTGGTGGGGTCGGTGCCGTCGCCGTGCATCACGGTGGCGTCGTAGTAGACGAACTGGCCGAGGACGCCGACGCCGTCCGACTTGCCCTGCTTCACGGAGGGGTTGAAGTAGACCCGGTCGCGCTCGTGGTCCTGGGCCTTCCTGAACTCGGCGTCCTGGGCGGCCTTCGCCCAGTCCCCGGTGAAGTCCGGGTCGAGTCCGGCGTGCGAGTCGCTGCCGTCGACCTGGCGTAGGGCGGGCAGGTACTTGGCGAGGACGTTGCCCGGCTTGATCTGCGTGTAGTACTCGACGAGGTCGAGCATGTCGCCGGTGCCGGAGCAGAAGCCGATGATGCCGCCGGTGTACCCGCGGCCGTCGCCTATGTCCTCGATGTACTTGTACTGCGCCTTCCAGTCCAGCGAGGAGTTCTCCGCGCTGGAGACGAGCCGCATGGCGATCTCCTTCTTCGCCGGGTCGTCGAGCCCCGCGGCGGCCGCCTCACGGGCGGTGGCGGGCGGGGTCGCGGCGGTGGCGTGGGCGGCGACGGGTACGGCGAGGAGCGCACTGCCGAACAGGGCTCCGGCCGCCAGCATCCTGCGACGGAAAGTGAACACGAGGCCTCCCTGGGGGAGTTGAGGCGTCCTGGATCGGTTAGGAAACCTTATTGCCAGACCCGGAGACGGCTCAAGACCGCCGCCGCGCCCCTCGCGAACCACCGGGCGCGTTCGGCCTCGCGGCTCTGAACCGGCCTGTCGGCGGGCCGGTTCAGAGCCAGCCGTTGCGGCGGAAGCCCCGGTGGATGACGAAGCAGGCGAGCGCCATGACGCCGAGGACGAGCGGGTAGCCGTACGTCCAGTGCAGTTCCGGCATGTGGTCGAAGTTCATGCCGTAGACCCCGCAGACCATGGTGGGGACGGCCACGATCGCCGCCCAGGCCGTGATCTTGCGCATGTCCTCGTTCTGAGCGACCGTCACCTGCGCGAGGTGGGCCTGGAGGATGGAGTCCAGGAGGTTGTCGTAGGCGCCGATCTGCTCGGTGGCCCGGGTCACGTGGTCGGCCACGTCCCGGAAGTACGCGCGGATCTCCGGCGGGATGACCGGTATCGGCTGGGTGGCCAGCTGCTCCAGCGGGCGGCCCAGCGGGGCCACCGCCCGCCGCAGCTGGAGGAGTTCACGCTTGAGCTGGTAGATCCGGCCGGCGTCGCCGCGGCCGCCGTTCTCGCTGAACACCGCGGTCTCGACGGCGTCGATGTCGTTCTGGACGGCGTCCGTGACGGCCGTGTAGTCGTCGACCACGTGGTCGACGACGGCGTGCAGGACCGCCGCGGGGCCCTTGGCCAGCTGCTCCGGGGCGGCTTCCAGCTCCTCGCGGACCGGACCGAGGGTGCCACGGCCGCCGTGCCGGATGGTGATGACGAAGTCATGGCCGGTGAAGGCCATCAGCTCCCCGGTCTCCACCACCTCGCTGGTCGCGGTCAGTTCCTCGTGCTCGACGTAGCGCACGGTCCGGAAGACGGAGAACAGCGTGTCGCCGTAGCGCTCCACCTTGGGACGCTGGTGCGCGTGCACGGCGTCCTCGACGGCGAGGGGGTGCAGGCCGAACAGTTCGGCGAGCCCGGCGAGTTCGGACTGCGCCGGCTCGTGCAGGCCGATCCAGACGAAGCCGTCACCCGTCTTGCGGACCCGGCGCAGCGCCTCCTCGGCCTCCGCGCAGTCCTCCTGCCGCACCCCGTCCCGGTAGACCAGGCAGTTGACCACCGAGCTGCCGAGCGGGGAGCGGGCGGGGTGGCTGAGGTCGACGGCCCGCCGGTAGCCGCGGCGCACGGCCCGGCGCAGGTTGCTGAACATGGACAACGGCGTACTCCCCTTCGGCGGATCAGCGGCCAGTCTGCCATCGTCGCCGCACCCCCCGCCGGGCGCCGGGGTTCCGGGGGCCGGTGGGGCTGGGCCGGGGGCTGGTGGGGCTGGGCGGCCGGGGGCCGGTGGGGGTGGGCGGCCGGGGGCCGGTCCGGGGGCCTCAGGCCCGGTCGACGAAGACGCTGGTCGACTTGACCCGCGCGGTGGCCCGCGCGCCCACCTCCAGGCCGAGTTCCTCCACCGCCTCGCGCGTCAGCAGCGCCACGATGCGGTGCGGGCCGGCCTGGATCTCCACCTGCGCGTCGACCGTGCCCAGCTTCACGCCGGTGACGATCCCCGGGAAGGCGTTGCGCGCCGAGGTACGGGCGGCCTCCTCGCCGTCGGCGGCCTCCTGCGCGGCCTCGACGCAGAACGCGGCCAAATCCGGCCCGTCCACCATCCTGCGGGCGCCCTCGCGGCGGGTGGGGAAGCGTTCGGCGTCCGCCCAGCGCCGGGCGGTGTCGGCACTGACGCCGAGCAGCCGGGCGGCCTGGCCGATCGTGTAGGACTCCATGGCCGGGAAGCCTATGCGCCGGCCGCGCCGGCCCTCGCGGTCACCCCGGCCGCGGTCACCCCCGGCCGCGGTCACGCCGCCCGCCGTCACGCCGCCCGCCGTCAGGCCGAAGCCTTGCGCAGCGCCTCCGCGGCCGCCGCCGCGACGACGTCGGCCACCAGCGACAGGGCCGGCGAGTCCAGCTTCCACTGCTGCCAGTACAGCGGTACGTCCAACGGCCGCCGGGGCACCACCAGCACCAGCTCACCCGCGCGCACCAGCGGGCCCGCCTGCTGTTCGGGTACCAGCCCCCACCCCAGCCCGGCGACGACCGCGTCGCGGAAGCCCTCCGACGTCGGCACGTGGTGCCGCACGGGCCCCGCCCCGGCCGCGCCGTCCCCGGTCAGGGAGCGGACGAAGGCGTCCTGGAGGTCGTCCTTGCGGTCGAAGACGATCGTGGGAGCCCGGCGCAGGTCCCTCTCCGGCGTGCCCGTCAGGTACCGGGCGGCGAAGGCGGGGCTGGCCGCGGGCAGGTAGCGGGCCAGTCCCAGCACCCGCACGCTGCACCCGGCCACCGGATCCGGTGAGGAGGTCACCGCGGCCATGACCTGCCCCTCGCGCAACAGGGCCGTCGTGTGCGACTCGTCCTCACGGTGCAGCTCGATGCAGATCGGCGGATCCTGCGGGACCCTCGTCAGCGCCGGCAGGAACCAGGTCGCGAGGGAGTCGGCGTTCACCGCGATGGGCAGCCGTACGGGGCCCCGCTCGTCGGCCATGCCCAGCTCGGCGCGCGCGTCCCGCTCCAGCCTGGCCAGCTGCCGGGCGAAGCGGACCACCACCTCGCCGGATTCCGTCGCCCGCACCGGTTTGGTCCGCATGAGCAGGACGCGGCCGGTGCGCTGTTCCAGGGCCTTGACGCGCTGGCTGACCGCCGAGGGCGTCACGTGCAGGGCGGCCGCGGCGGCGTCGAAGGTGCCCTCGTCGACCACGGCGAGGAGGGTGCGCACCTGGTCCAGAGGAAGTTCGTCCATCACGGTCGCTAATGGTACGTAAAAATCTTTAGCTGTACTGAAAGGGGTCGGCTGCCTACGGTCGGAGGCATGACACACGGCATCACCACCGCCGCCCTGGCCGGCTTCGGCACCGGGCTCTCCCTCATCGTCGCCATCGGCGCGCAGAACGCCTTCGTCCTCCGCCAGGGCGTGCGCCGGCACGCGGTCCTCGCCGTGGTCGCCATCTGCGCCGTCTCCGACGCGCTCCTCATCGCCCTCGGCGTGGCCGGCGTCGGGGCCTTCGTGACCGCCTGGCCGGCCGCGCTGACCGCCGTGGGGCTGGCCGGGGGCGCCTTCCTCGTCTGCTACGGGGTGCTCGCCGCGCGCCGGGTGCTGCGGCCCGTCCCCGGGGCCGCCCTCACCGCGGAGGGGGCCGCCGCCGGATCAGCCCGCCGGGCCGTGCTGACCTGCCTGGCCATGACCTGGCTCAACCCGCACGTCTACCTCGACACCGTGCTGCTCGTCGGATCCCTCGCCGCCGACCGGGGCGACCTGCGCTGGGCCTTCGGCGTGGGGGCCGGCCTGGCCAGCCTGACCTGGTTCGCCGGCCTGGGCTACGGGGCCCGGCTGCTGAGCGGACTGCTCGCCCGCCCCTCGGCCTGGCGGGTCATGGACGGCTTCGTCGCCGCGACGATGGTCACCATGGGCGGCCTCCTCCTGGCCCGCGCCTAGGGGGGTGTTGCGACCGCACCCGCGCCGGGCCCGCGGACCCGGGGCCGGACGGCGCCCGGCACCCGCATGTCGGCGGCCGTGTCCGCACGGCGGACCGGCATAGTGCTTGCCGAAGACCCGAGCCCAGGAGCCCGCCGTGCCCGACCGCCCCTCCCCCGACGCGGTGCGCGCCTACTACGCCGCGCAGCCGGCGCCGCTCGTGGCCGCCACCGGGATCGTCCTGGACACCCGCGGGCGGGTGCTCGTACTGACCACCTCGTACAAGGCGGACCTGGAGCTGCCGGGCGGCACGGTGGAGGACACCGAGACGCCGGAGCAGGGGCTGGCCCGCGAGCTGCGGGAGGAGCTGGACCTCGGGGTGCCGGTCGGCCGGCTGCTGGCGGTGGACTCGCGGCCGCCCGGCCGGCTCGGCCGTTCCCTGATCGTGCACGTCCACCTCGTCGGGCCGCTCTCCCCCGGGGAGGCCGCGGCGATCGCGTTCGCCGACGGCGAGATCACCGAGGCGCGCTGGCTGCGGCCGGAGGAGGCCTGCGCGGTGCTGCCCGACCGGATCGCGCCCCGGCTGCGCGCGGGACTGGCGGCCCTGCACACCGGTTCCTTCGCCCACTTGGTCGACGGTGTGCCCCAGCCGGGCTCCCCGGCCGGTCTGGATCCGGCCCGGCGGGCGGCCCTGGAGCACGCGGGCGCGCTCGACGCGGCCAGCCACCGGGCCAGCCGGCCGAAGGCGCTGACCGCGGCGAGTGTGGTGTTCACCGCCGCCGACGGGGGGATCCTGCTGGTGCAGCCCGCGTACGGCCGTACCGACCGCTGGAACCTGCCGGGCGGCGGCATCGACAGCGACCTCGGCGAGATCCCGCGCGCCGCGGCCCGGCGGGAGGTCCGCGAGGAGCTGGGCCTCGACCTGGCCCCGGGCCGCCTGCTCGCCGTGAACTGGTCGCACAAGCCCGGCCGCCCGGCCCGTATCCGCTTCCTCTACGACGGCGGCGTCCTCGACGCCCCCACCCTGGCCCGGATCCGGCTGGACCCCACCGAGCTCCTCCAGTGGCGCACCGTCCCGCGCGAGGAGCTTCCCGGCCTGGTCAAGGGTGTGCTGCGGCGCCAGATCACGGCGTGCCTCGACGCCCGGGCCGACGGCACCGGTCCGTTGGAACTCCACGCGGGCCGCCCCTGAGCCGTCCTGCGGGCCCGCGGGTGCCGGGTTACCGTCGGCGGCATGGACGGTGATCGCCGAGGGTGGCGCCAGTGCTCGCTCGCCGGGGCGGTGTTCGCCGTGTGCATGGCCGGCACCACGCTGCCGACCCCGCTCTACGGCCTCTACCAGGAGAAGTTCGGGTTCTCCGAGCTGGTGGTGACGGTCGTGTACGCCGTGTACGCCTTCGGGGTCATCGGTGTGCTCCTGGTGGCCGGCAACGCCTCGGACGCCGTCGGCCGGCGGCCGGTGCTACTGGCGGGCCTGGGGTTCTCCGCGGCCAGCGCCGTCTGCTTCCTGTGCGCCACCGCGATGGGCTGGCTGTACGCCGGCCGGCTGCTGTCGGGGCTCTCCGCCGGGCTGTTCACCGGAGCCGCCACGGTCTACGTGATGGAACTGGCGCCGCCCGGCGGGGCCTCCCGGGCCACGTTCGTGGCGACGGCCGCCAACATGGGCGGACTGGGGTGCGGGCCCCTTCTCGCGGGGGTGCTCGCGCAGTACGCGCCCTGGCCGCTGTACCTGCCGTTCGCCGTGCACCTGCTCCTGGTGGCCGTCTCGGCGGCCGTCGTGCTGGGGTTGGAGGAGACCGTGCGGGAGCGGCGGCCGCTGAGGACCGTACGGCCGCAGCGGCCCGGCGTGCCTCCTCAGGTGCGGTCCGTCTTCGGTCCGGCGGCGATCGCCGCGTTCGCGGGCTTCGCGCTGTTCGGGGTGTTCACCTCGGTCAGTCCGGCCTTCCTCGCGCAGTCCCTCGACGTGCACGACCGGGCGGTCAGCGGGCTGGTCGTGGCACTGGCCTTCTTCGCCTCGACCGCCGGGCAGCTGGCGGTCGGCCGGGTCGGGGTGGGGCGGTCGCTGCCGCTGGGCTGCGCGGGGCTGATCGCCGGGCTCGCGCTGCTCGCCGGGGCCCTGGTGTGGGACCTGCTGGCGCTGGTGGTGGCCAGCGCGGTCGTCGGCGGGGCCGGGCAGGGGCTGGCGTTTAGGGGGGCGCTGGCGGCGGTGGCCGCGGCCTCGCCGCCGGACCGGCGCGCGGCGGTGGTCTCGACGCTGTTCGTGGTGGCCTACGCGGGCATCTCCGTACCGGTCATCGGCGTGGGACTGCTCGTGGACCCGATCGGCCTGGAGGGCGCCGGGCTGGTGTTCATCGCGTGCATGGCCGCCCTGGTCGGGGCCGCCGCCGTGTACCTGCTGCGGCGGCCGGTACCCGCGGACGCCTGAGCTGAAGGACCCTGGGGGGGGAGGACCCGAGGGGAAGGGCCCGGGCAGAAGACACCGCCGCCCCGCGGCGCGGAGCGGCGGGGCGGCGGTGTCGACAGGGGTCGGGCGGGATCAGACCGCCGGAGCCGGGTAGGTCGGGTACTCCACGCCGGAGACGTGCTGGACGACCCGGATGACCTGGCACGAGTAGCCGAACTCGTTGTCGTACCAGAGGTAGAGGATCGCGTTGTCGCCGTCGACCTTGGTCGCGCCGGCGTCGACGATGGACGCGTGGCGCGAGCCGACGAAGTCCATGGAGACGGCGTCGGGGGCGGTGGTGAAGTCGATCTGGCGCTTCAGCGGCGAGTTCAGCGAGACGTCGCGCAGGTGGTCGAGGACCTCCTCGCGGGTGGTCTCGCGGCCCAGGCGCAGGCTGAGGATGGCGATCGAGACGTCCGGGACGGGGACGCGGATCGAGCTGCCGGTGATCGGGGCCTTGAGGTCGGGCAGCGCCTTCGCGACGGCGGACGCGGCACCGGTCTCGGTGATGACCATGTTCAGCGGCGCGGAGCGGCCGCGGCGGTCGGCCTTGTGGTAGTTGTCCAGCAGGTTCTGGTCGTTCGTGAACGAGTGGACGGTCTCGACGTGGCCGCGCAGGACGCCGTACTCGTCGTCCATGGCCTTCAGCGGCGGGACGATCGCGTTGGTGGTGCAGGACGCGCAGGACAGGATCCGCTCGTCCGGCTTGACGGTGTCGTGGTTGACGCCGTGCACGATGTTCGGGACGTCGCCCTTGCCCGGGGCGGTCAGGACGACCTTGTCGATGCCGGGGCGCAGGTGCTTGGACAGGCCCTCGCGGTCGCGCCACTTGCCCGTGTTGTCGATGAGGATGGCGTCCTTGATGCCGTACGCCGTGTAGTCGACCTCGGAGGGGTCGTTGGCGTAGATCACCTTGATCGCGTTGCCGTTGGCGACGATGGTGCTGTTGGCCTCGTCGACCGTGATCGTGCCCTGGAACTGGCCGTGGATCGAGTCGCGGCGCAGCAGCGAGGCGCGCTTGACGAGGTCCTGGTCGCCGCCGCCGCGGACGACGATGGCGCGCAGGCGCAGGCCCTTGCCGGAGCCGGCCTTCTCGATGAGCAGGCGGGCGACCAGGCGGCCGATGCGGCCGAAGCCGTACAGGACGACGTCGCGGCCCTCGCTGCGCTCCAGCTTGTTCTCGCCCGTGGCGCCGGCGACCGCCTGGGCGGTGAACTCCTCCACCGACAGGCCCTGGTCGTCGGCCTTGTACGTGGCGGCGAGCATGCCGAGGTCGATCTGCGAGGGACCGAGGTCGAGGGCGGTGAGCGCCTGCAGGAACGGCATGGTCTCGGTGACCGACAGCTCCTCGCCGTCGATCTGCCGGGCGAAGCGGTGGGTCTTGAGGATGCTGACCACCGATTTGTTCACCAGGGAGCGGCTGTGGAGCAGGATGTTGACGTCCCGCTCCCGGTGCAGCTTCCCGATGATCGGGATCATCGCCTCCGCGATCTCCTCGCGGTGGTTCCAGTTGGTGAACGAGTCCTCGTTGACAGTCACAGGCTTTATCTTTCGAGCTAGGCGGCGCTCATATGCTAACCCCACTACTCATTGGCCGCTTAAGGGGTACCCGTCCAAGGGCGTCGCGCACCGGTTTGCCGGGGTTCGCCCGGGTATGCGGCGCCGCTCAGAACCTCTTGCGCAGCCTGAGCCCCATCGGGCGGCCGTCGGGGTCGACCAGGACGCGGTGCAGGGGGCGGGCCAGCAGCCGGCGCCCGGCGGACAGCTCCGGCGGACCGTAGCCGCGCAGCCGCCCGGGCGGGCGGGGGCCGCGGCGGCCGCCCTCGTACCAGGCGTCGAGCGCCGCGGCCGCCGCCCGGAAGGCCTCGAAGGCGGCCACGGGATCGCACAGCGAGCCGCCCGCACCGTCGGCGTCCGCGCCGCCGTCTCTGTCACCCTCCCCGACCGCGCCGGCCGCAAGGTCCAGGTGCTCGCGCATGAGCTCCAGGCGCAGCTCCCGGGCGAAGACGCGGGCGCCGTCCCCCAGGCCGCCCGGGTCGCGCGGATCCCGCGGGTCCAAGCCCTCGTCGTGGACGGCGCAGCCGAGTTCGGAGTCGTGCGTCCACGAACGCAGGTTGATGTTGTCGGAGCCGACCGAGGCCCACACGTCGTCGATCACGCACACCTTGGCGTGGACGTAGACGGGGGTTCCGGCGTGGTTCTCCAGGCCGTACACCGCGACCCGGTCGCCGCCGGCGCGGCGCAGCTCGGCCAGCGCGTTGATCCGCCCGATCAGGTTCATCGGCAGGGTGAGCGGTCCGTCCTGGTCGGGGTAGGCGGGGACGACACCGATCATGCGCAGCCGGGGGTTGCGGCGCAGCGCGTCGGCGAAGCCGGCCACCACGCGGGGCGACCACAGGTACTGGTCCTCCAGGTAGATCAGCGCCCGCGCCCGGCGCAGCGACTTGAGGTAGCCGCGGGCGATGCTGCGCTCGCCGTCGGGGGCGAAGGGGTAGCCGAGCAGCAGGCGGTTGGGGTAGGTCCGCAGCAGCTGGACGGTGTGGGTGCCGCAGGGCTCCGGGTCCGCGGTCTGGGGCGGCAGCGGGTCCGCGTCGACGTCCTCGCGGTGCATCCGCTCCCGCAGGCGGGTGAGGGGGCTGCGGCTGAGCGGCGCCGGGTCGTCCCAGCGTTCGCGGAAGACGGCTTCGACGTCGCCGACGACCGGCCCCCGCAGGGCGAGCTGGACGTCGTGCCATGGCGGGTGTGGCCCGTAGGGGGCGGCCATGGGCAGCGACTGGCGGTCGCCGCGGTGCCCGGCGTCGTCGTTGCGGTTGTGGCACAGGTCGATGCCGCCGACGTACGCGACGTCCCGTTCGGGGTGGTCGCGGTGGCGCAGCACCACCAGCTTCTGGTGGTGGGAGCCGCCGGGCCGGACGCGCATGTCGAGCAGGCATTCGCCGCCGGCCCGCGCGATCTCCTGGCCGAAGTGCAGGTTCTCCTGCTCGCTGAAGTGGAGGCCGTCCAGGTGGGAGCGCCACAGCAGCCCTTTGACCATGACGCCGCGTTCGGCGGCCCGGCACAGGACCGTGCCGATTTCGGTGCCGGGCCCGTCGAGCCGCTCGTCGGGGTCGCCGCGCCAGTCGGTGAACAGGAGCAGGTCGCCTTCGCGCATCGCGTCGACGGCCGTCAGCAGTTCGGCGAAGTACGCGGCGCCGTGGACCAGCGGCCGCGCCTCGTTGCCCCAGGACCAGGCGGCGCCGTCCGCGCGCCGGTCGTCCAGGCGGGTCGCGGGGTTGCCGCGTTCGCCGCGTACCAGGAGCCACTGCACACGTGTCACGGGGCCTGCCCTCGGTCGTCGTCGGCGCGGTCGACGACGATCATCGCCACGTCGTCGTCCAGCCGGTCCCCGGTGTGGCGGACCAGCGCCCGGCACAGCCGGTCCAGGAACTCCCGGGGCCCCAGGCCAGGCATCGCCTCCATGGCCTCCGGCAGGGCGAAGAAGGTGTTGCCGGGGTCGCGGGCCTCGTTGACGCCGTCGGTGTGGAGCAGCAGGCGGTCGCCGGGCAGGAAGGCGTAGCCCTCCCGGGTGCCGGGCGGGCCGGCGATGAACTCGCCCAGGCCGAGGGGCGGCAGCGGACTGCCGGGCATCAGGGCCTGGACCCTGCCGTCACGCAGCAGCAGCGGCGGCGGGTGGCCGCGGTTGACCACCTCGACCACGTGCCCGGGCGGTACCTGGGCCACGACCGCGGTGACGAAGCCCTCCGCGAGCGCTTCCTCGTCGACCGCGCCCGGCACGGCGGCGTCCCGGCGCATCGCCTCCTCGCAGTGCCTGACGACGTCCACCAGGTCGTCCTCGTAGTGCACCGCCTCCCGGAAGGCGCCCAGCACGGCCGCGGCGGTCCGTACGGCGGGCAGTCCCTTGCCCCGTACGTCTCCGACGATCATCCGGACGCCGTAGCGGGTCTCCATGGCTTCGTAGAGGTCTCCGCCGATCTGCGCGCCCTTCTCGGCGGCGACGTAGAGGCTGGCCGCGCGCAGGGGGCCCAGCCGTTCGGGAACGGGCCGCAGCAGGACCTTCTGCGCGGCGGAGGCGATCCGGCGCACCTGGTTCAGCTCGGTCGCGCTGCGCGCGCGGGCCATGCGGCTGGTCGCCACGCTGGCCAGGGACACCAGGAAGAGCGCGAGGAAGTTGCTGTACACCTGTTGGTCGCCCCACGCCTGGTTGTACGTGGCGGTGGCGATGCTCACGGCCACGGCCAGCGCCGCCGCGGCGACGGTGCCCCTGGGGCCCATGGTCACGGCGGCCAGCGCCGGCGTGGCCACCAGGAAGGGCCCGGTGTACAGGACGTGCGCGGGTGTGAACTCCATGACCAGCACCAGGAGCGCGATCACGAAGGGCACACACTCCGCGAGGACGAAGAGGACCTGGTGGTGACCGCCGCCTCCCGGTCGGGGAGAGGAGCGGAGGGACACCCGCATGCATCCAGCCTGCGCCGACGGAGCTGGTGGCCGCCACTCACCGCGGCGCCGGCGGCACGCGGCGGCGGCGCGGGGTCGGGCCCGCCCGGGCCGGTCCGCGCCCCCGTACGGCCGACCTTGCGGCGTCCCCGGCGTAGGGCCGCGGACCGGCGGGCATGTGCTTGCGTGCGCGCACTGGTGAACGCGCGCCGGCCGCGGCGAGCACCGCGGCCGCACGCGCAGTGGAGGAGCCGGCAGGTGGACAGCTTGGTGAACTGCCGGGTGAGCAGCAGGTGAGCGGCACCCCCGCGGACGGGCCAGCAGACGGCCCCGCGGACGGGCCGTCGGACGGCCCCGCCGCCCTCCCGGACCCGGCCGGCCGCTCGCCGGGGGTGTCGCGTGCGGAGTTCGACGCCCTCTTCGCGGCGGTCCGCACGTGGGGCCGGTGGTCTCCGGCCGACCGCGGCGCCTGGAACCGGGTCACGCCGGGCCACGTGCTGCGGGCCGCCGCTCTGGTGCGCTCCGGCACGGCGGTCCCGCTGGGCCTGCCGTGGAACACCCGCGCGGAGCCGGACAACGGCAGACCGGCCCTGCACTACATGTCCGATCTCGGGGACGTGGAACCCGCGGAACCCGCCACGTACAAGGACTTCATCGCCGCCGACTACCACGGCAAGGCCGTCAGCCACCTCGACGCGCTCTCCCACGTCGCCTACCGGGGCCGGCTCTACGACGGCCGCCCGGCCGCGGAGGCCGTCGGCGCCGGGGGCGCCCGCTTCGGTTCGGTGGAGGCCTTGGGCCCGCTGGTCACCAAGGGTGTGCTCCTCGACCTGCCGGCCGTCCTCGGGACGCGGTGGCTGGAGCCGGGCCACGCGGTGCGCGCGCGGGACGTCGCCGCCGCGGAGCGGGCGCTGGGGGTCGCGATCGACGAGGGCTGCGCCGTGCTGCTGCGCTCCGGCCGCTTCCGGCGGCGGCGGGAGCTCGGCCCCTGGGACACCGGCGCGGCCTGCGCGGGCCTTCACGTGGACGCCGTGCCGCTGCTGGCCGGGCGTGCGATCGCCCTGCTCGGCGGTGACGGGGACAGCGACGTACGGCCTTCGCCGGTCGAGGGCGTGCACTCCCCCGTCCACGCGCTGGCCGTCGCCGCCATGGGGGTGCCGCTGCTGGACAACCTGGACCTGGAAGCCCTCTCGGCGGCCTGCGCCGAGGCGCAGCGTTACGAGTTCATGCTCGTCGTCTCGCCGCTCCGGGTGCCCGGCGGGACGGGTTCGCCGGTCAATCCGGTCGCGGTCCTGTGAGGAAGGGACAACACTGCAAGAACGGACCTATCCGACCATATTCAATTAAAAGTGGAGGAATATACTCGAACACACCCGCTCGGTGCGGGGTCCCGGTACGGCAGTCGGCAGCAGGCGGCACGGCAAGGGGAAGTGGTGCAGATGGGGGTCGCGGGAGGCCAGATCAGCCCCGTACGCTCCCGTGAGCGGTTCCTGCTGGGCGAGTCCGTCGAGGGCAGCGTCCGCGCCCCCATCCTGAACTCGTGGCTGCGCAGCCGGATGCTGGGGCTCTCACCGGAGCAGACCGAGCTCCCGTACACGGACGACTTCGACCCTGACAGCCGCCTCGTCCGGGCGGCGGTGCCGGTGCTCGACGAGCTCCAGAGCAGGTTCTCGGGCAGCCAGATGAACGTCTCCCTCGCCGACGGGAACGGGACCGTAGTGCAGCGCCGCTTCGGGGAGCCGGCCCTGGCCGGCCGGCTGCCGCCGATCCAGAGCGTCCCCGGCTTCGTCTTCGCCGAGCGCTACGCGGGCACCAACGGCATCGGGCTCGCGCTCGCCGAGCGGCGTCTGTGCCAGGTCTACGGCGCCGAGCACTTCGCCGAGCGGTCGCAGTCCAACGCCTGCTCCGCGACGCCGATCCGGGACCAGTTCAGCGGCCACATCGTCGGCGTCCTGTGCTTCGGATACCCGCGCAGCTACGAGGACCCGGCCCTGCCGGACCTGGTGCGCAGGGCGGCGGAGTCCATCGAGCGGCGGCTCATGAAGCAGAGCTCGGCGCGGGAGCGCGCCCTGCTGCGGACGTACCTCGACGCCAGGCTCCGCGCCGGCGGCGGGGAGGCGGCCGAAGACGGGCAGCTGATCGGACTGGACGAGCTCACCGACGGCGGGCTGGACCGGCAGGACCAGATGGTCCTCCAGGCGAGGGCCACCGAGCTCATCTGCTCCCCGCAGCGGGCCGCCGTCGAGGTGTCCCTGTCGCACGGCCGCGGGGTCACCCTCCTGAGCAGCCCGGTCACGAGCCTGTCCGGGGTGGACGGCGTCGTCGTCGAGGCGGTCCTCACGGGCGAGTCCCCGCCGGCGCACCACCTCGCCGCCTCGAAGCCGACCGCCTCCGCCCTCGGCGCCCTGTCCCTCGCCGCGACGGAACGCGCCGAGTCGCTGCCCTGGCACCTGGCCGACGCCTCCACCCGGCGCGGCACGCCGTCCGCCCCGGACGACGGCACGGACGGCACGCACCGCCCGGACGGTGCGGCCGAGGCCCGCGGCGAAGTCCGGGGCCTGGTGCTGGTGGGCGAGCCCGAGGTGGGCAAGTACGCGGTCGCCGCGCGCCGGCGCCTGGAGCTGCTGGCGGAGGCCAGCACCCGGATCGGCACCACGCTGGACGTGAGCCGCACCGCCTGGGAGCTGGCCGAGACGGCCGTGCCGCGGCTCGCGGACTACGTCACGGTCGATCTGGCCGGAGCCGTGCTGCGCGGCGAGGAATCCGCACGTCCGGAGGCCGAGCTGCACCGCACGGTGGTCCACGGCATCCGCGACGACTGCCCGTTCCACCCCGTGGGCCACCAGGTGCGGCTGGACCCGGGCAGCCCCCACATGCGCTGCCTGGAGGGCGAGCCGGCCGTGCTGGAGACCGACCTCCAGACCACCACACCGGCCTGGATGATCCCGGGCATCGAGCATGCACGGGGCATCCTGGCCCACGACGTGCACTCCATGATCTGCGTACCTCTGCTCGCCCGCGGCGTACTGCTCGGGATCGCCACCTTCTACCGCTCGCAGGACCCGGCCCCCTTCGGGGACGACGACAGCCGGCTGGCCCGGGAGCTGGCCGCCCGCGCCGCCCTATGCATCGACAACGCCCGCCGCTACACCCGCGAGCACACCCTCGCCCTGGCCCTGCAGCGCAGCCTGCTCCCGCGCGGCCTCCCCGAGCAGGGCGCCGTGGAGGTCGCCCACCACTACCTGCCCGCGGAGTCCGGGGTGGGCGGCGACTGGTTCGACGTCATCCCCCTCTCCGGCACCCGTGTCGCCCTGCTGGTGGGCGACGTCGTCGGGCACGGACTGCACGCCGCCGCCACGATGGGCCGACTGCGCATCGCCGCGCGCAACTTCGCCGAGCTGGAACTGGCCCCCGACGAGCTGCTCACCCACCTGGACAACCTCCTGGTCCGCCTGGACCGCGAGGAGGAGGACGCGAGCGCCGTCGGCAGCAACGGCATCGTCGGCGCGACCTGCCTGTACGCCGTCTACGACCCCACCTCGCAGGTGTGCACGATGGCCCGCGCCGGCCACCCCCCGCCGGCCCTGGTCGCCCCCGACGGCGGCGTCACCTTCCCCGACCTGCCCGCCGGACCGCCCCTGGGCCTGGGCGGGCTGCCCTTCGAGACGGCCGAGATCCGGCTCCCGGAGCACAGCACCCTGGTCCTCTACACCGACGGCCTCGTCGACGGCCGGCACCGCGACGTCGACGTGGCGCTCGACCGGCTGCGCGAGGTGCTGGCCCACCCGGACCGGGCACCACAGGAGACCTGCCGGGCCGTCATCGAGGCCGTGGTCCCGGAGCATCCCGCCGACGACGTCGCGCTGCTCGTCGCCCGCACCCGTACCGTGCCCGCCGACCGGATCGCCACGTGGGACGTGGCGCCGGATCCGTCCCTCGTCTCCGACGTCCGCGGCGCCGCCACCCGTCAGCTCGCCGAGTGGGGGCTGGACGAACTCGCCTTCGCCGCCGAGCTGATGCTCAGCGAGCTGGTCACGAACGCGGTCCGCTACGGCAGCGAGCCCATCCAGGTCCGGCTGATCCACGACCGGAACCTGATCTGCGAGGTCTCCGACGGCAGCAGCACCGCCCCCCATCTGCGGCGGGCGGCCACGACGGACGAGGGCGGCCGGGGCCTGTTCCTCGTCGCGCAGCTGTCGCAGGCCTGGGGCGCCCGGTACACCGCCCAGGGCAAGGTCATCTGGGCGGAATGCGCCCTGGACGCGGCATGACCGGCAGTGACCGGCAATGTCCGTCATACGGTGACACATCCAAGTAGCATCCTGACTGTTCCGTAACGCGTCATCACCTCCCCCTGGCGGCCCCGGAGAAGTCCGTGCATGACACTCCCGTCACCTCGACGAGTCCGCCCCCGCCCTCCGACGGGGAACCCCTCGTGCGGATACGCGGTCTCCGCAAGCGGTTCGGCGGCACCCTCGCACTGGACTCGGTGGACCTCGACCTCCACGGCGGCAGCGTCCTCGCCCTTCTCGGTCCGAACGGCGCCGGCAAGTCCACGCTGATCAAGGTGCTCGCCGGGGTCCACCACGCCGACGCCGGCGAGGTGACGGTGGCCGGGCACCCGCTCCCCTCCGAGGCCGCGCTGCGCCGGATGTCCTTCATCCACCAGGACCTCGGCCTCGTCGAGTGGATGACGGTCGCCGAGAACATCGCGCTGGGCGCCGGCTACCCGCTGCGCCGGGGCCTGATCTCCTGGCGGCGGACCCGGCAGCGCTGCGAGGAGGCCCTTGGGACCGTCGCCGGGCACCTGGACGCCGACGCCCGCATCGCCGACCTGGCCCCCGCCGAACGGTCCCTGGTCGCCATCGCCCGCGCGCTGGCGCGCAGCGCCCGGCGCTTCGTCCTCGACGAGCCGACCGCCACCCTCCCCGCCGCCGACTGCGCCCGGCTCTTCGACGTCCTGCACACCCTGCGCGACCGGGGTCACGGCATCCTCTACGTCAGCCACCGCCTCGACGAGGTGTACGAGGTCGCCGACACCTTCGCCGTGCTGCGCGACGGCCGCCTCGTCAGCCACGGGCCGCTCGCCCCCTACTCCCCCGCCCGCCTGGTGCGCGACATCGTGGGCTCCCGGAGCCAGGAACCGGCCCGCCGCAGGCCGGCTGCCGCCGCGCCCACCGCCGTAGGCGCGTCCGGCGGCGCGGCCGCGACGCGCCGTGCTGAGCCTCGACGGTGTGGCCACCGGCCGTACCGGGCCCGTCGCCCTGGAACTGCGCGAGGGCGAGATCGTCGGCATGGTGGGCCTGACCGGCGCCGGCCACACGCATCTGGGCCGTGCCCTGGCCGGCGCGCTGCCGCTCCTGGGCGGTCGGGCCCTGCTGGACGGTCGCCCGTACCGGCCGCACACGGTCGCCGAGGCCCTGCGCCGCGGCGTGGGCTTCGTCGCCGGCAACCGCCAGGAGGAGGGCTGCGCCGCCGATCTGACGGTGCGGGAGAACTTCCTCGCCAATCCGCGGGCCGCCGGGGTGCCCGACTGGCGCTGGACCGGTCCGCGCCGCGAACGCGCCGAGGCCCGCGCCCTGATCGAGCGGTTCCAGGTGCACCCCCGGGACAGCGAGGTACCCATCGCCACCCTCTCCGGCGGCAACCAGCAGAAGGTGGTCGTCGGCCGGTGGCTGCGGGGGAACCTGCGCCTGCTGATCCTGGAGGAGCCCACCGCCGGCGTGGACGTCGGAGCGAAGGCGGCGATCCATCGCATCCTCGACGAGGCGGTGGCGGCGGGCCTCGCCGTCCTGCTCGTCTCCACCGACTTCGACGAGGTCGCCGACCTCTGCCACCGGGCGCTGGTCTTCGGCCGCGGCGCCGTGCTGGCCGACCTGGCGGGGGAATCCCTGAGCGTCGCCGAGCTGACGCGCACCGCCTCGGCCCTGCCCGCGATCACCGGAAACGGCACGGGCCGGTGATCCGCCGGCACGCCCACTTCGTCGGCACCTACGGCCTGCTGACCCTGACGGTCCTGCTGTTCCTTGTCTTCTCCCTCGTCCTGCCGGGCACCTTCCCGACGATGGACAACGTCTCCTCGATCCTGTCCAACCAGTCGATCCCCGCCATCCTGGCGCTCGGGGTGACCGTCCCCGTCGCGGCCGGCCGGTTCGACCTGTCCATCGGCTACGGCCTGGGGCTGGCGCACGTCATGGTGATGCACCTCATCGTCGACGAGCACTGGCCCTGGCAGCTGGCCTGCCTCACGGTCGTCGTCGGCGGGGCGCTGGCCGGCGTCGTGAACGGCATCGTCGTCGAGTTCGCACGCATCGACTCCCTCATCGCCACGCTCGGCACCGGCAGCATGATGTACGCGGCGACCGGCTGGATCACCGACGGCAGCCGGATCGTCCCCGGTCCGGAAGGCCTCCCTGCCGCCTTCACCAGCGTGTACGACTCCACGTTCCTGGGCCTGCCGCTGCCCGCCTACTACGTCCTCGCCCTCGCCGCCGCCCTCTGGGTGCTGCTGGAACGGCTGCCGCTCGGCCGGTACCTGTACGTCATCGGCTCCAACCCGCGGGCCGCCGCCGTCCTCGGCATCCCCACCCACCGCTACTCCGTCGTCGCCTTCGCCGCGTCGGGCCTCGTCACCGGTTTCGCCGGGGTGCTCCTCGCGGCGCAGCAGCAGATCGGCAACCCGAGCGTCGGCCTGGACTACCTGCTGCCCGCGTTCGTCGGCGCCCTGCTCGGCTCCACCGCGATCAAACCCGGCCGCGCCAACGCGCTGGGCACCCTCGTCGCCGTCGCCGTCCTCGCCGTGGGACTCGCCGGGATCGGCCAGCTCGGCGCGCAGTTCTGGGCGACCCCGCTGTTCAACGGCGCGACCCTGCTCATCGCGGTCGGGCTGGCCGGCTACTCCGCCCGCCGCCGGCTGCGGGCCGGCGCCACCGCGACCGGCGGCGCCGCCCGTACCCGGCACAGCCGTCAGGACGCCCCCTGAAGACCACCCCGCAGCGCACAGAGCGTCAGGAGCACCGTGTACCCCCATCGCACGACCCTTCTCGCGGCCGCGGCCCTGCTCGCGGCGGCCGCCGCCGGATGCGGCGGCGGCACGGGCGGCAGCAGGCCCTCGGCGGCGGGCTGCCCGGCCGTCCTCCAGGAGGCGCGGGCCTCCGTCGGGAAGGCGGAGAGCACCGACACCTCGTGGACCGGGCCGACGACCGGGCCGGCCGCCGTCCCGGGCAAGAGCATCGTCTACGTCGCGCAGACGATGACCAATCCGGGCGTCGCGGGCGTCGCGCGGGGCCTCCAGCAGGCCGCGCAGGCCATCGGCTGGCAGGTCCGGGTGATCGACGGGGAGGGCAGCCCGGCCGGGATCCAGGCGGCGGTGAGCCAGGCCGTCACGCTCAGGCCCTCGGGCATCGTCATCGGCGGGTTCGATCCGCGTCTGACCTCGCAGCAGGTGGCGCGGGCCCGGGCCGCGGACATCCCGCTCATCGGCTGGCACGCGGTCGACACCCCCGGCCCGAGCGCGGACCCGCCGCTCTTCACCAACATCACCACGAGGGTGCAGGACGTGGCGAGGATCAGCGCGGACTGGGTCATCGCACGGTCCGGCGGCGGGGCGGGCGCCGTCCTGTTCACCGATGACTCGATCCCCTTCGCGAGGACAAAGGCCGACCTGATCAAGCGGCGCCTCGCCGCATGCCCCGGCGTGGAACTCCTGGCGTACGAGAACATCCCGATCCCGGACGCGAGCCGGCGCACCCCGCAGGAGGTCTCCTCCCTCCTGTCCCGCTTCGGGAAGAGGTGGACCCACTCGGTCGCCGTCAACGACCTCTACTTCGCCGACGCCGCCCCGGCCCTGCGCGCCGCCGGCCGGCCGGGCGTCGGCCCGCCGGCCAACATCGGTGCCGGCGACGGCGATCCGTCCGCCTTCCAGCGCATCAACAGCAGGCAGTACCAGGCCGCCACCGTGCCGGAGCCGCTCACGCAGCAGGGGTGGCAGATCGCCAACGAGTTCAACCGCGCCTTCGCCGGCCGGCCCGCCAGCGGCTACGTCGCCCCCGTCCACCTGGTAACGGCCGACAACAGCGGCGGGACCACCTCCTGGGACCCCGAGGGATTCCGGGAGGCGTACGAGAAGATCTGGCGCGGGTAGGGCGGGCTGCCCCGTTCCGCCGGGCCTCCCGGCCCTGTCCGCTCAGGCCGCCGGCCGGGCCTCGGCGCGTACCGGGGTCTGCCGCGGGGCGTCGGCGCGGTCGCGGCGCAAGACGATGTCGGCCATCCGCCGCTCCGGGCCGCGGCGGCGCAGGACCTGGTAGGCGGTGAAGGCCGCCGGGCCGAAGAACACCTGGGCGGGGATGATGCCGGGGGCGTCGCCGGTGGCCGCCGCGATCAGGTGCAGGGCCGCCACGGGCGCCACGGCCCCGAACAGCACCACCAGGACGGTACCGGTCCGCAGCCCGGGTTTTCCGTACGCCTTGTAGGCGGTGGTCGTGAAGAGGGCGTAGGCCAGCAGGTCGCCCATGCCGACGACGGCGCCGAGGTCATCGCCGATGCGCAGGCCCGCGGCAGGTGCGTACGGATAGCCCTGCACGGCGTCGGCCAGCTCCTGGGTCAGCGGGACGACCCACGCGAAGAAGGCGTCGTAGGCGGCGAGGGCCAGCAGGAACCACGCCACGTTCTTCAGCCGCATACCGCCCTGGACGTTGAGGTTGGTGGCGGAGACGACGACCAGGCCCACGACACAGCTGTTCGCCACCCAGTACGGCGGCGCGGTCTCCCCGAAGGCCAGGTGCGTGACGAGCACGCTCGCGATCAGCACGGCGATCAGCGCCCAGCGCACCCGGCCGTCGCCGACGAGGGGCTGGTAGCCGACGGACAGCCCGCCGGCGAAGACCAGGGCGAGCACGACCGGGAGGACGGCGCCCGGCAGCGCGAGATAGACGTACGGCAGCGCCAGGACGAAGCCCATCATCAGGAAGATGTCACGGCCGTTGAAGACGCCGACCGGCGGCCTCGCCGTGCGGACGGCACGGAAGTAGGCGATGGTGCCGGCGACGACCGCGAGCGCGAGGGCCGCGGTGACCGCGAGCTGGAAGAAGACCGTCATGCGTGGCTCCGGGTGAAGGTGTGCTCCAACAGGTCACAGCGCAGGGGGAAGCGGCGTGCGGCCTCGTCGTCGTCCAGCGGCAGGACGGTGACCCGCGCGTCGATGTCGCGGGCCCGCAGCCGTTCGGCCACCTCGGCCGTGGTCGCGGTCCGCGAGGCGACCTCCACGTGGAGGCGGCCGTCGGGCCCGACCTGCGCCCGGTGGCGCAGCGGCCACGGCATGCCCGGTGTGCCGTCCAGTGCCTCCACGACGTCGCGCGGCGTCACGACCGTGTCGGCGGTGCGCAGCAGGGTGCCCGCCTTGCCGAGGATCTGCGAGACGGCGGGCACGGCGGCCAGTTCGCAGTCCGGTTCGCCCTCCAGGGTGCGGACCACGTCGCCGGTGTTGTACCGCAGGACCGGCATGCACTCCCGGTAGGGGTAGTACGGCGTGACGGTCAGTTCACCGAGTTGTCCGGGGGCGACGGGCTCGCCCGTGTCCAGGCCGAGGACTTCGGTGTAGCCCATGTTGGGGTCGATGTGGAGGTGGTGCCTGCTGCACGTGCGGCCGCCGACGGGCAGCAGTTCGGTCATGCCGAAGTTGTCGCCGACGGTCTGCGCGCCGAACGTCTCGCGCAGGGCCCGTACGAGGGCGGGGGACACGATCTCCCCGCCGGCGTAGATGGAGCGGAGCCCGAAGTCGGCCGGTCCGTAGCCGCGGCGGCGGGCCGCGGTGAGCATCCGGGCGAGGTAGCTGGGGTTGCCGGTGAGCAGGGTGGGGCGGGTGCCGTTGGCGCCGAGCAGGTGCTCGACGGACTCCTCGGGCGGGACCTGGCCGACGACGTGGCAGGAGGCGCCGACGAGCCGGCAGACCTCCACGTCCTCCTGTACGGCGGCCGTCGCCCGGGAGCTGAGGTTGATCTGCATCCGGTCGCCGGGGCGGATGTCGCCGCGCAGCACGACGGACAGCGCGATCAGTGCGGGCCAGAGTTCCATCTCGTAGCGGGAGAGCCACATCTGGACGGGGCGGCCGGTGGTGCCGGTCGTCTGGGTCGCGAGGTAGGGGGTGCTGCACAGGAAGTCGGCGGGGCGTTCCAGCAGGTCCGCCTTGCGGGTGACGGGGATCCGGGTGAGGGTCTCGGTGGTCAGTCCGCCGATGTCGATGCCGGCCAGCCGCTCCCGGTAGAAGTGCGATCGTCCGGCGAGCCGGGCCACGGTCCGCTGGAGCGCGCGGTTCTGCAGGTCGCGGCGCTCGTCCGGGTCGGCGAACGGCCCGTCGGCCAGTTCGTCGACGTCGTCGCCGAGTGAGCCGAACTCCTCCAGCGTGGCGAGGGCGTCGGCGACCAGCCGCTCCACGGCCCGTACGTTCAGCTTCCGGCCGAACACCATGGCCATCGCCACGCGGACCTGCCGGACACCGGTCTCCAGCACTCGTGCCTCCCTAGAACGTGAAGAAAAGGGGTGGGGGCGGCATGCCGCCCCCACCCCCCGAATCTGCGTCAGCTGGCAGAGCAAGAACCGAAGAAGACGGCCGTCATGGCACCCATGACGTACTTGAACTGCTTGGCGCTGGTCTTGATCGCGCTCATCGGATCCTCCTTTTGTCGCTCCTGGCGGACGGGCGTCCCGTACCCCGGTGAGGGGCCGGTCCGTACGTCCCTGGGTGACAACACCCTGGCGCGATCGCGATGCACGGGCAATGATCTGGTCCGTCCAACGGACCGGCGGAAGCGGAGGGCGGTACCACCGTTCTTGCTGATGGGCCGGGACGAACGGGGAGTTACGGACACCATCCGACCGATGACGTCCGTTACGGAAGGGGGAACCGCTCATGGCCAGATCCGGCACTGAGGGGCGGGGTGTACTGGAGGGCGCGTTCGCACTCATGGAGGTGCTCGCGCACGGCGACGAGGTCGGCCTGACCAGGCTGGCGGCGGACGCCGAACTGCCCAAGGCCACGGCGCACCGGCTGCTCGGGCAACTCGTCGCGCTGGGCGCGGTGCAGAGCTGTTCGGGCCGCTACCGGCTGGGCCCGAGGACGTTCCGGCTGGGGCAGGCGTGGCACCCGGCGCGGGCCCTGCGGGCCGCGTCTGCGCGGCCGTTGCGTGAACTGGCCTCGGCGACCGGCCGGTTGACCGTCAGCCTGTCGGTTTCCGAAGCGGGACACGCCATCGTGGTGGGGAGCACGCGCAGTGAGGTGGACGACGTCTTCGCCCTGCATCCCGGGGCGGTGCTGCCTGCCGGGAGCGCGGCCGAGCTGATCCTGAGGGCGTCCGCTCCCGAGGCGGTCGCGCCTGCCGGGTGGTCGCGGTCCGCGTGGTCGCGGGAGGCGGCGCGGGCCCGGGAGCAGGGCATGGCGTTCCAGTACGGGCAGTGCGTGAGCGCGCTGTCGTGCGTGGCGGCGCCGGTGTACTCCGACACGGGGCAGGTGGTGGCCGCGGTGGCGGCGACCGCCCTGGACGGCAAGCGGATCGCCCTGCTGGGCGAGGCCGTGGTCCGTACGGCGGCGATGGTCAGCGCCAACCTGTCGAGGCCGCCGGCCCCCGCGGCGCGGCCGCGCCGCGGGCGGGAACCCGCCCAGGGCCCGGCGCCCCAGGGCCCGGCGGGCCGGTCCCCGCACGCGGTGCTGGCGCCGGCACGACACCGCTAGACGAGTAAGTCCGAAGTGTTGGTCAGTGGTCGTAGGCGACGAGTGATCGGGTGATGGATGTTCCGTTGGCCCGGTTGTGCCAGATGGCTGCGGTCAGGGCCAGGATGCGTTGTCCGACGCGGGCCAGGACCCCAGATGGGGTCCTGGCTCCGTGACGTTCGAGGTCGAGTTGGCCTTTGAGGGTGTCGTTCACCGACTCGATGAGCTGCCGGATCGGTTTGAGCAGGTGCTCGCCCGGCCGTGGCTTGCGGTTGCGGTAGCTGGGCCGCAGCAGGGTCAGGCCGTGGTCGGCCATGAAGGCGTCCAGGTGCTTGGAGACGTAGCCCTTGTCACCGACGATGGTCTGCCCGGGGTGGGTGGCCAGCAGGTCGATGTCCTGGGTGAGCATGCCGGCGAGGACTTCACGCTCGTCCGTTTTCGGGTTGGCCAGCGCCCAGGCAATGGGCAGGCCGCCGGGTGTGCAGAGCAGGTGCAGACGCAAGCCCCAGAAGAACCGTGAGTGCGAGGCGCAGTAGCCGTAACCGGCCCAGCCCGCCAGTTGCGAGCGTTTGACCGTCGGCCGTGAGCGGGCGCACTCCACGGGGGTGGAGTCCACGATCCATACGTCGTCGTGCCACAGGTCGGTGTCGCGGGCCAGAGTGCGGATGAACCGGCTGATCAGCGTGTTGGCGGCCCGCAGGCGCTTGTTGTATCCGGACTGCTCGGGCAGGTAGGGGAACTCGGCGCTCAGGTGGCGGCGGGCGAACCGAAGCCAGCGGGTCTCGGAGGCGAAGCCGAGGACGGCCTGCATGACCGCGAGCGTCAACAGCTCGGCATCCGTCAGCCTCGGCGGACGGCCCCATCGCCGCGTTCCTGCCAGAGAGTCATCAATCCTCACGTACAGTGCAGTCGCGAGGGTTTCGAGATCTGTCGTCACAAACGGATCAACGAGACCCTCGCTTCATGCGCCCGAAAACTTCGGACTTACTCGTCTAGGGGAAGGTGACGGGGGCGGCGACCGCCGCCCCCGTCTGCCTGGGCGCGTCCGGCCCGGACACGCGGAAGGCCGTCCTCTCGATCACGAGAGAACGGCCTCCGACCTGCGTTTCCGCACAGTCGGGACGACAGGATTTGAACCTGCGACCCCTTGACCCCCAGTCAAGTGCGCTACCAAGCTGCGCCACGTCCCGATGCCCGCTGACCTGGGGTTTCCCCCGGCCGAACGCGCATGAGAACGATACCGCATTTCCGTGGGTGGTCGCGCGCGCCTTTCCGCCGTCGGGCCTCCGGCAGGTCAGCCGGGTCCTGCGGCCAGCTCCGGGTGGGCGGCGACCAGGCGTTTCGGGGCCGCCTGGAGCCAGGAGTCCACCAGGATGGCGCGCAGTTCCGCCTCGTCGCGCACCGCCGCCAGACGTACCCGGATCCACGCGTAGTTGTCGTCGTGGCCGGCGCGCAGGAAGAACTTCTCCGGTTCCGCCGCGATCAGCTCGGCCCGGTCCTCCCGGGGGCACTTCACCCCGATCGAGGTGTCGTCGTCGCCGAGCGCGGCGAAGATCTTGCCGCCCACCCGGAAGGCCGGCATGCCCCAGGCCGGTTTTTCGCTGCTGTCCGGGAGGGACAGTGCGATCAGGCGGACGTCCTGCACGGTGGCGGCCATCCCCGGCCCTCCTGTTCTCCGGCTTCCGGCCTCGGGTTCCGGTTCCGGTTCTGCGGTCCCCGGCGGCCCTCGTCCGGCGAGCGTAGCCCCCGCCGCCGGCACGGCCCCTCACGCACGCCGGTCCTCCCGCTCGTGCAGCAGGGCCACCAGCTCGGCCGCCAGCCCCTTGGCGGTGGCGAGCCCCTCCGTCCCCCACCGCCGCGGCACCACGTCCACCGCGCACACCGTGCCCAGTACGATCCCGCGCCGGTCGGTCAGCGGCGCTCCCAGGTAGGACCGGACCCCGCTCCCGTCCACCACCGCGTTCCCGGCGAACCGGGCGAAGTCCCGTACGTCTTCCAGGACCAGCGCGTGCCTGCGTACGACCACGTGCGGGCAGTAGCCGTGGTCGCGGGCCAGGGCCCGGGCCGGGTAGCCGCTCTCCCGGGCGCCGGGTGTCCGGTGCAGGCCGGCGAAGAACTGGCGTTCCTCGCCGACGAAGTTCACGCCCGCGTAGGGCGCGTCGAGGACGTCCGCCACGCGTCGCGCGAAGGCGTCCAGTTCGGTGTCCGCCCGCTCCCCCAGCCCCAGCTCGCGTAACCGCAGGGCGCGGGCGGGCGCCTCCCGGTCCATGGGCGTGAGCAGCAGGTGTCCGGTCGATTCGTAGGCGGCCATCACGTTTCCCCCGACTCCGTTGAGGATGACTCCGGCGTTGACGCCGACGACAGGTACAGCAGGTGACGGACCAGGGCGGCCAGCGTCACCGTCCCGGAGCCGGTCAGGCGCGCGTCGCACCGTACGACGGGCACCTCGGGCCCCAGTCCCACCGCCTCCCGGACCTCCTCGGTCGGGTAGCGGGGGCAGCCGTCGAACTCGTTGACGGCGACGACGAAGGCGATGCCGCGCCGCTCGAAGAAGTCCACGGCCGGGAAGCAGTCCGCGAGGCGGCGGGTGTCCGCGAGCACCACGGCTCCGAGCGCGCCCGCGCACAGTTCCTCCCACAGGAACCAGAAGCGGTGCTGGCCGGGCGTGCCGAAGAGGTAGAGCACATGCCGGTCGTCCAGGGTGATCCGGCCGAAGTCGAGCGCGACGGTCGTCGTGGTCTTGGCCTCGACTCCGTGCAGCCGGTCGTAGCCCGCGCCGAGGTCGCTGAGCCGTTCCTCCGTGCTCAGCGGCTCGATCTCGCTCACCGCGCCGACGAAGGTGGTCTTGCCCGCCCCGAAACCCCCCGCGACCAGGATCTTCAGGGTGGCGGGGACGTCACAGCCGTCGGCGTAGGCCATCGAGCACCGCCAGGAGGAGGGACTGGTCGTCGGCGGCGTACGAGCCGCCGCCCGGGAACCGCGGGGACTGGGCCATGACGGCTCCGTATTCCATAAGGTCGGACAGCAGCACCTTCACCACGGCGGCCGGGAGCCGCAGCTGCCCGGCCAGCTCGGCGACGGTGATCGCGGCGGTGCCGGCGCACAGCCGCAGCGCGAGGGTGTGCTCGGCCCCGAGCGGGACGCGCGGGCGCACACCCGTCGCGGTCATGCGGGTCAGCAGGTCGAGCGCGACGGCGGGTCTGGTGCGGCCGCCGCTGGCGGTGTACGGACGCGTCACCCGCCCCGCCGAGCCGTCGCGCCACGGTGTGTCCCGCCCCTTGCCGTACGCGCCGTACCCGCCGTGCGCCCCGCTGCCGCGGGCCCTCATCGCTCCACGTTCGCGGCGGGCCGTCGGGGCGCCGCGGAGAGGTACGGCCGGACGCTCTTGACCAGCACCGCCATCTCGTACCCGAGCACGCCCGCGTCGGCCTCCCGGTCGGCCAGGACTGCCAGGCAGGTACCGGATCCGGCGGCGGACACGAAGAGGAGCGCGGTGTCGAGTTCGACGACGACCTGCCGGACTTCGGCGCCATCGCCGAAGCGGGCCCCGGCGCTGCGTCCGAGGGAGTAGAGGCCGCAGGCGAGGGCCGCCAGGTGGTCGGCGCTGTCGTGGTCCAGGCCGTGTACGCAGCTCACGAGCCCGTCGGCGGTGAGGAGTACGGCGCTGCGGGTGTACGGCACGCGTTGGACCAGGCCGCTCAGCAGCCAGTCGAGATCCGAGAGCCGGCTGCCGGCCTCCGTCGCCACTTCGCCGCCCATGGTGGTGTGCTCCTTGGTCATGCCTGGTTCTCCGACTGCGCGAGGCCGTAGCCCCGCTGGAAGGCGGCCATGAGGCCGGGGTCGTGTACGGGTCGGTCGGGGTCGGCGGAGGGCCGCGGCGGAGGTGCGTCACGCAGTTGGGGTGCGAGGTGCGACTGGGCCCGGCGCCGCGGCAGCACCGGCTTCTCTTCCGCGGCGCCGCCGTGCTCCTCCCCCGTCGCGAGCCCCTGCCCGGCCGTCCACCCGCTCCTGGGCGCGGCCTCCGGCCCGGGCGCCCACGTGTCCTGCGGTGCGGCCCCCGCCTCGGGCGGGGTCCCCGCACCGGGTGCGGACCACGCCGCCGGCGCCCCGGCGGGCATGCCCGACGGGGCCGGCGCGAAGGCGGGCCATCCCGGTTGCGGCTCGGGGCGGGGGGCGGGGATGGTGGGCGGGGCCTCCGCCCCGCGCGGCACGGGCACCGCCTGCACCGGCACCTCGGGCGTGGGCACAGCAGCCGTGGGCACGGCATGCACCGGCACCGTCGGCATCGGCACTCGTGCCGGTTCCAGCGGCGGTGTCACCCGCGAGCCCTCGGCCGCCTCCGCGCCCAGCAGGTCCTGCGGCAGCACCAGCACCGCGAGGACGCCGCCGTAGATGTTCGACTTGAGTTCGACGGCGATCCCGTGCCGGCGGGCCAGCGCCGAGACGACGTACAGGCCGATCCGGCCGTCCGCGAGCAGGCTGCGGACGCCGGCCTGGTCGGGTTCCGCGAGCAGGGCGTTCATCCGGTGCTGCTCCTCGGCGGGCATGCCCAGTCCCCGGTCCTCCACCTCCACCGCGATCCCCGCGGTGACCCGCTCGGCCCGCAGCACCACGTCGGTGTCGGGAGGGGAGAACACCGTGGCGTTCTCGACGAGTTCGGCCAGCAGGTGCACGACGTCCGCGACGGCGTGTCCGCGGACGCTGCCGCCCGCCGGCGGCACGACCTTGACCCGGGTGTACTGCTCGACCTCCGCCACCGAGGAGCGGAGCACCTCGCTCAGGTCGACCGGCCTGGTCCACTGCCGGCGGGACGCCGCACCGCCCAGCACCGCGAGGTTCTCGGCGTGGCGGCGGATGCGGGTGGCGAGGTGGTCGACGTGGAAGAGCTCCTTGAGCAGGTCCGGGTCCTCGACCGTGTCCTCCAGGTCGTCCAGCAGCGAGATCTCGCGGTGGACGAGGGACTGGAGCCGGCGCGCGAGGTTGGCGAAGACCTCGACCTTGCGCTCGCTGTCGGACGGGGTGACCGGTCCGGCGAGCCGTACCAGGGCCGTGTGTGCCTGTTCGCGGGCACCGCGCAGCTCCTGGGAGAGCAGCCAGAACTCGTCCACGCTGGCCGGGTCCGCGCCGGTGAGCGGCGCGTTCGGCCCGCCACGGACCGGCCGGGGCGGGGTCTCGCCCCGCTCCAGCCGTTCGGCGGCCGTCCGCAGCTCCTGGCGGCCGCGCACACTGGAGCGGCGCAGCGCCTCGCACCGGTCGCGTACGGCCTTGGCCGCGCGCTGCGCGCCGAGCAGGGCGGCGGCCAGCGCGCCGGCCGTGAGCAGGGCGCAGCCTGTGAGCACCGGCCACAGCCGGGCGTCGCGGTCGCCGGCCCCGCCGCCGAGCTGAAGAGTGAAGATCACCGCGGCGGCGCCGCTGAGCGCGGCGGCGAGCGTGGGCAGGAGGGCGGCTCGTACCAGCTGGGGGCGTATCTGCCGGGCGGGACCGGTGACGGCGTGTCTCGACGGGGCGTGGCGGGCGGCGCGGGGTCCGGACATCGGCGTCCTCGGTACGTGGGGCCCGGCCCCCAGGGTTCCCGGGGCCCGGTGTTGATCACCGAATACCCACGCTAGACCCCGTCATCCCGCCGCGGACTGCCAGTTGGCGAACTTCGCGGGGGTGCTTCCCGCTCCCGACGGAGCGCTCGCACAGCAGCCCGAATGCGCCGGTCAGCCAGCTGGGGCCGCCCGGCGCCGCCCCTCTCGGCGCCCGTCTCGGGCCAGGGGGCCCGCTGGTGCGCTCAGGAGCCGACGGACTCCGGCTCCTCCTGGCCGTCGGCGGCCGACGACACCACGCGGGCCGCAGTCGCCGCCGCCCCGCCCGCCTCGTGTGCGGGCACGGCCGCGGGGCCGTCCACGGGTCCGGCCTGCGCCGCCCCTGCCACGAACGGACGCCACCACGCTTCGGCGGGCGCGCCCTCGGTCCCCGGCTCGAACGGCTGGCCCGGGATCGGGAGTGCCACGGCCGCGCCGGCCCCCCGGGCGGCGGCCAGGGTGCCTTCGCCGGGCTCGTCCCACGGGTGCGGTGCCAGGTTGAAGGTGCCCCAGTGGATCGGCAGCATGGTGCCGTGCGCGGCGCCGCCCTGGAGGTCGAGGTGGGCGCGCATGCCCTCCTCGGGGGTCATGTGGATGTCGGGCCAGTACTCCGAATAGGCACCGATCTGGATCATCGTCGCGTCGAAGGGGCCGTGTGCGGCGCCGATCTCCGCGAAGCCGGGGAAGTAGCCGGTGTCCCCGCTGTGGTAGATCCGGTGCTCCTCGCCCGCGACCACCCAGGAGGCCCACAGGGTGTGCTGCTGGTTGCGCAGGCCGCGGCCGCAGAAGTGCCGGGCGGGGGTCGCCGTCAGGGACAGCCCGGCAATGCTCGTCGATTCGTTCCAGTCGAGCTCGCGCAGCCGGTCGGCCGGGACGCCCCAGCGCTCCAGGTGCGCGCCGACTCCGAGCGGTACGGCGAAGACCGTGGCCGTACCGGCCAGCGCCTTGATCGTCGGCAGGTCCAGGTGGTCGTAGTGGTCGTGCGAGATGACGACGACGTCGACCTCGCCCAGCGCGGCCAGCGGTACCGGTACGGGGTGCAGCCGCTTGGGGCCGGCGAAGGGGAAGGGTGAGCAGCGCTCGCCCCACACCGGGTCGAACAGCACCCGGTGCCCGTCGATCTCCGCGAGCACGCTGGAGTGCCCCATCCAGGTCAGGCGCAGTCCGCCGGCCGGCGGTTTGGCCAGGTCGGCGAGGGTCGTGGGGTGCACCGGGATCGGGGCTCCCGGGCTGCGCCGGATGCGCTGCTCGCGGTGGAAGTAGATCTTCGCGAACTCCGTCATCGACCCCGAGGGCCTGTTCCGGGCCCCGACCGGGTTCTGGAAGACGCCGTCGGCGAAGTTCGGCGAGCGGCGGATCCGCTCCAGCCGGGCGCCGGACGGGTCCGCGCCGAAGGCTTCGGGCCGCAGGGCGCGCAGGCGCGGACGGAGGGGGCGGGAGCCGGTCAAAGCGCCTCCAGGGAGCGGTGGGGTCGGTGCGGTCGTCTGGCCACGACCATCCCAACGCTCACCGGCCCCTGAGGATTCCGCCCGCCGCTCCCGTCCGCCCCCGTCCCCCGCGTCCGGGCCGCTACAGCGGCAGCAGGTCCGGCCGCTTCGCCTCGACGTGATCACCGGAGGACTCGCCGCGCAGCCGGCGGCCGATCCACGGCACCAGGTACTCGCGGGCCCACTGGATGTTGTCGCGGGTCACGTCCACCGAGCCGCGCGGGCGCAGCTGCGGCCACGGCTGGTCGGGGTCGGCGGGCACCTCCAGGCCGAGCACCTGCGCGGCGCGCAGTGCGACGCGGGTGTGCCCCTCGGGCGAGAGGTGCAGCCGGTCCGCGTCCCAGGCGCGCCGGTCCTGTACGGATTTCAGCGACCAGAGGTCGAGGACCGGGCAGTCGTACCGGTCGGCGATGGCACGCACGTGGGCGCTGTACGTCGCGACCTTGCCGCGGAGGTGCTTGAGGACGGGCACGCCCCGGGTGTCGAACCCGGTGGTGATCATGACGTGGCCGACGGCTCCGGTGAGGTCGGCCACGGCCGCCTCGAACCGCTCTGCCACGTCGTCCGGGTCACTGCCGGGCCGGATGATGTCGTTGCCGCCCGCGCAGAAGGTGACCAGGTCGGGGGCGAGGGCCTTGGCCCTCGGCACCTGGTCGGCCACGATCTGGTCGAGGAGCTTGCCCCGCACCGCGAGGTTCGCGTACCGGAAGTCGTGCTCGTCGCGCTGATCGGCCAGGAGCACGGCGAGCCGGTCCGCCCAGCCGAGAAAAGAATCCCCAGGCCCCGGGTCCCCCACGCCCTCTGTGAAGCTGTCCCCGATCGCCGCGTACGAGCCGATGGTCTTGAGTTTCGTCGTCGTCGCTGCCACGAGAACCCATCCTTCACTCCCGCAAGCAACCTACGCCAACGTAATGAGGGGTTGACGGGCCGTGATCTGTACCACGCCGGGCATAAGGAATAAGTACGCGTGGGGCCGGGGCCCCCCTCGGGTCCCGGCCCCACGCGCGTCGTGCTCCGCCGGCGGTGCCGTCAGAGGCTGGCGCCCTTCGAGCGGAGGTAGGCGATGGGATCCAGGTCCGAGCCGTAGGACGGGCTGGTGCGGATCTCGAAGTGCAGGTGCGGGCCGGTCGAGTTGCCGGTGGAGCCGGAGAGGCCGATGCTCTGCCCGGCGGTGACGCTCTGGCCGGAGGAGACGGAGAGCTGGGAGAGGTGGGCGTACTGCGAGTACTTGCCGTCCGCGTGCCGGATGACGACCTCGTTGCCGTACGAGCCGCTCCAGCCGGCGGAGACGACGGTGCCGGCACCGACGGCCTTGACGCTGGTGCCCATGGCGGCGATGAAGTCGACGCCGGTGTGGTAGCCCGACGACCACATGGCACCCGCGACCTTGTACTGGGTGGAGACGCCACCGCCGACCGGGGCCACGAATCCGGCGGCGGCTGGCTGCGCGGCGGGCGCGGGGGCCTGGGCGGGGGCCTCGGGGGCGGACTCCTGCCGCGTCTGGGGGGCGGCGGCGCGCTTGGCCGGCTTCGGCGCCTTCGGGGCCGCCTTCGGCGCGGCCTCGGGGGCGGTGCGCGGCGCGGGGACGGCCTGGACCGGGGCGGCGGCCTGGCCGCGGGCTCCGAGGGTCAGCTTCAGGCCGGGGTGGACCAGGTCCGGGTCGGCGCCGACCGCCTCGCGGTTGTCGGCGTACAACCGCTGCCAGCCGCCGGAGAGGTTGCGCTCGGCGGCGATCCGGGAGAGGCAGTCGCCGGGGACGACTGTGTAGACGCTCGGCGCGGCCTGCACGGCGGCCGCGGGAGCGGCGGGTGCGGCCTGGAGGGCGGCGGGCGCCTGCGGAGCCACCGCGGGGGCGACGGCGGGTGCCGCCGCCGGGGCGACGGCCGCGTTGGCGCCTGCGGCGACCGTCAGCGGCAGGGCGAGGGCCGCGCCGCCGGTGCCTGCGACCGCGAATCCGCGGGAAAGCGAAAGGGACTTGGGACGGCGGTGCTTACCCTTTGCAGGCATGGCGCATTCCTCTCCGGCGCCTGCGAGGTGAGCTGTCGGGTTCGGACTGGAGATGTCCGGCCGCACGTGTACGGGACATGTGCGGCTTCACCCCGAGCCGTACCGGAAAAGGATCTCCGGAACAGCGGCTTACCTGGTTCCCCCGCTCCTGCCGCGCGAAATGGTTCGGGTGCGGTTTCCGGGCGGCGGCAGGATTCGGCGATCCACCCGGATCGATCGCGAAGGTAATCCCTTGCGGGCATGCCGAACAAGCCGCGAATTCCCTGACGGATTCACAGGTATGAGGGACCGCCGGAATTCCGGTCACCCTCTGTCCATTCCGCCGAGCCAACAGCCGCCCCCGCCGGGCCATTCGGCCTCGGCGATCAGGCACTCACGGTCACCGTATGATCTGGCTCACCCCGGACGCGCCCGATCTCGCCTCCGGTTATTGCAAGTTGGCGCCAAGTAGCTCAATTCGGACAGAGGCCCCACACCAGGCGGAGGAGTTCCCTTGACCCAGCAGACACAGGAGCCGGAGCTGACCGGAGTGCGCAATTTCCGCGATGTAGGCGGATTGCCCACTTCTGATGGACGAACGGTCGGGACGGGACGACTCTTCCGAAGCGGACATCTCGCGCATGCCACCGAAACCGATGCAGAATTCCTCGCTTCGCTCGGCCTGCACACCGTCTTCGACTTCCGCAACGGCGCCGACCACGCGCTGGAGGGCCCGGACGTCGACCTGCCCGGCGTACGGAACGTCAACATCCCGCTCTCGGACCCGGCGGACGGCCGGGAGTTCTGGCGGCTGGTCCGCGACGGCGACCTCGAACAGCTCCGCTCCGTCCTGGGCGACGGCAGGGCGGCGGCCCGGATGTCGGACTCCTACCGCCGGATCGTCCGCGACCGCACCGCCGAGCACAGCCGCCTTCTGCACGCCATCGCCGAGGACAGCGTTCCCGCCCTCCTGCACTGCGCGGCCGGCAAGGACAGGGCGGGGCTCTCCGTCGCCGTCACCCTGCTCGCGGTCGGCGTCGAACGCGAGGCGATCGTGGCGGACTACCTGGAGTCCAACGCCCCACACCGCCGCTACCGGATCCGCCGCGGCTCCGCCTCGGCCGAGGCCCGCTCGCCCGAGGTGATGGAGCTGCTCGCGCCGCTCTTCGACGCCCGCGCCGAGTACCTGATCGCCGCCTTCGACACCATCGACGAGGTCTGGGGCGGGGTGGAGCGGTACCTGGCGCAGGGCCTGGGGCTGGCGCCCGGGACCCTCGACCGGCTCCGGGACCGGCTGCTGGTCTGATCCGCCCGGCGGTGCACACCGCCGGACACCCGCGAGGCAGGCCGTCAGCGCGCCGCGACGGCCTGCTTCACCAGCGTCCTGCCGAATTCCCACATCAGGCCGGAACCGCCGTGCGCCTCGTCCATGACCTCGCGGAAGGCGCCGACGAACCGGTCGACGTCCCGCTCGTCCAGCACCAGCGGCGGAATCAGTTTGATCACCTCCAGGTGGTCCCCCGAGACCTGGGTGAGGATCCGGTGCCTCTGGAGCAGCGGCACCACGACCATCTGCGCGAAGAGCCCCTTGCGGGCCGCCTGGAGCATCGTCCAGCGGCTGCGCAGCCCCAGCGAGGACGGCCGGCCGAACTCGATGCCGATCATCAGCCCGCGCCCGCGCACCTCGTGCAGCAGCTCGTACTCGCCCACCAGGGCGGCGAGCCGCCCGCGCAGCAGGTCACCCGTCGTCCGGGCCCGCTCCACGAGGCGCTCGTCCTCCATGACGGACAGCACCGCCAGCCCGGCGGCCATCGCCTGCGCGTTGGACCCGAAGCTCGCGGAGTGCACGAGCACCCGGTCCATGGACGAGTAGACCTTCTTGAAGATCCAGTCCTTGCCCAGGGTCGCGCCGACCGGCACGTAGCCGCCCGACAGCGCCTTGGCCACGCACACCAGGTCGGGCTCCACGCCCGGCTCGTGCTGGTACGCGTAGAAGTCACCGGTGCGCCCGAGCCCCGTCTGCACCTCGTCCGCGATCAGCAGCGCCCGGTGCCGGTGCAGCAGCTCCTGCGCGGCGGGCAGGAAGCCGGGCGGGGCGGCGAGGACTCCCTTGCCCTGGATCGGCTCGACGACGAGGGCGGCGACGTCGCCGCGCTTCAGCTCGCGCTCCAGGGCGGCGAGATCCCCCAGCGCGATCCCGGTGTCCGGCAGCAGCGGTGCGAAGCCGTCCCGGAACCCGGCCTCGCCGTTGACCGACAGCGAGCCGGCGGTCAGCCCGTGGAAGGCGTGGTCGCAGTAGAGGATCCTGGGCCGCCCGGTGGCGTGGCGGGCGAACTTCAGCGCCGCCTCGACCGCCTCGGTGCCGCTGTTGCCGAAGAAGACCCGGTCCAGGTGCGGGCTGTACGAGAGCAGCTTCTCGGCGAGCAGCCCGGGCAGCGGCTGGCAGTCGAAGCGGGTGAGGTCGGCGAGCTGGGCGTCCAGGACGTCGTGCAGGGCCTGTCGTACGACGGGGTGGTGGCGGCCCAGGCCCATCACGCCGAAGCCGGCCAGCATGTCGAGGTAGTCGTTGCCGTCGGCGTCCCAGAAGTGGGCTCCCTCGGCCCGCTCGTAGACCTTGTCGAAGCCGATGGTGCGCAGCATCCGGGGCAGTTGGTGGTTGAGGTGGCGGGCGTGCAGCTCGTACCGCTCCGCCCCGCGCGCGGCCAGCAGGGCGCCGAGGTCGAAACCGGCGCCCCGCCCCTCTTCCGCCGGGCTCATGCCGACCTGTCCCGGTTGCCTCCGACGGTCTCCCGGGCGGCCCGGAGGGATTCCTTCAGGGAGCCCATGGTGGCGAGGACGGCGGTCGGCTCGTAGCCGCAGTGCGCCATGCAGTTCGCGCAGCGGGGGTCCTTGCCGCGGCCGTACTTGTTCCAGTCGGTCTCCTCGACGAGTTCCCGGTAGGTGGGGACGTATCCGTCGCTCATCAGGTAGCAGGGGCGCTGCCAGCCGAAGAGGGAGTAATTCGGAATGGCCCAGGCCGTGCAGGGAAAATCGGCCTTTCCTTCCAGGAAGTCCAGGAAGAGCGGTGAGTGGTTGAGCCTCCAGCGCCGCCGGTTGCCGCCCGCGAAGGCCTTCCTGAAGAGGTCACGGGTCTGCTCGACGCCCAGGAAGTGCTCCTGGTCCGGTGCCTTTTCGTAGGCGTAGGCGGGCGAGATCATCATTTCGTCGACCCGGAGGTCGTCATTGAGGAAGTTGAGCACCTCGATGATCGTCTGCGGGGTGTCGGTGTTGAAGAAGGTGGAGTTCGTGGTGACGCGGAATCCGCGCCTCTTCGCCTCCTTGATGGCCTCGACCGCCTCGTCGAAGACCCCCTCCTTCGCCACCGACTCGTCGTGGCGCTCGCGCAGGCCGTCGATGTGCACCGCGAACGCGAAGTACGGGGAGGGGGTGAACTTCTCGATCTTCTTGCGCAGCAGCACGGCGTTGGTGCAGAGGAAGACGTACTTCCGCCGTGCGACCAACTGCCGCACGATCTCGTGGATCTGCGGGTGCATCAAGGGCTCTCCGCCCGCGATGGACACCATGGGCGCACCGGATTCCAGCACGGCGCCGACCGCCTGGGCCACCGGCATGCGCTGCTTGAGCACCCCTGCCGGGTGCTGGATCTTCCCGCACCCCTCACAGGCCAGGTTGCACGCGTAGAGCGGCTCCAGCTCGACGATCAGCGGGAACTTCTCACGCTTGCGGAGCTTCTGTTCGAGCAGATAGGTCCCGACCCTGACGGTCTGGCGCAGCGGCATGGCCATCTGGCTCACCTCCTGGGGAGCAGCGAAGAACGGTGCCATTCGTAAAACGCGGGAAGTACGGCACGCAGGACACGGAAGGCCGATATTCCCCCGCGCACCGTGCCGATCCGGACGAGCTCATGCTCCGGAGCGTCCACGATCACCCGGACGGCCGCAACAGGGCGCTCGGTGCCCCGGACGGCGGCCCAGAGGGTCGCCGCGGACTCCATGTCGACCGCGACGGCGCCCGTGGCGCGCAGCTGCGCGCGCTCCTGGCCGCGGACGACGTGGTCGGAGCCGGTCAGCGGGCCGGTGTGTACGGTCCGGCCGGGGACGGCCAGGGCCAGCGCCTCGGCGAGCAGGTCGGTCCCGGTGCAGGGGACGGTCCCCCGCGGGTCGCGGGTCTCCTGGGCGACGACGAGGTCGCCGGGGCTCATGCCGGGGACGAGCCCGGCGCAGAACCCGGTGGCGAGGACCGCCGCCCGGTCCGTCCCGGGCCGCTCCAGGGCCCGGCGGACGGCGCGTTCGGCCGCACGGGGGCCCATCCCGGTGCGCAGCAGGGTGTACGCCCCGGCCGGAGCCCGGTCGGGGCCGCGCGTGCCGGAGGCGGGGCCCCGCCCCGCCCGCGTGCCGGGTGCCTGGGCCCGCCCCGCGCTGCGCAGCGCCATCTGCTCGATGCGCAGCGCGCAGGCGACCAGCAGCGGGCCCGCCGGCGCGGCCCGGTCCGCTCCGGAGGCGGGCATCAGGGCCCCCCGGGGGCCGAACCGGCCGGGGCCGACGGCTCCCCGTACAGGTAGCGGCCGAGGGCCGTCAGCGGGAACACCTGCCGGTACAGGTGGTAGTTGATGGAGAAGTCCCAGGGGAAGCCGGTGCCGGTGAAGTACGGCTCGTCCCAGGAGCCGTCCTCGTGCTGGGTCCGGACCAGGTGGGCGATGCCGCGTTCGACGGCCCTGCCGTCCCGCTCGCCGGCCGCGAGCAGGGCCATGAGCGCCCAGGCGGTCTGCGAGGCGGTGGAGGCGCCCCTGCCGGCCCACGACCGGTCCTTGTAGGAGCGCTGGTCCTCCCCCCAGCCGCCGTCCTCGTTCTGTACGGATTCCAGCCAGCGCACGGCGCGCCGGACCGCGGGGTGTCCGGGGGCGAGGCCGGCCGCGGTGAGGGCGGGCACCACCGACCCGGTGCCGTAGACGTAGTTGGTGCCCCAGCGGCCGAACCAGCTGCCGTCCGGCTCCTGTGCGTCGAGCAGCCAGGTGATGCCGCGCCGGGTCCGGGCGTCGCCCGCCCGGCCCTCGAAGGCGAGCATCTCCACCACGTGGGCGGTGACGTCGGCCGACGGCGGGTCGATGACCTCACCGAAGTCGCAGAAGGGCAGCCTGTTCGGGAGGGGGCTGGTGTTGTCGGCGTCGAAGGCGCCCCAGGCGCCGTCCTTCGACTGCATGCCGAGGGTCCAGGACACGCCGCGGGCGATGGCCGCGTCGAGCCGCACCGGGTCGGGGTGCCTGATGCGGCGCAGGGCGAGGACGACCTCGGCGGTGTCGTCGATGTCCGGGTAGGTGTCGTTGTGGAACTCGAACGCCCAGCCGCCCGGGGCGAGGCCGGGCCGGCGCACCGCCCAGTCGCCCGTGCGGGTGATCTCCTCGCCGAGCATCCAGTCGGCGGCCCTGACCAGCGCGGGATGGTCGGGGCGCACGCCGGCGTCGGCCAGTGCGATCGCGGCGAGGCAGGTGTCCCACACCGGGGACTGGCAGGCCTCGATCATCCGGGCGCCGTCCTCGCGGCGCACCGCGAAGCGGTCCAGGGATTCCAGGCCGGCGCGCATCACCGGGTGGCCGAGGTCGTAGCCGAGCAGGTGCAGCGCGATGACGGAGTACACGGCGGGTGGCTGGATCCCGCCCCAGCAGCCGTCGTTCTCCTGCCGTTCGACGATCCAGCGGGCGGCGGTGTCCATGGCCGCCTTGCGCAGCCGGCGCGGCGCGAACCGCCGGTAGACGTGCAGGGCCCTGTCCATCCGCTGGAAGGCGCCGTCCCAACTGGTCAGCGGTGCCATACGGGTGGCGGGGTACGGGGCCCGTGCGTCGGTGTGGAGCTCGTCGAGGGCGAAGGGGGCCGGGCGGACCGGGCGCAGCGCGGAGACCACCGTGAGCGGGACGATCGTCTGGCGGGCCCAGCAGCCGAAGTCGTAGATGTTCAGGGGGACCCAGGGCGGCAGGAACACCAGCTCGGGCGGGAGTTCGGGCAGGTGGTCCCAGCTCCACCAGCCGAAGAGGGCGAGCCAGATCCGTGTGAAGACGCGGGCGGCGGCGATCCCGCCGCCCGCCCGGATCCAGGCCGAGGCGCGGCTCATGTGCGGGGCGTCGGCCGGGTCCCCGGCGAGGCGCAGCGCGACGTAGGCCTCGATGGTGGCGGAGAGTTCGGGCGGTCCGCCGTGGAAGGTGGCCCAGGTGCCGTCCTCGCGCTGCTCGCCGCGGATGAAGAGGGCGGCGGCGTAGGTGGTGGCCTCGTCCCGGATGCCGAGGAACTGCCGGAGCAGGAGGTCCTCGGCGTCCATGGTTACGTTGGTCTCCAGGTCGCCCTTCCACCAGCCCGCGGGGTCCTGGCGGTCCAGGAGGTGGAGGGTGGCGCGCGCGGCGGCCTCGTACACCTCGCGCGGGCTGCCTTCGGGCGGCCGGGGCAGGTCCGCCTGCGTCGCCTTCCGGCCCGCGCCGGGCTTCCCCGGCGGCCGGTAGGCGGCCGGCGGGCCGGTCCGCCGGCCCGGTTCGGGCGGGGCGGCGAGCCGCCCGGTGGCCGCGGCCGGCAGGGCGGGCCCGGCGCCGGGCGGGGGGCCGGCCTGGGCGGCCGGGTGGGGCGGGCACGGCAGCCCGTACTCGGTCCGCGGGGCGGCCGCCCCGGCGGGGCCGGGCGGCGGGGCGCCCGGGGTGGATTCGCTGCCGGCGCCGGCGCTCTCCGCGCTGCCGTCGGTCGTCGCTGTCATGGCTTCCCCTTAGAACAGTGTCCTGTGCTGTGCTGGGGTCTGCCGTCGGCCGGCGCCCGCACGCTCAGGCGGGGGCGCCGGCCGGCGACTCGCGATTCATATCCGCTGTCGGGTGGCGGTCACCTCTTGCGTACGACGACGAAGTCGGCGAGGTCCACGAGCTGTTCGCGGACCCGCTGCGGCATGTCGACGTCGTCCAGGGCGCGGATGGCGACGGCGTGCTGCCGGCGTGCCTCGTCCGCGGTCCACTGGCGGCCGCCGGCCTCCTCGATGAGGGCCGCGCGGGCCGCGAACTCCTCCTCCGAGAAGTTCTCGAAGTCGCTGCTCTTGGCGTCGGCGGCGAGCAGTTCGGCGAGCCGTTCGGAGGCCGGACCGCCTGCGGCGAGGGCGGCGACGACCGGCAGGGACTTCTTGCGCTGGCGCAGGTCGCTCCAGGTCTGCTTGCCGGTGGACTCCGGGTCGCCCCAGATGCCGAGGAGGTCGTCGACGGCCTGGAAGGCGAGGCCGAGGTGGTAGCCGTACTCCTCCAGCTTGTCGGCCGTGCGGTCGTCCGCGCCGCCGAGCACCGCGCCGATGGAGACCGCGCAGGCGAGGAGGGCGCCGGTCTTGTTGCCCTCCATCTCCAGGCACTCCTCGACGCTGACGCGCTCGCGGTGCTCGTAGGAGATGTCCTGTGCCTGGCCGTCGATGAGCTTGCGGCTGGCGGTGGTCAGCCGGCGGGTCGCGCGGCCCGCCTCCACGGTGCCCAGTTCCAGCAGGATCTCGTTGGCGAGGGCGAAGAGGGCGTCGCCGACGAGGATCGCGAGGGCCGGCCCGTGCACCTTCCAGACGGTGTCGCGGTGGCGGCGCTGCTCGTCGCCGTCCATCAGGTCGTCGTGGAGCAGCGAGAAGTTGTGTACGAGCTCGACGGCGACGGCGCCGGGGATGCCGACCTCCGGTGCGGCGCCGGCGGCCTCGGCGGAGAGGAGGGCGAGGGCGGGGCGCACGGCCTTGCCGCCGTCGCCGTCGGCCGGGTGGCCGTGGGCGTCGATCCACCCGAAGTGGTAGGCGGCGACGGTGTCCATGGGCGCGGCGAGCCGGTCCACGGCGTCGCGGAGCGCGGGGGTCGACAGCGTACGGCCGCGTTCCAGGAGGGCGACGGTGTCCGCCTTCTCCACGCCCCTTCCGGCTGTGCCCACAGTGGCATCCGTGTTCTCGACAGCCGGGTTCCCCGGGTTCACTGGCTCTCCTCTTGTTCCTGTACGTGCTGTGCTCGTGGTGCTGGTGGTGCCGGCCGTGCCGGTGGTGCTGGTCGTCATGCCGCCTCCTGCAGAGGGTGTTCGCGGTGGCGGCCGAGTGCGGCGAGTGCGGCCTGCGCCGCGCTCAGTCCGCTCCGGACGGCGCCCTCCATGGTCGCGGGCCAACCGGTGGCAGTCCACGCACCGGCGAGGTAGAGCCCCGGCGTGTCGGTCCGCGGGCCGGGCCTCAGGCGGCCGACGCCGGGTGCGGGTGCGAAGGTGGCCGTCCGCTCCCGGGTGACGAAGAAGTCCCGTACTTTGGCCCCTCGCGCGGCGGGCAGCAGCCGTTCGAGCTCGGGCAGGTACTTGGCGCGCAGCACCGAGACGGGCTCGTCGATGTCGTCCTGGGCGGCGGACTGGGACAGCGCCAGGTACTGGCCGCCGTCGGGGAGTCCGGAGGAGTCGGTGCGGTCGAAGACCCACTGGACCGGGGAGCCGAGTGCGGCGAAGAAGGGCTGCCTGAGCACCTTGCGGTCGTAGACGACGTGGACGTTGAGGATGGGTGCGGTGCCGATGTCGAGGAGCTTGTCGGGGTCGGCGAGGGCGTCGGCGGGCAGCAGGCCGTGGGCCTCGCGCTGCGGTACGGCGAGGACGACGGTGCCCGCTTCGAGGGATTCCGCCTCGGTGTCGACGCGCCAGGACCCCTCGGCGGTGCGGGTCAGGGCGGTGACGCGGGTGCGCAGTTCGGTCCGTACCCCGGCCGCGTCGAGCTGCTTGCGGGCGAGGGTGTCGTGCAGGACGCCGAGCGGGACGTGGGCCCAGCCGATGTCGGCGGCGCTCTTCTCGGAGAGCAGGCCGGTCTTGAAGACCATGGCGGCCAGGCCCAGCGAGGAGTGTGCGGCGGTGGCGTTGAGGGTGGCGACGCCGACGAGGTCCCACAGGGCCTCGATGGTGCGGGCGGACTGCCCGTAGCGGCCGAGCCAGGTCGCGAAGTCCAGTCCGTCCAGCGCCGGGTCCGCCGGATCGAGGCGGCGCAGCGCGAGGGCGGCGCGGCCCACGCTCGCGCGCTCGGCGAGCGACATGTGCGGGTAGCGGGCGAGGGCCCCGGCGAGGTGCAGGGGCACGGGCAGGCCGCCGCGCCGCAGGCGTCCCAGGCGCGGCCCGCCGGGGTGGGCGACGTCGAGGACGGGTACGTCGAGCCGGTCCTGGAGGGGGGCGAGGGCTGCGCCGTCGACGCGGTCGAGGAACCACCGGTAGGCGGTGCAGCATCTCAGGTAGACGTGCTGGCCGTTGTCGACGTCAAGGTCGCCGCGCTTGAAGGAGAAGGCGAGCCCGCCGAGGCGGGGGCGGCCTTCGAGCAGGGTGACGCGCAGTCCGGCGTCGGCGAGTTGGAGGGCGGCCGTGACTCCGGCGAGTCCGCCGCCGACCACGACGGCGTGCTGGTCGGTACCCGTCATGCGCCCTCCCCCGTGGTGCGGTGGCCCTCCGGGCCGGTCTGCGGGTTCCGGGCGGACGGGCCCGCAACCCTCGTGGACTCCCGCCACTCCCGCGACTGTCCCGACTCCCGCGCGGCCCGGCCGCGGTCCGCGGGGAGAGACGCGCCCGCCGTCGGCGTGGTTGCCCGGGTCGGCGTGCGGCCGGGGCGGCGCGCCGGGGTCGTACGCCGGAGGTCGTCGGCGTACGCCGGGTGTGCGCCCGCCGGCGCCCCGGGGACGCCGGCCGCGGCGGCGGGCCCGCCCCCGGCCTGCGGGGCGGCGCATGGCGCCGGGCGGGCGGCCTCCGGGGCGGTCGGCAGGGTGTGGCGGCCCGCGGCGCCCGGCCGGGCCGACGTGGTCGGGGGCGTCACATGCGCCTCCGGACGGCCTGGCGGGAGACGGTCCGCGCGTCGAGGCCGGACAGGCCGCGCACGGCGACGTAGGCCTTCTCGTGCGGCGGCAGCGAGACGCGGCCACGCAGGACGGCCTCCGGCTCCCGCTCGATGCGGTCGAGGAGGCGCCGGTAGATGCCGGCCATGGCGGCGACGCAGGCCCCGCTGCGCCGGTCGAGCATCGGCAGCAGCCGGTAGCCCTCGGCGAAGAGGGCGCGGGCGCGCCGGACCTCGTGGTGGACCAGTCCGGCGAAGTCGGCTCCGGCGGGGAGCCGGCCGTCCCGGAAGCCTTCCGGGCAGCCGAACTTGGCGAGGTCCTCCGCGGGCAGGTAGGTGCGTCCGTTGGCGGCGTCCTCGCGGACGTCGCGGAGGATGTTGGTGAGCTGGAGGGCGAGGCCGAGGGTGTCGGCGTACTCGGCGGCGCGCGCGGCGTCGGAGCTGCCCGGGCCACCCCGTGCGCCCGGTGCGCCCGGGCCACCCGGTGCGTTGACCGTGCCGAAGACGCCGAGGGAGAGCCGTCCGATGGCTCCGGCGACGCACCGGCAGTAGGTCTTCAGGTCGTCCCAGGTCTCGTAGGTCTCGCCGCGGACGTCCATCAGCACGCCGTCGATGAGCTCGTCGAGCCCGCCGAGCGGGATCGGGAAGCGGCGGGCGGCGTGCGCCAGCGCGACGGCGACGGGGTCGGTGTCGTCCTCGTCGACCTCGCCGGCCCGGATCCGCCCGAGGACGGCGCGGGTCTCCTCCAGGCGCGCGAACTTCGCCTCGCCGGGCAGCGTGCCGTCGCCGATGTCGTCGACCCGCCGGGAGAAGGCGTAGAGCGCGGACATCGCATGGCGCTTGTCGGTGGGCAGCAGCCGGATTCCGTACGCGAAGTTGCGCGCCTGTGAACCGGTGACGGCCTCGCAGTAGCTGTAGGCCGCCGAGACCGGTGCGGACACCGCGGTCGGGGCGGACGCGTGTGTGGGGCCCTCCACGGTCGGGCTCACCTCTTTCTCGGCGCTGTGCGCAGGACGGCTGCAACCTCGCGGAGCAGACCGCTCTTGGTCGGTTTGGGCGGGCCGGGCAGGACGTCGAAGCCGGCGGCGGTGACGGCTCGTACGGCTGCCCGCCCCCCTCCCACGAAGCCCGCGAGCAGCAGCCGGAGCCTGCCGTGCACGCTGCCCACGAGCGGGACGCCGTCGTCCAGCAGCGTGGTGGCGCGCTCGGCTTCGTACGCGACCAGTGCGCGTACGGAGGCGCCGGCGGAGGGGGCCGCCAGGTCGGCCTCGGACACGTGGAAGCGCCGCATGTCCTCGGCGGGCAGGTAGATCCGGTCGCGGCCCAGGTCCTCGGCCACGTCCTGGACGTGTTCGACGATCTGGAGACCGGTGCAGACGGCGTCGGAGAGGCGGACGCGCTCGGGCGTACTGGTACCGGTGAGGGACAGCACGAGGCGGCCGACCGGGTTGGCGGACAGCTCGCAGTAGGCGAGGAGGTCACCGTACGTCTCGTAGCGGGTGACGCGCTGGTCCTGGCGGTTGGCCTCGATGAGTCCGAGGAAGGGCTCGGGGGTCAGGCCGTGGGCGCGCACCACGGGCCTGAGGGCGAGGAGCAGGGGGTGGCGCGGGGGGCCGTCCGCGGAGCCGAACACGCGCAGCAGGTCGGTCTCGAAGGCGTCGAGCATGGCGAGCCGGTCGTCGGCCGCGGCCGGGTCGAGGCCGAGGAGCACGGCGTCGCGGCCGCCGGGGGCGAGGTCGCCGTCGCCGATGTCGTCGACGAGGCGGGCGTAGCCGTAGACGGCGGTCAGCCCGTCGCGCCAGGCGCGGGGCAGGAAGGCGGGGGCGACGGGGAAGTTCTCCGCCGCCGCCTTGTCGAGGGTGGCGCTCACGTGGACCGTGTCGGAGAGGGGTCGGGTGCCGTGCCCCGGGTTCACCGCCCGCCGCCCGGGGCGGGGACGGCCGCCGTCCCTGGGGGCCGGAGAATTCCCGTAGCCATCGCCGTCACATCTCCCGTTCTACACTGCCGACCCAATACATCCTATTTCGGACACGCCGCCGGGCTTTTACCGGGGCCGTCTCGGGCCGTTCACCTGCGGGGAATCGTCCCCTCTTGCCGCGATTCAGGACCGCATCAGCTTACGCTGTGGAACCTCGCGGAGGCCGCTCGGGTATTCGCCGCGCCACCGAAATGTCGTCGCGCAATACGAGAACCGGACCGGACTTTCGAAACACACCCCAAGGCCCCCGCCGTTCTGTGCGGCGGGGGCCTTCGGTGAAGCGGGCAGGCGCCTCGCGGGACGCCGCGCTGGCCGGTGGTCAGCCGTTGGTCGCCTTCTCGTAGGCCGAGACGACCTCCTCCGTGGGGCCGTCCATCAGGAGCTCGCCCTTCTCCAGCCACAGCACCCGGTCGCAGGTGTCCCGGATCGACTTGTTGTTGTGGCTGACGAGGAAGACGGTGCCGGCCTTCTCCCTGAGTTCCTTGATGCGGTTCTCCGAACGCACCTGGAAGGCGCGGTCACCGGTGGCCAGCGCCTCGTCGATCATCAGGACGTCGTGGTCCTTGGCCGCCGCGATGGAGAAGCGCAGACGCGCCGCCATGCCGGAGGAGTAGGTGCGCATCGGCAGGGAGACGAAATCGCCCTTCTCGTTGATGCCGGAGAAGTCGACGATGCTCTGGTACCGCTGCTTGATCTGCTCGCGGCTCATCCCCATGGCGAGACCGCCGAGGACGATGTTGCGCTCGCCCGTGAGGTCGTTCATCAGCGCGGCGTTCACGCCCAGCAGCGAGGGCTGGCCGTCGGTGTAGACCTTGCCCTCCTCGCAGGGCAGCAGGCCGGCGATGGCGCGCAGCAGGGTGGACTTGCCGGAGCCGTTGGAGCCGATGAGGCCGATGGCCTCGCCGCGGTAGGCGGTGAAGGAGACGCCGCGCACGGCGTGGACGCGGCGGACGCCCGGGGCGTCGCCCTTCCGCCGGCGCACGATCTTGCTGAGCGCGGCGGTGGCCGCGCCCTTGCCGCTGCTTCCGGTGTTGACGCGGTAGACGATGTGGACGCCGTCCGCGATCACGGTGGGGACGCGCCCCTGGGTGTTGTCAGCCACGGCCGTAACGCTCCTCAGACTTCCAGAAGTACACGAAGCCGCCGAGGCCGATCAGGACGGCCCAGCCCACGGCGAAGAGCCACACGTGCGGGGGCAGGTTGCTCGCGGTGTAGTCGTCGATCAGCGCGAACCGGATGAGGTCCATGTAGATCGCGACCGGGTTCCACAGCAGGACGTCGCTGATCCACTGCGGCTGGTCCTTGAGGTAGATCCCGATCGGGAACATGACACCGGAGGCGTACATCCACGTACGCATCACGAACGGCATCAGCTGCGCGAGGTCGGGGGTCTTGGACCCCATCCGCGCGAAGATCATGGCGAGGCCGGTGTTGAAGACGAACTGCAGGGCCAGCGTCGGGATCACCAGCAGCCAGGAGAGCCGCGGGTAGTTGCCGAACGTGAGGGCGATCACGAAGACGACGACCATCGAGTACAGCAGCTGCTGGAGCTGCTGGAGCGAGAAGGACACCGGCAGGGAGGCGCGCGGGAAGTGCAGCGCGCGCACCAGTCCGAGGTTCCCCGAGATCGCCCGGACGCCCGCCATCACGGAACTCTGCGTGAAGGTGAAGACGAAGATGCCCATGACCAGGAACGGGACGTAGACGTCCTTGGGCATCTCCCGGCCGGCCTGGAGGATCAGGCCGAAGATCAGCCAGTAGACCAGCGCGTTCAGCAGCGGGGTCGCCACCTGCCAGACCTGGCCGAGCTTCGCCTGGCTGTACTGCGCGACCAGCTTGGCCCGGGAGAACGCCATGATGAAGTGGCGCCGGCCCCAGAGCTGCCGCACGTACTCGCCCAGACCGGGCCGGGCGCCGCTGACCGAGAGGCCGTACTTCCTGGCCAGCTCCGCGGCGCTGAGCCCCGCGTCTGCGGACGGCGGCCTGCTCGTGGCGAGGGCGCCGTCGTGGGTTGTGTCACTCACAAGTTGAAACTTTCGTCTTCAAGATGCGGCCAGGTGGGCATCAGGCTGGTGGCTCGAAGCCCGTGATCGCGTCATGTTCCCAGACGCGGGCTGGTCAGATGACAGGAGGTCGGCCCAGGCGGGTCAACCGCCAGACCGTACGCCATCTCATCGGGCGGCGCGGTCCGCAGGGAGTGGTCCATCCCTCGCGGAACCCGCCGAACCAGGCCTTGAGCGCGGGTCCCGAGGGCTTCCGTACGAGCGTCAGCAGGAGCCAGACGCCCAGGTAGACCGGTACCAGCGGTGCGGGCAGGTTGCGGCGGGCGAGCCACACCCGGTTACGGGCCACCATACGGTGGTACACCGCGTGCCGGGAGGGGGCGGTCGTCGGGTGGAGCAGCACCATGTCCGCGCGGTAGTCGATCAGCCACCCCGCGTCGAGCGCGCGCCAGGCGAGGTCGGTCTCCTCGTGAGCGTAGAAGAACTCCGCCGGCAGGGCGCCGACCTGCTCGAACACGGTGGTGCGGACGGCGTTGGCGCCGCCCAGGAAGGTGGTCACGCGGGAGGACCGCATCGGGTCCGAGGCCCGCAGGCGCGGCACGTGGCGTCGCTGGGTCCGCCCGGTGTCCGGATCGGCGATCCGGAAGCTGACGATCCCCAGCGCGGGGTCCTCGGCGAAGGCCCGGCGGCACAGCTCGGCGGTGTCGGTGCGCTCCAGCAGTCCGTCGTCGTCGAGGAAGAGCAGCACGTCCACGTCGCGGCCGCCGGGGCCGAAGGCCTCGATGCCGACGTTGCGGCCGCCCGGGATGCCGAGGTTCTCGGGCAGGTCGACGGAGCGGACGCCCGGCGGCAGGTCGGCCACTTCGGCGACCTTGACGCCCTGTCCGACGACGACGACCTCGACCGGGTCGCCGTCCTGCCGGGCCACCGAGTCCAGGAGCGCCTTGAGCTCGTCGGGCCGGTTGCCCATGGTGATGATCACGGCGCCCAGCCGCAGCGGGGCGCTCACTTGAGCCTGCTGGAGGCGAGGATCGACACCAGGTGCAGCACGGTCTGGAGCATCGCGATGCCCGCGAGGACGGCGACGCCGACCCGGGACCAGTACAGGTCTCCGCGCATCTGGTCGAGGACGGCCAGCACCAGGATGAGCAGCGAGGCCTCGATGCCGAGGATCAGCCGGTGGAACTTGAGCGCGGCGGCGGCGCGGCGCGCGAGGGCCATGCCCTTGGCGCGCGGCTCGGCGGCGGCGTCCTTGACCACGGGCTTGCCGGCCTGGTGGCGGGCGACGCCGACCAGGTCGGTCTCGGCCTTGATCAGGATGGCGCCGAGCCCCGCGAGGGTGCCCAGGAAGGCCCACAGCCAGTCGGCACCGCCGGTGCCCCACAGGTCGGCGGCGCGCAGGCCGAAGCCGACCAGGACGGCCGCGTCGCACAGGTAGGCGCCGACCCGGTCCAGGTAGACCCCGGAGAGCGAGTACTGCTTCTTCCAGCGGGCGACCTCGCCGTCGACGCAGTCGAGCAGCAGGTACATCTGGACCGCGACCACGCCGAGGACGGCGCCCCAGACACCCGGCACCAGCAGGGCCGGGAGGGCGAGGACGCCGGCGAGGGTCATCAGGTAGGTCAGCTGGTTGGGCGTGACCTTCGTGGTGACCAGGAAACGGGTGATGCGCAGGGAGATCTCGCGCATGTAGAGGCGCCCGCCCCAGTGCTCGCCGCTGACCCGGTCCTTCACGCCCGCGGGGTGGACGACGGGCCTCAGTTCAGCTACGGATGGTCTTGGCATAGTCGGCGTAAGCGTCCCTGATCTCGGCGGCGGACAGGTTGAGGTGCTCCAGGATGGTGAAGCGTCCCGGGCGGGTCTGGGGGGCGTACTCGACGGCCGCGACGAACTCGTCGACGCTGAAGCCGATCTCCTCCGGCGCCACCGGCAGGCCGTGGCGGCGCAGCACCTCCACGAAGTGGCCGGCCGCGTTCGCGGAGCCGCGCAGGTGCATCGCGAAGGCCGCCCCGATGCCGACCTGCTCGCCGTGGAGCGCGGAGCGCCCCGGGTAGAGCAGGTCGAAGGCGTGGCTGATCTCGTGGCAGGCGCCGGACGAGGGGCGCGAGTCCCCGCTGATCGACATGGCGATGCCGGAGAGCACGAGCGCCTCGGAGAGCACGGTGAGGAACTCGTCGTCGCCGCAGCCGCCGGGGTGGCGCAGCACGGACTCGCCGGCGGTACGGGCCATGGCGGCGGCCAGGCCGTCCACGGGCTCGCCGGTGGTCTCGTGCGAGAGCTCCCAGTCGGCGATCGCGGAGATGTTGGAGATGGCGTCGCCGATGCCGGCGCGGATGAACCGCACCGGGGCTTCCTTGATCACGTCGAGGTCGATCACCATGGCGATCGGGGTGGGGACGCCGTAGGAGCCGCGGCCGTTGTCGTTGTCCAGGATGGACACCGGCGAGCAGATGCCGTCGTGCGAGAGGTTGGTGGCGACGGCCACCATGGGCAGCCCGACCCGCGCCGCGGCGTACTTGGCCACGTCGATGATCTTGCCGCCGCCCAGGCCGACGACGGCGTCGTAGCGGCGGCCCTTTATGTCGTCGGCCAGCTTGACCGCCGAGTCGATGGTGCCGTCGACGACGGCGTACCAGTCGGCGTGCGGCAGCACGGGCTCCAGCCTGGCGCGCAGCGCCACGCCGGAACCTCCGCTGATCGCGATGGCGAGCTTGCCGGAGGCGGAGATCCGCTGGTCGGCGAGGAGGCCGGCCAGGTCGTCCATCGCCCCGCGCGTGATGTCGACGACGACGGGCGAGGGGATGAGCCTCGTCAGTACTGGCATGCGATCGTCCGGCCCTTGGCGAGGTCGTCGTGGTTGTCGATCTCGACCCACTTGACGTCGCCGATGGGGGCCACGTCGACGGTGAAGCCGTCGTTGACGAGCTGCTGGTAGCCGTCCTCGTAGTACAGGTCCGGGTCGCGCTCGAAGGTGGTCTTCAGCGCCTCGGCGAGGGCCTCGGCGGCCTCGGCCTCGATCAGCGTGACGCCGATGTACTCGCCGGTGGCGTCGGCGGGGTCCATCAGCTTGGTGATCTTCTGAACGCCCTTGCCGTCGGCGGTGACGACCTTCATCTCCTCGTCGGCCAGGCTCTTGACCGTGTCGAGAGCGAGGATGATCTTCCGGCCGTCGCCGCGGGCGGCGAGGAGGGTCTTCTCGACGGAGACCGGGTGGACGGTGTCGCCGTTGGCGAGGATCACACCGCGCTTGAGGACCTCACGGGCGCACCACAGGGAGTAGGCGTTGTTCCACTCCTCGGCCTTGTCGTTGTCGATCAGCGTGATCTTCAGTCCGTACTTGGCCTCCAGCGCGGCCTGGCGCGCGTAGACGGCCTCCTTGCGGTAGCCGACGACGATCGCGACCTCGGTGAGGCCGACCTCGGCGAAGTTGCCGAGGGTCAGGTCGAGGACCGTCAGGCTCTCCTCGTCGCCCTCGGGGCCGACGGGCACGAGGGCCTTGGGCAGGGTGTCGGTGTAGGGACGCAGGCGGCGTCCCGCACCGGCAGCGAGGACAAGGCCGATCATGCTGGTTCTCCTTCGTCATGTACGGCGGGTGCCCCGGAGGAGACCCAGAAGCGGATGCTCTCCACGAGCACCACCAGTGCCACGAACACGGCCAAGGCCGTGAGCGCGACGGGGAAGTCCGATGCGCGGTCCGCGAGGACGGCGGCCAGGACCGCGGTCAGCAGGACCCGGCCCTCGTGGCCGCCGATCGTCCGCACCAGCCAGTGCGGGGGCGCGCCGGTGCCGCCGCGGATGCGGTACACCGTGTCGTAGTGATGGTAGGCGACCGCCGCGATCAGGCCGAATGCCGCGGGAAGGGCCCCGGGGACGTCCGCCTTGGCGGCGAGCGCGAGGACCGTCACGTATTCGGCCGCGCGGAACAGCGGCGGGATCAGCCAGTCGAGCGCGCCCTTGAGGGGGGCGGCGACGGCGAGACCGGCGGTCATGACGTAGAGCACGGCCACGGCGATCAGCCGCGGATCGCCGAAGGGGAGGTACAGGGCGGCGCCGGTCATCAGCACGGTGCCGAGGGCGGCGACGTACACGGATCCGAAGGATCCGGCGCGGCCGCGCAGCAGCCGGGCCTGGAGCTCGGCGAGCGGGCCGGAGTCGGCGAGGTCGGCGAGTGCCTGGGCGGCCCGGTCGGTGCGCCGCGCCTTGCGGGTCAGGGACCGCAGCACGCGGCCGGCCGTGGTGTAGAGCGCGCCGAAGGCGCAGCCGGCGATCAGGGCGTAGAAGACGATCCGGGGGGTGGTGAGGGCGGTCAGGACCGCGATCATCGCCCAGCGCTCACCGATCGGCAGGATGATCATCCGTCGGACCCAGACCGTCCAGCCGACGCTGTCGAGGCGGTCGGAGAGGGCGGCCGTCGGGCTGGTGTTGGCGGTGGCGTCGTGGTTGGCCTCGTTGAAGGAGAAGTCCACGACGTGCCGGCAGGTCATGAGGATCATGGCGCCGAGGGCGAGGCCCCAGACGTCGTCGCCGCCCCGGGCCGCGCCGAGGGCGAGGCCCGCGTAGAAGGAGTACTCCTTCGCCCGGTCGAAGGTGGCGTCGAGCCAGGCGCCCATCGTCGAGTACTGCAGGGAGTAGCGGGCGAGCTGCCCGTCCGTGCAGTCCAGGACGAAGGAGACGATCAGCAGGGCACCGGCCGCGACATAGCCCCAGCGCTCGCCCGTGGCGGCGCAGCCGGCCGCGATCAGCGCGGTGATCAGGGAGGCGGTGGTGACCTGGTTCGGGGTCAGGCCGCGGCGCGCGCACCAGCGGGCGATGTAGCGCGAGTACGGGCTGATGCAGAAGGTGGTGAAGAACCCGTCGCGGGACTTCACTGCGGAGCGGAGCCGTACGGCCTCCTCGTCCACGGCGGCGACGGCTGCTACGGCCGCGGCGCGTTCACCCGCGCCGGCGGGGACGGCGGCGACCAGGCTGCCGAGCTCGGGCCGCTGGACGGTGGTGCCGGCGGCCTCGACGGCGGCCGCGAGCCGGTCGGCGTACGGGCCGGTTCCGGCGGCGCCCTCGGTGGCGACGGCCTTGTCCAGCGCCTCCCGGGCACCGGCCTGCACGGAGAGCGCGCCGGTGACGGCGCAGGCGTCGAAGCGCGGGTCGGTCAGCGCGAGCCGCAGGGCGTGGACGTGCCCGACGAAGGCGGTGTCCACGACGGCCACCCGCTGGTCGGCGGGTACGCCGGCCAGTGCGGCGGCGGCGTCCTGGGGACCGGCGGCCGGGCGGACCTCGAAGCCGAGGGAGCGGAGCTCGTCCGCGAGCGGCGATCCGGGGACCGGCAGGCCGGTGAGGATGACGGTCGGCAGACGAACTCACTCCTTGTGACGGGTTCCGAACGGGCGCGCCCGTTCGGGCGGCGGCACGTCGGCAGAGGCTATCGGATGAACGGAAGCAGGTTTTCATCACCCGTTTGCGCCCCGATGAGCCGAATATCCGGGCTCCGGGCCTGGTCGTGATCATCATCGGTGATCACGACGCCGTACCACAAACGGCGCGGATGTTACGGTGGGCACGCCCCTGAAGGTGTCGAGTGGGAAGAGGTGGGTTGATGACCGTCGCAGTGGTCGCGGCCGAGCGCTGCGAACTCCGGTGCATCCCCCTTTCCCCCCGGGCGACCGGCCGGGCCTGATCCACCGTTCCCGCGGCGTGCGCCGAGGGGAGCCCCAGATCGGCCGGAGCCCCTTTTCTCAGGGTTCACGTTGACCGACGACACCGATTTCACCGTCACCACCACCGACGCCGACACCGAGGCGTTCTTCACCCTTCACCACGGACTGCCCCGGCAGGCTCCGGGCTCCGACGCGAGCACCCGCCGCCTGCTGTCCCTGTGCGGACCCCTGCCCGAGCGGCCCCGCGTCCTGGACCTGGGCTGCGGTCCCGGCCGCAGCACGCTGCTGCTCGCCGCCGAGGCGGGCGGAGCGGGCCGCGGCGGCGCCGAGGTGACCGCCGTCGACCTGCACGCCCCCTTCCTCGACGAGCTCCGTACGGCCGCCGCTGCCCGCGGGCTCGCCGACCGGGTCCGCACCGTCGAGGCGGACATGAACGCGCTCCCCGCCGAGGATTCGGGGGACGGCTCCTTCGACCTCGTCTGGGCGGAGGGCTCCGCCTACATCGTCGGATTCGACACCGCGCTCGCGCGGTGGAGGCGGCTGCTCGCCCCGGGCGGCACGCTCGTGCTGACCGAGTGCGAGTGGACGGCCCCGGAGCCGTCCGCCGGAGCGCGCGCCTTCTGGGACCCGCACTACGCGCTGCGCTCCACCGCCGGCAACATCGCTGCCGCCCAGGCCGCCGGGTACCAGTTGCTCGGCGTGCACCACCTGCCCGACTCGGACTGGGACGAGTACTACGTGCCGCTCGCCGAGCGGGCCCGCGCCCACGAGCCGGCCGCGTCCCCCTCCATGGCGCGGGCACTGGCCGCCACCCGCGAGGAGCTGGCCGTACGGGCCCGTCACGGGCACGAGTACGGCTACACCGGCTATGTCCTGCGGCCGGTGGCGGCCGGTGGCGGCGGCGCCTGGCCGGCCCGGCCGGAGACCGCGGCGGACATCGCCGCCGTGCGGGCCGTCAACCTGGCGGCCTTCGAGACCCCGCTGGAGGCGGATCTCGTGGACGCCCTGCGCGCGGACGGCTCCTGGCTGCCGGGGCTGTCGTACGTGGCCGAGGCCGCCGACGGGTCCGTCGCCGCGCACGCCCTGCTCACCCGGTGCGAGGTCGGCGGCGCCCCGGCGCTGGCACTGGCCCCGGTGGCCGTCGATCCGGCGTACCAGCGCTCGGGGGCCGGCAGTTCGGTCGTACGGGCCCTGCTGGCGGCGGCCCGGGAGCGGGGCGAGTCGCTGGTGGTGGTCCTGGGGCATCCGTCCTACTACCCGCGCTTCGGATTCGTGGAGGCGTCGAGGTTCGGGATCCGGGCGCCTTTCGAGGTTCCGGACGAGGCCATGATGGCCCTGGTGCTGGACGGCAGCGTCCCGGTCCCGGCGGGCACGATCGCGTATCCGGCCCCGTTCGGAGTCTGACGCGCCTGAGCGGTGTGTGACGTGTCCGCCCCGCGTCGCCGGGGTCCTGACCGGGCCCGGGGGTGTCCTGCCGATCGGCAGGACACCCCCTAACACGCGACGGGGGGCGGACATGCGCGGTTCTCCGAAGTGGGGACAAGCCTCTTTTGTACGGCAGACTGAAGGCCGAAGTCCGAAGCGAAGGATGGGTATGCCGACCACACCAGCCACCGCCGCGAACAGCGCGTCCCACGGCACCGGTACTCAAGAACCGATCATGCTCGAACTGGTCGACGAGTCCGGCAACACCATCGGCACGGCGGAGAAGCTCTCCGCCCATCAGGCTCCCGGGCAGCTGCACCGGGCGTTCTCCGTGTTCCTGTTCGACGAGCAGGGGCGTCTGCTGCTCCAGCAGCGGGCCCTCGGGAAGTACCACTCGCCGGGCGTCTGGTCGAACACCTGTTGCGGCCACCCCTACCCCGGCGAGTCCCCGTTCGCGGCGGCGGCCCGGCGGACCCACGAGGAGCTGGGGCTGTCCCCCTCGCTGCTCGCGCAGGCGGGAACGGTGCGCTACAACCACCCTGACCCCGCGTCGGGGCTCGTGGAGCAGGAGTTCAATCACCTGTTCGTGGGACTTGCGCAGGCTGCCGTGCGGCCGGATCCGGAGGAGGTCGGGGACACCGCCTTCGTCACCGCCGAGGAGCTGGCGAAGCGGCATGCCGAAGCGCCGTTCTCGGCCTGGTTCATGACCGTGCTGGACGCGGCGCGGCCCGCGATCCGCGAGCTGACCGGCGACGCGGCGGGCTGGTAGCCCGTACTCCGCCTCCGGCCCTGGACTCCGGCTCCGGTCTCCCTCTGGCCTGCCCGCCTCCGCCGCCCCTCCGTCCGCCGCTCAGCGGGCGGTCGGCGGGGCGGCGAGCGGGAGGGCCGCCCAGATGACCTTGCCGCCGGTCGAGGTGTGCTCGACGTCGCAGACCCCGCCGTGCTCCAGGGTGACCTCCCGGACGAGCAGCAGGCCGCGGCCGCCGGTCTGGCCGAAGTCGGCCTCCAGCGCCTTGGGGCGGTAGGGGTGGTTGTCCTCGACGGCCACCCGGACCCACTCGCGGCCGATCGCGACCTCGACCGCGACCTCGGGCGAGAGCAGGGCCGCATGCCGGACGGAGTTCGTCACGAGTTCGGAGACGATCAGGAGCAGCGAGTACACGAGGTCCTGATGGGCCGGCACCCCCTGGCGCCCGAGCAGGTCCCGGACGGCCCGGCGGGCCTGCGGAACGGATTCTTCAACTGCGGGAGCGGTGAACCTCCACACGCCCTCGTAGGCGAGGGGGCCGGCCGGAGCTCCCGGCGCCCCCTGCTCGGCTTGCGGGCCGCTCCCGCTGGCGTCCATCTTCCGGCCCCCGTCTTCACGCTCGATCGTCTCCACGCGACAAGAGTGGGGAAAGGGCGGGTGCGGGCCGCGCTGCTGACCAGAAGTCAGCACCAATCGGACGCTTTATGACCACCGGCTTATGACAGCGTCAGTTGTTGGTCTGTTCCTGATCTTCCGGCGGACGCTTCTCGGCCGCCTCGCGCTTCCCCCGCCCGCCGCCGGCCTCCGTCCCCTCCGCCGCCCCCGCCTCGTCTTCCCTGACCAGGCCCAGGATGCGGCGCGCCCCCAGGCCCATGGCGATGAGGCTCAGGCCGTCGAACAGCAGGGCGAGCGAGAAGAAGGTTCCGATCACGTACAGACTGTTGCCTGGCCACTCGGAGAGGACCAGGAAGCCGAGCAGCACGCCGAAGGCCCCTTGAACGAGCGCGAGCCCGAAGTTCGCTCCGCGTACCACCAGCGCGCCGACCAGCCGGAACAGTCCGCCGGTGAGGAAGAGCAGGGCCGCGAACATGGTCAGCGCCTCGGCGCTCGCCTCCGGGCGGCGCAGGATCACGAAGCCCGCCGCGATGTTGATCGCGGCGACGATGACGGCGAGCCAGAAGTAGCTGCTCCCCCGCGACTGCACCGCCTGCACGAGACCGACCACGCCGCCGATGAGCAGCAGCCAGCCGAAGAGGAACATCGAGGTGAGGGTGGCCAGGCCCGTGTGGACGAGGCCGACGAGGCCGGCCAGCACGAGAAGCACCCCGAGCACGGCCATCAGCCCGAAGCTGCGGTTGACCTTCTTCTCCCGCTGCGCTTCCCGGTTCCCTGCCGCGGTGCGCGGCGCGCGGTCTGCGCCCATGGACGTGCCACCTCCTCGCACCCCCGAGGACTCCCCTGATCATAGGATTCACCACCCGGGATAGCATCCGGCGCATGGACGCAGCCCTGGACGCAACCCTTCTGCACACGGTCTCCGACGGGGTCGCCACCGTCGTCGTCTCGCACCAAGCCAAGCGCAACGCGATGACCTCCGCGATGTGGCGGGCGCTCCCCGGCCTGCTGGACGGCCTGGCGGGCGACCCGGCCGTACGGGCGCTCGTCCTGACCGGGGCCGGGTCGACGTTCTGCGCGGGCGCGGACATCTCCTCCCTCACCGGGGACGACGACCCCCGGGCTCTGGCCGTGGCCGCGGAGGAGGCCCTGGCGGCCTTCCCCAAGCCGACGCTGGCGGCGATCCGCGGGTTCTGCGTGGGCGGCGGCAGCCAGCTCGCGGCCGCCTGCGACCTGCGCTTCGCCGAGGAGGGTGCCTCCTTCGGGGTGACCCCGGCGAAACTGGGCGTCGTCTACCCGGCGTCCTCCACGCGCCGGCTCGCCTCCCTGGTGGGCCCGGCCTGGGCCAAGTACCTCCTCTTCTCCGCCGAGCTGATCGACGCGGAGCAGGCGCTGCGCGCCGGCTTCCTGAACGAGCTCCTGCCGGCCGGGCGGCTGGACAAGCGTGTCGCCGAGTTCACCCGGGTCCTGGCCTCCCGCTCGCAGCTGACGCAGGCGGCGGCCAAGGAGTTCGCGGACGGCCGTACGGACCGGGACGGGTACTGGGAGGCGCAGGCGGCCGGGAGCGGCGACACCGCCGAGGGGGTCGCCGCGTTCCTGGAGCGCCGCGCTCCGCGCTTCACGTGGTCGCCGTGACGGCCGGCTAGCCGGGCGCGTTGTTCCCGCGCAACCGCGCGACGAGGTCGGCCGGGGCCTTGTCGGGCGAGCCGGCGTCGTAGGGCGGCTGGGGGTCGTACTCGGTCATCAGCTGGACGGCCTGGGCGAAGTCGTCTCCGGCGATGCGGCCGAGCAGGGTGAGCCCCATGTCGATGCCGGAGGACACCCCGGCCGCGGTCACGTACTTCCCGTCGAACACCACGCGTTCGCCGGTGGGGTGGGCGCCGAGTTCGGGCAGCCGGTCCAGGTAGAGCCAGTGGCTGGTGGCCCGCCGTCCCTCCAGGAGGCCGGCCGCGGCCAGCAGCAGGGACCCGGTGCACACCGAGGTGGTCCAGGTGCTGGTGGCGTCCACGGCACGCAGCCAGTCCATGACCACGGGGTTGGCCATCTCACGTTCGGGGTGCGGCCCGCCGGGCACGAGGACGACGTCGGGCCGGGTGACCTCGTCGAGCCCCTTGTCGGCGACGAGTGCGAGGGCCCCGTTGTCGGTGCGTACGGGCCCGGGCCGCTCGGAGACGAAGACGACCTCGGCGCCGGTGAGCCGGCCGAGGGTTTCGAACGGGCCGACGGCATCGAGGGCGGTGAAGCGGTCGTAGAGCAGTACGGCGATCTGCATGGCTCCTCCGGAGCGGTCGAACGGCTGCGGCCCGGTCCCCGCGCCCCCCGCACCCGAGCCCGTGGCAACGTACCGTGTCCACCCGACCGCACCGGGTCATCCCGGCTCGACCGTCAGCCGGGGCGGCGCCGGCGCGCCGATAGGATCGGCCCCATCATGACTGCAACCCTCGTCGCCAAGAAGCTCACCGCCGCGCACGGCGAGCGCACGCTGTTCGCCGATCTCGACCTCGTCGTCGCGCCCGGTGACGTCATCGGCCTCGTCGGCGTCAACGGCGCCGGGAAGTCGACCCTGCTGCGCCTGCTCGCCGGGCTGGACACCCCCGAGACCGGGGAGCTGCGGCTGTCGCCGCCCACCGCCGCCGTCGGCCACCTCCCGCAGGAGCCGGAGCGCCGGGCCGGGGAGTCGGTCCGGGAGTTCCTGGCCCGGCGTACCGGAGTCGCCGCCGCCCAGGCGGAGCTCGACGCGGCGACGCAGGGCCTGGTGGACGGCACGCCGGGCGCGGACGACGCGTACGCGACCGCGCTCGACCGGTGGCTGGACCTCGGTGGCGCGGACCTGGACGAGCGGGCCGCGGAGGTGGCCGACGAGCTGGGCCTCGCGGTCGGTCTGGACCTGCCGATGACGGCGCTCTCCGGTGGCCAGGCGGCCCGTGCGGGCCTGGCCTCGCTGCTGCTCTCCCGCTACGACGTGTTCCTGCTGGACGAGCCGACCAACGACCTGGACCTGGACGGTCTGGAGCGGCTGGAGCGGTTCGTGAAGGGGCTGCGCGCCGGCACCGTCGTGATCAGCCACGACCGCGAGTTCCTGACGCGGACCGTCACCAAGGTGCTGGAACTGGACCTGGCGCAGCAGCAGATCAACCTATACGGCGGCGGCTACGACTCCTATCTGGAGGAGCGCGCGCGGGCCCGCAGCCACGCGCGTGAGGAGTACGAGGAGTACGCGGACAAGAGGGCTTCGCTGGAGGGGCGGGCCCAGATGCAGCGCAACTGGATGGACAAGGGCGTGCGCAACGCCCGCCGCAAGGCCACCGACAACGACAAGATCGGGAAGGCGCTGCGCGGCGAGTCCAGTGAGAAGCAGGCCGCCAAGGCCCGCCAGACGCAGCGTGCGATCGAGCGGCTGGAGGTCGTCGAGGAGCCGCGCAAGGAGTGGGAGCTGCGCATGGAGATCGCGGCCGCCCCGCGCTCGGGCTCCGTGGTGGCCACCCTGCGCGAGGCGGTCGTCAAGCGCGGGGACTTCACCTTCGGTCCGGCCGGCCTGCAGATCGACTGGGCGGACCGGGTGGCGATCACCGGGGCCAACGGCGCCGGCAAGTCCACCCTCCTCGCCGTGCTCCTGGGCCGGCTGGCCCCGGACTCCGGCTCCGCCACGCTCGGCTCCGGGGTGCTGGTGGGCGAGGTCGACCAGGCGCGCGGACTGTTCCTCGGCGACGAACCGCTGCTGGAGGCGTTCTGCGCGGCGGTGCCCGACACCGAGCCCGCCGAAGTGCGCACCCTGCTGGCCAAGTTCGGCCTGAAGGCGGCCCACGTCCTGCGCCCGGCGGCGACCCTCTCCCCCGGCGAGCGCACCCGCGCGGCCCTCGCGCTGCTCCAGGGCCGCGGGGTGAACCTGCTGGTCCTGGACGAGCCGACGAACCACCTCGACCTGCCGGCGATCGAGCAGCTGGAGTCCGCCCTGGAGTCCTACGAGGGCACCCTCCTGCTGGTGACGCACGACCGCCGGATGCTCGAAGCGGTGCAGGTGACACGCCGCCTGGAGGTCTCCGGCGGCAGGGTCACCGAGCTGTAGCCGCGGCCCGGCGGCCGCCCGGACCGGCGGGTCAGGCGTCCGGGCCGGCGGGGGCCCGGCGCTTGCGGGCCATCCTGCGTGCCACGAAGCTGCGCGGGAGGTGGCGGACGGCGAGGGCGTAGGCCTGGTAGCGGCGGCCGGTGATGCTGACCGGGCGGCGCAGGGCCAGGTCCCTCAGCGCCTGCTCGACCACGGCTTCCGGCTCCAGCCAGACCGCGTCGCGCAGCGCGCTGACGTCCATCCCGGCGCGTTCCTGGAACTCGGTGCGGGTGAAGCCGGGGACGACGGCGAGGACCCGGACGTTGTAGGGCTCCATGTCCACCCGGAGGGACTCGCTGAAGGCGGTGATCCAGGCCTTGGCGGCTCCGTAGGTGCCGGTGGGCAGCAGTCCGGCGACCGAGGAGACGTTGACGACGGCCCCGTGGCGGCGCGCGCGCAGGCCGGGCAGCGCTGCGTGGGTGAGCCGCAGCGGGATCCTGACGAGGAGGTCGAGCATCCGCTCCTCGTCCTCGACCGGGTTGTGGGGAAAGGGCGCCGGGAGCCCGAAGCCCGCGTTGTTGACCAGGATGTCCACGGGCCGGGCGGGGTCGGCGAGCCGTTCGGCGACCGCCGCGAGCTCCGCCGGGTCCAGCAGGTCGGCGGGCAGCACCTCGGAGGAGGTGCCGTACTCGCGGGCCAGCGCGCCGGCGACGGCGTCGAGCCGGTCCTTGTCCCGGGCCACGAGGACCAGGTCGCAGCCCTTGGCGGCGAATCCCCGGGCGAAGGCCGCGCCCAGCCCGGCGCTGGCTCCGGTGATCAGTACGGTGGTCACGGCGTCTTCACTTCCTCGGTGGTGGCCGGCGAGGTGTAGGCCTCGGCGACGTCGACCAGGAACCGGGCCTCGTCCGCCAGGTCCCCGCCTTCGTTCGAACTCTGGACGGCCGCGGGCAGTTCCAGCGCGGCCGCCTCGCCGGCCCGTCCGGGCAGGCCGGCGAGCTTGGCCCGCCGCGCGTCCTTCAGTACGCGGGCCAGCGCGGCGGCGGTGCGCCGCCGCTCGGGGATCTGCCGGCCGGCGAGCAGGCCGCGGGCCTGCTCCAGGGCGCCCGGGCGGGCGTACTCGCCCAGGATCAGGATGGCGTCGCGGGTCTCGATGACCTTGCGGTAGACGAGGAGGTCGCGCTGGACCGGCGGCCACAGCAGTTCCGCCAGCCGGGAGCTCCTCGGCTTGTTGAGGGCGACGTGCGGGACCGCCTCGACCAGGTCCCGCCACAGCGGCCACAGCCGCCAGGCGGTGGCGATGTCGCCGGCGGTGCGGCGCAGGGTGGACAGGGTGGGCACGAGGATCGCGGCGGCGCGCAGCAGGCCGTGCAGGTTCATCAGCAGCGGGAGGGCGGGCATCGCCCAGGTGCTGCCGAACAGGGCCTTGGCCAGGTAGGCCAGCCAGAACAGTCCGGCGAGCGCCGTGCCGAGGCCGAAGAGGCGCAGGCCGGCCGCCAGGCCGCGGCTCCCGGTGCGGCGGCTGTAGCGCCAGCACAGGGCCACGCAGAGGGTGTTGGCGATGACGTGGGCCGAGATCAGCACGAGCCAGTAGGCGAGGGACGGTACCGGGTCGCCGGCCGGGGGCATGGTGTGGGTGCCGTGGCCGGGTGCTGCGGCGTCCATGGCCACGAGGGCGCCCGTCCAGGCCGCGGTGGCGGCGCAGGAGGCGATCTGGAGGCGGCGGCCGCGGGTGGCGGCGGCGACGAAGTAGAGCACGGCGCCCGCCGACAGCACGCCGACGAGGTTGCGGGCGAGGCCGATGGTGTGGGCGTAGGCCGCGCCGCGGTCCATCGCGTAGGCGACGAGGTCCGGCAGGTTCAGCGTCATCGCCGCGGCGGCGGTCGCGACGGCCAGCCACAGCCCGCGCTGCTGGGGCGAGCGCAGGGCGCCCGGGGCGCGCAGCAGGACTGCGGCCCACAGGCAGACGACGCTCGGAACGGCGAGCCAGTCGCCGAAGGCGGTCAGGTCAGTCGCCATCGGCGGCACCCCGCTCGTACCCCATGGCGGACTCCAGCCGGGCCAGGGTGCCCCGGTCCCGGGCGGGGGTGCGCGGGCCGGCGTTGGCGGTGCGGATGCGGATCATGCTGGCGAGCATCTCCGCCTCCTGCTCCTGGCGGGTGGTGTAGTTGGTGCGGCCGAGCACGACGGGGGCGCTGCCGTCGGTGTCCTCGCCCTCCAGCGAGTGGTGTCCGAAGAGGATGTGGCCGAGCTCGTGGAGGACGATGTGCTCGCGGTGCAGCGGCGTGGTCTGCGCCTCGTAGAAGACGTAGTCGACGCTGGCCGTGCCCACCCACAGGCCGCAGACCCCCGATTCCGCCGCCTCCTTGGGGAGCGGGTGGAGCCGGATGGGGCGGCCGCGCTGCTCGGCGATCCGTGCGCACAGGACGTCGAGGGAGAACGGGTGGGTCAGATCCAGATGGCCGAGAATCTTCTCGCACCTTTTGCGAAGGCTGAGTTGCCGGTGGGACATGTGATCCCTCTTCGGACCCTTTCCGGGGCAGCGTCGGTAGGCGTGTGTGGGCATGGGCATGACGTCCTGTGCCTTCAAGGCGGCCTCGGGGAATGCAGTCCTGAGGGAGGAAACGCGGAAGCCCGTCCGCCGGGTGACGAACGGGCGTTCCACCATGCCTACAGATCTTGTACGCGAGTTGGCAAGGAAAGTCCCCAGGTGGGGAAGCTATTCGGCCATCACATACGAAGATCGTCACGCGCCGGGTGGCCGAAGACACCCCCTGGGCGTGCGGGACCGCTCCCGCACGCCCGCCCCGCCCGGGTCACCGCTTGCGGCGCTCCTCGGGAGCGGTGAGGCCGGCCCGGCGCAGGGCGTCGGCCATCGCGCTGTTCGCCGGTGCGGGTGCGCCGCCCCCCTGCCGCCGGCCCTGGCCACCGCCCTGGCCCTGGCCGCGTTCGCCCTGGCTCCTGCCGCCGCCCCGGCCGCCCGCTCCGCCGCGCTGCTGCGGGGGACGGCCGCCGCCGCGCCGCTCGTCGCGCTGTCGCGGGGCGCCCGCGCCGCGCTCCGCCCCGGCCTCGTCCTCCAGCCGCAGGGTCAGCGAGATCCGCTTGCGCGGGATGTCCACGCCCATGACCTTGACCCGGACGATGTCGCCCGGCTTGACCACGTCCCGGGGGTCCTTGACGAAGGTCTTCGACAGCGCCGAGACGTGCGCCAGGCCGTCCTGGTGGACGCCGATGTCGATGAAGGCCCCGAAGGCGGCCACGTTGGTGACGACGCCTTCCAGGATCATCCCCGGGGCCAGGTCGCCGATCTTCTCGACGCCCTCCTTGAAGGTCGCCGTCCTGAAGGCGGGGCGCGGGTCGCGGCCCGGCTTCTCCAGCTCGCGCAGAATGTCGGTGACGGTGGGCAGGCCGAAGGCCTCGGTGACGAACTGCTCGGGCCGCAGGGAGCGCAGGACGCCGGTGTTGCCGATCAGTGCGGCCACCTCGCCGCCCGCCGTCTTCCCCATCGCCCGCACCACCGGGTAGGCCTCGGGGTGCACGGCGGAGGCGTCCAGCGGGTCGTCGCCGCCGCGGATGCGCAGGAAGCCCGCGCACTGCTCGTACGCCTTGGGGCCGAGGCGGGCCACGTCCTTGAGGCCCTTGCGGTTCCTGAAGGGGCCGTTGGCGTCGCGGTGGGCGACGATGTTCTCGGCGAGGGTCCCGCTGATGCCGGAGACCCGCGAGAGCAGGGGCGCGGACGCGGTGTTGACGTCGACGCCGACGCCGTTCACACAGTCCTCGACCACCGCGTCGAGGGAGCGGGACAGCTTCACCTCGGACAGGTCGTGCTGGTACTGGCCGACTCCGATCGACTTCGGGTCGATCTTGACCAGTTCGGCCAGCGGGTCCTGGAGGCGGCGGGCGATGGAGACGGCGCCGCGCAGCGACACGTCCATGCCGGGCAGTTCCTGCGAGGCGAAGGCGGAGGCCGAGTACACGGAGGCGCCCGCCTCCGAGACCATCACCTTGGTCAGGCCGAGTCCGGGGTGGCGGGCGATCAGGTCCGCGGCCAGCTTGTCGGTCTCCCGGGACGCGGTGCCGTTGCCGATGGCGACCAGCTCGACCGCGTGCTGCTCGGCCAGGCGGGCCAGCTTGGCGAGGGATTCGTCCCACTTGTTCGCGGGCACGTGCGGGTAGATCACGTCGGTGGCCACGACCTTGCCGGTGGCGTCCACCACGGCGACCTTCACACCGGTGCGGAAGCCCGGGTCGAGGCCGAGGGTGGCGCGGGTGCCGGCGGGCGCCGCGAGCAGCAGGTCGCGCAGGTTCGACGCGAAGACGCGTACGGCCTCGTCCTCGGCGGCCTGGCGCAGCCGCATCCGCAGGTCGATGCCGAGGTGCACCTGGACCTTGGTGCGCCAGCACCAGCGGACGGTGTCCGCGAGCCACTTGTCGCCGGGCCGGCTGTGCTGCGCGGGGGTCGCGATGCCGAAGCGGCGCGCGATCATGCTCTCGTACGTGGAGGGGCCGGGGGTGTCGGCGTCCTCGGGTGCCTCGGGTTCCAGGCTGAGGTCGAGGACTTCCTCCTTCTCGCCGCGCAGCATGGCGAGGACGCGGTGCGAGGGCAGCGCGGTGAAGGGCTCGGCGAAGTCGAAGTAGTCGGCGAACTTCGCGCCGGCCTCCTCCTTGCCCTCGCGGACCTTCGCGGCGAGCCGGCCGCGGCCCCACATGCGCTCGCGGAGCTCGCCGATCAGGTCGGCGTCCTCGGCGAACCGCTCGGTGAGGATGGCGCGGGCGCCCTCCAGGGCGGCGGCCGGGTCGGCGACGCCCTTGCCGGCGTCGACGAACGCGGCGGCCGCGGCGGCCGGTTCCACCGACGGGTCGGCCAGCAGGCCGTCCGCGAGGGGTTCCAGGCCGGCCTCGCGGGCGATCTGCGCCTTCGTGCGCCGCTTGGGCTTGAAGGGGAGGTAGATGTCCTCCAGGCGCGCCTTGGTGTCGGCCGCGTTGATCCGGGCCTCCAGCTCGGCGTCGAGCTTGCCCTGCTCCCGTACGGAGTCCAGGACGGCCGCGCGCCGGTCCTCCAGCTCGCGCAGATACCTCAGCCGCTCCTCCAGGGTGCGCAGCTGGGCGTCGTCGAGCATCTCGGTCGCTTCCTTGCGGTAGCGCGCGATGAACGGCACGGTGGAGCCGCCGTCGAGCAGCTCGACGGCGGCCTTGACCTGCCGCTCCCGTACGCCGAGCTCCTCGGCGATCCTGCCTTCGATGGACATCGTCACGATCGGGTCCCGCCTGCCTTCGTTTGCACTGGAAGGCTGCCAATTGTGGCAGGTGGCCGTGGCGGACCGCGGGAGCCCTGCCCGTCGGGCCCTGCCCTTGGGGTTCGGCCGGACGGCGGCCGCGGTCACGGCGCCGCGGGGAGCGGTGGTCCGATCCGGACATCCGCCGGGCGGGGTGGGGCGTTCGGCGGCGGGGGCGGATCCGGGGCGGCGGGCGGGCGGACCGCAGGCGGGGGCGGGTGCGGCGGGGCGGGCGGCGGCCTGGCGGGCGGGCCGGCGCCCCGCCGGCCGCCGGCGCGTGACGGCCGAATGGCGATCGTGTGACAGCGGGGGCCATGGACATGACCTGAGGGTCCAGGGGTGAATACGGTCGAGCGACGACCTTGAACCGAGCTGTCTCCCCTACCACTTGGAGTCATTCGTGCACCGCAAAGTCATCGTCCCGAGCGTGCTCGCCGCTTCCCTTCTGCTGGTGATCCCGGCGTCGGCGGCGAGTTCAGGTCCGGGCGCCCCGGGTATCGGCGATCCCTACTACCCGGCCAGCGGCAACGGCGGATACGACGTGTCGCACTACGACCTGCGCCTGAAGTACCAGCCGGCGACGGACCTGCTGGAGGGCACCGCGACGCTGATCGCCACCGCCAAGCAGGACCTGTCCCGTTTCAACCTCGACTTCGGCCTGAAGGTCAGCGAGATCCGGGTCAACGGCGCCAAGGCGAAGTTCGCCACGTCCGGCGCGCACGAGGTGGAGGTCACCCCGGCGAAGCCGCTGGCGCGCAACGCTCCGCTGACCGTCGTCGTCACGTACGCGGGCAAGCCGTCGGAGCTGAAAATCGACGGCTGGACGGCCTGGCACCGCACCCCCGACGGCGGTGTGGCGGCGCAGGAGCCCGACTCGGCCGTGTGGTGGTTCCCCAGCAACGACCACCCGCTGGACAAGGCCACCTTCGACGTCTCGGTCAACGTGCCCGACGGCACCCAGGCCATCAGCAACGGCGTGCTGCAGTCGCAGACCTCGCGGCTCGGCTGGACCCGGTACAACTGGCGCTCCAACAAGCCGCAGGCCACCTACCTCGCCACGCTCGCCGTAGGCAGGTTCGACATCACCACCGACACGACGGCAAGCGGGCTGCCGATCGTCAACGCGTACAGCAAGGACCTCGGCGACAACGCGGGCGCGGCGCGCGCGAGCGTGGAGCGGACCGGCGAGGTCACCGAGTGGCTGGAGGGGGTCTTCGGGCCGTACCCCTTCAACGCGCTGGGCGGCTACGTGCCGAACGTGAGCGCCGGCTTCGCCCTGGAGACCCAGACCCGGCCGTTCTACGGTCCGCGCCAGTTCCAGAACGGCGCGAACGTCTCGGTGGTCGTGCACGAGCTGGCGCACCAGTGGTACGGCGACAGCGTGTCCGTGGAGGGCTGGAAGGACATCTGGATCAACGAGGGCTTCGCCCGCTACAGCCAGTGGCTGTGGTCGGAGAAGGAAGGCGAGGGCACCGCACAGGAGCTCGCCGACTGGGCCTACTCCCTGCGCCCGGCGGAGGACGCCTTCTGGCAGGTCAAGCCGGGTGACCCCGGCCCGGAGAACCAGTTCCACGGGGCGGTCTACGACCGCGGCGCCATCGCCCTGCAGGCGCTGCGCAACGAGATCGGCGACGAGAAGTTCTTCCGGATCCTCAAGGGCTGGCCGACCGAGCGGGCCTACGGCAACGCCGAGGTGGGGGACTTCGTACGGTACGCCGAGAAGGTCTCCGGCAAGCCCCTGGCCCAGCTGTTCGAGACCTGGCTCTACACCGCGGGCAAGCCCGAGGCCTCGGCGCTGAACCCGGCGGCCGCGAAGCCGGCGGCCCGCTCGGGGCAGTCCGCGCCGGATCGGTCCGCGCCGGTGAAGCCCGCCGCCGAGCCGAAGTCCTGGAAGAAGATCGCGGAGACCAACGCCGTCCACGACACCGGGCGCGACACCGGGCACGGCTCCGGTCCGGGCCACCGGCACTGAGTCCGCGCGGGACCCGGACCCCGCACCCGGCCCCCGTTTTCGGCGGGGGGCCGCGTGCGGTCCGGGGCCGGGGTCGTCAGCGGCGCCCCGCGTGCCACTCGGCCCGCGCCCGGTACGCGATCGGCAGGTAGCGCAGCCGCTCCGGCAGCAGCGGTACGAGGAGCCGTACGACGGCGCTGAAGCGCCGCAGCCGGCGCTCCTGCGCCGGGCTCCACTCCAGCCCGATCACGGCACGCGCCTCGGGCGGCATGTACCCGGCGGTGACGAAGGCCCGCAGCCGCAGGAAAGCCGCCCGCAGCACCGGCCAGGTCAGCCGCAGCAGCAGCCGTACGGGGAGCGGGCCGCCCTCGGGCCGGGGCAGCGGCACGTCGGTGGCCACCAGCTCGCGGGCGACCGCGGTCGGCTCGATCTCCTCGGCCAGCATCCGGCCCCAGTAGGTCCAGTACTCCTCGATGGTCTGCGGCATGTCCCGGTCGCGCAGGCCGAGGATCCGGCCGACCTGGAGCCATTCCCGGTAGAGCTGCTGCTCCTGGGCGGGGGTGAAGCGGCGCAGCAGGTAGCGCCCGGCGTACAGGTAGACCGGGAAGCCGGTGGCGTGTACCCAGGCGTAGCAGTCGGGGTCGAGGGAGTGGTAGCGGCGGCCGCGGGTGTCGGTGCCCTGGATGTCCTTGTGCAGGCGGCGGACCCGGCGGCCCTCCTCGGCAGCCGCCTCACCGCCGTACACCCACAGCTGGACCGAGCGCAGGGACCGCTCACCGCGGCCCCACGGGTCGGTGCGGAAGACGGAGTACTCGTCGACGCCCGCCGCGATGGCCGGGTGCGCGACCTGCATGGTGAAGGCGGCGGGCAGCATCAGCAGCGCGCGGACGTCGCCGGCGATGGTCCACAGCACGCCGCCCGGCGGCGGCGGAGCGGGGTCGGTGCGGCGCGTGTGCGCAGGTCCGGCGGGGTGAGCCGAGTCCGTCTTCGTCATATGACAAGTATGCGAGCACCGGACGGCCGTCTCACGGACAGAAAGTCGCTGCACAGGTGTTACCCAGAGGTAACTGCTGCTGCTTGTATGTCGGCGTCGCTCTTCCCCCGCAGGAATGACGGAGACCTCCATGCTGCTTTCCACGACCCGCTCGCGCCGCCGTGCCGCCGCCACGGCCGTCGCCGCGGTCGCCGCAGGCGCCCTGGCCGCCACCACCGCGCCCGGCGCCACGGCCGCGGAGAACGCCGCCGCCCCGCGGCTGAGCGTCCTGTCGTACAACGTTTTCCTGATGAGCAAGAACCTCTATCCGAACTGGGGCCAGGACCACCGGGCCGCGCAGATCCCCAGGACCTCCTTCTACCAGGGCCACGACGTGGTCGTGCTCCAGGAGGCCTTCGACAACAGCTCGTCGGACGCGCTGAAGGCCAACTCCGCAGCGCAGTACCCCTACCAGACCCCGGTCGTCGGCCGCAGCAAGTCCGGCTGGGACGCCACGGGCGGTGCCTACTCCGCCACCACCCCGGAGGACGGCGGCGTGACGGTCCTCAGCAAGTGGCCGATCGTGCGCAAGGAGCAGTTCGTCTACAAGGACGCCTGCGGCGCCGACTGGTGGTCCAACAAGGGCTTCGCCTACGTGGTGCTGAACGTGAACGGCACGAAGGTGCACGTCGTCGGCACGCACGCGCAGTCCACCGACCCGGGCTGCGGCGCGGGTGAGGCGGCGCAGATGCGCGCCCGTCAGTTCCGGGCCGTCGACGCCTTCCTGGACGGCAAGAACATCCCGGCGAACGAGCAGGTCATCCTGGCGGGCGACCTCAACGTCGACTCGCGCACCCCCGAGTACGCGAGCCTGCTCGCCAACGCCGACCTGGCCGACTCCGACACGCGCACGGGCCACCCGTACTCCTTCGACACCGCGCTGAACTCGATAGCGAAGGACCGCTACCCGACGGACCCGCGCGAGGACCTGGACTACGTCCTCTACCGCCGGGGCAACGCCCGCCCGGCGGGCTGGGAGAACAACGTGGTCAAGGAGGAGTCGGCCCCCTGGACGGTCTCCAGCTGGGGCACCTCCTACACCTACACCAACCTCTCCGACCACTACCCCCTGATAGGCCGCTGACCCACCCGCTCCCCGGCCGGGGGCGGGTGGGCCCGCCGGCCGGGGCGTGGGGGTCAGTGCGCGTCGTGCGCGTCCTCGTAGAGGGCGTCGATCAGGGCGCCGTACTTGTCGCGGACGACGCGGCGGCGGAGTTTGAGGGAGGGGGTGAGTTCACCGCTCTCGGGGCTCCACTCCTCGGTCAGCACCTGGTAGCGCTTGATCTGCTCGGTCCGGTTGAGCCGGGCGTTGGCCGCCTCGACCGCGCGGGCGATCTCCTCCCGGACGGCGGGGTGCCCGGCGAGTTCGCGCGGGGAGGCGGCCTCGATGCCCCGGGCGGCCGCCCAGACCGGGGCCAGCTCCGCGTCCAGGACGAGCAGGGCGACGAGGTAGGAGCGTCCGTCGCCGTGCACCAGCGCCTGGCCGATCAGCGGGTGCTCCTTGACCGTGTTCTCCACCAGCGCGGGCGAGACGTTCTTCCCGGTGGAGGTGATGATCAGCTCCTTCTTGCGGTCGGTGATCCACAGGAAGCCGTCCTCGTCGATCCGGCCGACGTCCCCCGTGGGGAACCAGCCCTCTGGGTCGCAGGCGTTCTCCACCGAGCCGTCCGGCCGCAGGTAGCCGCCGAAGACGGTCGCCCCGCGCGTGAACACCTCCCCGTCCTCGGCGATCCTCAGCTCCACCCCCTCGATCGGCCGGCCGACCGAGCCCAGCCGGAAGCCGTCGGCGCTGTTGAGCGTGCACACCCCGGCCGTCTCGGTGAGCCCCCAGGCGTCCATGATCGTGATGCCCCAGCCGGCCCAGAAGCGGACCACGTCGATGGGCATCGGCGCGGTGGCGCTGGCCGTCCACGCCAGCCGGTCCATGCCCGCGAGCCGCAGCAGCGGGTCCAGCGTCCGTTCCTTCGCCGCCGCGTACGAGGCTTCGAGCGCGGCGGGCACCTCCTCCCCCCGCTCGTGGTGGCCGGCCCGGGCGCGGGCGAGGTCGCCCGCCTCCTCGATGGCGTTGCGCTGCTCCTCGGGGAGCTGCGCGAGGACCGCGCGGACGGAGGCGGCGAGCTTCTCCCACACCCGGGGCACCCCGAAGAACTGCACCGGGCGCAGTTCGCGGACGGCCGCCGACACGGCGGCGGGATCGGCGCACAGCATGACGTGGGAGGCCCGCAGCAGGGGCAGGTAGATGCCGAGGACCCGCTCGGCGATGTGCGCGAAGGGCAGGTAGCAGATGTGCGCCGCGTGCTCGGGCAGGTCCACGCGCCGGTCGAGGCGGACCGCCTGGAGGATCAGGTTGCGGTGGGTCAGGCGTACGCCCTTGGGGTCGCCGGTGGTGCCCGAGGTGTAGACGACGGTGAGCGGGTCCTCGGGGCGGGTCTCCTGCCAGGCCTTGTCGAAGGCGTCGGCGCGGTGGATCCGTGCGCCGCTCGCGTACAGGGAGGCGTACGTGCCGTGCCGGCCTGCGTCGGCGGCCTCGGCGACGACGAGGCGCTCCAGGGGGACGTCGGCGGCGGCCAGCAGCGGCTCCCACCGGGCGAGTTCGCGGGCGCCCTCGACGACGGCGACCCGGGCCCGGCTGTGGCGGGCGATGTGCGCGATCTGCTCGGGCGCGGAGGTCCCGTACACGGTGACGGGGACGGCTCCGAGGTGGAAGAGGGCGAGGTCGCTGAGCCAGTGCTCGGGGCGGTTGCCCATCATCAGCAGGACGTGCTCGCCCCGCCGGACGCCGAGGGCCGTGTAGCCGGCGGCGAGGACGGCGACCCGGTGGCGGACTTCGCTCCAGGTCAGGGTCGTCCAGTCGGCGGCGTCCGGGCCGGCTCGCCAGGAGAGGGCGGGAAGGTCCCCGTACTCGGCGGCGTTGCGGGCCAGCAGGGCGGAGAAGGTGATCTCCTCGGGTCGTCCGGGCAGTCGCAGGTTCGTGGTCATGGGCAGCTCCTGGCCGTTTCACATCGTTGGTGCGACAGCAATACTGTTGAACCCAAGCTGTGGAGCAGAGAGCGAGGCGCAGACGATGGCCGACCAGGCACCCGAGCCGGGGCTCACCGTCGACGAGCTGGCGGCCCGGGCGGGCGTCACCGTGCGCACGGTACGGTTCTACAGCACCCGCGGGCTTTTGCCCCCTCCCGTGATCGGTCCTCGTCGGGTGGGGCACTACGGGCCGGAGCACCTGTCGCGGATGGCCCTGATCGAGGAGCTGCAGCACCAGGGGATGACCCTGTCCGCCATCGAGCGGTATCTGGACGCGCTGCCGGACGACCTGAGCGCGCACGATCTGGCGATCCACCGGGCGATGGTGGCCAGTTGGTCCCCGGACGCGGCCCGGGAGGTGTCGCGGGAGGAGCTGGAGAAGCGGGCGGGGCGCAGCCTGTCGGACACCGATGTGCGGCGCCTGACGGCGATGAACGTGCTGGCCGCCTCGGGGGGCGGGTTCCGGGTGGACGTGGGACTGCTGCGGCTCGGGGTCGCCCTGCTCGACGTGCCGATCGCGCACGAGACCATCCTGGCGGCGCGCGGGGTGCTGCTGGAGCACACCCGGTCGGCGGCACAGCAGCTGACGGCGCTGTTCCGGGACGAGGTGTGGGGGCCGTTCACGGAGGGCGAGAGCGACCCGGAGCGGGTGGAGTCGATGAAGGCGCTGTCGGCGCACATGCAGCCGATGGTGGTGCAGGCGCTGGTGACGGCCTTCCAGCGGTCGCTGCGGGAGGAGCTGCGGGCGGCGTTCGCCTCCGGCGAGGAGTGATCCGGAGTCGAGAGGTCCGGCCGCGTCGGGTAGCTTCACGGCGCATGGCAGTCATTCACCGCACCACCATGTCGCCCGGAAAGCTCGAACTGATCGCCGCCTGGTTGCCGTCGAGGCCCTGGTACCGGGGCGGGGACGCACCGCGGCTCGGCAAGGCCGGCGGTTTCCGGCTCGACGACCCCGAGGGCGAGGTCGGCATCGAGTTCATGGTGGTCACCGACACCTCCGGGGACTCCCCCGTGACGTACCAGGTCCCGTTGACCTATCGCGGGGCGCCCCTGGAGTCCGCCGCGGACGGCCTGATCGGCACCTCGGAGCACGGCGTCCTCGGCCGGCGCTGGATCTACGACGGGGTCCACGACGTGGTGCTGGTCGAGCAGTTGCTCGCGCTGCTGGCGGGCGCCACCACGGCCCAGGACCAGAACGCCAGCGACGTCCCCGACCCGACGGTCGAGGTCCGCGGCGAGGGGTCCGGGGTGCCGCAGGGCCCGACCGGCGCGGGGACGGTGACGGACACCGACGACACGAGCCTCGTCACCGTGGGTCCGTCGGCGCAGGAGGGCCCGCTGTCGACACTGGCCCTGTGCCGGGTGCTCCGCCCGGGGCCCACGGCCGAGGGTGACGGCGCGGCGGGACGGGTGCTGGCCGGCTGGTCCGACCCGGACGGCACCCGGCAGCGCGGGGCGTTCGCCCACCTGGCCCCGAGCGAGCACTGACCCAGGCCAGACCGTACCCGGGCTCGCAGGGACACCGGCCCGCAGGACACCGGCACGCGGAGCGGCCCCGGGCCCGCGCTGCGGGCCCGGGTTCGTCCGTACCGGATCAGTCCGCGTAGGTCTCGCCGCGCTCGGCCTTCTCCACCAGGGAGGCCGGCGGGGTGAACCGCTCGCCGTACTTCTCCGCGAGCTCGCGGGCGCGGGCCACGAAGCCGGTGAGGCCGCCCTCGTAGCCGTTGACGTACTGGATCACGCCGCCGGTCCAGGCCGGGAAGCCGATGCCCATGATGGAGCCGATGTTGGCGTCGGCGACCGAGGTGAGGACGCCCTCGTCGAGGCAGCGGACGGTGTCCAGGGCCTCGGAGAAGAGCATGCGCTCCTTCATGTCCTCGAAGGGCACCTCGTGGCCCGGTCGCCGGTCCGGCTTGGCGAAGTGCTCGCGCAGGCCCGGCCAGATGCCGGCGCGCTTGCCGGACTCGTCGTACTCGTAGAAGCCGGCGCCGCCGCTGCGGCCGGGGCGGCCGAACTCGTCCACCATGCGGTCGATGACGGTGTCGGCGGGGTGCTCGGTCCACGTCCCGCCCTCCGCCTCCACGGCCTTGCGGCTCTCGTTGCGGATCTTGCGCGGCAGGGTCAGGGTCAGCTCGTCCATCAGGGAGAGCACCTTGGCCGGGTAGCCGGCCTGGGCGGCGGCCTGCTCGATGGAGGCGGGCTCGATGCCCTCGCCGACCATCGCGACGCCCTCGTTGATGAACTGGCCGATGACGCGCGAGGTGAAGAAGCCGCGGGAGTCGTTGACCACGATCGGGGTCTTGTTGATCTGGCGGACCAGGTCGAAGGCGCGGGCGATGGCCTCGTCGCCGGTCTGCGCGCCCTTGATGATCTCGACGAGCGGCATCTTGTCGACGGGCGAGAAGAAGTGCAGTCCGATGAAGTCGGCGGGCCGCTTCACGCCTTCGGCGAGCCCGGTGATGGGCAGGGTCGAGGTGTTGGAGCACAGGAGCGCGTCGGGCGCGATGACGTCCTGGATCTCCTGGAACACCTTGTGCTTGAGGGCGGTGTCCTCGAACACGGCCTCGATGACCGCGTCGCAGCCCGCGAGGTCGGCCACCTCGGCGGTCGGGGTGATCCGGGCGAGCAGTTCCGCGCGCTTCGCCTCGGTGGTCCGGCCGCGGGAGAGCGCCTTGTCGAGCAGCTTCTCGGAGTACGCCTTGCCCTTCGCGGCGGCCTCGGCGGTGACGTCCTTGAGGACCACCTCGATGCCGGCGCGGGCGCAGGAGTAGGCGATGCCGGCGCCCATCATGCCGGCGCCGAGGACGGCGACCTTGCGGACCTGCCGCGGCTCGACGCCCTGGGGGCGGCTGCGGCCGGCGTTGACGGCCTGGAGGTCGAAGAAGAACGCCTGGATCATGTTCTTGGCGGTCTGTCCGGTGACCAGCTCGGTGAAGTAGCGGGCCTCGATGGTCAGCGCGGTCTCGAAGTCGACCTGGGAGCCCTCGACGGCGCAGGCCAGGATGTTGCGCGGGGCCGGGTACGGGGCACCGTTCAGCTGCTTCTTCAGGTTGGCCGGGAAGGCCGGGAGGTTCGCGGCGAAGCGCGGGTTGGACGGCGTACCGCCGGGGATCTTGTAGCCGGGTACGTCCCAGGGCTGCTGCGACTCGGGGTGGGCGTCGATGAAGGCGCGGGCCTTGCCCAGCATCTCCTCGGGCGTCGCGGCCAGTTCGTGCACCAGGCCGTTGTCCAGGGCGCGCTGCGGGGTGTACTGGGTGCCCTGGAGCAGGACCTTGAGCAGTGCGTCGGCGATGCCCATGAGGCGTACGGTGCGGGTGACGCCGCCGCCCGCCGGGAGGAGGCCGAGGGTGACCTCGGGCAGGCCGATCTTGGAGCCGGGCGCGTCGAGGGCGACGCGGTGGTGGGAGGCGAGGGCGATCTCGTAACCCCCTCCCAGGGCCGCGCCGTTGATGGCGGCGACGACGGGCTTGCCGAGGGTTTCGATGCGGCGCAGGGACCGCTTGATCTCGGTGCCGGTGTCGAAGGCGAGCTGCGCGTGCTCGGGGCGCAGCCGGATCATGTCCTTGAGGTCGCCGCCCGCGAAGAAGGTCTTCTTCGCGGAGGTGTAGATGATGCCGCGGATGGAGTCCTTCTCGGCCTCGGCGCGGTCGGCGATCGCCGCGATGGAGTCCTTGAAGGCCTGGTTCATCGTGTTGGCGGACTGGCCCGGGTCGTCGAGGACCAGGGTGACGACGCCGGTCTCGTCCTGTTCCCAGCGGATCGTGGTGGACTCGCTCATGTTCGCTACTTCCGTGTCGGAGGGGTCGGGGGATACAGGACGGTTCAGAGGCGTTCGACGATGGTGGCGACGCCCATGCCGCCGCCGACGCAGAGGGTGACCAGGCCGTAGCGCTTGTCCTGGCGCTCCAGCTCGTCGACGACCGTGCCGAGGATCATCGCGCCGGTGGCGCCGAGCGGGTGGCCCAGCGCGATGGCGCCGCCGTTGACGTTGACCTTGTCGAGGGACAGGCCCATGTCCTTGACGAAGCGCAGGACGACGCCGGCGAAGGCCTCGTTGATCTCGACGAGGTCGATGTCGTCGATGGTGAGGCCGGCCTTGGCGAGGGCCTTGCGGGTGGCCGGGGCGGGGCCGGTGAGCATGATGGTGGGCTCGGAGCCGGAGACGGCCGCCGAGACGATCCGGGCGCGGGGCGCCAGCCCGTTGCGCTCGCCCGCCTCGCGGGAGCCGATGGCGACGAGCGAGGCGCCGTCGACGATGCCGGAGGAGTTGCCCGCGTGGTGGACGTGGTCGATCTTCTCGATCCAGTGGTACTTCTGGAGGGCGACGGCGTCGAAGCCGCCGAGCTCGCCGATGTCCGCGAAGGACGGCTTCAGCTTGGCGAGGGTGTCGGCGGTGGTGCCGGGGCGGACGAACTCGTCGTGGTCCAGGACGACCAGGCCGTTGCGGTCGGTGACCGGGACGACGGACTTCGCGAAGCGGCCGTCCTTGATCGCGGCGGCGGCGCGCTCCTGGGAGAGGGCCGCGTACTCGTCGACGTCGCGCCGGGAGAAGCCCTCGACGGTGGCGATCAGGTCGGCGCCGATGCCCTGCGGGACGAAGCCCGTGTCCCAGTTGGTCATCGGGTCGGCGAACCAGGCGCCGCCGTCCGAGGCCATCGGTACGCGGGACATGGACTCCACGCCACCCGCCAGGACCAGGTCCTCCCAGCCGGAACGGACCTTCGCGGCGGCCAGGTTGACGGCCTCCAGACCCGATGCGCAGAACCGGTTCTCCTGTACGCCGGCCACCGTGTCCGGGAGCCCGGCCGCGATGGCGGCGATACGGGCGATGTCGGAGCCCTGGTCGCCGACCGGGCCGACGACGCCGAGCACGATGTCGTCGATGGTGGCGGGGTCGAGGCCGGGGTTGCGCTCGCGCAGGGCGTCGATGAGTCCGACGACGAGGTCGATCGGCTTGGTGCCGTGCAGGGAGCCATTGGCCTTGCCGCGGCCGCGCGGGGTGCGGATCGCGTCGTATACGTAAGCTTCGGTGCTCACTGGTCAAGCCTTTCGGTGTGCTGGAGGGTCCGGGGAAGTCCTGGAAGGTCCTGGGAGGTCCTGAAGGCCCTGGGGTTCCTGCAGGTCCTCGGCGGGGCCGCGGGTGGGACGGGGGTCAGCTGAGGAGGGACCGGCCGATGATCTCCTTCATGATCTCGGTCGTGCCGCCGTAGATCGTCTGGATACGGCCGTCGGTGAAGGCCCGCGCCACCCGGTACTCGGTCATGTAGCCGTAGCCGCCGTGCAGTTGCAGACAGCGGTCCGCCACCCGCTTCTGCAGTTCCGTGGCCCACCACTTGGCCATCGAGGCGTGGACGTGGTCCAGCTCGCCGTCGGCGTGGTCGGTGATGCACCGGTCGAGGAAGGTGCGGGTTACGGCGACCTCGGTCGCCATCTCCGCGATCTCGAACCGGATGTGCTGGAGCTTGGACAGCGGACGCCCGAAGGCCTCGCGCTCCTTCACGTACCGGGTGGTGATCTCCAGCAGGTGTTCGGCGGCGGCGATTCCGGCCATCGCGATGCCCAGCCGCTCCTGTGCCAGATTGGTCATCAGGTGGACGAAGGCGCCGTTCAGCTCGCCGAGCAGGTTCTCCTTCGGGACCCGCACGTCGTGGAAGAACAGCTCGGCGGTGTCCTGCGCCTTCTGGCCGATCTTGTCGAGGTTGCGGCCGCGCTCGAAGCCCTCCGCGCCGCGCTCGACGACCAGCAGCGACAGGCCGTGCGCCCCGCCCTCGGGCGTCGTCTTCGCCACCACGATCACCAGGTCGGCGAGGATGCCGTTGGAGATGAAGGTCTTGGAGCCGTTCAGCACCCAGTGGTCGCCGCGGTCCTCGGCCGTGGTCCGGATCCCCTGGAGGTCGGAGCCCGCGCCGGGCTCGGTCATCGCTATGGCCGTGACGGTCTCGCCGGAGCAGAAGCCGGGCAGCCATCGGCGCTTCTGCTCCTCGGTGGCCAGCGAGGTCAGGTACGGCCCGATGATGTCGTTGTGCAGGCCGATGGCGAGCCCGGGGGCGCCCGCCCGGGTGAACTCCTCGGCGATCACGGCGGCGTAGCGGAAGTCGGTGTTGCCGCCGCCCCCGTACTCCTCCGGCACGGCGAGCCCGAGCAGACCCTGGCGGCCGGCGGCCCGCCACGCCTCGCGGCTGACGATGCCGTCCTTCTCCCACTGCTCGTAGTGCGGCAGCACCTCCTTGGCGAGGAAGGTGCGGACGGACTCGCGGAACGCCTCGTGGTCGGCGTCGAAGATCAGGCGCTTCATCGGGAGGGCTCCTCAAAGCCAGTTCTTGACGGTTTCGATCAGGCGGGCCGGCTCGGGGCCGACGGGTGTGACGTTGAGCATGGTGACCCCGGCCTCGCGGAAGGCCTCGACACGCTCGCGTACGTACCCCTCGGGCCCGCACAGGGTCATCAGCTCGCAGAACTCGTCCGGTACGGCGGCGGCCGCGTCGCGCGTGCGTCCGGCGAGGTAGAGCTCCTGGATCCGGCGGGCCGCGTCCCCGTAGCCGTAGGCGACGGCGAGGTCGTTGTAGAAGTTCTTGCCGACCGCGCCCATGCCGCCGACGTACAGCGCGATCTGCGGGCGGGCGCGTTCGCGGACGGCGGCCGCGTCCTCGCCGATGGCGAGCAGGCCGCCCGCGACGGTCTGGAGCGGGCCCAGTTCCGGGGCGCGTTTCGCCGCGCCCTCGGCGAGCGGGCCGCCCCACACGCCGGCGGCCTTCTCCGGGAGGAAGAGCGTGGGCAGCCAGCCGTCCGCGATCTCGGCGGTCAGCCGCACGTTCGCCGGGCCGAGGGAGGCGATGTAGACGGGGATGGCGTCGCGCACCGGCCGGGTGAGGATCTTCAGGGGCTTGCCGTGCCGGCCGCCCTTCTCCGGGGGCAGCGGCATGTCCGTGATGCCGTGGTGGTCGATCGTCTCGCGGCGCCAGATGCTCCGGCACAGCTCGACGGTCTCGCGGGTCCGGCCGAGCGGCTTGTCGTACGGCTTCCCGTGCCAGCCCTCGACGACCTGCGGTCCGGAGGCGCCGAGGCCGAGCAGCGCCCGGCCGCCCGAGAGGGCGTCCAGCCCTGCGGCCGTCTGCGCGATGAGGCCGGGGGTCCGCGAGTAGACGTTCATGATCGCCGAGCCGATCCGCAGGCGCTCGGTGCGTGCGGCGAGGTAACCCATGATCGTCGGGGAGTCGAAGCCCCAGGCTTCGGCCACCCACACGGCGTCGAGGCCGGCGGACTCCAGCGCGGCCGCCTCGTCGGCGGCCCGCCGCGGGTCGCCGGCGTAGTCCAGCATCATCGACAGTTCCATCAGGCCTCTTTCGGGAGCAGGGCCGGTACGTCCCAGTCGGCGGCCACCGACTCGGTGTGCGCACCCGGCAGGGCCGGCCCGCCGGTCACGGCGGCCGGGGTCGCGGAGAACCGCGGCGCGGGGGCGGGCTGCACGGTCCCGCCGATGTCGGTGAAGGTGCCCCGGGCGGCGAGGTGGGGGTGGCCGGGGGCCTCGCGCAGGGAGAGCACGGGTGCCACGCAGGCGTCGGTCCCCTCGAAGACCGCCGTCCACTCCTCGCGCGTACGGGTGCGGAAGCGGGCGGCGACGGCCTCGCGCAGCTCGCCCCAGCGGGCGATGTCCTTGCGGGCCGGAGCCCGGCCGGCGATGCCGAGGAGCTCGGTGAAGGTGTCGTAGAACTGCTGCTCCAGCGCGCCGACCGCCATGTACCCGCCGTCGGAGGTCTCGTAGGTGCCGTAGAACGGGCAGCCGCCGTCGAGGAGGTTGGCGCCGCGCCGGTCCTGCCAGCCGCCCGCCGACATCATGCCGTGGATCATGGCGGTGAGGTGGGCCGTGCCGTCGACGATGGCCGCGTCGACGACCTGGCCGGTGCCGGTGGCCCGGGCGTGCTGGAGGGCGGCGAGGACGCCGATCACCAGGTAGAGCGAGCCGCCCGCGTAGTCCCCGACCAGGTTGGCGGGGACCGCCGGGGGCTTGCCCGGGTCCCCGATCATGCCGAGGGCGCCGGTGACGGCGATGTAGGCGATGTCGTGGCCCGCGGTGTGCGCGAGCGGGCCCTCCTGGCCCCAGCCGGTCATCCGGCCGTAGACGAGGCGGGGATTGCGCGCGTGGCAGTCGGCCGGGCCGACGCCGAGCCGTTCCGCGACGCCGGGGCGGAAGCCCTCGATCAGGACGTCGGCGCGCTCGACGAGGTCCAGGACGCGGACGGGGCCGTCGGCGGACTTGAGGTCGAGGAGGACGGAGCGCTTGCCGCGGTTGGTGATGTCGTGGGCGGGGTCCACCGCGAGCCCGCCGCCGCCGGGCCGGTCCACTCGTACGACGTCCGCTCCCAGGTCGGCGAGGAGCATGGCGGCGAACGGGCCCGGGCCGATGCCGGCCAGCTCGACGACGCGGAGGCCGGCGAGCGGGCCTCGGGCGCCGGCCGGTCCGGTGCCGTCGCCGCTGCCGGGGGCGTTGCCGGTCGGGGTCCCGGTCCCGTTCCCTGTCACTGCCATCGAGCCCCCAGCGTCATCGGTGTGGTGCCTGCTGTGCCGCGCGTGCCTCATGCGCCTGGTGCGCCTGGTGCGCCTGGTGCGCCTGGTGCGCGACTGTGTGACACAACTGATGTAACACCGGTGATGCTAGGAACGTGTTCCACCGAGCACAAGCCCCCTGGCCGGGCTCCCGCCGGATCGGCCGGCTTTGGCGCATCCGGCTTCTCGGAACCGCCACGAGATTCGCAGGCCACCCCCCTGATGGACCGCCCAGCGACTCTGTACTCTGAACACGCTTTCGAGCTGATCAAGCTTTCAATCAGATAAATGGGGGATCGGTGCGTCGTCGCCGTCTTGTAATCTCCGCTGCCGCCATCGCGGCGGGCGTTGGCCTCATCCCGGGCGTGGCCCAGGCCGACCCGGCCACGCCGGACGCGCGCGGCACCGCGAAGCCGGACCTGGAGCTGGGCAAGGACGCCAAGGCCAAGGGCCACGCCTTCACCAGCCCCGCGGACCGCACGGTCCGCAAGCCCCTGCCGTCGGCCAAGACCGGCGCGGCCGCCGCCCCGCAGGTGCAGTCCGTCAACGCCAACGCGGACCTCGCGGTGGGCGTGACCGCCTACGGCACGTCGGCGCACGGCACCGAGGTGGACACCACCGTCACGAGTGAGTACACCGCGCTCAAGGTCACCATCGAGTGGGGCGACGGCAAGCAGGACGTCTTTGACGCCTACGGCTCCGACGCCCGCACCACCGCCCACACCTACGCCGAGGTCGGCTCGTACACGGTCAAGGTCACCGTGACCGACGCCGCGAACAACCTCTCGGCCGTCAACGAGGTCGTGTTCGTCACCGACGGCTCGGACTTCACCCCGTACGCACCGACCCGTCTGCTGGACACCCGCAACGGCACCGGCGCGCTGCAGGGCATGGTCCAGCCGTACAGCTCCACCCGCGTGAAGGTCGGCGGCAACGGCGGGATCCCGGCCGGCGTCACCGCCGTGGTCCTCAACGTCACGGTCACCAACACCTCCTCCGACGGCCACATCACGGCCTTCCCCGAGGGCACGCAGCGTCCGACCACGTCGAACGTCAACTACAAGGCCGGTCAGAGCGTCCCGAACCTGGTCATCGTGCCGGTCGGCAAGAACGGCTACGTGGAGATCGCCAACCGCGGCGGCATGCCGGTCGACCTGATCGCCGACGTCACCGGCTTCTTCTCCAAGACCGCCTCCAGCGGTTACACCCCGATCACCCCGGCCCGTTTCGTCGACACCCGCAAGGGCCTCGGCACGGCGCTGGGCCAGCTCGGCGGCCGCAAGACCTTCTCCACCCAGATCAGCGGCCTGCGCGGCGTGCCCCAGGGCATCAGCGCCGTCGCGCTGAACGTGACGGTCACCAACCCGAAGGAGGCCGGCCACCTGTCGGTCTTCCCGGGCGGCAGCGCCACCCCGACCGCGTCGAACCTGAACTTCACCGCGGGCCAGACCATCGCCAACTCGGTCATCGTCCCCGTCGGCCAGGACGGCAAGATCAGCGTCTTCAACGGCGCCTGGGCGGGCACCGACGTCGTCGTCGACGTCGTCGGCTTCTACAGCACCGACAGCAAGAGCGCCTTCCTGCCGCTCTCGCCGGAGCGCCTGGTCGACACCCGTGACCCCAAGGACCCGGTGTACGGGAAGCTGTGGGGCCAGAGCTACATCTACATGCCGATGTCCTACGACATGCCGAGCATCACGGGCTTCGTACTGAACTCCACGGTCACCAACACCGAGGGCGACGGCCACCTCACGGTCACCCCGGACCCGAACACGATGGACGACTACATCAACGAGGTCGCCGACTGGCCGACGCCGCCGGACTCCTCCAACCTGAACTGGACGAAGGGCGCCACCGTCCCGAACCTGGTCCAGGCGAGCACCGGCGACAACGGCATCATCGACCTCTGGAACCGCGGCTGGGACGACATCGACCTCATCGTCGACCTCTTCGGCCTCTACCAGGAGGGCTGATCCACCGGCAGGTGGACACCACGGCGCCCCGGGCGCGGCCGCACGGCCGTTCCCGGGGCGCCGTCATCGTGGCGGCGACGCTACATTCGCACCACGCCCCGGCCTCGGCCGCCGACACCCACCCAAAGGAGCTCGCATGAACGCAGGGGTCCCGCAGGACCGTCCGGAACGCGCCTACGACGTCGTCCTCTTCGGCGCCACCGGGTTCGTCGGCGCGCTGACGGCCGAGTACCTCGCCGAGCACGCGCCCGCCGGCTGCCGCTGGGCCCTCGCCGGCCGGGACCTCGCGAAGCTGGAGCGGCTGCGCGAGCGGCTGGCCGCGATCGACCCCGCGTGCGCGACGCTGCCGCTGCTGCGGGCGGACGCCCAGGACGCGGCGGCCGTCCGCGAACTGGCGTCGGCCACCCGGGTGCTGGCGACGACCGTGGGCCCCTACGTCTGGTACGGGGCCGAGCTCGTCGCCGCCTGCGCCGAGGCGGGCACCGACTACGTCGACCTCACCGGCGAGCCGGAGTTCGTGGACCGGATGTTCGTGGAGCACGACGCGCGGGCCCGCGAGACCGGGGCCCGGCTGGTGCACGCCTGCGGCTTCGACTCCATCCCGGCCGACCTCGGCGCGTACTTCACGGTCCGGCAGCTGCCGGAGGGGGTGCCGCTGGCCGTCGACGGGTTCATGCGGTCCAACGCGTTCTTCTCCGGCGGCACCCTGGCCTCGGCGCTGACCGCGCTGGGCCGCGGCCCCCAGACCCTGGCAGCCGGTCGCGCCCGCCGACTGCACGAGCCCCGACTGTTGAAGCGGCGGGCCCGCGGGCCGCTCGGCGCACCGCGGTTCAGCCGCGAGACGGGCACGTGGGCGCTGCCGCTGCCCTCCCTGGACCCGCGGATCGTGACCCGGTCGGCGGCCGCGCTGGAGCGCTACGGCCCGGACTTCCGCTACCGGCACTACGCCTCGGTCAAGCATCTGCCCGTCGCGTTGGGCGGTGCGGCGGCGGTGGGCGCGACGGCGGCCCTGGCCCAGGTGCCTCCGGCCAGGCGGTGGCTGATGAACCGCTGGGAGCCGGGCCGGGGGCCGGACGCCGAGCGGCGTGCGCGCAGCTGGTTCACGGTGCGGTTCGTGGGCGAGGGCGGCGGCCGGCGCGTGCTCACCGAGGTGTCGGGCGGTGATCCCGGCTACGGGGAGACCGCGAAGATGCTGGCGGAGTCGGCGCTCTGCCTGGCGCATGACGCCCTGCCGGAGTCCGCCGGGCAGGTGACGACGGCGGTGGCGATGGGCGACGCCCTGATTTACCGCCTGCAGAAGGCGGGGATCACCTTCAGGGTGGCCGACGCCCGCTGATGGCCGTGGCCGACGCCCGCCGGCGGACCCCGCCGGCGCACAGCCCGGCACGGATCCGCCCGGCACGGATCCGACCGCTCAGGAGGCCTTGCGCAGCGCCCTGCGGCACAGGGAGTCGGCGTGGCGGGTGGTCTCCGGGATCCGGAAGCGGGGGCTCAGCGCCAGGACGTGCGCGCAGGCGTTGTCGAGCGACACCTTGTGCCCGACGGACACGTACACGGGCTTGGTCCGGTCCTGCGTCCGCAGCGCCCGTCCGACCTCGGCCCCGTCGGCGGCGAGCAGCGCGGTCGCGTCACCCCGCCGGGTGCCCGGCTCCTCGTAGGAGAAGGTGAACGGGTTCTTCGCGACGCCGATGGAGGGGAGGCCGGTGACCACGCCGAGGTGGCAGGCGAGGCCGAAGCCGCGGGGGTGGGCGAGGCCGTAGCCGTCGCAGACCACCAGGCCCGGCGGGACGGTCAGGGCGTCGAGGGCGGCCAGCACGGTCGGCAGCTCGCGGAAGGCGAGCAGGCCGGGGACGTAGGGGAAGCTGACGCGGCCGACGGCGGTGGCCTCCTCGACGACCGCCAGGGTGGCGGCGTCGAGCACCACGGCCGCGGCGGCCACCAGGTCGCGGGTGTCGTCGTAGGCGACGTCGACTCCCGTCACGAACCCCTGCCCGGGCGGGGGTCCGTGCTCGGTGAGCACGACACGGTGGCGTAGTTCGTCCTGTATCGCCCGGGCCTCGGCCTCGTCGGCGGGGGTCTTCACACTCGTCATGGTGAGCGAGAGTAGCCTTCGGATCATGTTCGTCATGGAGCTCACCTACACCGCGCCCGTCGAAGCCGTCGAGGACCTGATGGACGCCCACATCGCCTGGCTGGACGGCTACTACGCCTCAGGCGTCTTCCTCGCGTCGGGACGCAAGGTCCCCCGCGACGGCGGTCTCATCCTGGCGGCGGGGGTGTCCCGGGCCGAGGCCGAGAGGATCGCGGCCGAGGACCCCTTCGCGGTCGCGGGCGTCTGCGAGTACCGCATCACCGAGTTCATCGCGTGGAGGACGTCGGCGGACCTGGCGGCGTTCCGGGAGAACCCGGTCGTGTAGTGGTGCTTCGTTACGCGGTGACGACCCCCGTGTTCTGGCAGGCGGTCAGCAGCCAGCGCCCGTCGGCCTGCTTCGAGATCACGTACAGCGGCGCGCCCTCACTCTCCTCGCCCGAGGCCAGGTACCGCTGACGGACCTTGACCGCCGCGACGTCGGGGCGGATGAAGAGCACATGGACCACCTCGTAGGTGACCTTGCCGTCCCAGTCCGCCGAGGGGAGGACCTCGCGGGTGAACTCCGCGATCGCGTCGAGGCCGATGAGGACCTTGCCGTGGGCCGTCGTCCAGATCGCGTCCGGGTGGAAGAGGGCGAGGAACTCCTCGGCGTCCTTGTTCTGCTGGGAGTGCCCGACGGTGGCGACGAGCCGGCTGATCGCTTCGATGTCCGCCGCGCGGGATGCGGGTTCCGTGGTCATGCGCATCAGCGTCACACCTCAAGTGCCGTTGAGGTCAACCTGGTTGTCGCACGCACTGTGGGGAGCACCGGACATCCGGCACGAGCGGCCCCGCGCGTCCGGCCCTGGGCTCGCGCTGCGTGGTCCTGCGCGCCCGGCTCGCGGGCCGGCGCCCGGAACCGGTCGGCCTTCGCGGTCACGGCACGGGCCGGTGCCGTGACCGCGGCGGCTCTGCGGCCAGCAGTGGCGTTTCTCCGCCGTGCGGGCCGCCGGTCAGCGGCGTTCCAGCCGTGCCACCCGGCCCTTCTCCCCCGCCGCCCAGCATCCCCGGTCGGCGGCGCAGTCGACCGTGTCGAAGGAACCGGCGTCCAGCGGCCGCCAGTTGCGGCCCCCGTCCGTGGTCACGTCCGTGCCCGTGGGCCCGACCGCGAGCGCGGTCCCCCGGCTGTACGGGTACCAGGCCGCGCCGGACCGGTAGGCCGGCGGCGGTGTCGCCGCCTGGCGCCAGCTGCGGCCCCCGTCCGAGGACACCGCGGCGGCCTGCGGGGAGGCCTCCCCGGTGCGGTAGTCGCCGCCCACGGCGAGGCCGCTCGTACGGTCCCGGAAGGCGAGGGCGAAGACCCCTCGCGCGGGGTCGCCCGCCGGGACGGTGGACTCGGCGACCCGCCAGGTCCGGCCGCGGTCGGCGGAGTGCAGGACCCGCGCGCTCGCCCCGCCGCCGGTGGCCAGCCAGACGTCGCGCGGGCCGGAGCTGACCAGGCACTGGCCGCTCGCCGCGAAGCCCGCCTCGCCCGGCAGCGCCTCGGGCATGCCCGCGCTGGGCAGCACCCGCCAGTGGCGCCCGCCGTCGTCCGTGGACAGGATGCGGAACTTCCCGTCCACCGGATCGCTCATGGCCAGGCCGTGCCGTGAGTCGAAGAACGTGAGGCAGTCGTAGAAGGCACGCGGGTCGGGGTTGCGGAAGGTCTCGGTCCAGGTGGCGCCGCCGTCTTCGGTGCGCAGCACCCGGGAGGCCTCGCCCTCGCCGATGGACAGGGCCACGGCTCGTCGCGCGTCGAACGCCTCGATGTCGCGCAGTTCCAGCTCCTCCGCGAGCGCGCCGGGCGGGGAGACGTCCTGCCAGCTGCGGCCGCCGTCGAGGGTACGCAGGACGGTGCCCTTGGAGCCGGCCACCCAGGCGGTGCTGCGGCTGACGGCGGACAGCCCCCGGAAGCGGGCGGTCCTCCCGGTCTCCTTGAGGGCCCAGCCCGCGGCCCGTAAGTGGTGCCCCTGGCCGGGCCCTTGCTCCGCGCCGGGGTCCGCAGGGGCCTGCGCGCCGGGGTCCGTGGCGGCGTTTGCACCAAGGCCCGGGGCGGCCTGTGCGGGGCCGGCGAGCAGCCCGAGCGCCAGAGCTGCCACGGACATGCCAATTCCAACATCCAGAAGCCTCATGGCGCCGGAAGCTAACGCACCCCGGATCCGCCGTCCAGAGGGCCTCCGACCATGTGTTGCGCCGGTGGAGTGAGCGACAACCGGCCCTTCTGCGACGCCTCGCACCCCGCCCGGAACACCCGCCCACCTTCGGGCACTTCCACCCTCCCGTCACTCTGTGCGATCACACAGGCGGGTTCCGGCCAGTCGGTGACACAGCTCACTCAAACGCCCATGCACGGATTTGCCGATTCCGGCGTCTATCGGGTTGCCGGGCCCACCCCACAGTCCGGCAGCAGATCCGCCGCAAGGGAGTGAGCCTTGATCACTGTCATCGAGCAGGCCGCGCAGGCCCGTCTGGTCGCCACCGCGCCGAAGGTCGAGAGCGTTCCCGTCACTCTCTGCTACGACCGGGCGGATCCGTTCGCCGTGCGCATGGCCTTCCCGGCGCCGGCCACCCTGGAGGGCGTCGAGGTCTCGTGGACGTTCTCCCGCGAACTGCTGGAGGCCGGGCTGGACCGCCCGTCCGGGTGCGGTGACGTGCGCGTCCGGCCGTACGACGGAGACCGGACCACGATCGAGTTCCACGCGGTGGAGGGGGTCGCGATCGTGCTGATGCTGACGGCCGAGCTGCACCGCTTCCTGGAGCGGGCGGCGGCCGTCGTCCCGCCCGGCCTGGAGCACCTCTACCTCGACATGGACCACAGCCTCGCCGAGCTGATGCGCGACACCTGCTGATCCCGGCCGCCCGCCGTAAATCGTTTGCGGGCGGCCGGCGCCGCCCGTAGCTTCGATGGCGACCCACTGCCGTCGAACGGAGCAGGACGTTGCTCTTCTGAGGTCCGAGACACCGACCCGGGCGACCACCGCGAAACCCGCGCACTCGCCGAGCCCGCGACCGTCAACACCGCCGTGATCCCGCGATCCCGCGGCACCGTCACGGTCGCCTGTACGAGCGTCGGCTGTCTCCCCGCGTTGCACGCACCACTCACGCAACCTGGAGGCCTCCATGAGTCACGCCCCTGCTTTCATCACCTGCTCCGCCCTGTCCTTCGACTGGCCCGACGGCACTCCCGTGTTTGACGGGTTCCACCTCGCCGTCGGCCCCGGCCGCACCGGCCTGATCGGACTCAACGGAAGTGGCAAGTCCACCCTGCTGAAGCTGATCGCCGGCGAACTGAAGCCGTCCGAGGGCCAGTCGTCCGTCGCCGGCTCGGTCGGCTACCTCCCCCAGACGGTCACCCTCGACACCGCGCTGCGCGTGGACGAGGCACTCGGCATCCGCACCGCCCGCGCCGCCCTCCACGCCATCGAGGCGGGTGAGGCCACCGAGGCGAACTTCGCCGCGGTGGGCGACGACTGGGACGTGGAGGAGCGGGCCCTGGCCACGCTCGACGAACTCGGTCTCGCCCGGATCGGCCTGGACCGGACCGTCGGCGAGCTCTCGGGCGGCGAGTCCGTCCTGCTGCGCCTGGCCGCGCTGCTGCTGGCCCGGCCCGACGTCCTGTTGCTGGACGAGCCCACCAACAACCTCGACCTGCGCGCCCGGGGCCGCCTCTACGCGGCCGTCGAGTCCTGGTCCGGGGTGATGCTCCTGGTCAGCCACGACCGGGAGCTGCTGGAACGGGTCGACCAGATCGCCGATCTGCGCGACGGCGAAGTCCGCTGGTACGGAGGGAACTTCAGCGACTACGAGGACATGCTGGCCGCCGAGCAGGAGGCGGCCGGACGGATGGTCCGGGTCGCGGAGGCCGACGTGCAGCGGCAGAAGCGCGAACTGGCGGACGCCCAGGTCAAACTGGCCCGGCGCAAGCGGTACGGCCAGAAGATGTTCGAGAACAAGCGCGAGCCGAAGATCGTGATGGGCGCGCGCAAGCGTGCGGCGCAGGAATCGGCCGGCAAGCACCGGATCATGCACACCGAGAAGCTGGCCCAGGCGAAGGAGCGGCTGGACCAGGCGGTGGAGGCGGTCCGCGACGACGCCGAGATCCGCATCCAGCTGCCCGCCACCATGGTCCCGCCCGGGCGGCGCGTGCTGACGCTCAGCGATCTGCGCCTGCCCCACGGAGCCGCCGTACCGGGCGAGTGGGAGCTGCGGGGCCCGGAGCGGATCGCGCTGGTGGGCCGCAACGGCTCGGGCAAGACGACCCTGCTCCGGACGATCGCGGGGCAGCTCGCCCCCGAGGCGGGGACGGCGGTGACCCACGTGGCCACGCGCTTCCTGCCGCAGCGGCTGGACGTGCTGGACGAGGACAGCTCGGTGGTGGAGAACGTGGCGCGGTTCGCCCCGCAGGCCACGAACAACCTGATCCGGGCCCGCCTCGCGCACTTCCTCTTCCGGGGCGGGAGGGCGGACCGGCCCGCCGGCACCCTGTCGGGCGGCGAGCGCTTCCGGGCGGCGCTGGCGGCACTGCTGCTGGCGGAGCCCGCCCCGCAGCTCCTCATGCTGGACGAGCCGACGAACAACCTCGACCTGTCGAGCGTGCGGCAGCTGACGGACGCGCTGGAGTCCTACCAGGGCGCGCTGGTGGTGGCCAGCCACGACGTGCCGTTCCTGGAGTCGATCGGGATCACGCGCTGGCTGCTGCTGGACGGCGACCTCCGGCCGACCACGGCCGAGGAGGTCCGGCAGTCGCTGTGGCACGCCTGACCGCCTGACGGCGTTCGCAGAACCGCCCCGGCGGGCGTCGCCGCCGGGGCTGGCTCTCGCCCGCGCTCCGCCGTCAAGGCGAGAGCGGCGGAACCACCTGGCGGCGTGATTTTGACCTTTCGCTGCCCGTTTTGAGCCCTCCCAAACAGCATAGATAACTGGATGTAACCGGACATACCTATACCCGGGGCTTGGCTGGCCTTGATGTCGCGCTTAACCTACGACTCCGTAGGCTACGGAACCGTAGGTAATTCGCTTTGCACCCAGGAGTACCCGTGACGATCACCTCTCCCCACCTCGGCAGCTCGGAGGCGTGGACCGACGCCAAGCTGCTGTACGCGCTGGAAGAGGTGGTCGAGAAGGAGCTCAACCGCCACCTGAAGGTCACCAAGGACTGGATGCCCCACGAGTACGTCCCGTGGAGCGACGGCCGGAACTTCCCGGGCTTCTTCGAGGACGGCGAGGCCTGGGACCCGCAGCAGTCCAAGGTCACCGACATCGGCAAGATCGCGCTGGTCGTGAACCTGCTGACCGAGGACAACCTCCCCAGCTACCACCACGAGATCGCGACGCTCTTCGGCCGCAACGGCGCATGGGGCACCTGGGTGCACCGCTGGACGGCCGAGGAGGGCCGCCACGGCATCGTGATGCGCGACTACCTGCTGGCCTCGCGCGCCGTGGACCCGGACAAGCTGGAAGCGTTCCGGATGCAGCACATGTCGGAGGGCTTCGAGTCCGACAACCGCCACTCGATGCTGCACTCGGTGGCCTACGTGGCCTTCCAGGAGCTCGCCACGCGTATCTCGCACCGCAACACCGGCCACCAGTCCGGTGACCCGGTCTGCGACCGCATGCTGGCGCGCATCGCGCAGGACGAGAACCTGCACATGATCTTCTACCGCAACCTGCTGGGCGCTGCCTTCGAGCTCGCCCCGGACCTGACCATGCAGGCCGTGCGGGACGTCGTCGTCAACTTCCGGATGCCCGGACACGGCATGCCCGGCTTCGAGCGGATGGCCGCGCAGATGGCCATCGGCGGTGTCTACAACCTGCGGATCCACCACGACGACGTACTGGCGCCGGTGCTGCGCTTCCTCAAGGTCATGGACATCGCCGGCCTCGGACCGGAGGGGCAGAAGGCCCAGGACGAGCTCGGGCTGTTCATGAACGGCCTGGACTCGGAGGCCAAGAAGTTCGACGAGAAGCTGGCCGCCCGCGCGGCCCGCCTGGCGGCCCGCAAGGGCTGACCTGACCGGATTTGGCCCGCTCGGGCGGGTGACGCCGATTGCCCTGGTGGAGCACTGCTCTGCCAGGGTTTCGCGTCATGACGTCACTGCAGGTGGACATCGACCAGCTGACCCGCTTGACCCGTGCCCTGGACTCCTCGCTGAGTTCCCTGCGGGAGGCCCGGCGGGCACTGGACCACGTACGCGCCGACCAGCTGGGCACGGCCGACCTCGACGCGGCGTGCGACGGCTTCCAGGAGCGGTGGGCCTACGGGACGCGGGAGCTGGCCGACCGGGTCAAGACCGTACGGGAGGGCGTGGACCGCAGCGCCGCGCAGTACGCCGAGCTGGAGGCCGCCGTCCGCGCGGCCTTCCTCCGGGCGGCGGCCGCCCATGGCTGAGCACGCGGCGCTGGGCTTCGACCCGGCCCCCGGCAACCCCGCCACGGTACTGGCGCTGACCAGGAAGCTCGGCGCGTCGGCGAAGTCCCTCGGCGAGGCCTCCCGGGTGGTGACGGACCTCGTCTCCCACAGCTCGTCCTGGCAGGGCGAGGCGGCGACCGCCTTCCGCGCCTCCCTCTCCAAGGATCTCCCCCGGTACCTGGCCTCGGCCCACACCTCCCTGGCGGAGGCCGCGCGCCGCCTCACGGGGTGGCACGACACGCTGGTCACCCACCGCGAGCTGTCCGCCCGCTACGAGGCGCAGGCCGCGGCGGCGAAGACGGAGGAGGCCCTGGCCGACGTCCGCCGCCTGGCCCGCGAACTGGCCTCCGAGCACGCGGCGGCGGCTCGCCGCGTCTCCGCCACGCTGAACGCGGCGACGGACAAGCTGGCCCCCAAGGAACCGGGCCTCCTGTCCTCGATCTGGCACAAGATCACCGAAGACCCGGCCGACGCCCTCTCGAACGCGTCGGCCATCCTGGGCGCGATCGGCGCCGGCGTGGCCCTGTTCTTCCCGCCGGCGGGCCTCGCGATCATGCTGGTGGGCAGCGGCCTGTCCCTGGCCGCGCTGGCCATGCACGTCTCGGACGCGAAGTTCCGCAAGTCCCTGACGGACGGCTTCACGAAGGGCCAGTTCGACGCGGACTTCTGGAAGAGCAGCGTCACCCTCCTGGGAGACACCGCCGGCTCCGTACCCGGCGTGGCCGCGATCGCCTCCGGCGCCAAGGCGGGCACGGCGGCCGCCCGCGCGGCCATGGCCGCCGCCCCGGAGGCCAGCGCCCTGTCGGGGCTCGCCCCGGGAACCACCGCCTTCCGGCAGGCGGCCTGGTCCACCTCCGACGACCTACGGCAGGTCGAGAGCCCGCTCACGGGATGGGCACTGCGGTCGTCGAGTCAGGACACCCGCGACCGGGTGGGGGTAGCGGTAGCCGGCACGGGGGCGCTGACCGGCGTACTCGATTACGCGCCGGACAACGAAGCGCTGGAACACAGCTGCACATCGGTAGACGGCGCCCGCGGTGTGCTCGACGACGCCCCCACAGCCGTCAGAAAGTCCCACCATGTCTGGTCGGGGCTGAGGCCGTGACACCCTTCAGCTCCCTACCGCCGGTCTGGTTCCGACTGCCCACCGGCTTTTACGACATCGACCCCGGCGACAGGGATGCACTGCACGCGTTCGCCGAGGCCATGGGTAGCTCCGACGCCCAACGGGAACTGACCCGACTTATCGATGGCCTCGAAGAACTCGCCGATCGCGATGTCGTGCACACGGCAATCGGGCTGCACCCAGAAGAACCGGTCGGCGTCGCGACGTCCTTGTTCGCTCTGACCCTTCGGCCTGTCCAGCAGCCCAACCCTCGCCTCACGGTGGCACATGCGGCGCTGGCCATCGCACGCTCGCCACACTGGACCAGCTCGACCCGTCGGTTCATCGATCTCCCGTCGGGGCTCCCCTGCTCCCTGGTTGCCGGGACGATTTCCGTGCCGAACGTGGAGCACCGTCTGTTTCAGGCCAGAGTCGCGACTGTGCATCCCGAAGGGCTGCACTTACTCGTCCTCGATCTGGTCAGTGCTTCTCTCAAACACGCTGACGCGTACACGGACATCCTCGAAGCCGTCGCGCACACCACCCTCTTCTCCGACCCCGAGGCCGCTACGGCGACGGCAGCCGGAACCTCACGCATCCTGGACGTGCTCCTATGAGCCTCACGCTGACCAAGGTGGCCTGGAACCACCCTCCGACGCCAGTCGGCTACAAGCGGTTGGCCGTCCGACGTCTCAAGTGGGTGCTCAGCCTCAGTGGCCCTCCACTGATCGCCCTGGCCTGTATCGACACGGTTCCCTATGCAGGCACAGTGCTCGCAATGATCACCGTGCTCGTCGCTCCCTACCTGCCCTGGGTGGTCATCGCGTTCATCAGGCGCCACCGCGTCAGAGCCGTACTGCGGGCATACCCCTGGTGCGAGTGGCCGTGCCGGTACCCGCGCCGCCCGCCCGGGAGCCCCGCGACCCTCGTGATCCCCTTTCGGGAGGACTTCACCGCCACGCTGCGGATCCTCCCCTTCCCCGTCGCGCTCGCGCAGTTGGAGAACGACCACCCGGACCGGATCTGGTTCGCGGGGGATCCGCGCTTCGGTGGGGTCGTGTCGCCCGTCGGGGGGCATTACCCCGTGCGGGTCGTGCCCCACACGCCGCGGCGTGAGGAGTGTGGGGGCGAGGGGTACGACCTCGCGCGGCGGGTGGGGCTGGTCCGTGCCAGCGGGAAGGCGACGCGGACCTGACTCAGCGGCGGGTGGGGCGCAGCGCAAGGCGCTCCGCCTCCGAGAGGCCGCCCCACACCCCGAAACGCTCGTCGTTGGCGAGGGCGTACTCCAGGCACGCCGCCCGCCCCTCGCACGCCCCGCACAGCCGCTTCGCATCGCGCAGTGAGGAGCCCGGCTCCGGGAAGAAGAAGCCCGGGCCGGTCTGCGCGCACAGGGCGAGTTCGTACCAGGCGGCGGTGTCGGTGGCTGCGGCAGAGGTGTTGATAGACATGCCGCAGATACTGGTCAGGGCGGATGGACGTCCGCTATACGACTGATCAACACGGCGTACGCAGCCGCTCCCCGAGCATCGCATCCCCCACTGACAGAGGTCAGTCCTCCTGCTTGGCCCGGCTGGGCTGGACGCGTTTCGGTTCGCCCGGCATCTTCGGGTAGTCCGGCGGGTACGGCATGTCGCCCAGGCCGTGGTCGTGCTCCTGGCGGTCCGCGAGTTCCAGTACGGAGTCCAGGGTGAAGGCGTGGTCGTCCATGTCCGCGTGCACGTCGCCCAGTTCCGCGAAGCGGGCCGGCATCGTGACGATGTCGAAGTCGCGCGGCTCGGCGTCGTCCACCTCGTCCCAGCGCAGGGGTGCGGAGACCGGGGCGTGGGGGCGGGGGCGGACCGAGTAGGCGGAGGCGATCGTGCGGTCGCGGGCCGTCTGGTTGTAGTCGACGAAGATCCGCTCGCCGCGCTCCTCCTTCCACCAGGCCGTCGTGACCTTGCCCGGCATCCGGTGCTCCAGTTCCCGGCCGAGGGCGATGGCGCAGCGGCGGACCTCGGTGAAGGTCCAGCGCGGCTCGATCGGGACGAAGACGTGCAGTCCACGGCCGCCCGAGGTCTTGGGCCAGCCTCGCAGGCCCAGTTCCTCCAGCAGGGCGCGCAGTTGGTGGGCGGCGGCCACCGCGTGGTGGTAGTCGGTTCCCGGCTGCGGGTCCAGGTCGATGCGCAGCTCGTCGGGCCGGTCGGTGTCCCCGCGGCGGACCGGCCAGGGGTGGAAGGTGAGGCAGCCCAGGTTGGCCGCCCACAGGACTGCGGCCGGCTCGGTCGGGCAGATCTCGTCGGCCGTACGCCCGCTGGGGAAGGCGATGTGGGCGGTCGGGATCCAGTCGGGGAGGTTCTTGGGGGCCCGTTTCTGGAAGAAGGACTCGCCCTCCACCCCTTCGGGGTAGCGCTCCAGGGTCGTCGGCCGGTCGCGGAGGGCGCGGAGGATGCCGTCCGCGACCGCCAGGTAGTACTCGGCGACGTGCCGCTTGGTGAGGCCCCGTTCCGGGAAGTAGACCTTGTCCGGACTGGACAGCCGTACCGTCCGCCCGGCCGCCTCCAGCTCGATCGCATTGCCAGCAGCACCCATGTGCGCCACGGTAGGCGGGTCGGACCGCGGGCGCATACCGGGCGGGCCCGGACGTACCACCGCAGAATCGAAGGCATGGATCTGCCAGTGATGCCGCCGGTGAAACCGATGCTCGCCAAGTCAGTGGCGAAGATCCCGCCCGGCATGCAGTACGAGGCCAAGTGGGACGGCTTCCGGGCGGTCGTGCATCGCGACGGCGACGAGGTCGAGATCGGCAGCCGCACGGGTAAGTCCCTGACCCGGTATTTCCCCGAGCTGGTGGAGGCCTTGAAGGCGAACCTGCCCGGCCGGTGCGTCGTGGACGGCGAGATCGTGATCGTCCACGAGGGGCGTCTGGACTTCGACCGGCTGACCGAGCGGATCCATCCCGCGCAGTCGCGTGTCACCCTCCTGGCGGAGACCACGCCCGCCAGCTTCGTCGCCTTCGACCTGCTCGCCCTGGACGACGAGTCACTCCTCCAGACCCCGCTCGCCGACCGCCGTACCGCCCTGGTCGCATCCCTGTCCACCGCTCGTCCCCCCGTCCATCTCGCGCCCGCGACCACCGACCCCGCGCTCGCGCAGGAGTGGTTCGAGCGGTTCGAGGGCGCCGGGCTCGACGGGGTGATCGCCAAACCGCTCGATCTTCCCTACCGGCCCGATGCCCGTCTCATGTACAAGATCAAGCACGAACGTACCGCGGACGTCGTCGTCGCCGGTTTCCGTTTCCACAAGAGCGGTCCGATTGTCGGATCGCTCCTCTTGGGCCTTCACGACGCGCACGGCACGCTCCAGCACGTGGGCGTCTGCGCCGCCTTCCCCATGAAGCGGCGCGCCGAGATGGTGGACGAGCTCCAACCCCTGCGGATGCCGGACCCGACCGGGCACCCGTGGGCCGCCTGGGCCGAGGAGTCCGCGCACGAGAGCGCCCGGCTTCCCGGCGCGCAGAGCCGCTGGACCGGCAAGAAGGACCTCTCGTGGGTGCCGCTGCGCCCGGAGCGGGTCATCGAGGTCGCCTACGACCACATGGAGGGGGACCGGTTCCGCCACACCGCCCAGTTCCGGCGCTGGCGGCCCGACCGGACCCCCGAGAGCTGTACGTACGCGCAGTTGGAGGAGGTCGTGGGCTACGACCTCGCCGAGGTGCTGGGCCGGCCCCCGGCCGGCTGAGGCCGGGCCGCAGGCCCGTCAGCCCGCCGTCAGCTTCTCCCACTCCTCCCGGTCCGGTCCCACCTCGTTCGGCGCGTAGTCCGGCCGCGCCGCCAGCCAGCGCGCGACCCGGGCCCGGACCTCCGGGTCCGCGTACGCCCGCTCCGGGGTCTCCGCCAGGTGCCGGACCCGTGCCCGCGCCCGCATCACCTCGGGGTCCTCAAGCGCGCAGTCGAAGAGCGCGGCCACGTCACGGGCCGTCCCCGTGCGCCCCGCCCGTGTCGCGAAGCGCTCGCCGATGGCCGCGTCGGCGACCACCTGGAAGTCGAACCACGGCTTCAGGGTCCGCACCGCCCAAGCGTGGTGCTCCGCGGCGTACCGGTCCGACCCCGGCTCCCGGTGCGCCGTACGGGCCACCCGGCGCGCCGCCCACAGGGCGAGCGACGTGCCCTGCCCGAGGGTCGGGTTGGTGTGCGTGATCGAGTCCCCGACCGGCACCAGCCCCGTCACCACCGGTCCCCGCTCGTCCACGAGCGCGCTCCAGCGGTTGTCCAGGCCGGCCGTGGCCAGTACGCCCGACAGCGGCTCGGCGCCCAGCGCCAGCCAGGCCTCACCGGGCGGGAAGGCACGTGCCGCCCGCTCGAAGACCGCCGGGGCGCGCAGCGCGGAGCGCGTGGGGTCCGCGGTGTGCACGAACAGCGTCACGGCGAAGGCCCGGTTGTCGGCCGGGAAGACGGCGCACCCCGCGAAGGCGCCGCCGGTCACGGCCCAGGGCCGCCGCGGACCCTCGTCCATGCCCGCGGGCAGCCGGTACCAGCGGCAGAAGTACGCGAGGCCCGTGCGGTGCCGCTCCACCACGGGCGGCCGGCACCCGACCGCGCCGAGCCTGCGCTCGATGCCCCCGCGGCGGCCGCCCGCGTCCACGACCAGGTCCCCCTCGTACCGGCCCGCGTCCGTGGTCACGCCGGTCACCCGGATTCCGGCGCCGACGCCGACGCCGGAGCCGCCGCCGTCCGCGGCCTGCGGCGCGGTGGTGAGCCCCGTGACCGGCTCTCCGTGGCGGACGACGACTCCCGGCTCCGCGCGCAGCGCCGTGGCCAGCGCGCTCTCCAGTAGGATGCGCCGCGCCTGCAGCATGACGAGGTCCTCGTCGCCGGGCAGCTCGGGGGGCCGTACCTCGAACCAGTCCAGCTCGTGCCGCTCTCGGGCGCCGAGCCTGAGCATCTCCTCGTAGACGTCGGGCAGTTCGTCGCGCAGGAGGTTTCGGGCGGCTCCCAGCAGCGCGTGCGGCTGGACCGCCTGCGGTACGGTCGGCCGCCGCCAGCCGAAGAAGTCCCGGTCCAGCGCGGTGCCGGGGGCGCGCGTGTCGCGCTCGAAGAGCTCCGCCGTGTGCCCTCGCCGCGCCGCGAGGAGGGCGGTGGCGAGGCCGCCGATGCCTCCGCCGATGACCAGCACATGTGCCATGGAGCGTCCCCCCGAACCGTTGCACCCGCCGGCCCCGTTGGGCCGTACGACGATCACACCGCTCAGAGCCTGCACGTACCGGGAGGAACCGAAACCCGCACACATGTCCGGCGTGCCACCAGCGGACCGCGGACCGCATCGGCACCACCGCCGCCCGCCACCCGCCCGCCCACGCACGTCCACGCGGTCGGTCCGGGTCGGCCCGTCAGCCGTGGACCGTGCCGGCGGCCGAGCCCGCCGCCGCCGCCGCGCCCGCGCGGTGGGCCTCCAGTGCCCGCCGCGTCTCCGCCTCGATCAGGTCGGCGTTGATCGCCGCACCGGCCTGCGCGCCCTGGGCGGCCGCCCCGGACACCTTCTCCAGCGGCGCGGTCACGTTGCCCGCCACCCAGACCCCGCGGAGCGCGGTGGCCCCGGTGGCGGGGTCGGATTCGACGCTGCGGCCGATCACGTGCCCGTCCCGCACCATGTCCGTGGCCGGCAGGCCGAGGCTGGTCAGTACCCCCGAACGGGCCGTGAACCGCGGGGCCACCACCAGGGCCCGGCACTCCACCGCCGCCCCGCCGGCCAGGGTGACCCCGGTCAGCCGGTCGTCCGCGACGACCAGGCCGGTCACCTCGCCCTCGACGACCCGGATCCCGAGTGCCACAGCCAGCTCCCGGTCCTCCGCTCCCAGCCGCCAGGTGTGCGCCAGCAGCGTGGTGTGCGCGCTCCAGTGCCGCCACATCTGCGCCTGGTGCACGGCCGGCGGCCCGTCGGCCAGCACCGCGACCGGCTCGTCCCTGACCTCCCAGCCGTGGCAGTACGGGCAGTGCAGCACGTCCTTCCCCCAGCGCGCCCGGAGCCCCGGCACCGCCGGCAGCTCGTCCACCAGGCCGGTGGCGACCAGCAGCCGCCGGCCCCGCACCGCCGAGCCGTCCCCGCAGCGCACCAGGAAACCCCCGTCGGACAGCCGGTCAGCGGCGACGGCGGTGCCCGGCCGGATCCGCCCGCCGTAGCCCTCCACCTCCGCCCGCCCCCTGGCCGACAGCGCGGCCGGGCTCTCCCCGTCCATGCCGAGGTATCCGTGCATGTGGGCGGCCGGCGCGTTGCGCGGGCTGCCGGAGTCGATCACCAGTACCGAACGGCGGGCCCGGACCAGGGTGAGCGCCCCGGCGAGTCCGGCCGCGCCCCCGCCGACGACGACCACGTCGAAGGATTCTTCCGTTGCGTTGTCCATGTCTGCGAGGGTCTGCCCGATGCCGCCATTTGACAAATGTTGTTGCCGAAGCAGCAAATGGAGGCATGGCTGCCGACCATCAGGACGAAGAACTCTCCGACGTGCTCACCGCCGTGGGCCCACGGCTGCGGGCCCTGCGCCGTCAGCGCGGCACCACCCTGGCCCAGCTCAGCGAGACCACCGGGATCTCGCTCTCGACCCTCTCCCGGCTGGAGTCCGGACAGCGCAAGCCGACGCTGGAGCTCCTGCTGCCGCTGGCCAAGGCGCACCGGGTGGCGCTGGACGAGCTGGTCGGCGCCCCGGAGACGGGCGACCCCCGCATCCGGCCGCGGCCCTTCGTCCGGCACGGCCACACCTACATACCGCTGACCCGCAATTTCGGCGGGGTCCACGCCTTCAAGCACATCCTCCCGCCGGTCCAGGGGTCCCCGCCCGTACCCGAGTTGAAGGTCCACGAGGGGTACGAGTGGCTGTACGTGCTGTCCGGGCGTGTCCGGCTGCTGCTCGGGGAGCACGACCTCGTGCTCGAAGCGGGAGAGGCCGCCGAGTTCGACACGCGTACGCCGCACGCCTTCTTCAACGCCGGTCCGCAGCCTGCGGAGTTCCTCAGCCTCTTCGGCCCCCAGGGCGAGCGGATCCATGTCCGCGCCCGTCCCGCCACTCCTCCGGAAGGACGTTCATGACCACCCCGGGCGATCGCACCGAACACCCCGAGCACCCCGACCCCCTGCGCCCCCCGCACCCCGAACGCGAACGTCCCGAACGGGCCGTCCCCCGGCCGAACGCCGTCGTCGGCGTCGGCCTCGTCGTCATCGGCGACGACGGCCGGGTACTGCTCGGCCAGGCGCACGACGGCCGTTGGGAGCTGCCCGGCGGGAAGGTCGACCCCAAAGAGGGCTTCGAGCAGGCCGCCGCGCGGGAACTCGCCGAGGAGACGGGCCTGCGCGCGGCCCCCGAGGACGTGCGCGTCCTGTCCGTCCAGATCGAGGCGGAGTCCGACCTGACCCGGCTGACGGCGGCCGCCGTCACCACCGCGGCCGAGGGTGTCCCCACCGTCACCGAACCCCACAAGATCACCCGCTGGGAGTGGTTCACGCCCGCCGAGATCCCCTCGGCGCTGTACGCCCCCTCGGCGGCGGTGCTCCGCGCATGGCGCCCGGACCTCACGGAACTCCCGCACGTCCCCTCGTACGACTACCCCACGACAGGCCGTGCTGCGAGCGCCTGACCACTCGGGACGGCTCCAAAATGCCCCCTGCTGGTAAAATCGGACGTTCTGACCTCTTCGGCCCCGCCGCCGCCCTCACCACGCGGCGCAGGACCACCGAGCAGGAGGGCTGTGACGCCGGCATGGGGAAACCACGAGCAGCTTCCCGCACCACCCTTCTGCTGACGCCGTGCGCGGCCCTGCTCGTCGCGGGGTTCGCACTGCCTCCGGACCCCGGGGCCCGGTACGACACCCGTGTCGCCCTGAGCGCGCCCGCTGCCACAAGCACGGCGGGCACGGCCACGGGCACGGCCGAACCCTCGCCCTCGGACCCCGCCGGGTCCGCCCTGAAGCGCATCGACCCGGCCGCGCTGCAAGCCTCCGTCGAACGCGCGGCCAAGGCGCTCGGGGTTCCCGGAGCCATGGTCCTGCTCGACACCCCGCAGGGTGCCTTCAGGGCGGGCGTCGGCACGACCGAGTCGGGAACGTCAGTCCCGCCCACCGCCGGCACCCACTTCCGGATCGCCTCCAACACCAAGACCATGACGTCGGCGCTGATCCTCCTGCTCGCCCAGGACGGCAGGCTCAAACTGTCCGACCCGGTGTCCGACTACGTCCCGGGCGTACCGAACGGCGGGCGCATCACCATCGACCAGCTGCTCAAGATGCGCAGCGGGCTCTACAACTACACCGACGCGCCCGAACTGTCGGCCTCCCTGGACGCCCACCCGGCCCGGGCCCGCACGCCGCAGGAGATGCTTGCGATCGCCTTCTCGCGTCCGCCGAACTTCCCGCCCGGCGCCTCGTACGAGTACAGCAACACCAACTACGTGCTGCTCGGCCTCGTCGCGGAGAAGGCGGGCGGGCAGCCCCTGGAACGGCAGTTCCGGCAGCGGCTGTTCGCCCCGCTCGGCCTGTCGGGCACGTCCTTGCCCGGCCTGCGCGACACCTCCCTCCCCGCCCCCTTCTCGCACGGCTACATGTACGGCGGCACGGCCTACGCGCTGACCGACAAGCCCTACCCCGCCGACATGCGGGCGGCGGCCGAGTCCGGCAAGCTCAAGCCGCTGGACTACTCGCACCAGAACGCGTCCTACGCCTACGCCGCGGGCGGCGCGGTATCCACCGCCGACGACCTGGCCCGGTGGATCCGGTCCCTGACGACGGGCAAGGTGCTGAACCCCGCCTTCCAGAAGCAGTGGCTCGACAGCCCCCAGCCCGAGGACCCCAAGGCCGCGGACGGGCAGGAGTACGGCTACGGCATCGCCCACCAGCGCTTCACCCCGCAGGCGGGGATGTACTTCCACGGCGGCGAACTGCCCGGCTTCAACTCCTTCATCGGCCACGACCCGGACAACGACGTCACGCTCGTCGTCTGGACGAACCTGACCGTGTCGCCCGACGGCCGCACCACGGCGAACGCCATGCTGCCGACCATCCTCAACCAGGTCTACGCAGGCGCCGCTTTCCCCGGCTCCTACTAGCCTCTGGTGCGGTGACCGCAATGGTTCACGGGGTTACTGCACTAGCCCGCCGCTGCGGCGGTCACCGTCGCCGTCACCGCGGCCTGCATGTCGCGGATGGCCCTGCGGACGCTCTCGGCCGCCCACTGGCCGTCGGCTATCTCCGCCATCCTCGGGCTCACCGAGCGGGCACGGAGGTGGGGGAAGGCCAGGCGGTGCAGCTTCGCCGCGTGAAGCAGGGCGACGAGGCCGGCCGTGCGCTCGTCCGGCTCGGCGTGCTCCAGGACCACCGCGGTGAGCCGCTCCCGCAGGGCGCGCTCGACCGTGCCGTCTGCCTCGGGGTAGCGGCGCGTGGGGAACATCCCCAGCACCTTGTGCTCCTGCTGCACCACCAGCCCGCGCTCGCCGAGCCGTTCCAGCACGGGGGCGACCGCCTTCGTGTAGTCCTTCGACAGCCACTGCGACACCCGGCGCCGCGGGCGGCCGCGCATCCAGGCCTCGATCAGCCGGACTCGGCCGTCGAGCAGGGGCTCCCCCGTGGGTTCGGTGCTGACGAGCTCCAGGTGCTTGTCCGCGACCGACACCCGCTCCGCCATGACCAGTTCGAGCAGGAGCGCCCCCGCCACGGCCGGCGCGGCCGACTGGCGCTGCCGTACCGCCCCGGACTCGTCGTCCAGTGCGAGCAGCATGATCTCCTCGGCCAGCGTGATCGTGTTTCCCATATTCGTCGCCCCCGGGTCTTCGTATGTCACGCCATGGAGGACGACCGAAGGATGCCCGGAGTTCCCGCCCCAGGGCCCCTGACCTCCCGACCCAGGGCGTGTTGCGAAAGCGGCGTCGTCCGCCCGCAGGGCGGGGGCTCGCGGTGTCTGGCGCGGTGCCTCGCAAGGCGGAGGGACGCCCGCGTACCGGTCGTACGCCGACGATCCCGACAACGCGGCGAGGTGCCGTGCCAGGCGCCGCGAGCCAGACCAGACTTTCGCAACACGCCTCAGTGCCGCACGACCACCTTCGGTGCGAAGTTGCCCTCGCCCAGGTCCTCGGCCAGCAGCCGCTTCGCGATCGCGTCCGCCGCGACCCGCAGTTCGGCGCTGCGCGGGCGGCCGCGGTCCTTCTCCAGCCGGTCGCCGAGCCACTGGGCCCAGGCCGCCGAGATGACGTCGGCCTCCCGCTGCCCGGCGGGCGTGAGGCTGAAGTAGGCGCCCTCCCGGGTGAGGAAGCCCTCCTCCACCATCCGGTCGAACGCCGGGAGCAGCACCTCCGGGGGGAGTGAACGCCGGCCCGCGACCAGGCCGATGGTGCAGTAGCCGATCGTCCTGGTCATCAGCTCCACCTGCATCACCGTCCACGCTCCGGCGATGTCCAGCCGGGTGTCGGAGGATTCGACGATCGCGCGTGCCGTGTCCGCCCCCATGTTCCGTACGAGTTTGCCGACGGCCAGTTCCAGCAGTTTGGCGGAGTCCCCCGAGGCCGTGGCCGGCGAGCCGAAGCCGTCGCCCATGTCGGTGGATCCTGCCCGGGCGCTGTCGCGCAGCGTGACCTGCTTGAGGAAGAGCGCCACGACGAAGCCGAACACCGCCACCGGCACGGTCCACAGGAACACCGTGTGCAGGGCTTCCGCGTACGCCTCGATGACCGGGGCCGCGGCGGCCGGGTCGAGCCGGTGCACCCCCTGCGGGGTCGACGCGGCCTCGGCGAGGCCCGCCGGGTCCTGCCCGGTGGCCCTCGCCGCCTCCGCGACCGCCTCCTCCAGCGACGGCCCCAGGTGGTTCGCGTAGATCGTGCCGAAGACGGCCGTCCCGAAGGCGCTGCCGAGCGTACGGAAGAAGGTGACGCCGGAGGTGGCCGTGCCGAGGTCGGCGTAGTCGACGGTGTTCTGCACGGCGATCGTCAGCACCTGCATGGACAGGCCGATGCCCGTGCCGAGCACGAACATGTACAGCGACTCCAGCAGGGTGCTGGTCCCCGGGTGCATCTGCGCGAGGAGGTAGAGGCCGACGCCCATGACGGCGTTGCCGACGATCGGGAAGATCCGGTACTGCCCGGTCTTGCTGACGACGTTGCCGCTGAAGACGGAGGCGAGCAGCAGCCCGAAGACCATGGGCAGGGTGCGGATGCCCGAGATCGTGGCCGAGTCCCCGTCGACGTACTGGAGGTAGGTCGGCAGGAACGTCATCGCGCCGAGCATCGCGAAGCCGACGACGAAGCTCAGCACGGAGCACACGGCGAAGACCGGGTTGCGGAAGAGCCGCATCGGGATGGTCGGCTCGGCGGCGCGCGTCTCGGCCAGGCAGAACAGCGCCAGTGCGACCACGCCGCCCGCGAAGAGGCCGATGATCACGGGCGAGGTCCAGGCGTACTCGTTGCCGCCCCAGCTGGTGGCCAGGATCAGGGCGCTGGAGCCGGCCGCCACCAGCGCGATGCCCAGGTAGTCGATGACCGGTCTGCCGGAGGCGCGTACCACGGGAATCGTCCTGGCGGCCGCGACGACGACCAGAATGGCGATCGGGACGTTGACGTAGAAGCACCAGCGCCAGGTCAGCTGGTCGGTGAAGAAGCCGCCGAGCAGCGGTCCGACGACGGTGGCGACGCCGAAGACGGCGCCGATCATGCCCTGGTACTTGCCGCGTTCACGCAGGGGGACGACGTCGGCGATCAGGGCCATCGCGGTCACCATCAGGCCGCCGGCTCCGATGCCCTGTACGCCGCGCCACACGATCAGCAGCGTCATGTTGCCGGCCAGCCCGCACAGGAAGGAGCCGCTGATGAAGACGACGGCGGAGATCTGGAAGATCAGTTTCCGGCCGAAGAGGTCGCCGAACTTGCCGACGAGGACCGTCGCCACGGTCTCCGCGAGCAGGTAGGACGTCACCACCCACGACATGTGGTCGCCGCCGCCGAGGTCCCCCACGATGGTGGGCAGGGCGGTCCCGACGATCGTCTGGTCGAGCGCGGCCAGCAGCACACCCAGCATGATCGTGCCGAAGATGACGTTGCGTCGCCGCCGGTCGAGCACGGGGGGCGCAGCGGCTGCGGCGGGGACAGTGGTCACACCTCGCACTCTCACAGGCCGCCCGCCGCGCCGCATGCGGCGCTGGGCCGTCGGAGGGAAACCGCGCGCAGCCCCGGGCGCGGTACCGGCTGGGCGGATCAGCGCAGGTGGGCGAGGCCCGGATGGGCCTGTGCGTAGCCGTCGAGGAGTCGCCGGGCCACGGCGACCGAGTCGACCAGCGGATGGAGGGCGAAGGCCTTCACGGCGTCCGCCCGCGAACGGCTCGCAGCAGCCGCCAGGATTTCCCGCTCCACCGCCTTGACGGCCGTCACCAGCCCCACCGCGTGCAGCGGCAGCTGGTCGACGCCCAGGGGGTGGGCGCCGTTCGCGTCGACCAGGCAGGGCACCTCGATGACCGCGGCGGCGTCGAGGACGCGGAGCGTGGAGCCGTTGCGGACGTTCAGGATCAGTGTGGCCCGCTCGTCCCGGGCGATGGCCCGCATCAGCGCGAGGGCCACCTTCTCGTAGCCGCCGGATTCCAGGTCGCTCTCGTCTCGCTCCCCCACGCCGGCCGCCTCGCGGTTCTCGGCCATGTACGTGGCCTCGCGCTCGGCCCGGGTCCGGTCCCAGGCGGCCAGGGCCGCACCGGCCGGCAGCCCGACGCGTCCGGCCTCGGCGTAGAAGCCGCGCTGCTGGTCGCGCAGGAACGCCCCGCGGGTCTGCCCGGCCTCCTGGTACGCCCGTACGGTGTCACGGTTGAAGTAGTAGTAGTGGAGGTACTCGTTGGGGATCGCGCCGAGCGATCGCAGCCACTCGGCACCGAAGAGGCGGCCCTCCTCGAAGGACTCCAGGGCCTCGGTGTCGGCCAGCAGCCGCGGCAGTTCGTCCCGCCCGCCGATGCGCAGGCCCCGGACCCAGCCGAGGTGGTTGAGGCCCACGTAGTCGACCCAGGCTTCTTCGGGGCGTGCTCCCAGGATCCGGGCGACGCGCCGGCCGAGGCCCACCGGCGAGTCGCAGATGCCGATCACCCGGTCGCCGAGGTCCTCGGCCATGGCCTCGGTGACCAGGCCGGCCGGATTGGTGAAGTTGATGACCCAGGCCTCGGGTGCCACACGGGCGATCCTGCGGGCGATCGCGCGGGCCACCGGAACCGTCCGCAGTCCGTACGCCACCCCGCCGGCGCCCACCGTCTCCTGGCCCAGCACGCCCTCGGCCAGGGCGACACGCTCGTCCGCGGCGCGTCCGTCGAGGCCGCCGACGCGGATGGCCGAGAAGACGAAGTCGGCCCCGCGCAGGGCCTCGTCGAGGTCCCGGGTGGCGGTGACGGCCGGGGCGTCGGGCACCGCGGCGGCGGCGGCCTGGTCGGCGAGGACGCCGGTCATGGCGGCGAGCCGCGCGGGGTCCTCGTCATACAGCGTCACGTGGGACACCCGCCCCTCGGCGTGGTCCCCGAGCAGTGCGCCGTAGACGAGCGGTACCCGGAAGCCGCCTCCGCCGAGGATCGTCAGCCGCACGCCCTACCGCCCTTCGCCAGTGCAGATGCCACGCCAGTGCCAGTGCCGGTGCGGGCGCTGGCACGGAATGCCCGCACCGGTGGCAGTACCGGTCACCCGTACCGCCGTCCGCACCCCTGCCGGCGCCGTGCCACGATCGGCGACACGATCCGTCTTCCGATCGGCGACGCGGAGCCCCGGCAGGCGGCGGTATCCGCCCACGGGAACCAGTCTGCCCCGGCCGGTCAGTCCTCCAGCGACGGCACGGCGCGCAGTCGGGCGCCCTGCGGCGGGTAGGGGACGACAGCGCCGCCCCGCACGGGGCCCGTCGGCACGCCCTGCGGTCCGGAGAGGATCAGGGTGATCCGGGTGAGCCCCATCTCGTCGAGCATGCGGCTGGTCTCGGCCACCATCCGGCAGCGCACCAGGCCCCACCGCGGGTCGGGATGGCGCACGGTGCGCACCGCTCCGTCCTGCTCGGCGGCCTCCGGCCCGCGCTTGCTCAGCCAGTGGGGGACGCCGTAGCGGTAGGCCGCCTCCATGAACGGGTCACGGGCCACCTCCTGGCGGATGCTGCACAGCCCCTCGTCCTCCGGGGCTTCGGCGAGCGCCGCCGCGAACTGGGCGAGCAGCGGTACGCACCAGGCCGGTTCGTGGTCCTCCAGCACGGCCGCGGCGTCGGGGTGGAACAGCACGAAGCGCAGGAAGTTGTCGTCCGGCAGGGCCGTCGGGTGCGGCCGTACGGACTGGAAGAGCTGGTCGAAGGCGGAGTTGGTGAGCGCGACGTCCCACCGGTGGTCCACCAGGAAGCTCGGGTAGGGCACGGCCTCCATGAGGGCCGCGTAGTCGCACAGGTAGTCGCGCTGCGCCGGGTCCTCGGGAAGCCGGTTCTCGTCGGCGGCCCGCCAGGTGGGCGGCGGGTCGCGGTCGACCATGACGCGGAAGAGCCAGAAGCACTGGCGCTCGCTCATCTCCAGGGCTTCGGCCAGGGCGAGGAGCTTGCGGTCCGTCCATTCCTTGACCAGGCCGCGTTCCCAGTTGCCGTACGCGCGCACACTGATGCGCAGCCGGGCGGCGAGGTCCTCCTGGCTCAGGCCCAGCTCTTCGCGGCGCTGGCGCAAAATCTCCTTGCGTCGCTCCGACCGCACGGCGCCGCGCGCGGACTCCTCGCCCGCCAGGCGTTCCTCACCGGCTCGGGCGAGTCCATCGGACGGGCCCACCGCTGCGAGATGTGGCACTGAGAGCTCCCCCTCCTCCGGTCTGGATCTTCATTTCCGTGTGGCGATCCTGCTACCGACTTCATTCGAGTGTCAACTATTGTGGCAATTCCAGCCTCTTGACAGCTCATTCCCGCCACAGCTGTGGCACGTTCTAGCCCTTCCGGGCGGGAGCGGCTAGATTCCAGAAGCCGACCATGTGCCGTACCGACTTCGCGCGATCTAGGAGAACCACTGGTGACAGACGGCTTCCCGGCTCCCGTCGCGGTGGCCGACGCACCCCTGGCCGCGACCATCACCCGCGTCGCCGAACTCGCGGGCAAGATGGGCCGCGAGCTGAACCAGGTCTTCGACCTGCGACGCCTCTCGGAGGCTTCGGGCGTGCCCATGGACGTGGTGAAGACCCTGCTCGAAGGCAGGCCGGCCGGCGAACCCGACCTCCAGGCCCGCTTCCTGCAGCGGCTCGACCTGCTCCGGCGCACCCGCGTCAAGCCGAACGGCCGCCGCTACACGCAGCAGGAGATCGCCGACGGCGCGGGCATGTCGAGGCAGCAGGCGGGAGCCCTGATCAACGGCGACCGCCGCCCCACGATGGAGCACTGCGACGCGATCCAGCGCTTCTTCGGGGTGCATGCCGGCTTCCTCACGGCCCACGACGCCGACGCCCTCACCGACGCGCTCCAGCGGACCGAGCAACAACTGCTCCAGGACTACGCCGGGCGCGCACGGGAAACCGTACCGGCCTCGGCCGCATCGGCGGGCGATCCGCTGGCAAGACTCCTGCAGAACCACGGTGTACGGGGCATCGCCTGGCGCGCCGCCCAACTGCCCAGCGACAAGCACCGGGACAAGGTGACCGAATGGCTGGACATGCTCCTCGAAAGCGTAAAACCGAACGAATCCTGACCCAGGCGAAAGTCTGGGTCTGATCCTTTGAGTCCTGATCCGGATCCGCGCCGACGGGGAGAACGGTGAGCATAGGCAGAGAGCAGCGGCGGTTGTGCGGGGAGCTGGTGGCCGGCATCCGGCTGACCGCCCCCGTGGAACCCGTGGACCTCTACGCTGCCCTCTGTGAGGGCATGAGCAGACACCGCGGCCGCCGGGTCGACTTCCGGATGGCTTCGTTCCCGCCCCGGACGGCCAGCGGTCTGTGGCTCGACATGGCGGACCGCGATCTCGTGGTCATCGAGGAACGCACCGCCCCCGACCACCAGCTCGTCATCCTGGGCCACGAGCTGTGGCACATGAAGGCCGGCCACTGCAGCCACCACGTCGACGGCGCCGCCGTCGCGGCGCGCCTGCTCTCCGACGAGGCCGACATCGGCGAGACGGTCCGCCGCGTCGCCGCGCGCACGCGCGCCGACGTCCAGGAGGAGACCGAAGCCGAGACCTTCGGCTTACTGCTGGGCAGCCGCTGCCGGAACTGGCTTGCCGGGTCGGCGGGCCACCGGGCCCCCGTCCAGCGCGACGACCTGGCCGGCCGGATCGAGGCCTCGCTGGGCTACCGGGGACTGAGGAACGACCGTTGACCGGTGAGGACTACTACATACCGGCAGCGGCGATGGCGATCTCACTCGCCTTCAAGCTGCCGGCCCTGCGGCACAACTGGCGTGACCCGCTCCTGCGCTCGGTCGTCGCCCTGCTGGCCCTGGCGGGGGCGGTGTTCACCTTCGCCGCCCCGCCCACCATCGCGGCGGTCAACCGCTGGACCGGGATCGCCAACTTCTCCGCCCCGCTGGTGTACTGCCTGATCACCGCCTTCAGCGCCTCCTGCCTGGTCCTGATGGTCAACTGGCGGGGCGGGCCGCCCGAGCGGACCAAGCGGGTCTCGCGCCGCTGGATCCTCGGCTACAGCATCGTGATCGTGGCCCTGATCGTGCTGTTCGCCCTCGGCGAGACCCCCGAGGAGCGCCTGCGGGACTTCGACACCTTCTACGCGAACACGCCCTACGTCGGCCACATGATCGCCCTCTACCTGCTGGCGCACCACGTGGCGGCCGTCGTGATGGTGGTCCTGTGCTGGCGCTGGTCGCTCCAGGTGCGGGGCTGGCTGCGGATCGGCCTGATGATCATCGTCGCCGGCTACCTCTTCAACCTCGGCTACGACGCCACGAAGATGACCGCCGTCGTCGCCCGCTGGCTCGGCCACGACCTCGACGACCTGAGCACCTACGTCGCCCCGCCGCTCGCCTCGCTGGGCGCGCTGATCAGCGCGATGGGCTTCGTGGTGCCGCTGGTCTGCCAGCGGCTCTCGGACCAGTGGCAGACCTGGGCGACGTACCGCCGGCTCGGCCCGCTGTGGCAGGAGGTGCAGATCTCCGCCCCCGTGGGCACCCCCTCGGTGCAGATGGCCTGGTGGACGGCCGGGGAACTGCGGGTCATCCAGCGGGAGTCCGACATCCACGACGGGTTCCTGCACCTCGGCCCCTACTTCGACAGGGGTCTGCGCGACGACGCCTACGACACCGCCCGCGCCGACGGCGCCGACGAGGAGACCGCCCGCGCCGTCGCCGACGCCGCCATGGTCGCTGCCGCCGTGCGGGCCCGCTCGGCGGACCCGGAGGGGAAGATCATCGGTGAGGACGAGGAGACCCTGATGGACACCTCCGACGGCCCGCGCGACCTCCTGAGGATCTCCGACGCCCTGCGGAGTTCCCCGGTGGTGCACGCGGTCCGGCGGCAGGTGGCGGTCTAGGAAGGCAGCGGCCGGGCGGTCGACGGCCGGCGCCGGCGTACGAGGACGCCGACGCCGACCACCGACCGCCGCCGGCTCAGCGGGCCGCGGCCACCGCCGTCGCGGGGAACAGCTCCTGGAACGGCCCGGCCGAGTCCATCCCGTCCCGCCCGTACGGCGCGTCGAAGCTCCACACCATGAAGAGCAGGAACACGATCAGCGCGCTGAAGAGGCCCGCCAGCAGCAGCTCCCGCCCGGAGCGCCGGATCTGCAGTGTGAAGATCAGCCCGACGGTGACCACTCCGCCGACCAGCAGCCCGAACCACACCACGCCCGGGAGCGTCGACTCGGAGCTCTGGGTCCGCGAGTGGCGGGCCTCGTCGGCGGCCGCGATGTGGTCCAGCAACGGCTGGTACGCCTGTGCCTGGAGCTCGGTGGAGGGGCTCTGGTGGGTGACGGAGGTACGGAGCTTGCCGAGCAGCGCACCGCCCTCCGCCGACGCGCTCTCGCCGGAGGTCATCAGCGGCCAGTCCACGGCGACGGTGTGGGCGACGTACGCGTCCACCTCGCCACGGATCCGGTCGCGGACCGCGGCCGGATAGACGTCGGCGCGCTGGGTCACCTCGTACAGCGCCTGGGCCTCCCGGCGCACGCTGTCCTCGGCGGCGCCGCGCGCCTCCCAGACGCCCGCGATGGCCAGGCCCAGCACGATCGCGTAGACCACGCCCACCATCATCGTCATGTACTCGATGACGTCGGGGGTTTCGCTGGTGTCCTCGTCGGCGGCGGCCCGGCGGTGCCGGATCGCCGTGAAGGCGAGGACGAGGGCGCAGACGAGCACCATGGCAATGGCCAGGACCAGCCATTCGGACACGTGGATTCTCCCGGTGTGGATCGGTGGGCGGACGAACGGAGGGGGGACAGAGGCGGACAAACGGAGCGGACGGAGCGGACGGAGCGGCGTCAGCTTCTGCTTCAGCTACGGCTCTTGCCCCGGGGGCGCAGCGCGGCGGCCGCGAGTACGGCCGGCGTGGTGACGACGACCATCAGCATCACGGTGGACATCCCGCCGGGGCCGCGCCGCTGAAGGGCCACAGAGCGGTACGGACGCACGTGGAAGGCGCTCACGGGCGCGGCGGCCCTGGGCCGGGGCGGGGCGGCCGCTTCGGCCGGCGCCGGCGCGGCATCCTCCTCCGGCTCCGGCGCGGGCAGCGGCGGCTCCGCCGGCGCGGCCACGGCCTTCGCGGAAGGCGAGGCGGGTTCCACGGCGGCCGGCGGCTCCGCGGGCCGCGCCGCGGCGGGCTCGGGGGCCCGCCCGGGGTGGCGTACCGTCGGCCCGGCGGCGCCGGGCACGCCGGCCCGCACCGGGGACCGGCCGGCCGGCGGTACGTGGGGCCGCTTCGGCTGACCGGCCGGCACGCACAGGTCGACGCGCGCGCCGCGGCCGTGGCCGTCGCCCGCGACCGCCACATGGCCGTGGAGCGGACAGAGTGCCGCCACCAGCCCCGCACCGGCGAAGTACTGCCAAGCGGCCACCGCGCGTCCTCCCGATTCCGCAAGCGTCATGTGGGCTACGTCTGAAGAAACGATCAAGGCCCGGCTTCGACACGCGGCAGACCGGTGAAGATCCCGCCGCCGCGCGCCCGGCGGCGGTACGCCGAAGAGCCGCGGAACGCGGAACAGGGAACGGAGAACGGAGAACGCGACAGTACGCGGACACGCCGAAGGGGCGCGCCCGGTGGCGCGCCCCTTCGGTCGGACGGGTGTGTCAGCCGGCCTCGGTGCCGCCGAAACGCTCGCGGTAGGACTCCAGGTCCTCCTCGGTGACCCGGGCGAAGAGCACCGGCGGGACGGTGAAGGCGGTGCCGGCCGGGACCGCGTCCAGGGCCTTGGCCTGCTCCGGGGTCACCCACGTCGCGGTGTCGTCGGCGAGGGCGAACGCCGAGCGCATGGCGCGTGCCGAGGCCGGGATGAACGGCTCGGAAACGACCGAGTAGAGGTGGATGAGGTTCATCGCGGTGCGCAGGGTGAGCGCGGCCGCTTCGAGGTCGGTCTTGACCTCCAGCCAGGGGGCCTTCTCGTCGAGGTAGGCGTTGCCGGCGGACCACAGGGCGCGCAGCGCGGCCGCGGCCTTGCGGTACTGGAGGGTGTCCATGTGGCCCTCGTACTCGGCCAGCAGTTCGGCGATCTGCTCGCCGAGCTTCGCCTCGGCCTCGCCCGCGGGGCTGCCGGCCGGGACCTCGTCGCCGAACTTCTTGCGGGAGAAGGTCAGTACGCGGTTGACGAAGTTGCCGAGGGTGCCGCCGAGGTCCTTGTTGACGGTGGCGGCGAAGTGCTCCCACGTGAAGGACGAGTCGTCGGACTCGGGGGCGTTGGCGATGAGGAAGTAGCGCCAGAAGTCGGCCGGGAGGATCTCCAGCGCCTGGTCGGTGAAGACGCCGCGCTTCTGCGAGGTGGAGAACTTGCCGCCGTAGTACGTCAGCCAGTTGAAGGCCTTGACGTAGTCGACCTTCTTCCACGGCTCGCGGGTGCCCAGCTCGGTCGCGGGGAACATCACCGTGTGGAACGGGACGTTGTCCTTGGCCATGAACTGGGTGTAGCGGACGTCCTCGGCCTCGTACCACCAGGACTTGTAGTCGCGGTTCGCCGGGTCGGCGTCGGCCCACTCCTTGGTCGAGGCGATGTACTCGATCGGGGCGTCGAACCAGACGTAGAAGACCTTGCCCTCGGCCGCCAGGTCGGGCCAGGTGTCGGCCGGGACCGGGACGCCCCAGTCGAGGTCGCGGGTGATGGCGCGGTCGTGCAGGCCCTCGGTCAGCCACTTGCGGGCGATCGAGGAGGCCAGCTGCGGCCACTCCTCCTCGTGCTCGGCGACCCAGGCCTCGACCTCGTGCTGGAGCTTGGACTGCAGCAGGAAGAGGTGCTTGGTCTCGCGGACCTCCAGCTCGGTGGAGCCGGAGATGGCCGAGCGCGGCTCGATCAGGTCGGTGGGGTCCAGGACGCGGGTGCAGTTCTCGCACTGGTCGCCGCGGGCCTTGTCGTAGCCGCAGTGCGGGCAGGTGCCCTCGACGTAGCGGTCCGGCAGGAAGCGGCCGTCGGCGGGCGAGTAGACCTGCCGGATCGCCCGCTCCTCGATGAAGCCGTTCTCCTGGAGGCGGCGCGCGAAGTGCTGGGTGATCTCGGCGTTCTGCGCCGAGGAGCTGCGGCCGAAGTAGTCGAAGGACAGCTCGAAGCCGTCGTAGACCGCCTTCTGGGCGTCGTGGGCCTGGGCGCAGAACTCGGCGACCGAGATCCCGGCCTCCTTGGCGGCGAGCTCGGCGGGGGTGCCGTGCTCGTCGGTGGCGCAGATGTAGAGGACGTCGTGGCCGCGCTGGCGGAGGTACCGGGAGTACACATCCGCCGGAAGCATCGACCCGACCATGTTGCCCAGGTGCTTGATCCCGTTGATGTAGGGAAGCGCGCTGGTGATCAGGTGTCGAGCCATCCTCGGATGCTCCATTTCCTCTGTGCGGCACGTCGTGGCGTCACGGACGGTGAGTGTGTGGTTCATCGTATCGAACCGCCGATCGGCCACGCGCCGCATTTGTTCCTGGTGGGCATAACGCAAAAGCGAGGACAGTGACCTCTGCGTCACGGCCCTCGCGATCGGGCCCATGGTACAGCGGGACGGCCGCGCGCCGGACCGGAGGTGCGGCGGCACCGGCGCGGGGCATATGCATACGTGCTGGCTGGAGCCCTGGGTGATCGAGACCGATCACGGTTCGATCATCGGCGACGCAATGCTTCCCATGTTTCTTCTCTGCGCCCCCCGAGTGCGCCCGCGCTGCTTTCCTGTTCTGCACACCAGGGGACGAGGTGGAGCGGAGGTGGAGCGGTGAGCGATGGCGGACCGGAGGAGTCCGGTGGGGCCGTGGGACTGCCGAGCCGGCGTCGGCGGCCGACTCCCATGAGCCAGTGGGACCCCGCGGCACGCCTGTCGTACTGGGCCTTCCACGCCAACCGGCGCCCCGCGTACATGCGCTTCGCGTACCTGCAGCTCGGTTCCGACGAGGCGGCCGAGGAGGCGGTGGACGCCACCTTCGACTCGATCATGGGCGACTGGCTGCGGATGCTGCACATGGACCGCCTGGACGCCTACGCGTGGACCCTGCTCAAGCACTGCCTGGTCGACCGGCAGCACCGGCGCCACCCCTGGCAGCAGGAGCCCGAGCCGATGGACATCAGCGCCTTCGAGGCCGCGCTGAAGGAGGCGCACGCCGACCGGTACGAGGTGCTGACCGACACCATCCGCTTCTACTCCGCCGTCTCCCGCCTCGCCGAACGCCAGCGCGACGCCGTGCTCCTGCGCTACGGGCTCCAGTGCACGCCCGGTGAGGCGGCCTCCGTGATGGGCGTCGACGAGGCCACGGTCCGCTCCTACCTCGGCCAGGCCCACCGGCGCCTCGCCCGGCTGCTCGACACGGCCGCGGAACCGGCGGACGCGGGCGGAGCAGCCGATCCTGCCGGAGCAGCCGATCCAGCCGAACCTTCCGGCTCATGAGGCGCCGCGATCGGCTGGAGCGGCCGGACGGCGACCCGGTACCGCGCTCACTGGCCGAGTTCCTCGCCCGGGCGGGCGTCCGCGACCGCTACCGCCACTACGACCTCGGCGCGGCCGAGGCCCGGCTGCTGCGCGCCACACCGCACCCGTCCGTCCCGCACCGGGCCCGGCGCCGCGCGGTCCACGGCTGGAGCGACCCGGTCCGCGACCGACCGCTCGACGCCGAGCGGGCCCGGCGCGACCTCAAGGCGATCTGCCTGACCTCCGTGTGCGAGTCCGACGCGGCGGCGCACCTGGACTCCTTCACCCGCCGGCGCACCGACCTGTCGGGCGCCGTCGTCTTCGGCTGCCTGCTGCACCTCGCCGGGATGCGCGAAGGCGCCCGGTTCTGGTGGCAGTTCGCCGCCGCGTCCGGAAGCGCGAAGGCCGCGGCCGCCGCCTACTGCCTCTTCCTCGACCACTCCCGGCGCGGCGAGCACCACGACGCCCGGCACTGGGCGCGCGAGCTGGGCCGGCGCGGATTCCGGCCGATCGGCCGGCGGGACCTGCGCGAGGTCCGGCTGTGCGCGCAGGCCGCCGTCCTGCGCTACGTCGACCAGCGCGAGGACCCCGACCTGGGCCCGGTGCCGTTGCCGAAACCCGGGCTGTCGCGTGCGCTGGCCGCGTTCCTGCCGCCGCCGCCCGTGGCGGTCGTCGCGCCGCCTCCGACGACAGCGACGACGGTGGCCGCGGCGGCCCGGCCCGGTACCGGCCCGCTGCGCCACCCCGCGCTGACGGCCGCGGCCCGCGGAACCGTCGTACAGACCGGTTCGAGCGAGGCGCTGGCGGAGGCCCGCCGCGCCCTGGCCGTCGTACGTGTCCTGGAGCGGCACCCGCTGGGGGTCGGCGCCGCCCAGCTCGCACGGGAGGCGCGCCTCGCCGAGGCGGAGCTGCGGCCCCTGCTGGCGATGCTGTGCGAGGAGGAGTACGCCCACCGTCAGGGGGCGGGGGTGTACGGGCGCGGCCCGGCCCTGGACCGGCTCGCCGGCCCGGACGGCCACGGCCTGGCCGTGCAGCTTCAGCGCACGCTGGCCCTGGCCCGCGACAGCGCGGGCGCCGCGGTCTACCTCAGCCGGTACGCGGGGGGTGAGGTCCACATCACGCAGATGGCGGCCGGGCCGGCCACCCCGCCGGTCCGGGAGTGGGTCGACTTCCGGGACGCTGCGCACGCCAGCGCGGTGGGCAAGTGCCTGCTGACCCAGCTCGACCACGACCGCCGAGCCGACCACGTGGCCCGGCACCGGCCCGCGCGGCTCACCCCGCAGACCATCACGGACAGCCGGGCGCTGTTCACGGCGCTGGACGCGGTGGCCCCGGGCGCGCCCGTCTTCGACCTGCTCGAATACTCCCCCGGGGTCGTTTGCTCGGCCGTTCCGCTCGCCATGGGCGGCGCCGCGGGGAGCCTCGCGCTGTCACTGCCCGCGGCCCACGCCCACCGGCTGCGATCGGCCACCGAGACGCTGCGCCGCAAGGCCGTACCGGTCCTCCTCGCCCTGCTCCTGACCGGGGCGATCCCCCCGGACGCCGCGGCCGCGCCCGCCGCCGGGCCGGACCGCGCACCCGAGCAACCCGAGCCGCGGCCGCACGCCCGGGCCCAGACGCAGCCGATGCGGGCGCCGGTCACCCCGGAGACCCTGCGCCACCTCCGGCAGCTCTTCCGCACCCCGCTCGCCGAAGCCGCGGCGGCGGCGCAGGGCCCGCACCTGGTCAGCGACACCGCGGCCGGGGCGGCCTACCTCTTCGACGCGGCCCCCGACGGCGACGCCCCCCGCCTGTCCCTCCCCCACACCTTCACCTCGGTCGCCCCGGGCAGCCTGACCCGCCCCAATGGCCTGGTGGTCCTGGGTACGTGAGCCCTGGGGTATGCGTGGGCATGTGAGCGGGGGACATGCGCCGGAGCAACACGAAGAGCCCCACACGATGTGTGGGGCTCTCACTTGTGTCCGAGGGGGGACTTGAACCCCCACGCCCGATAAAGGGCACTAGCACCTCAAGCTAGCGCGTCTGCCATTCCGCCACCCGGACCGGTGGTCGGCCCCGGTTTCCCGCGGCGACATGGACAACAATAGCAAAGGATCGGCGGGTCTCCGACCACTTATCGGGGCGGCCCGCGGTCCGCCACGCCGGGCTGACCTGCGGGCATGTCTCGGCAGGGTCGGCGGGACGGGCCGTCTCGCCGCGCTCGGGGCCCGGGCGTACGGGGCGGGGCGGTGCTCGTCGGGCCTGCGGATGTCGGCATCCGGGTGGACAGCGGCGGGCCCGGGGCGGTCGGATGGTTGCGCACACATCCGGGGGGAGCCGCGCATGGAAACCGAGCACCGCGTCAGCACGCTGGAGCTGTTCTTCGACCTCGTCTTCGTCTTCACCATCACGCAGTTGACGGTGCTGCTGGCGGACGACCTGACCCCGCGGGGCGCGGGACAGGTCGTCCTCATCTTCACCGTGCTGTTCTGGATGTACGGGGGCTACGCCCACCTGACCAACCAGGTGCCGCCGGACCGGGCCGTCAGGCGTGTGCTGCTCATGCTGGCCATGGGCGCGTTCCTGGTGTGCGCGCTGGCCGTGCCCACCGCGTTCGGGGCGGGCGGTGTCGCCTTCGGCCTGGGGTACCTGCTGGTCGTGGTGGTGCACGGCGCGCTGTTCGCGCAGGCGCACGGCCTCGGGGTGCTGTGGTTCGCGCTGCCCAACGTGCTGTGCGCGCTGGCGGTGACGGCCGCCGGGTTCTTCGACGGGCAGCCGGCCTGGGGGCTGTGGCTGCTGGCGCTGCTGCTGCAGTTCGTGACGCCGGTGGTCGTGCAGCGGGTCGCGGCGAGCGGGGCCGCTGCGGAGCCGGAGGTGCCCGAGCAGACGGTCGGCGACCAGCTCGGCGGGATGAACGCGGCGCACCTGGTGGAGCGGCACGGCCTGCTGCTGATCATCGTCTTCGGCGAGTCCGTGATCGCGATCGGCATCGGGGTGGGGTCGCTGCCCCTGTCGGCCGGTATCGCGGGCGGCGCGTTCCTGGCGCTGACGATCGCGTCGGCGATGTGGTGGATGTACTTCGTGCGCGACGAGGGGCGTGCGGAGGAGGTTTTCGCGCAGACCCCGCCGGACCGGCGTTTCAAGCTGGCGATGGCCGCCTACTACTACGCGTTCCTGCCGGTGCTGCTGGGCATCGCCGTCTTCTCGGCCGGTGTGAAGAAGACCATCGGGCACCTCGGGGAGCACCTGCACACCGGCCCGGCCGTGGCGCTGGCCGGCGGGGTCGCCCTCTATCTGGCCGGGAACCTGGTCTTCCGCAGGGTGCTGGGCATCGGGCCGGCCCGCTACCGGGCGACGGCGCTGGTGCTGGCGCTGGCCACCGTGCCCGTGGGGACCACCTGGACGGGAGCGGGCCAGCTGGTGGCGCTGGCGGCCGTCCTGGTGTGCGCGGTGGTCGCCGAGGGGGGCCGCTCCCCCGCCGTACCGGCGCGGGGAACGGCCTCCGAGAGCGTCACGGGCAGCTGATGACCTGGCCGGCGTAGGAGAGGTTGCCGCCGAAGCCGAAGAGGAGGACGGGGGCGCCCGAGGGGATCTCGCCCCGCTGGACCAGCTTCGACAGGGCCATGGGGATGCTGGCCGCGGAGGTGTTGCCGGAGTCGACGACGTCGCGGGCGACGACGGCGTTGACCGCGCCGATCCTCGCGGCGAGCGGCTCGATGATGCGCAGGTTCGCCTGGTGGAGGACGACCGCGGCCAGGTCCTCGGGGGTGACGCCGGCCTTTTCGCACACCTTGCGGGCGAGCGGCGGGAGCTGGCTGGTGGTCCAGCGGTAGACGGACTGGCCCTCCTGGGCGAAGACCGGCGGCGAGCCCTCGATGCGGACCGCGTTGCCCATCTCCGGGACCGACCCCCACAGCACCGGGCCGATGCCCGGCTCGTCGCAGGCCTCGACGACGGCCGCGCCCGCGCCGTCGCCGGTGAGCACGCAGGTGGTGCGGTCGGACCAGTCGGTGATCTCGGTCATCTTGTCGGCGCCGACGACCAGGGCGCGTGTGGCGGAGCCCGCCCGGATGGCGTGGTCGGCCGTGGCGAGGGCGTGGGTGAAGCCAGAGCAGACGACGTTGATGTCCATGACGGCGGGGCTGCCGCCCATGCCCAGCTTGGCGGCGACGCGTGCGGCCATGTTGGGCGAGCGGTCGATCGCGGTGGAGGTGGCGACCAGGACGAGGTCGATGTCGTCCGGGGTCAGGCCGGCACCGGCCAGTGCCTTCCCGGCCGCGTGGTAGGCCAGCTCGTCCACCGGTTCGTCCGGGCCGGCGACGTGACGGGTGCGGATGCCCACGCGGGAGCGGATCCACTCGTCGGTGGTGTCGACCATGGCCGCGAGGTCCTCGTTGGTGAGCACTTTCGCGGGCTGGTAGTGCCCTAGCGCCACCACGCGTGAACCGGTCATGGGCGGGGTCCCCCCTCGTAGGCAAGTCAGGATCACCCAGCTTTGCCTGCTACCGGTGGGTACATATGCGCGTGACCCGACAGGATTCAGGCACCGGATTTTGGAGGCTCCCGAGGAGCTCCCTGCCCGGGACCTGCTCGGATGCGGAACCGCGAGAATGGGTACGTCGGACATCGGCGAGGAACAGAAGGAGTGGGCTGATCACCATGGGACGGGTCACCGAGCGCCGTCGCGTCGTCCGGATCCGGAACGGCGGGGCGGGTGTCCGCCCGGACACACTGGTGGCCGAGGAGCCGCTGGAGATACGGCTGAACGGCCGGCCGCTGGCCATCACCATGCGTACGCCGGGTGACGACTTCGCCCTGGCGGTGGGCTTCCTGGTGAGCGAGGGGGTACTCGGCGCGGCGTCGGAGGTCCGGGCCGTCACCTACTGCGAGGGGGCGACGGAGGACGGCTCGAACACCTACAACGTCGTCAACGTGCAGCTGGCGGCCGGGGTGCCCGTGCCGGACATCACGCTGGAGCGGAACGTCTACACCACCTCGTCCTGCGGCCTGTGCGGGAAGGCCAGCCTGGACGCGGTCCGTACGGCGTCCCGCTTCCCCGGGGTCGCCGCCGACCCGGTACGGGTGCCCGCGGCAGTCCTGACCGGTCTGCCGGACCGGTTGCGGGCGGCCCAGAAGGTCTTCGACCGTACGGGCGGCCTGCACGCGGCGGGGCTGTTCACGGCCGAGGGCGAACTGCTGGACCTGCGGGAGGACGTGGGCCGGCACAACGCGGTGGACAAGATCGTCGGCCGGGCGCTCCAGGCGGGGCGGCTCCCGCTGGCGGGCGCTGTGCTGCTGGTGTCGGGCCGGGCCTCCTTCGAGCTCGCGCAGAAGGCCGTGATGGCGGGGATCCCGGTGCTGGCGGCGGTCTCCGCCCCGTCCTCGCTGGCGGTGGACCTGGCGGTGGAGTCGGGCATGACCCTGGTCGGTTTCCTGCGGGGCCCGGACATGAACATCTACGCGGGCGAGGAGCGGATCACCCTGTAGGGGTGCGCCGGTACAGCTCCTCTGCAGCGCGCTTGTAGCCGCGGAACGTTGCCGTCACGTCGCTGCCGTCGCCCGTGGTGCCCTCCTTGCCGGTGCCGTCCAGCAGGAACCAGTCGCTGCAACTCTGCACTGCGGGGGTTCCGTCCGGGCTGAACGTGAGCAGGATTCCCGGGTTCTCGTCGGTGAGGTGGCCGAGGGTCCAGCTCCCCTCGCCGGTGAACACGCCGGGCTTGTCACCCCGTGAGCACTTCCACGCCGAGGCGTCCGAGAGTCGGGCCCGGCCGTCGGCCAACACCTCCAGCCGGGCCCCGCGGTCACCGTGCCAGATCCCGATGACGTCCGCCTCCGTCAGCGCGGAGGATTTGCCGCCCAACATGCCGAAGGCCAGGGCCAGGAGCAACAGCAGACCGAACAGCACGCTGAGGACTACGGTCACCGCGCCCGCCAGGTTGTGGTCGCGCACGTCAGCGCCTCCTGCGGGCGCGGCGGGGCGTGTCGGGCGGGGGTTTCGGGGCCGGCGGGGCGATGCGGTGGAGGTCCAGGGTGGCCGGGACGGGGGTGGCGCCGGGGCCGCCGGACGCGGCCCAGGCGATGATCTCGTCGGTGGCGGTGTCGTCGAGGGCCCAGCCGAACCAGACCGCGCGGGCGCCGCGGCGGCGGGCCTCGGTGGTGGGCTGGACCACGATGACGTTGGCCTGGGCGCACGGGCCGAGGCAGTCGCTCGTACGGACGGCCAGGCGGTCCCCTGACGCGGCGGCGGCCTCCCGGAGCCGGGCGAGCTGGCCCGCGTGGTCGGAGCCGGGGTTCTTGCGGGGGTCTCCGCAGCAGCAGCCGCGGCAGACCACCAGGGTGCAGGGGCGTTCGGCGTGGGCGCCGAGCGGGCGTATCCAGGTCACCACCGCACGTTACCGGGCCCCGGGATCTTGTCGGTCAGGCCGTACGGGAGACCTCCGCCACACGGTCGGCGGGGAGTTGGGGCAGGGGGTCGCCGGCGCGGCGGCGGGCGAGGACGGCGCAGACCATCAGCTGCATCTGGTGGAAGAGCATCAGCGGGAGCACGGCGAGGCCGGCCTGGGCCCCGAAGAGGACGCCGGCCATGGGGAGTCCGGCGGCCAGGCTCTTCTTCGACCCGGCGAACTGGATGGCGATGCGGTCCTCTCGGCCGAAGCCGAGACGTGCCGCGCCGTACCAGGTGACGAGCAGCATGACCGCGAGGAGTACGGCCTCGACGAGCATCAGCGCACCGAGGCGCAGGGGGCTCACCTGCTGCCAGATGCCGGCGGCCATGCCCGCGCTGAAGGCCGTGTAGACGACGAGCAGGATCGAGCCGCGGTCGACGTAGCCGAGGGTCTTCCTGTGGCGGGTGAGGAGGCCGTCGACCCAGCGGCGCAGGGCCTGGCCCAGGAGGAAGGGCAGGAGGAGCTGGAGGGTGATCCTGAGGAGGGAGTCGGGGGAGAAGCCGCCCGTGTGGCCGCTGAGCAGGACGGCCGCGAGCAGCGGGGTGAGCACGATGCCGGCCAGGCTGGAGAAGGAGCCCGCGCAGATGGCGGCGGGGACGTTGCCGCGGGCGATCGAGGTGAAGGCGATGGAGGACTGGACGGTCGAGGGGACCAGGCACAGGAAGAGCAGGCCGCTCTGGAGCGCCGGCGGCAGGAGGCCGGGGGTGAGGGCGCGCAGGGCCAGGCCGAGAACGGGGAAGAGCAGGAAGGTGCAGGTGAGCACGGTGAGGTGGAGCCGCCAGTGGCGCAGGCCGTCGAGCGCTTCGCGGGTGGAGAGCCGGGCGCCGTAGAGGAAGAAGAGGAGGGCCACGGCCGCGGTGGATGCGGTGCCGGCCGCCGTGGCGGCGGCGCCGCGGGCGGGCAGGAGGGCGGCGAGGCCGACGGTGCCGAGCAGGGCCAGGACGTACGGGTCCAGCGGGAGCCGGGCGGGAAGGCGGGGGCGGCGCATGCGCGGGTGCTCACTTGCTGTCGGGGCGGGTGGGACCGGGGTGCTCCGCGTCCCTTCACGTGTCCCTTCATCGTCGGGCCCCTGCGGCCATCGGGAAACCCGTACACCGCTCTCACTGTCATCACGGATCGCGATGAGTGGTCCTACGATGGGGGGATGTACGAGCCGGTGCAGTTGCGGACGTTCCTGACGGTGGCCCAGACGCTGAGCTTCACGCAGGCCGCGGGGCGTCTCGGCGTACGGCAGTCCACGGTCAGCCAGCACGTGCGGCGGCTGGAGGAGGCGACGGGGCGGCCGCTGTTCCTGCGGGACACGCACAGTGTGGAGCTGACGGAGGACGGCGAGGCGATGCTCGGCTTCGCGCGGACGATCCTGGAGGCGCACGAGCGGGCCGCTGCCTTCTTCACGGGGACGCGGCTGCGGGGGCGGCTGCGGTTCGGGGCCTCGGAGGACTTCGTGCTCTCGCGGCTCCCGGAGATCCTGGAGGGCTTCCGGCACCAGCACCCCGAGGTGGAACTCGAACTGTCGGTGGAGCTGTCGGGCACGCTGCACGAACGGCTGGACGAGGGAAGGCTCGATCTGGTGCTGGCGAAGCGGCGCGGGCCGGGCGACGAGCGGGGCCGGCTGGTCTGGCGGGACCGGATGGTGTGGATCGGCGCGGAGGGGCTGCGGGTGGATCCCGAACGGCCGGTCCCGCTGATCGTCTTCCCGCCGCCGGGCATCACCCGGGCGCGGGCCCTGGAAGTGCTCGAACGGGACGGCCGCAGGTGGCGGATCGCGTGTACGAGCGGCAGCCTGAGCGGTCTGGTCGCGGCGGCCCGCGCCGGGCTGGGGGTGATGGCGCACACGCGGGGGCTGATCCCGCCGGGGCTGGCGCGGGTCGGGGGGCTGCCCGAGCTGGGGCCGGTGGAGTTCGCGCTGCTGCGCGGGCCGCGTGCGTCGCCCGCCGCCGAGGCCCTGGCGGCGGCGGTCCTCTCGGGTGCGGACCGGCTCACCCGCTCCGGCTGACCGCCGCGCCGCACCGGCGGACGGCTGTCCGGCGGACCGGCATCGGGGCGCGGTGTGCGGGGGCGGAAAGGGGGCGTACGGCGACCGGCCCGCGGCCTGGCCCGGACCTGGCCCTGGCCTGCGATCCGCACGTCAGGGACGCGTCAGGGGCGTGAACCACGTGATCGCTGGGGAGGTCTTGTGGAGGTATCCGAGCGCCGGTCCAGCCCCCTGGACGCTGGGGTACGTTCGCCGCGGCGCGCGGAGAGGAGCGGGGCCTTGCGCGAGATCACCGTCCCACCGGTCGTCACGGGCGCACCCGTCGGCGGGCTTGCCGACGTCGTGTTCGAGCATGCCCGGGAGGAGCCGGGCCGGGTGGTCCTGGGCCGGAAGACCGGCGGGGTGTGGCGGGACGTGACGTCCGGCGAGCTGGCGGCCGAGGTGCTGGCGCTCGCCAAGGGGCTGCTGGCCCAGGGGGTGCGCTTCGGGGACCGGGTGGCCGTCATGTCGCGCACCCGGTACGAGTGGACGCTGTTCGACTTCGCCCTGTGGACGATCGGCGCGCAGCCGGTCCCCGTCTACCCGACGTCCTCCACCGAGCAGGTGCACTGGATCCTCTACGACACCGACTGCACGGCCTGTGTCGTGGAGAACGAGGACCAGGCGATGACGGTGGGTTCGGTCATCGACCGGCTCCCGCACCTGAGACGGCTGTGGCAGCTGGACGCCGGAGCCGTGGACGCGCTCGTGGAGGACGGCCGCTCGGTCGCCGACGACGTCGTGCACCGCCACCGCGCGGCGGTGACGCCCGACGCGACGGCCACGGTCATCTACACCTCGGGGACCACCGGCCGCCCCAAGGGGTGTGTGCTGACGCACGCCAACTTCATGTACGAGACCGACACCCTGGTGGCCCGCTGGGAGTCCGTGTTCCAGGGCAGGCACGGCGACCGGCCGTCGACCCTGCTCTTCCTGCCGCTGGCGCACGTCTTCGGGCGGATGGTGGAGGTGGCGGCCGTGCGGGCGCGGGTCAAGCTCGGGCACCAGCCGGTGCTGGCGGCGGCCGAGTTGATGCCGGACCTCGCGGCGTTCCGGCCGACCTTCGTGCTCGGTGTCCCGTACGTGTTCGAGAAGGTCTTCGCGGCCGCCCGCCGCAAGGCGGAGTCGGAGGGGCGTACGGGGCCCTTCGACCGGGCCGTGGAGACGGCCGTGCGGTTCGCCGAGGCGCGGGAGCGGAGGGCCTTCGGCACCGGGCCGGGCCCGTCGGCGGCGCTGCGGATGGAGCACCAGCTCTTCGAGAAGCTCGTGTACGGGAAGGTCCGCGAGGCGATGGGCGGGCGGGTGCGGTACGCCATGTCGGGCGGGTCGGCGATGTCGCGCCGCCTCGGGCTGTTCTTCGACGGCGCCGGGATCACGGTGTTCGAGGGCTACGGGCTGACCGAGTCCTGCGCGGCGGCCACGGCGAACCCGCCGGAGGCGACGAAGTACGGGACGGTGGGCAGGCCGATCCCGGGCAGCACGGTGCACATCGCGGACGACGGGGAGGTGTGGCTGCACGGCGGGCACATCTTCTCCGGGTACCTGGGCGACCCCCGGTCCACGGAGGCGGTGCTGCGCGGCGGCTGGCTGGCGACGGGGGACCTGGGGCGGCTGGACGAGGACGGCTACCTGGTCATCACCGGGCGCAAGAAGGACATCCTGGTGACGTCCAACGGCAAGAGCGTCGCCCCGGCGGCCCTGGAGGAGCGGGTCCGTTCGCATCCGCTGGTGGCGCAGTGCGTGCTGGTGGGCAACGACCGGCCGTACATCGCGGCGCTGCTCACGCTGGACACGGACGGGATAGCGCACTGGCTGTCGATGCGCGGACGGCCGCAGATGCCGGCGGCGGACCTGGTGAGCGACCCGGAGCTGACGGCGGAGGTCCGCAGGGCGGTGGTGGCGGCGAACACCCTGGTGTCGCAGGCGGAGGCGATCCGCACGTTCCGGGTGCTCGGCGAGCAGTTCACGGAGGAGCGGGGGCTGCTGACGCCCTCGCTGAAGCTCAAGCGCCGGGCGATCGAGAAGGCCTACGCGAAGGAGGTCGCGGCGCTCTACCAGGTCTAGGGCCTGTATCGAGTTGCCCCGCGGCGGGCGTCACGACGCCGGCACGCACCCTCGGCGGCCGGACACCACATCTGACGGTTCGTCACTTCAGCCCTCCACCTGTATTGACGATCCGTCAGGTCGCGCTCAGAATGCGGTGATTCCGACGCGAGGGGATCCCGACATGTTGCGACCGATCCGCACCCTGGCCGCCGCGGCGGCGGCTGTCGCGCTCGTCTCCGCCTGCAACTCCGCCTCCACCCGGGGCGCCTCCCCGCAAGGGCCCGGCGACACCCCGGGGAACACGCGCGGCGTGACCACCGACTCGATCAGGGTGGGCGGCATCGTGTCGATGACCACCGCGAGCGGATACAGCAAGAAGGACACCGACCTCGGCGCGAAGGCCCGCTACATGAGGGCGAACGCCGAGGGCGGCGTCAACGGCCGCAGGATCGAGTACCTGGGCGCGGAGGACGACGGCCAGAACCCCGCGAAGAACCTGGCGGCCGCCCGCAAGCTCGTCCAGCAGGACAAGGTCTTCGCGGTGTCCCCCATGAGCTCGGTGACCTTCTCCGGTGCCGACTTCCTGGAGCAGGAGAAGGTGCCCACCTTCGGCTGGGGCACCCTGCCCTCGTTCTGCGGGCCCCGGCACATCTACGGCTTCAACGGCTGCCTGGTCCCCGCCCCCGGCGGCACCCTGAACCAGACCTGGCCCGAGGGCATCTCCCAGCTCCTCGGCGGGGCCCGGGGCAGGTCGGTCGCGGTCATCGCCAACGACAGCGACGCCGGGAAGTTCGGCATCCGCACCTTCCGGCAGGGCTTCGCCGGCGCCGGCTTCACGGTGTCCTACGCCAAGGCGTCCGTGCCCGGCACGGCCGTCCCCAGCGACTGGTCCGCGTACGTGAAGGAGATCCTCTCCAGCAACGACGGCAAGGCCCCGGACGCGGTGGTCTCCGTCATGCAGACGCCCAACAACATCGGGCTCTTCACCGCGCTCAAGCGCGCCGGGTACAAGGGGCTGCTGTCCGACCCCACCGACTACGATCCCGGGCTGCTCACCCAGGACGCCACCCGGCAGGCCCTCGACGGGGTCCACGTACTGCTGCAGTTCCAGCCGTTCGAGTCGGCCGACCCGGAGATGGAGCGGTTCAAGGCCGACATCAGGGCGGCCGCGGGCGGCAAGGACGTACCGCTGAGCATGCACATGCTCACCGGGTACATGTCGGCGGACCTGTTCCTGTCCATCGCGCGGAAGGCGGGCAGGGACCTGACCGTCGAGTCCTTCCAGGCCGCCGCGCAGGGCTTCTCCGACACCGGCACGCTCGTCGGCGACCGCGCCCTGCCCAAGGGGCAGAAGGACAGCTTCGGCTGCGGGGCGCTCGTACAGCTGAGGAACGGCGCGTACGAGGTCTCCGTCCCGTTCCGGTGCCACGAGCCCATCCCCTTCACGTAGGGCCCGCGGCATGGGGGATCTGCTCGTCTTCGTCCTGAGTGGTCTGGTGTCCGGCGCCCTGTACGCGCTGCTCGCCACCGGGCTGGTGCTCTCGTACTCGGCGTCCGGGCTGTTCAACTTCGCGCACGGGGCCACCGCCTACCTGTGCGCCCTCACCTTCTACGAACTGCGCTCCGGGCTGGGCTGGCCGGCCGTCCCGGCCGCGCTGCTGGTGGTGTTCGTCCTCGCCCCCGGCCTCGGCTGGGGCCTGGACCGGCTGATGTTCCGGCGGCTCGCGCGGGTCGGCGAGACGGCGCAGATCGTGGCGACCATCGGGCTGCTGGTCGCACTGCCGGCCGCCGGGCTGTGGGCGGTCGAACTGCTCGCGGCCGCGGGCGTGGCGGTGGAACCGGCGGAGAACCGGTTCGGGCTGCCGGGTGTGGGGCCGAGCCCGGCGAGGTCCTGGCAGCTCACGGAGGGCGTCGGCATCGACTCCGACCAGCTGATCACCTGGCTGGTGACCGCGCTGGTGGCGGTGGCCCTGTGGGTGCTGATGCGGCACACGCGGATCGGGCTGCGGCTGCGGGCGGCCGTCGACAACCGCTCGCTGACCGAGCTGCGCGGGATCAGCGCCGACCGGCTGTCGTCGGTGGCGTGGATGATCTCGTCGGCGCTGGCCGGGCTGGCGGGCGTACTGGCGACCCCGCTGCTGGGGCTGTCGGCCCACGACTTCACGCTGTTCCTGTTCGTCTCCGCCACGGCCGCCGTCATCGGACGGTTCGCTTCCGTGCCGCTCGCCTTCGCGGGCGGGCTGGGGCTGGGCGTCCTGCAGAACCTGGTGGCCGGGTACGCGTCCTTCGCCGAGTCGGTCACCGGCTTCCGCACGGCGGTGCCCTTCCTGATCCTGTTCGGCGGGCTGCTCGTCCTGACCCGCAGGTCGCGGGCCGCGGGGGTGGCGGCGGTGGACTCCCCGCCGGTGGACCACCTGGCCGGGGCCTCCTGGGTGCGGCGGTGGGGGGTGTGGGCGGCCGGCGGCGGGCTGCTGTGCGTGGCGTTCCACACCGTCACGACACCCTTCTGGAGCGGGCTGCTGGTGCAGGGGCTGGCCGTGGCGCTGGTGTTCATGTCCTTCACCGTGGTGACCGGGCTCGGGGCGATGGTGTCCCTCGCCCAGGGCACCTTCGTGACCGGGGCCGCGCTCGTGGCCGGACTGCTGATGAGCCGGGGCTGGCCGTTCGCGGCGGCGCTGGCTGCGGGCACCTGCGCGGCGGCGCTGCTGGGGGCGGTGGTCGCGCTGCCGGCGCTGCGGCTGGGCGGCCGGTCGCTGGCGCTGGCCACACTGGCGCTGGCGTTCCTGGCCGACCAGGTGCTGTTCCAGCTGCGGTGGCTGCGCAACGGCGACTCGGGCTGGCCGGTTCCGCGGCCGGTGGTGGGGCCGGTGGACCTGTCGGACGACCGGGCCCTGGGGGTGGCCCTGGTGGTGGTGGTCGCGCTGGTCGCCGCCGGCCTGACGGCGCTGCGCGGATCGCCGTCGGGGCGGGCGATGCTCGCGGTGCGGTCGGCGCCGGCGGCCGCCGCCGCCTCCGGGGTGTCCGTACTGCGTACGAAGCTGCTGCTGTTCACGCTGTCGGCGGGGCTGGCCGGCTTCGGGGGCGTGCTGTACGCCTCGTACAACACCCGGATCACGGCGACGGACTTCACCGCGATGACGGGGCTGGTGTGGCTGGCGGTCGTCGTGGCGGCGGGGGTGCGGCGGCCGCAGTACGCGGTGGTGGCGGGGCTGGTGTACGCCGTGGCCCCGCGGCTGCTGTCGGACTACGTGACGGAGTCCGCACACCTGCCGGTGATCCTGTTCGGCCTGGCCGGGCTGGCCCTCGCCAACGACCCCGACGGATACTGCGCGGCCGTCCCGGTGCGGCTCGCCCGCCGGCGCGCCGCCGCTTCCCGGGACTCCGCCCCGGACCCGGCGGGCCCTCCGCCTGCGAAGCCGCCCGCGTCGGACGGCGGCGGGGCCGACGTCTGCCTCGAACTGCGCGGCGTCGCGGCCGGGTACGACGGCGGGCTCGTGCTGCACGGGGTCGACCTCGCCGTACGGCGGGGGGAGATCCTCGCCGTGCTCGGGCCGAACGGGGCCGGGAAGAGCACCGCGTGCAGGGTCGCCGCCGGCCTGCTGCCTGTCACCGGCGGGCAGGTCCGCGTCCTCGGGCGGGACGCCACCGGCGACGGGCCCGTGCACCGGTCGCGGGCCGGGGTGCTGCTCGCACCGGAGGGCCGGGGCATCTTCCCGTCGCTGACGATCGAGGAGAACCTGGCCCTGTACCTCGACGAGCCCGAGGCCCGGGCCGCCGTCTACGCCCGCTTCCCCCGCCTCGCCGAACGCCGCGGCGTGAGCGCCGGCGCGCTGTCCGGCGGGGAGCAGCAGATGCTGGCCCTGGCTCCGCTGCTGCAACGGCCGCCCGCGGTGCTGATCGCCGACGAGCCCTCGCTCGGGCTGGCGCCCCGGGTCGCGGACGAGGTGTACGCGCTGCTCACCGAACTCCGTGACGCCGGCACCGCGCTGCTCCTGGTGGAGGAGAAGGCGGCCGGGATCCTGGGCGTCGCCGACACCGTGGCCTACCTCTCCCAGGGCCGGGTCGCCTGGTGCGGACCGCGCGACGAGGTGGAGGCCGACCGGCTCGCCGAGGCCTATCTGGGGATGGGGACATGAGCGGCTACGTGCTCCACGCGGACGGTGTCGGCGTGCGCTTCGGAGGTGTCCGGGCACTGGACGGTGTGGGCCTCGGGGTCCGGGCGGGCGAGGTGTGCGGGCTGATCGGACCCAACGGGGCCGGGAAGACCACGCTCTTCGACGTGCTGTCGGGGATCCGCCGGCCGGACCGGGGCCGCGTCCTGCTGGACGGGGCGGACATCACGCGCCGCTCCCCCGTCTGGCGGGCCCGGCACGGCATACGCCGCACCTTCCAGCGGCAGCAGCTGTTCGGGCAGCTCAGCGTGGCCGACAACGTGCTGGTGGCGCAGGAGTGGCGGGGCGGCGGGGGCGGGCCGGCCGCCGACCTCCTCGCCCTGCCGTCCCGGCGCGCCCGGGAGCGGGCCCGCCGGGTGCGCGGCGAGCGGGTGCTGGCCGACTGCGGGATCAGCGCGCTCGGGACGTCGTACGCGGGCGGGCTGCCGGTCGGTCAGGCGCGGATGGTCGAGCTGGCGCGTGCGGTGGCCGACCCGCCGCGGGTGCTGCTGCTGGACGAGCCGGCGTCCGGCCTGTCGGCGCCCGAGCGGGGGCGGCTCGCGGCGGTGGTGCGGCGGCTGGCCGAGCAGGACGGCTGCGCGGTGCTGCTGGTCGAGCACAACGTGGCCTTCGTGATGGACCTCTGTACGCGGGTCGTCGTACTGGACCTCGGTACGGTGCTGGCCGAGGGCACTCCGGCCGGGGTGCGGGCGGATCCGCTGGTGCGGGAGGCTTACCTGGGCAGCGCGTAAGACGGCCCGGGCCGGCGGGAATACGTCGCGACGGGGTCCGGTTGTCGCCCCTCGTACGACGCTGTACCACCGCGCGGCAACGCGACGACGTGAGGGAACGACCCGACGTGAACCAGGTCCCGGCCATCAAGCTCAACAACGGCACGCTCATGCCCCAGCTCGGCTTCGGCGTCTGGCAGGTGCCGGACGCGGAGGCGCAGCGCGCCGTGGGAACCGCCCTGGAGGCCGGTTACCGCAGCATCGACACGGCTGCGATCTACGGCAACGAGCGGGGGACGGGCAAGGCCGTCGCCGCCTCCGGCCTGCCGCGCGAGGAGCTGTTCGTCACCACCAAGCTGTGGAACGGCCCCAAGCAGACGTGGGGCCGCGATGCGGTGCTGCGGGCCTTCGACGACTCCCTCTCCAAGCTGGGTCTCGACCATGTCGACCTGTACCTGATCCACTGGCCGCGCCCGATGCGCGACGACTTCGTCGCGATCTGGAAGACGTTCGAGGAGATCGCGGCGAGCGGCCGCGCCAAGGCGGTCGGCGTGTCGAACTTCCGCACCGAGGACCTGGACCGGCTCGCCGCGGAGAGCGCGCTGGTGCCGGCCGTGAACCAGGTCGAGCTGCACCCGCTGCACCCGCAGGCCGCGCTGCGCGCCGAACACTCCGCGCGCGGGATCGCCACCGAGGCGTGGTCGCCGCTGGGCCAGGGCAAGGACCTGCTCACCCTGCCGGCCGTCACAGCGGTCGCCGAGGCGCGGGGCCGCAGCGCCGCGCAGGTGGTGCTGCGCTGGCACCTCCAGCACGGGAACGTCGTGATCCCGAAGTCGGTGACCCCGGCCCGCATCCGGGAGAACCTGGACGTGTTCGGCTTCGAGCTGGACGCCGCCGAGATGGCCGCGCTGGACGCCCTCGGCGCGGGCGCGACGGCCCGCCGGATCGGCCCGGACCCGGCCGAATTCGACGTGTGAGGGCGGGCGGGTGAAGCTTCCTGAAGGGCTCTACCGGATCCGCAACGCGGACAGCGGGCTGGTGCTCCAGCTGGAGGGCGCCTCCCGTGTGCGGGTCGGCCCGGACGGGCCGCCCGCTCCGGCGGCCGCCCGCCGTTGGCTGATCGCGCCCGTGCACAGCGGCGGCGGGATCTTCCACGTGGTGAGCGAGGACAACGAGCGGCGCCTGGACGTGGCGAACGCGTCGACGGACAGCGGCGCCCGGGTGCAGGTGTGGCGGGCCAACGCCTTCGGCGCGCAGGAGTGGATCGTCGAGGAGCACCTCGACGACCCGGGGGTGGTGTCCCTGATCGCCTGTATCAGCGGGCTGCTGTTGGAGGCCGACGCGGAGGGCCGGGTCCGGCAGGGCGAGGACACCGACTCCCCGTCCCAGTGGTGGCGGCTGGAGCCGGTGTAGCACCCGGCCCGGGCCCCGGCCCCGCGCGTCAGATCCGTACGAAGCTCCGCAGGCGGTACGTCGGTTCCGGGCGCGGGGTGTCCTGGTCGGGCAGCAGTTCCAGCCGGGCCGCCAGCTCCTGCGCGGTGATGCCGCGCGGGGAGATGCGGGAGCCGTAGCGCCCCGCGAGCAGTGCCTCGGCGGAGCCGCGCGGGGTGCGGCCCTGGCCGTGGCCGGTGAAGCGGGCCTCGCCGCCGGGGCGCAGGCCCGCCCGGGAGGCGTGGGCCTCGACCTCCCCGGAGGCGTCCGAGGGGGTCGGGGCGAGGTGCGCGGCGAACACCGCGTCGATGTCGCTGCCGACGTCGTGCGCGGAGTCCTTGTCCACGGTGGTGACGAGGACCCCGCCGGGCCGCAGCACCCGGGCGGCCTCGGCGATCACCGCGGGCACCAGTCCCGGCTCCCGCAGCAGGTGCAGCAGCCACACCGCGCTCACCGCGTCCAGCGAGCCCGAGCGCACGGGCAGCCGGGCGGCTTCGGCGAGGGCCACGGGGACGCCGCGGCGCAGCGCCGCGGCGGCCATGCCGCGGGATGCGTCGGCGCCCAGGACGCGCAGTCCGGGGCGCGTGAGCCGGGCGGTGACGATGCCCGTGCCGCAGCCGAGGTCGAGAAGGGTGGCAGCCTCGGGCGGGAGGAGGCTGAGGACGGCCGCGGCGGCGGCCTCGGCGCGCGGTATGCCGCCGCGGGTGGCGTCGTAGAAGGCGGCTTCCGCGTCGTAGTCGAGCAGGGGTTTCGCGGTCGCCGTCCGGGTGGCCATCAGGTCGCACCGTGGGCGGGGGCGAGGGATTCCACGCGCTCGGCGAGGGCGAAGTCGGTCTCCGTGACCACGCCTCCGGCGTCGTGGCTGTTCACGGAGAGCCGCACCGTGTTGTAGCCGAGCGTCAGGTCCGAGTGGTGGTTCAACTCCTCCTGGACGGAGGCGATGTGGGCGACCAGGGCGCTCGCCGCGAAATGCGTGCCCAGTCGGTAGGTACGGATGATCCGGTCGTCCTCGAAGGCCCAGCCGGGTAGTTCCCTGAGCCGGTCCTCGATCTCCTTCTGCGACAGCGGTTCACTCGGCATGCACCGGCTCCTTTTCCCCGTGACGTGTGGTCAAGGTTCCCACAGTGCACGGCGGATCGAACCTTTCGCGCCATAGTGCGCTCGGGTACTTCTGCACCTTCCGCCTCTGGCGGCCGCCCCTTAGGCTCCTGCGCCGAACGCACTGTTACCAGCGGTAACGAGGGGGCATCCGCCATGGCCGGCACCGGCAGTTCCAGGCGTACGTTCATCGCGGGCACGGGCGCCGCCGCCCTGTCGGCCCAGGCCCTGGCCGGCCTGGCGGCTCCGGCGGCGGCCGCAGCGCCCGCCCATTCCGCCGCACTCCCCGCGCCGAACGGCCGGCGCGTGGCCGTACTCGGCGGCGGGGTGGCCGGGATGACCGCGGCGCACGAGCTCGCCGAGCGCGGCTACGCCGTCACCGTGTACGAACGCCGGGCGCTCGGCGGCAAGGCCCGCAGCATGGACGTGCCGGGCAGCGCACGCGGCGGCCGCAGACCACTGCCGGCGGAGCACGGCTTCCGCTTCATCCCGGGCATTTACCACAACCTGCCCGACACCATGCGGCGCATCCCCTTCCCCGGCAACGCGAACGGCGTGTGGGACAACCTGGTGGCCCCGCCGGAGATGATGTTCGCCCGCGCCGGCGGCCGCGAGGACCTGCGCGGACCGATCCCCTGGCCCGGCCACTCCCCCGCCCCCCTGACACCCGACGAGGTGCGGCGCGCCCTGTCCGGGATCCTGCAGACCCTGTTCCGGCTGCCGCTGCACGAGACGGCGTACTTCGTCGACCGCGTACTGGTCTTCCTGACCAGCTGCGACGAGCGGCGGACCGAGGTCTGGGAGCACACCCCGTGGTGGGAGTTCACCCGGGCCGGGCGGATGTCGAACGAGTACCAGCGCATCCTGGCCGTCGGCATCACCCGCAACATCGTGGCGACCAAGGCGGAGGAGGCCTCCACCCGCACGGTCGGCACCCTCGGCGAGGCCTTCGTCTTCAACCTGCTGGGCCGCGGGGCGGACGGCCCGCCGGACCGGATCCTCAACCTGCCGACCAACGAGGCGTGGATCGACCCGTGGGAGGCCCGTCTGCGCTCCCTGGGCGTTGAGTTCAGGATCGGCTGGACCGTACGGGAGGTGCAGTACGGGGGCGGCCGGGTCAGCGGGGTCGCGGTCGAGGGCCCCGACGGCGCCCGGCACACCGTGACCGCCGACCACTACGTCAGCGCACTGCCCGTCGAGCACGCCCGGCGCACCTGGAGCGCGGGCCTGCGGGCCGCCGACCCGATGCTGGGGCGCTGCGACAGGCTCCAGACGGACTGGATGACCGGCATCCAGTTCTATCTGACCGAACGGGCCCCGCTGGTGCACGGCCACCTCAACTGCATCGACTCGCCCTGGTCGTTGACGGCCATCCAGCAGGCCGAGCACTGGCCGTCGCGGGACTTCCCCGCCGACTACGGCGACGGAGCCGCGGTCGACTGCCTGTCGGTGGACATCTCCGAGTGGGACAAGCCGGGGATCCTGTACGGGAAGACGGCCAAGCAGTGCACCCGCGACGAGGTGGCGCGCGAGGTGTGGGCCCAGCTGAAGGCCTCCCTCAACGACACCGGCAAGGTGCTGCTGTCGGATGCGAAGCTGCACTCGTGGTTCCTGGACCCCGGCGTGGACGGCCTCGGCACCCCGCACCCCACCAACCAGGACGAGCTGCTGATCCACCCCGTCGGCACCCTCGCCAACCGGCCGAGCGCGGGCACACGCGTCCCGAACTTCTTCCTCAGCGGGGACTACGTCGCCGTCGACATCGACCTCGCGACGATGGAGGGCGCCAACGCCTCGGCCCGCGCAGCCGTCAACAGCCTGCTGGACCGCGACGGTTCGACGGCCCCGCGGTGCACGGTCCGGGCGATGTACCGGGCACCGGAGATGGAGGCCGCCAAACGGCACGACCTGTGGCGCTACCGCCTCGGCCTGCGCAACCTCTTCGATGTCGGGTGATCACGGCGAGGCAGACACGGCCCAGGGGTCCCGGCCCGGCGGGCTCGGCTACCGTCGAAGCCATGACCACCTCGACACCCGCGGTCGGCGCCCTGCTGCGCACCTGGCGGCAGCGGCGCGGGATCAGCCAGCTGGAACTGGCCGGACGCGCCGACTCCTCGTCCCGGCACATCAGCTTCATCGAGACGGGGCGGTCCCGGCCGAGCGAGGAGATGGTGCTCCGGCTCGCGGACCACCTCGACGTCCCGATGCGCGAGCGCAACTCCCTCCTGCTGGCGGCGGGTTACGCTCCGCGTTATGCACAGACGGCGCTGGACGACCCGTCGATGGAAGCCCTGCGCGAGGGCATCGAACGGCTGCTGACCGGCTACGAGCCCTATCCCGCGCTGGTGGTGGACGCCACGTACGACGTCGTCGCCGCCAACCGGGGCATCGTGATGCTGCTCGACGGCCTGCCGGCGCACCTGCTGACGCCGCCGCTGAACGCGATGCGGATCACCCTGCACCCCGAGGGCCTGGCCCCGAGGATCCGCAACCTCGCGGAGTGGCGGGGCCACCTGCTCGCCCAGATGGAACGCCAGATCGCGCTGGCCCGCTCCGAGCCGCTCCGGGCGCTGTACGAGGAGGTGTCCGCCTATCCGGTGGCCGAACGCGCCGCCGGGGTACCGCGCGAGCCGGTCCCGTACCTCGCGCTCCCGCTGGTCATCGAGCACGACGGCCACGTGCTCTCCTTCGTCTCGTCCATCGCGACCTTCAACACGCCGATGGACGTGACCGTCGCCGAGCTGGCCATCGAGACGATGCTCCCGGCCGATCCGGCGACGGTGAAGTACCTGCGTTCACTCGGCGACTGAGCGCAGGGCGAGCTGCTGGAGCACGGCGAAGCCGGCGACGGTGAGGGCCTGCGCCGGGATCCACACGGTCCCGGCGAGGGTCGGCGAGAACCACACGACGAGGGCCACCAGGCTCAGCGCGGCCCAGGCGTAGTTGGTCTCGACGACCGCCTTCACCGCGAGCACCGGGGGCCGGCCGCGCGAGGCCAGCAGGCCGACGGCGGCGCCGTAGAGCACCAGCAGGACGCCGAGGGCCAGGAGCAGCCCGGCACCCACCCCGAGCAGCCGGCCGAGCGGGGCGGAGAAGGCGACGTAGGCGAGGCCGTTGCCGGTGGTGACGACGGCGTCGAGGGCGAGGAAGCGGCGCAGGGCGAGCTGCGGGACGGTGGTACGGGCGAAGCCGGCGAGCAGGGTCGCGGACATGGGGGATCAGCCTCCGTCGAGGTCGAACGGCCGGGTGGGAGCCGGGCCCGGAGCCGAGTGCGCGGCCCCGGAACCCGACGCCCCCACTGTGCCGGGCGCCCCCGCGGGGGTCGATTACCTCCGGGGTCATGCCAACGGTTCTTGAGGTGGACGTCAGGAAACATTGGGGGTTCCCGTGGTTCGGCCGGGGGCGGGGGGCTAGGCTGCACGCAGCCGATCCACTCGAACGCCTTGTCGACATATGGAGATTCAGCCGGTGCGAGCCGCCGCCCGACCCGACCTCGCCGCGATCTGGCGGCGCGTCGGGGCACTCGCGGAGCGGTGCGGCCGGGACCCGGCGGAGGTGCTGGCGGTGGAGCGGCTGAGCCACCTGTCCGGCGTCGAACCCCGGCGGATCCCACCGGTGGTGGCGGGCACGGCCGCCGGCGTGCCGCTGGAACGGCGGGTGCACCAGCGGTTCCGACTGCTGCGCGCGACCCGCCTCGACAAACACGGCCGGGAATGGCCGCTCGCCGCCATCGCCCACGACTTCGGCGCCCCCGGCGCCTCCCTCGGCCCGCTCAACGCGGGCACCGGGATGCCGCGGCTGGGGCACGCGGCCGGAGTGCAGCGGTTCTTCGGCGTCTACGCCGGCTTCCTGCTGGCCGACTGCAAGAGCGCGGTGGAACGCGCCCTCGCCCTGTCCGCCACCACCGTCTCCGACGGCCGGGAGGACCTGGAGCACCTCTCGTACCTGACCGGCCTCTCGCTGCAGGCCGTCCGGCAGACCCTCGACGGCAGGCCGCCCCGGCTCCCCCTGAAGGAGCAGGTGCACCAGCGGTTCGCCCACCTGCGGCGCACCAGGCCTCGGGAGGACGGCCAGGCCCATTCGCTCACGGCCATCGCCCGGTCCTTCGACGCGTCGGGGCAGTCGCTGACCCGCCTGGCCCAGGGCGAGGGCATGCCGAACCTCGCCGCGGCCGCCGGGATCCAGCGCTTCTACGGCGTCGACGGCGGTTTCCTGCTCGCCGACGACACCGAGGCACTCGCCACGGCGCTCGCGCTGATCGAGGGCGAACTGGAGTGCGTGGTACGGGAGCAGGAGAATCCGATGCTGGCCGTGCTGCGCGCGCACGACGTACGGAGCATCGTCACGCGCGCCGGGCGGCTGTCGCCCCAGGGGTGGAAGTCGCTGGCCGACCACCTGGACGACCTCCTCGCGCGCGAGGGGCAGCTCGGGCTCCCGGGCACGCAGGGCGGGGCGCCGGGGCACGGGGCCGCCGCCGAAGGCTCCGGCACCGGGGGCTCGGGCACCTGGGGAGAAACACCATGATCGGGGCGCCTGCGCCGACCGCGCGCAATGCCGCGGCACCGGCCGGAAGAGGGGCTTCCACACCACCTCGTCACCGCCCGGCGGCGTCCTGCGCCGCCGCCTGCCGTCGCCCCGGGAGCTGCGCCGGCCCGGGGCGGTCGAGCGCATCGAGTCCTCACTCGGCTGGGGAGGCCCCGTGCCACGCGTGACCAGCACCAGCCAGTCGCCGCATTCCCCCGCCGATGCCCTCAGCACGGCCCTGACAGAGAGCACGCCACGATGAACCAGTCCTCCCCGCCCCGCCACGCCGTCGTCATAGGCGGCAGCCTGGCCGGCCTCCTGGCGGCCGCTGTCCTCGCCGAGCACGCCACGGTCACCGTCATCGACGCCGACCCGCTGCCCGAGGGTCCGGCGCCGCGCCGCGGACTCCCGCAGGCCCGGCACACCCACCTGCTGTGGTCGGGCGGCGCCCGGGCCATCGAGGGGATCCTGCCCGGCATCACGGGCGACTGGACGAAGGCGGGCGCCATCCGCCGCAGCCTGCCCACCGACCTGGTCACCAAGACCGCCCAGGGCTGGATCCCGCGCTGCGGCGAGAAGCAGTTCAACATCTCCTGCAGCCGCGACCTCCTCGACTCGGTGGTCCGCGCCCGGGTCACCGCCCTCGACGGGGTCACCACGCTCCAGCAGAGCCGCGTCCGGGGCCTGGAGGGCACGGCGGCCCGGATCACCGGCGTCCGGGTCGACACCCCCGAGGAGCGGGACCGGCTGGTGACGGCCGATCTCGTGGTCGACGCGAGCGGCCGCGGATCGCGTGCCCGGACCTGGCTCCAGGCGCTCGGAGTGAGCGGCATCCGGCAGGCCGGGGTGGACTCCGGCCTCGTCTACGCCACCCGGATCTTCGAGGCCCCGGCCGGCGCGCACGAGATGGGCTTCCCCATCGTCAACGTGCAGTCCGACCCACGGGTGCGCGTGCCCGGCCAGACCGCGACGATCGTGCCCATCGAGAACGGCCGGTGGCAGGCAACCCTGTCCGGCACCCGCGGCGGCCAGCCGACCGGCGACCCCGACGCGTTCATCCCGTTCGCCAAGTCCGTGCGCGACCCGATCGTCGGCGAGCTCCTGGAGCACCGCAGGCCGCTGACGGACGTCGCCGTCACCCAGGGCACCGCCAACCGCCGCGTCTACTTCGAGAAGGCCGAGCTGCCCGACGGCTTCTTCGCCGTCGGCGACTCCGTCGCCACCTTCAACCCGCTGTACGGGCAGGGCATGACCGTCGCCGCGCAGGGCCTGCTGGCCGTACGCGACCTGCTGCGGGCGAAGGGCCTGGCCCATCCGGGGATCGGCCGGGAGGCCCAGCGCGCGATCGCCCCGCAGGTCGCCACCGCGTGGGAGCTCGCCACGTCGCAGGACATCCTGTACCCGGGCGCCACCGGGATGAAGCCGCGGGCCGGCACCGGCCTGCTCAACGGCTACGTCAACCGGCTGATGACGGGGGCCACCACGGACGAGGCGCTCACCGCCGCCCTGTTCAACGTCCTCACCATGAGCACCGAGCCCACCCACTGGCTCCGCCCGTCGGTGGTGTGGCACGTGGCGCGCGCCTCCGACCGGGGCGCGCTGAAGGCGCCGCCGCTCACGGCGGCGGAGCGGGCCGTCGCCGGACTGGACCCGGCCCCCGGCGCGAAGGCCCCGACCGGGAGCACGGGTGCCGCAGGCACGGCTGCCACGGGCACGGGAGCCGGGGGCACGGGAGCCGGAGCCGCCCCCACCGGCGCGGCGGGCGATCCGGTCGGCCCCGCCGACCCCGTCGGACAGGCCCGGTGAGCCCGGGTGCGGGCCGGACCGGTGGCTGAGCCGGGAAGCGCACCGCCCCGGACCGGAGTCCGGGGCGGGTGAGCGGGCAGACGGGCCGACGGGCCGACGGGCAGACGACTCAGAGGTCAGCGAGGTCCAGCCCGGCCTGCGCGGCGGCGGCCCGTACGGTCTGCTCCAGCAGGACGGCGATGGTCATCGGGCCGACCCCGCCCGGCACGGGCGTGATCAGCGAGGCCCGGGCCGCCGCCGACTCGAAGTGGACGTCGCCGACGTTGCCCTCGTTGTAGCCGGCGTCCAGGACCACCGCGCCCGGCTTGATGTCCTCACCCCGGATGAACTCGGCCTTGCCGACGGCGGCGACCAGCACGTCCGCCTGGCGCACGACGGAGGAGAGGTCGCGGGTGCGGGAGTGGCAGTAGGTGACGGTGGCGTTCTGCTCCAGCAGCAGCATCCCGGCCGGCTTGCCCAGGATCGCACTGCGGCCGACGACGACGGCGTGCTTGCCGGTCAGGTCCACGTCGTACTCGGCGAGCAGGCGCATGATGCCGCCCGGCGTGCAGGAGACGAAGCCGGGCAGGCCGAAGCCCATGGCCGCGAACGAGTGCATGGTGACCCCGTCCACGTCCTTGCCGGGGGCGATGGCCTCGAAGGCGGCGCGCTCGTCGATGTGGTGCGGGACGGGATGCTGGAGCAGGATGCCGCTGATCTCCGGGTCCTCGGAGAGCGCCGTGATCGCCGCGACCAGCTCCTCGGTCGTGGTCGAGGCCGGCAGCTCGACATGGCGGGAGGTGATCCCGGCCTTGGCGCAGCGGTTCTGCTTCATCCGGACGTAGGTGACGGAGGCGGGGTCCTCGCCGACCAGCACGGTCGCGAGGCAGGGCGCCGTGCCGGTGCGCTCGGTGATCTTCGCCGCGAGGGCGGCGGTCTGCTCGGAGATGCGGCGGGCGAGGGCGGTGCCGTCCATCAGCTGGGCGGTGCCGGCGGCGGGGGCAGGCTGGGCAGTCGTCACGGGGTCTCCTGAACGTCGCTGCGGATCGCGGTTCGCCCAGGCGCGCGGCAGTCGGCGTACGGGAGGTCCTGAGGTACGCCGGGCCGCTCCCCGGTGGTGATCCACCCGAACGCCAGTCACGGCCCGCCGACCACTGTAGTCGACCAAACCGGTGGTCGCCCGGCGGCCGACCTGCGACGATCGGTACATGACGCGTACTTTCGACCATCTTGTCGCCGAGGCCGAGTCCGTCTCCGTGGACGGCTGGGACTTCTCCTGGCTCGACGGCCGCGCCACCGAGCAGCGTCCTTCCTGGGGCTACCAGCGCCTGATGGCCGAGCGCCTGGCCCGGGTCCGGTCCGCCCTGGACATCCAGACCGGCGGCGGCGAGGTCCTGGCGGGGTCCGGCCCCCTGCCGCGCCTGACGGTGGCCACGGAGTCGTGGCCGCCCAACGTCGAGCGGGCGACGAGACTGCTGCACCCGCTGGGCGCGGTGGTGGTCGCCGACTCCGACGAGCCGCCCCTGCCCTTCGGCGACGAGGCCTTCGAGCTGGTGACCAGCCGGCACCCGGTGGCCATCTGGTGGGACGAGATCGCCCGGGTGCTGACGCCGGGCGGCACATACCTCTCCCAGCAGGTCGGCCCGGCGAGCGTCTTCGAACTCGTCGAGTTCTTCCTCGGACCCCAGCCGGAGGAGGTCAGGCGGGCACGGCACCCGGACGACGCGGTCGCGGACGCCACGAAGGCGGGTCTCGAAGTGCTGGACCTGCGTTCCGAGCGGCTGCGGACGGAGTTCCACGACATCGGGGCGGTGATCTACTTCCTGCGGAAGGTGATCTGGATGGTGCCCGGCTTCACGGTCGGGCAGTACCGGGACCGGCTGCGCGAGCTGCACGAACGGATCGAGCGCGACGGACCGTTCGTCGCACATACCGCACGTTTCCTCATCGAAGCCCGCAAATCGGGCTGACGCCGGGGGCGGACGGGTCCACGCCGTTTCCGGTTGCCCGGCGGCAGCGTGGCGCAGGTCACTCAATTCAGCGCGTAACGAATCGACTCGGGCATGCGATGAACCGACAGGTGTCCTCGCGCGGCCCGGAATACAGACCCCCCTCGGGTCTGTTTCCCGAGTTCGCGCGATGATGTCCCGCCCACCTCCTTATCTGTTCGCAACGAGAGGCTCCTTGTGTCGCTCAGCCCGTCCCGTACGTTCCCTCCGGAGATCGCCGAATCCGAGGCCCTGGTAGCGCTCGTCGAGCGCGGCCGCGAGCAGGGTCACATCAACGGTGACGACGTGCGCCAGGCCTTCGAGGCCGGCCGCATCCCGGTGGACCAGTGGAAGCGGGTCCTGCGCAGCCTGAACCAGGTCCTCGACGAGGAGGGTGTCGCCCTTCACGTCAGCGCGGCCCCCGCCACCAAGGCTGCCGCCAAGAAGCCCCGCAAGGCTGCCGCCGCCCCCGCCCGCACCGTGGCCAAGAAGGCCGCCGCCGCGCCCCGCCCCATCGGTGCCCGCAAGACCGCCGCCACCGCCGCGGCCACCACGGTCACCTCCACGGCTTCGGCGATATCCGCTCCGTCGGCCGCCGCCGCGGCTGCGGAGGCGGCGCCGGCCGAGGCCGCCGCCGAGCCGAAGAAGCGCACGGTCAAGAAGACCGCCGCCAAGAAGACCGCCGTGAAGAAGACCGCCGCGGCGAAGAAGACCGGTGCCAAGGACGCCGACGAGGGCGAGACCCCGGTCGTCGAGGGCGAGGACTGGGCGGCCGAGGACCTCGTCGACGAGGCCGAGGAGGAGACCCCCAAGGCCGGCGCCCAGGGCTTCGTGCTGTCCGACGACGACGAGGACGACGCCCCGGCCCAGACGGTCATGGTGGCCGGTGCCACCGCCGACCCGGTCAAGGACTACCTCAAGCTCATCGGCAAGGTGCCGCTCCTCAACGCCGAGCAGGAGGTCGAGCTCGCCAAGCGCATCGAGGCCGGCCTCTTCTCGGAGTACAAGCTCGAAGAGGAGGAGGACCACAAGCCCGCGTTCAAGCGCGAGCTGGAGATCCTCGTTGAGGACGGCCGCCGTGCGAAGAACCACCTGCTGGAGGCCAACCTCCGCCTCGTGGTCTCCCTCGCCAAGCGCTACACCGGCCGCGGCATGCTCTTCCTGGACCTGATCCAGGAGGGCAACGTCGGCCTGATCCGCGCGGTGGAGAAGTTCGACTACACCAAGGGCTTCAAGTTCTCCACGTACGCGACCTGGTGGATCCGGCAGGCGATCACGCGTGCCATGGCCGACCAGTCGCGCACGATCCGCATCCCCGTGCACATGGTCGAGATCATCAACAAGCTCGCCCGTGTGCAGCGCCAGATGCTCCAGGACCTGGGCCGCGAGCCCACCCCGGAGGAGCTGGGCAAGGAACTCGACATGACCCCCGAGAAGGTCATCGAGGTCCAGAAGTACGGCCGCGAGCCGATCTCCCTGCACACCCCGCTGGGTGAGGAGGGCGACAGCGAGTTCGGTGACCTCATCGAGGACTCCGAGGCGGTCGTGCCGGCGGACGCCGTGTCCTTCACGTTCCTCCAGGAGCAGCTCCAGTCGATCCTGGGCACGCTCTCGGAGCGCGAGGCGGGCGTCGTCTCGATGCGCTACGGCCTCAACGACGGCCAGCCGAAGACCCTCGACGAGATCGGCCGCGTGTACGGGGTGACCCGTGAGCGCATCCGCCAGATCGAGTCGAAGACCATGTCGAAGCTGCGCCACCCGTCGCGCTCGCAGGTCCTGCGCGACTACCTCGACTGAGCCTGCTCCTGTACGAAGCCCCCGCCCCGCCGTCCGGCGGTGCGGGGGCTTCGTCGTGACGGGCCACGCGTCCCGCACCGCCGTGACGGGCGGGGGTCAGGACAGGCGGAAGACCGGGCCTTTGGGGGTGAAGGGGAGGGTGGCGGCTTCGGGGATCAGGAAGGCGTGCTCGCGGGGGATGCGGAGGGTGTCGCACCAGCCGTCCGTGATCACCAGCAGCGGAGCCGCCGGTGGGAAGTCGTCGGCCCGGTGGAGCAGGTCGACGCCCGGCTGGAGGACGGTGCCGCCGCGGCCGCGGACCCGTACGCGGCCCGCGATCTCCGCCGGCGGCACATAGCCCGCGTCGTACGGCGCCGCGTCGCAGAACACCACGCGCGCCGCCGGTACGTCGCGGGCCTCGGCGTACGAGGCGATCGCGCCCAGCGCCTTGCCGAGCAGGGCGGCGTTCATCGACCCGGAGGTGTCCAGGACCACGCCGAAGGTGCAGCGGGCGGTCTCCTCGGGCGGGAAGTACCGGCCCGCGCGCGGGATGTCCGGGGTGGAGGCCTGGCGGCGCGCCGGGCGGGCGTAGGAGCGTACGGCCTGCGGCCTCGGCACGTACTCGTCGAACCAGCGGGCGAGCCGGGCGTCCCACGGCACCGGCGGGTGGGCCAGGGCCCGGATCTCCTGGACGAGCCCGGCGGGCAGCAGCCCCCGCCCGCCGTGTACGTGCAGGTCGAAGCCCTGGACGAGGCCGCGCCGGTAGAACTCGTCGAGGTCGGCGTAGGGGCGCCCCGCGCCGTGCGCGAGGGGCTCGCCCAGGATGTCCCCGGCGCCTCTGCCCCGCAGGGTGGCCAGGCGCCGCATCCGGCGCAGGTCGGTGGCGATCCGGTCGTAGACCTCCTCGACGGACAGCCCGCGCAGCGACGGGTCGTGCAGCAGCCCCTCGGGCATGCTCCCGATCCGCATCTCCACCAGCCAGTCGTTGACCACGTAGTCGGCGGCGACGTTGTGCAGGTACGGGTCACGGGCGCCGCGGCGCCCGCCGTGGCGCAGGGCCGCGTGGAGCATCTCGTGGGCCAGGATGAACCGCCACTCCTCGTCGTCGAAGCTGCGCAGCGGGTTGACGTAGATCTCTCCGGCGGCGGCGCTGACGGCCGCGATGGAGATGTTCTGGGCGCGGGCCAGTTCGGCGTCGGCGACGACCGTCAGGCCGGCGGCGAGCCCGCCGAGGAGGGGGTAGGAGGACACGAACCAGTTCAGGGCCCGGTCCCAGGGGCGCTGCTCAACCCGCTCGCCGGTGGTCCGGTCGCGGCGGCCGCCGGCCACGTCCATGGCGGCGGAGACACTGCGGGTCAGGGCGGCGGCGAAGCCGGTCTGCCAGTCGGGCACGGTGGTGTCCCAGGTCCGCCAGGGGACCAGGACCTGGTCGGGGTGGCGGCCGGCCGTGCCACAGTGGTCGTAGGCGGCCGGGATGCCGTCGCGGCGCCAACGGGGGGCGAGCTCGTCCTCGTCGCCGCCGGGGTAGGCGGCGGGCAGTTCGTCCGGAGCGCGGCCGACGGGGAAGGTCAGCAGGAAGCGGTTGACGACCGTGCAGCGGGCGGCGAGGTCGAAGCGGTCCGGCTGGGGCCGGTCCTCGTCCTTGGCTGCCGGAACGTGGCCGAAGCCGAGGTGGAGCAGGGCATGGGCGATGGCCCACGCCCACTCGCGGGGTTCGGCCCGGCGGGTGGGGTGGACGTGGACGACGCCGTTGGAGGTGACGGCGGCCAGCCCGTCGGCCGGAGCCCGCGGGCAGCCGGACTCGCGGCAGACCTTCCCGTCGAGGGCGCCGAGGGCCGGGTTCCGCATGACCAGGGCCAGGCCCTCGGCGAAGGCCTGGGCGGCCGGGTCGGGCTTGGCCGCGGCCTTCGCCCGGGCCTTGGCGCTCCGGCTCACCGGCGGGCCTCCACCAGCCGCGGCATGTCGCGGGCCGCCTCGATCAGGAACCAGCCGGGCAGTACGGGCAGGCCGTCGGCGTCGTCGGCGATGACGGTCTGGGCGACCTCGACGGAGATCTCGGCGAGCTGGACGAGCAGCGACTTGAAGCGGTGGGTGTGCTGGCGCAGGGCGGGCGAGACGTGCTCCTTCTGCGCGGGGAGCTCCTTGAGCAGGCGGCCCCGGAAGGCCTCCGCGAGGTAGTAGAGCAGGTCGCGGTCCTGGAGCCGGGCGGGCCAGGAGGCGTCGCCCTTCAGGATGGCCTCGATGCCGAAGGTGTGGCGGACGATCTTGGCGTAGCCGCAGAAGGAGACGGCGTGCGCCGGGGTCAGGGTGCCGTGCGCGACCACCTTGAGGGTCTGCTCGTCCAGCTCCGCGCCGAAGGAGTGCAGGGCGTCGGAGAGCATGTGCCAGGAGCGCGGGGTGGAGAACGGCTCCTCGGTCTTGGGCGGCTGCGACCAGAGGTGGTCGGGGCGGTCGGTGAGGTAGTCGGTGACCCAGGGGTGGATGCCGTGCTCGCCGGCCCACACCAGCCAGTCGTGTGCGGACGCCTGGAGGTGGACGTGGGTGAGGCGGTTGACCAGGGCGGAGGCGATGGGCCGGGCCAGGGCGTTGTCCGTGGCGCGGTTGCCGGCGCCGATCACGATGGAGCCCGCGGGCAGCTCGTAGGAGCCGATCCGGCGGTCGAGGATCAGCGAGTAGAAGGCCTTCTGGACGTCCGGGCTCGCGGCGTTGAGCTCGTCGAGGAAGAGGCAGTACGGCTCGTCGCGGGCGATGGCCTCGGGCGGGCAGAAGACGGAGCGGCCGTCGCGGATCTGCGGTACGCCGATCAGGTCCTCGGGGGCGAGCTGCGTGCCGAGGAGGCTGACGCACTCCAGACCCAGGGAGTCGGCGAAATTCCGCACGAGCGAGGACTTCCCGATGCCGGGCGCCCCCCAGAGGAAAACGGGCCGCACGGTGGCGAGGCCGAGCAGCAGTTCGGGGATCTGGGCGGGGGTGACGGTGACGGCAGCCTGCACGGGCGGGGATGTCCTTCGGGGTGGGGCGGTGTGTGGTGCGGGCCAGTCTGGTCGCACCACACACCGTCCGGCATCCGGTTTTCCCGGGGCCGCAGCCCCGATCGACCGCCGCCCCGTTCACGCCTCCAGGAGGCGCTCGGGCTTCTCCTCGTTCAGGGCTTCCACGCTATCGCGCAGGTCAGGCGGCTGTCCGCTGCCTGCGTGCGGCCATCACCGCGTAGACGGCGACGCCCGCGAAGAGGAACAGCACGCCCTGGTAGACGGCGGCGTATCCGGAGCCCGCCACCAGCCACAGGGAGAAGCCGAAGGCGACGGCGGCCAGCGCGCCGTCGCGGGCCAGGCGGCCCCGGTGGACGCGTTCGCCCCGGCCGGAGAGCAGGAAGTAGATCTGGGCGGCGGTGGAGAGCAGGTAGGGCACGGTCGCGGTGAAGGTGGTGACGAGGACCAGGATCTCGAAGACGCCGTCGGAGCCGGCCGTGTAGTTGTAGACGGTCAGGGCGGAGGCCAGGGAGGTCGTGACGACGACGCCGACCACCGGGACGCCGCGCCGCTTCTTCTCGAAGGCGCGGGGGAAGAGCCCGTCCTTGGCAGCGGCGTACGGGGTCTGGGCGCTGAGCAGGGTCCAGCCGTTGAGGGCGCCCGCCATGGAGATGACGGCGGCGCAGGCGACGAGGGTGCCGCCCCAGGTGCCGCCGAACATGGCGTCGACGGCGTCGGTGAAGGGGGCTTCGGAGGCGACCAGCTTGTCGTGGGCGACGAGTCCGAAGACGGAGAGGGTGCCGAGCAGGTAGACGGCGGCCGCGCCGGCGGTGCCGAGGATCGTGGCCCGGCCGACGTTGCGGGCGGGGTCGCGGACCTCTCCGGCGCTGACGGCGGCCGACTCCACGCCGAGGTAGCTGAAGAGGAGGATCGCCGCGGAGGCGGAGAGCGCGCCGGCCGGGCTCTGGCCGGTGGCCTGGAACGGGCCGAGGTTGTCGGGGTCGAAGAAGAACAGGCCGCCGACGGCGACCAGCATCAGCGGGGCGAACTTCAGGACGGTGGCGACGAGTTGGACGGCACCGACGTAGCGGGTGCCGGCCAGGTTGGCGAGCGCGGGCAGCCACTGCATGGCCAGGGCCGCCAGGCACATCGACCACTTGTGCGTGCCGATGGCGGGGAAGAGGACGCAGAGGTAGCCGACCGAGGCGACGGCGAGGGCCGCGTTCGACACCCAGCTGGTTATCCAGTAGCTCCAGGCGGCGAGGAAGCCGGCGAAGTCGCCGAAGGCGGCGCGGGCGTAGACGTACGGGCCGCCGGTCTGCGGGTGCCGGTGCGCGAGGCGGCCGAAGACGAGCGCGAGGGCGATGGCTCCGAGGGTGAGCACCGCGAAGGCGACGAGGCTGATGGTGCCGAAGGGGGCGACGGAGGCCGGGAGCAGGAAGATGCCGCCGCCGATGATGTTGCCCATGACCAGGCAGGTCGCGATGGGCAGGCCGAAGCGCCGGGCATGGGGGTCGCGGCCCGGCTCGGGGGGTGCGGTGGCCTCGGCGGGCAGGGCTGCGGTGCTGGTCATCGGTGGTGCGCCTCGGGTCGTCTCACATGGTGGGCGGGTCGACACATGGTCGGCCACCGTGCGGGGCGTACCAAATCAGCGGGTTTCGTCCCGTGCGGGCGACCCCTCGGAAGGAAGGATTCCGCCGAGGTGGCCGTTCGGCGGGGAAATCTGCGGCGCCTCTCGCGACGGCCGCTCACCGCCCTCCCCCGCGGACGTCTCCCCCGCCGGGGCCTCCCCCACCCCGGGCACTGCCGCCGCCGACGTTCTGCCCGCCGCCGGGGCCACGGGCACCTGCGGGCCGTCCGCCTCCCTCAGCCAGCGCCGCAGCACGCCGTGCACCGCCTCCGCCCCGACCAGCTCCGCCCCCGGGTCCGAGAGCGCCGCGGGCCACATCAGGAACGGGCGGCCCTGCTCCCCGCCCAGGCCGCCGTGCGACCCGATCTGCTCCTCGAAGGCGTGCACCTCGCCCGTGTCCGGGTCGTACGCCGAGTTCACCATGATGTCGGCCACGTGCGGGAAGGCGTCGGTCCGGCGTACGGCCTCCACCGCGCCGGGGCCGAACGCGGCGAGCATCCGCTCCGCCTCGCCGGGCGCGTCGAGCCGGGCCTGCGCCCCGTCCGGGCCCAGCACCACGCCGTCCACCAGGAGGAAGCCCACGCCCGGATGGTTCGCCAGGGTCGCCAGCAGTGCGGGGTGCGTGCGGTCGATGCGGGCCCGGGAGGCCCGGCCGGGGATGTCGGGGAAGGAGATCAGGGCGAGGTTGCCCGAGGCCAGCACCACCGGGTCGGAGCCGGGCCCCGGGTGGGCCTCCTCGTCCTCCTCCACCGGGCGGTGCAGCGCCGCGAGGACCGCCGCACGGGCCTCGGCCCCGCTGTGGGTACGGCCGGCCTTGCGGGAGACGGGCAGTCCGCAGCCCGCCCGTACGAGGTCCTTCAGGGTCAGACCGTAGCGTCCCAGGAAGGTCTCGCCCGGGCTCTGACCGTGGTCGGAGAGCAGCACGATGCGGTACGGGCGGGGTGCGTGCTCGGCGACCCGGGCGATCAGCGCGAGGCTGCGGTCGAGGCGTTCGAGCACCTGGTCGGTGTCCCGGCCGCGCGGGCCCGAGTGGTGGGCGACCTCGTCGTAGGCGACGAGGTCGGCGTAGACCACGGCACGGCCGGCGAGCACGTCCCCGATCACCGCCGCCACCACCACGTCCCGTTCGATCACGGTCGCGAAGGCCCGGATCAGCGGGTAGAGCCCGCCGCGCGACACCCGGGGCCGGTCGTCGCGGATCCGGGCCCGCAGGGACTGGACGATCTCCCGGACGGCGTCGGAGACGAAGGACAGGGCGGTGCGGACGGCGTTGGCCGGATCGGAGAAGTACGCGAAGTAGCCGGCTCGGGACCGGTTGGCGCGGCCCCGCCGCGCCGAGACCGAGAGTACGAGTGCCAGCTGGTCCGCGCCGCCGCTGAAGAGGTTGCCGCGGCTGGCCCCGTCGAGGGTGAGCAGTCCGGCGTCCCCGGTGCGCGCGACGGCCCGCCGCTGGAGCTCCGCGGCGCTGGTGGGCCGGTTGCAGACCACCACCTCGCCGGTCTCCTTCTCGTACCAGCGGAAGGCGGGCACGTCGAAGGTGGAGCCGTGCAGGATGCCGAGCTGGCTGGCGCCGGTCTGGCTGGACCAGTCCGTGCGCCAGGGCATGACACGGTGTCCGTGCTCCAGCCAGCCGGCGACGGTGGGCATCAGCCCGCTGTCGCAGGCCTCGCGCAACACCTCGTGGCCGACCCCGTCGAGTTGGACGACGACCAGCCCGGGTGCGGGCGGGCGGTTCCCCGGCGCGTCCCCGGATGCCTGACGCCGGCGGCGCCGGTCGGCGAGCCGGTAGAGCCGGCGCCGGTACGCCTCGTCGTCGCGCACGGCGAGCGCGGTGGAGGTCGCCGAGGCCACCGCCGACATCACGGCGGCCACCACGACCGCGGTCTCGGGTGCGGCCTCGCCCCGCCCGTCGGGGATCAGCCGGAGCGCGATCAGCAGGAGCGAGCCGTTGAGGAAGAAGACGAGCAGCCCGAGCACCAGGGCCGGCACGAGCAGCAGGGCCCGGACGACCAGGGGCCAGACCAGGGCGCTCAGCAGGCCGAAGGCGCCGGCGCCCCACGCCGCGGTGAGGCCGATCCGGGTGATGCTGTCGCCGTCGTCGGACTGGAGCCGGAAGTCCGGCAGGATCCCCGCCAGGGCCAGCATGGTGAGGGTCGACACCGCCCACACGAGGAGCACCCGTACCAGGGTGCCGCCCGTGGTCCGCCACCTTCGTCGCCGCACCGTGCCACCCCCTGGGTCGTGTCCGCCTCCAGGCTCGCACAGCGGCGGCGGCCCGGCCGGGCGGCGGGAGGGGGCGCAGAGGGGAACGGGGGCGGCCCGGCGGGCGCGGCGGTCAGGTGCCGTCGTAGCCGGCGGTCGGCATGGACAGCCGCCGGTGCACCTCGGCCTTCATCTCGGAGGTGTAGCGGGGCTCTTCGGCCCCCGCGGTCTCCAGGCGTACGCCGCGCCGCTCGCACTCGGCGGTGAACTCCTCGACGCAGCTGACGGCTCGGGCCAGCACCCTCTGGTTGGCTGCGACGAAGAGTCCCACCCGCCCGGCGTCGATGTCGGACCAGAAGCCGCAGTGGTCGGCGCGCAGCCCGTAGACGAGCAGCTGCCTGGCCACGACGTAACCCCGGTCGGCGGCCCAGCGCGCGCACACGGCGTACTGGCCGCGGGTGTCCACGGCGAAGGGGTCGGCGTCCAGGTCTTCGAGCGGGGCCAGGCTGGCGATCGCGGCCACGCGCAACTCTTCCATGCCGCCGGACCCTACTCCGATCCGCCGCCCGAGAGGAGGGGCTGCCCGTTTCCGGTTTCCGGAGCGGTGGCGGGAGCCTGCGGCCCGGCATGATGGGTAGGACAGTCCGAGCTGCCGGTACGGCGAGGGAGGGAGGGGCTGGTGGCGGTGGAGATCACCTGGTGGGGCCATGCGGCGTGCACCGTCGAGGATTCCGGGGTGCGGCTGCTGACGGATCCGCTGTTCACGCGACGGCTCGCGCACCTGCGGCGGCGCCGCGGGGCGCTCCCGCCGCCCGAGGCGGCGGTGGCGGACGTGGTGCTGGTGTCGCACCTGCACGCGGACCACATGCACCTGCCGTCGCTGGGGCGCCTCGCCCCCGGGACCCGGCTCCTGGTGCCGCGCGGGGCGCGGCGGGCGGTCCCTGGGCTGGCCCGGCTGGCCGGGCAGCGGGGGCTGGTGGTGACGGAGACGGCACCGGGCGAGGAAACCGCCGTCGCGGAGGGCGTACGGGTCCGCGCGGTCAGCGCCCGGCACGACGGGCGGCGGCTGCCGTTCGGGCCGCACTCCGCTCCGGCTCTCGGGTACGTCGTCGAGGGCGCGGCGCGGACCTACTTCGCCGGGGACACCGGGCTGTTCGACACGATGGCCGAGGAGGTGGGGCCGGTGGACGTGGCCCTGCTGCCGGTGGGCGGCTGGGGTCCGTACCTGGGTCCCGGGCACCTGGACGCCGGGCGGGCGGCCCGGGCGCTGGCGCAGCTGGCCCCGGCGGCCGCGGTGCCGGTCCACTACGGGACGTACTGGCCGGTGGGGATGGACGGGCTGCGGCCGCACGAGTTCCACGCGCCGGGCCAGGAGTTCGAACGGCTCGCGCGGCGGCTGGCGCCGAAGGTGACCGTACGGGTCCCGGCGCACGGCGAGCGGGTGCGGCTGCCGTGACGCTCCGCGACCTCGCTGCGGCGGCAGCGGCGACGGCCGCGGGGACGGCCGCGGGGACCGGCCAGGTGCCGCCGGAGAGCACCCAGCAGGCTGTGGGGTACCCGGCGTTGTTCCTGCTGGTGGCGCTGGGCGCACTGGTGCCGGTGATTCCGACCGGGGCGCTGGTGAGTTCGGCAGCGGTGGTGGCGTTCCACCACCAGGCGCCGCCGTACGGGGTGCTGCTGGTGTTCGCGGTGTCGGCGGCGGCGGCCTTCACGGGGGACCTGACGCTGTACTGGCTCGGGCGTCGCGGGGTGCGGTCACGGGGCGGTTCGCGGTGGCTGGAGGCGTTGCGCGGCCGGGCCGCGCCGGAGCGGCTGGAGCAGGCGCAGGCCCGGCTGGACGAGCACGGGGTGACGGTGCTGGTGCTGTCCCGGCTGGTCCCGGCGGGCCGGATCCCGGTGATGCTGGCCTGTCTGCTGGCGGAGTTGCCGCTGCGCCGGTTCGCCCGCGGGGACGGCCCCGCGTGCCTGGCCTGGGCGGCGACGTACGGACTGATCGGCATCCTGGGCGGTTCGCTCTTCTCCGAGCCGTGGAAGGGCGTGGCCCTGGCGGTCGGCCTGGCGCTGCTGGTCAGCGCGGGCCCCGCGGCATGGCGCCGGCTGCGCCCCGATCCGCCGGAAGCGGCCTGACGGCTGTCCCGCCACGTATGGCCCTCAGTGCTCCGGGCGGGCGGCGCCCGGCGGCGGGCCGTCGGGGTCGGGCAGGGTGCGGGAGGCTCCGACCGGGAGGTCCCAGAGGTCTTCGCGGGGAAGGCCGGCATCCGACCAGGCGGCCCGGGTGCGGTGCAGGGGCTCCATGACCGGTTCGGCGGAGAGCACGAAGGCCGCCCAGTGCATGGGGGCCATGCGCCGGGCACCGAGGTCGAGGCAGGCCTGGACGGCTTCCTCCGGGTCGGCGTGCACGTCGCCGAGCCACCAGCGCGGCGCGTAGGCGCCGACGGGCAGGAGCGCGAGGTCGATGCCGGGGTGGCGGCGGCCGATCTCGCGGAACCACCGGCCGTAGCCGGTGTCCCCCGCGAAGTAGACCTTCCTCGGCACCGGGCTGAGGGTGTCGGTGAGGAGCCAGCCGCCCCACAGGGACCGGCAGGTGTCGGTCAGGGACCGCTTGGACCAGTGGTGGGCGGGGACGAACTCGAAGCGTACGCCGTCCAGTTCGGCCGCCTCCCACCAGTCGAGGTCGGTGACCCGGGTGAAGCCGCGGCGGCGGAACCAGCCCGCGAGGCCCGCCGGGACGAAGAGGGCGGTGTCGCGGGGCAGCCGCCTGAGGGTGGGGGCGTCGAGGTGGTCGTAGTGGTTGTGGCTGATCACCACCGCGTCCACCGGCGGCAGGTCCTCCCAGCGCACCCCTACGGGCGTCAACCGGGCCGGGGTGCCGAGGATCCGGCGGGACCAGACGGGATCGGTCAGCACGGTCAGTCCGCCCGTCCGCACGACCCAGCTGGCATGCCCGGCCCAGGTGACGGACACCTCGCCGGGGACGGTCCGGGGCAGCGGGCCGGGCTCGTACGGCAGGTCCGGGATGCCGCGCAGGCCTTCAGGGCCGGGTCGGAAGGCGCCCTCGCGGGCGAGCCGGGCGAACGCGCGGACTCCGGGCAGCGGGGCGGTCAGCCGGTCGGCGAACGAGCGGGGCCAGCGGCGGTGTTCGCCGATCGGGCGGGGTGCGGACGGGCGCGCGGCCCGCGCGGCGGCCGGGCGTGCGGGCCCCGCGGAGGGGGCGGCCGGGGCGGGTGCGTGGGCGGCGTCCGTCCGGTCGCTCATCGGCTTCTCCGTTCCTTGGTCGCGGGGTTCGGGGCGGGCCGGGGCGGCAGCCCGGGGTCAGGCCGGCCCGGGGTCAGGCCAGCCCGGCCAGGACCGCTCCGAGGTGGTCCAGGGAGCTGCGTACGTACGGCAGTTCGAGCGGATCGCGGGCGGTGAGGGCGGCCAGCCGCTCCTCGGGGGTGGCACCCAGCAGCGGCCCCGTGGACAACCGCACCCGCAGTGCGCCCAGTTCGTCCGCGAACCGCTGCCCGCCGGGGGTGGGTGCGCCGAGCCGCCCGCCGAGCCAGTCCTCCAGTTCCAGGGCGTCCCCGACGCCGTGCCGGGCGAGCCCCGCGCGCAGCGGGGTGAGGTCGGCGTAGAGGTGCCGACCCGCCTGCGGGGGCAGGGCCAGGGCTCCCGCGGCGCGGATCTCGCGGTGCGCGGCGGCGGCCACCCGGCCGTGCAGGCGGGCGGCCGCGCGGGCGCGGGCGGCGACGGCGTCGGGTTCGTCGAGGGCGTGCGCCGCGGCGCCTGCGACGGGTCCGGCGACCGTCGCGCCGGTGGCGGTGAGGACGTCGAGGGTGTGGGCGCGCAGCCGGGACCCCTGCCCGGTGGCGGGGAAGCGGACCACCGCGGCGGGCCAGCCGGCCGGCAGCAGCGCCCCGGCGAGGTCGACGAGGACGGCCGTCTGCCCGGGAAGCATCTCGGCGGGGCTGAGGACGAGGTCGTCATGGGGCCGGTGGACGGTGTCGCGCCAGCTCTCGTCGCTGACGACGAACAGCCCGGCGGCCTCGGCGGCCTCGCACGCCTCGCGTACCAGTTCGGGCGGGGGCACGGTGGCGGTCGGGTCGTCGGCGACCGACAACAGCAGCACCCGCGGGTCGCCGCCCTCGGCGCGCACCCGCCGTACGGTCTCCAGCAGGGCGTAGGGGTCCGGTACGCCGCCGCACTCGGCGGGAGTCGGTACGTGGTAGGCCCGCCGGCCGAGCAGTCGGACCTGCGGGGTCCACCAGGCGGGGCAGGGCCTGGGCAGCATCACGTCGCCCCCGCACGCCCCGAGGAGGGCCAGGAGGAGCGGCGGGGCGCCGGGGCCCGCCGCCACGTCCTCCGGGGCGGCGGCCAGTCCGCGCCGCCCCCAGTACCGGCAGGCGGCCTCGCGCAGCGATGCGCCGCCGCCGGGGGGCTGGGGTGAGGAGCGCCCTGCGGCCGCGCCGAGGACGGAGACGAGTTCGGAGAGGACGGGCAGGCCGGGCTGTGGCGCGGGCGGGCCGTAGCGGACCGGGCCGCGGCCCTCCGCCGTCGTGCGCTGCATCCCCTCCACCGCTGTCCGCCTTCCGCGTTCGTCGCGCCGCACTCCGCCGACCCTGACCTTTATACGATTGTTTGGGCGCCCGTGCCCGTTGTCGGGGGCCGTCCGCCGCGGCCTCGGGGCTCAGCCCTTGCGCCCCACCATCGCGAGCAGCCTGGTCTGCGCGTCCGCCCCCGGCGGGATGTCGACGGGCTCGGCGAACATGCCACTGGCCGCGAGTGCGTCCACGTGCGGCATGACCTGCTTGACGGCGAACTCCACGAGGGTGGCGGGCAGCCGGTCGTCGGCCCCGATGCCGCGGCAGAGGTCCCACGTGTGGACCACGCAGTCGGTGGTCAGCTCCGAGCAGTACGACGACCCGGGCGCGGGCCCGTAGGAGAGCCGCACGGTCCGGTCCAGCGCGCCGGACGCGGCGAAGGCCGCGTGCGCGGCGCCCGAGGCGCGGTCCCACACGGCGACCGGGTCGTCGCCCAGGACGTCCCCGGAGAAGGCGTCGCCGAGCTCGTCGGCGGTGCGGCCCTCGGTGACCAGCGGCGGGACCCAGAGCTGTTCCGCGGTGACGTGGTTGACCAGGTCCCGCACGGTCCACTCCGCGCAGGGGGTGGGCGCGCCCCACTGGTCGCGCCGGACGGCGCGCACCCGCTCTCCGAAGAGGCGCAGCGCTTCGGCATGCCGTTCGAGCAGCGTGTCGGACATGGCTACCACCGCTCTCCACCGGAGTGACATCCCCCTGGGGCAACTCTCCTCGCCCCTGTCCGGCGCTGCCACCGACCCGGCCGACCGCCTTGGAACACAAGCTGTCTGTCCACATGTCAAAACGCATATCTCACATGACGAACTGATCGCCTACGGTGGTGCCAACGCTTCGACGAGGAGGGGCAGGTAGCGCCATGGACGCCACGAACGGCACGGACGCCGCGAACGCCGCCGGGGAGACCGCCGTCTACACGCACGGCCATCACGAGTCGGTCCTGCGCTCGCACCGCTGGCGCACCGCCGAGAACTCCGCCGCCTATCTGGTCGGCGAGCTGCGCCCGGGGCTGGCCGTCCTGGACGTCGGCTGCGGCCCGGGGACCATCACGGCGGATCTGGCGGAGCTGGTCGCACCGGGCGGCCGGGTCACCGCCGTCGACGCCGCCGAAGGCGTCCTGGCGCAGGCCCGGGCTCATGCGAAGGAGCGCGGGCTGGAGGGCGCCGTGTCCTTCTCGGTCGCGGACGTGCACGCGCTGGACTTCCCGGACGACTCCTTCGACGTGGTCCACGCGCACCAGGTGCTGCAGCACGTGGGGGACCCGGTACGGGCGCTGCGGGAGATGCGGCGGGTGTGCCGGCCGGGCGGGGTCGTCGCCGCACGCGACGCCGACTACGCGGCGATGACCTGGTACCCGGCGACGCCGGGGCTGGACGCCTGGCTGGACCTGTACCGGCGGGTGGCCCGTGCCAACGGCGGCGAACCCGACGCGGGCCGCCACCTGCGGGCCTGGGCCCGGCAGGCCGGCTTCACCGACGTGGCCTCCTCGGCCACCGCCTGGTGCTTCGCCACCGCGGAGGAGACGGCGTGGTGGTCCGCCCTGTGGGCCGACCGCACCAAGGCCTCCGCGTACGCGGACACCGCCGTCCGCGGCGGCCAGGCGACGCCCGCCGACCTGGACGCCGCCGCCGAGGCCTGGCGCACCTGGGGCACCTCCCCGGACGCCTGGTTCGCCGTCCTGAACGCCGAAATCCTCTGCCGCGCCTGACCCTGCCGGGTCTCCGCGCGGGGCTGCCACCTGGTGATATAGCGTGCACACGCCAACGCGCACTCGCGCCCGCACGCCCACCGGGAGACCACCCGCATGACCGAAGCGCCGCAGCCGTCCGTCCGTCCGGCGCCGTCGACCCGAAGCCGGAAGGCGCTCATCGCGAAGATCGCCGTGATCGCCGGCGTCGTGATCGCGCTCGGCGCCGGTGCGGTGTACTGGTTCGTCAGCCGAGCCGACCTCACCCGGGCCGAGGTCGGCGACTGCCTCACGAATCAGGGGAATCTGATCTTCCCGGACATGCGGCTGGTCGGGTGCGGGGCCTCGGACGCGGAGTTCAAGGTGGTCCGGGTGTTCCCCGACAGCAAGGACCACTCACGGTGCCAGGGCCTGTCGGACTTGGGTTTCAACGAGGAGATCGACAACAACCGGCACCGGTCCGGCAGGCAGTTCATCCTCTGCCTCGACGACATCAGGGAGTAGCCGGCCGCATGCGGAAGTCGTAGTGGGACGGCAGGGGGCAGTCGGTGAGCGTCGTCCAGAGTTCGGACAGGGTTTCCTCGCCCTCCCTCAAGTCGGGGAGTTCGAAGCCGTCCTCGAAGACCCTCCGGGCCGCCCGGACATGGCCCTCCGCGGCGAGCAGCCGGGCCGCCAGCAGCCGGAAGCGGCCCTGTTCGCGCAGGGCCGGCCGGAGCCGGTCCCAGACGGACCGGGCCTGCGCCGGACGGCCCGCCGCCAGGAGCGCGGTCATCGCCTCCCGGCCGAGCGCCGACTCCGCCGCCGCCCACGGCTCGCCCCCGCGGCTCTCCGCGGCCAGGTCCTCGAAGGCCGCCGCGAACCGGTCGGCGGCCCGCTCCGTATCGCCCGCCAGCGCGTCCGCCACCGCCAGGCACCGCAGCAGGGGCCACTGCGAGGGCGCGAGCGCCAGCCCCCGTTCCCAACTGCGCACCGCCTGGGCGGTGTCCCCCGCATGCCACTGGGCCACGCCCAGGTGGTACTCCGTCAGCGGGTCCGCGGGGGCCGTCTCCAGCATGTCCCGCCAGTGCGCGGCGACCAGGCTCGGGCCGGGCGGGACCACCCGGCGCGAGGCGGGCAGCACACCCTTGCGCCACAGTTCCAGCCAGGGCTCCTGCTCCTCGCCCAGCGTCGACTCCTCGAAGGGAGTCCCGGGCAGCCGGTGGCCCGCGCACAGCACCTCCAGCGCGCCCCAGCCCGAGCCGGCCGCCAGCCGCTCCCCCGGTTCGGTGTCGGCCCGCCCGCGCCACGCCTCGTACGCCGCGTCCACGTCCGCGCGCGGCAGTACGGCGTCCAGCGCGCCCTCGGCGGCGCCGCGGGCCGCCGCCCAGTCCGCGCCGTGCACCGCCGACGGATCCGCCGACAGCGGCCCGTACGCCTCCAGCCAGCTGAACTCCGCCCCGCCCTCCAGCCGTACGTGCTCCAGCTGGGTGCGGGCCAGTCCGGCCTGGATCTCCGCGTAGCCGCCCGTGCCCGGCTCGGTCAGCCATTCCTGCCAGCGCCGCCCGCCGCCGCCGGCGCCCCACACGAACAGCTTGCGCCCGCGCAGCCGCCCGGTGGAGGTCTGCACCAGCCCGTGCCCGGCGGTGTCCAGGGAGGCGATCCAGGGCCGGGCCCCGTCCGGGACCTCGTAGAAGTAGTCCGCCGGATACGCGCTGCGCAGCGGGTACGTGCGGTCGGCGCCCTCCCACTCCGGCACGGGGATCCTGCGCAGCGAGCGCTCGTACCCGAAGTGCCAGGCCTCGTCGGCGGGGGCCAGGACGCGGCTGCCCGCGTCCTCGGGTACGGCGGTGTTGGACCACCAGTAGACGGGCGCGGGCCGCTCGTGCGGGTTGCGCACGCGGACGCCGGCGTACAGGAACGCCGAGTCGTGCGGCAGCCACAGGTCCACCTGGAACGGCAGGTCGCGCAGCCGCTCCCACTCCCACAGCCGCACCATCACACCGCCGTCCGGGGCCGGGACCAGCGCCGCGTGCAACGGGACGCAGGACAGGGCGGTGTGCCCCGTCGCACCGGTGTTCCACTCGATGCCGCCGGAGAACCAGGCACCGTTCAGCGCGAAGTTCGCGGGCTGGAACACCGGGTTGCGGTACAGCAGTTCGCGTCCGGTGGGCAGGTGGACCAGTGAGTGGACGCGCCCGCCGAGGCCGGGGAGCACGGTGGCCCGCAGGTGCTCGTTCTCGATGACGACGGCGTCGAACTCCCGCTCCGCGCGCTCCCGTCCGTACCCGTCGCGGATGCGTACGGGCAGCAGGGAGCGCAGCGGCTCGTAGCCGATCTGCCGGGCCATGTCGCGGGGCAGGCCGTCGCGGGAGCGCTCGTCCAGCACGTGCGCGCCGTCGGGCGCGTGCAGGGCGGGCAGCGGGTTGTCGGGGCCCAACAGGGCAGCGGGCAGGGTCAGTACGGCGCGTCGGACGGTGGTGGCCATGGGGAAATGGAACACGCCTCGGCGGCCGGTGCACAGGGGTTCGGCGGATCACCACCGGTCAGGATGACGCGAAGGCCCCCGCCACCAGATCGGCGAGCAGCGCGCCCGCACGGCCGTCGGGGTCGAGGTCCGGGTCGTAGATGGTGACGTTCAGTCCGACGCACCGGGGCGACCCGACGAGGACGGCCAGCAGTTCGGCGACCTCCTGCGGCCGCAGGCCACCGGGGTCGGGGCTGTCCACGGCGGGCATCACCTCCGGGTCGAGCACGTCGGCGTCCAGGTGGACCCAGAAGCCGTCGGTGACGGGCGGGTGCAGCCCGTCCAGGGCCGACCGCGCGACGGCGGCGGCACCCCGCCGGCGGATCTCCCCGACGGTGGCGGCGAAGATCCCGGCCTCCGCCAGCTCCAGGAGGTCCGTGTCGCCGTCGCGCAGCCCGAAGAGCCGTACGTCCTCGTCCCGCAGGTACGGTGCGAGGCCTTCGAGGTCGCTGAGGGAGGGCTGCCCCCGGCCGGTGGCCAGGGCCAGCTCCTCACCGCCCGCGGCCCCGACGGGCCCGTTGACGGCGGTGTTGCCGGGGTGGCGGAAGTCGGCGGAGCCGTCGACGGCGGCGAGGCCGTAGCGGCCGGTCCGGCGCATGGCGAGCGAGGCTCCGAGCTGGATGGAGCAGTCACCGCCGAGGACGACGGGGAACTCCCCGACCCGCAGGTGGCCTTCGATCCGGTCGGCGAGGGTGACGGTGTACGCGGCGAGCGCTTCCGCGTTGAAGACGCCGTCGCCCTCCTTCCAGTCCCCGAGGTCGTAGCGGGGCGGCACCACGACGCCCCCCTCGCGTGCCCCGAGCCTGCCCAGCAGCCCCTGTTCGCGCAGGGCGCCCGCGAGTTTGTAGACGCCGGGGACGACTCCGGGGGCGGGCGGCCGCAGACCCAGGTTGGACGGGGCGTCGAGCAGTACGAGGGTGCGCATCCCCTCATCCTGCGCGAAACCGCGCCGCGGCGGCAATCACCGGCCGGCCGCGGGCCGGCGGTGTCATCGGGGGCGCGGCATCCCGGCGGTGACGGCCCAGCGTTCGTGGTCGCGCCAGGCGCCGTCGACCCGGAGGAAGTCCGGGGAGAGGCCTTCCAGCCGGAAGCCGGCGCCCCGGACCAGTGCGATCGAGGCGGTGTTGGCGGGCTGGACGTTGGCCTCCAGGCGGTGCAGCCCCAGGCCGTCCCCGGCAGGGGCGAAGGCGTGGTCGAGGACCAGTCCGAGGGCTTCGCGCAGGAGCCCGCGGCGGGCGGCGTGCGCGAAGGCGCCGTAGCCGAGGGCTCCGCACTGGAAGGCGCCCCGGACGATGTTGTTGACGTTGACGAAACCGGCCAGGGCCCCGGTGGCGAGCTCACACACGAGGAACCCGGCGCGGGCGTCCTTCTCGGTCAGCCCGGCCGCGTAGTGCTCGTACTCCTCCACGGTGTCGGGCGGGAACAGCCAGGGGCGGTGGAGGTCCCGGCTCTCACGTACGCGCGCGGTGAACTCGGGCCCGTCAGCGAGCCGGTAGGGCCGCAGGCCGACGCGGTCGCCCTCCCGGACGTAGCTGGAAAAGGTCATCGCCCCAATCTAAGGGCTGTGACACCATCGGGCGGTGATCATGGACGAGACGAGTGCGGCGCTGCGCCGCCGGGCCGCGCTGAACAACGCCGGCTGGTGCGACGCCGTCTGCCGCGCGCACGGCCTGTCGCCGCGGTACGACGGCGGGGACCTCTGGCTGAGCACGGTACGGACACCGCCCCTGTACCCCGATGCCGTGACCCTCGACGCGTCCGTCCCGGCGCGGAGCCTGCTCCGGTCGGTCGACACCGGCTCCCCCGGCTGCTCGGTGAAGGACTCCTTCGCCTCCCTGGACCTGTCCGGGGACGGCTTCGAGGTGCTGTTCGAGGCCCAGTGGATCCACCGTCCGGCGGGTGCGCAGGCCCCGGCGGCGGCTCCGTCCGCGCCGGAGTGGTCCGAGGTCCGCGACGCCGCGGAACTGACGGCCTGGGAGGCGGCGTGGGACGGCGAGGAGGCCACCGGGCTGTTCCGGCCCGCCCTGCTCGGCGGTGACACCGCCTTCCTCGCCGGCCGCGTCGGCGACCGGATCGTCGCCGGAGCCGTCGCACACACCTGCGCCGGCGTGGTCGGCGTCTCCAACCTGTTCGCCCGTGACGGGGTGGGCACCGACACGGCCTGGGCGGGCGTCCTGACCGCGATCGCCGCCCGCCGGGCGGACGCCCTGCCCGTGGTCGGCTACGAGCACGGTGAGGACCTGGACAGCGCCCTCCGCAGCGGGTTCACCGCGATCGGCCCGCTGCGGGTCTGGCTGCACACCGCGTGAGGAACGCCTTTCAGGGCTGATCGCCTGATCGCCCGTCAAGCTCCGTTGTCAGTGGCTCCACCTACTGTGAGGACATCACTCGGGGAGCTTCGGAAAAGGAGCGGAATCATGTCCGCAAACAGGATCCAGCACAAGGTGAACCACGTCGCGCTGGTAGTGGACTGTTCGGGTTCCATGCGTCAGCACCAGAACCAACTGATCCGTGTCGTCGACGAATTCGTGGCGGGGCTGAAGACCGAGTCGGACAGCCTCGGCCACGAGACGCGCATCAGCCTGTATTCCTTCGACCACCAGGTGGAGAACCTGGTCTGGGACATGGACGTGAAACACCTGCCGTCCATGCGGGGCCTCTACAAGGTGAAGAACGGCGCGACCGCCCTCATCGAAGCCTCCCTGAAATCCCTCGACGACCTGGGGCACATCTGGGAGGAATACGGCGAGCACAGCTTCCTCCAGATCGTGGTGACGGACGGCGAGGAGAACGCCTCCGGCGGCGACCGCCGGCACGACGGCGACATGAGCATCCTCGGCCCCTGGCTCGACCGGATCACCGCCAGGATGGGCACGCTCCCGGAGCACTGGACCTCGGCGATCCTCGTCCCGAACTCCCTCGCCAAGCGGACCGCACAGAACTACGGCTTCCCGGCGGGGAACATCGCCATCTGGGACGCGGATTCCCAGGAGGGCGTCAAGGAGGCGATCGGCACCGTGCGCGCCGCCGCCACCAGCTTCCTGCGCGGCCGTGAGAAGGGTGTGCGCGGTACGAAGAACCTCTTCGCCGTCGGCCAGGACATTTCCGTCGACGACGTGAAGGCGAATCTCGAACCGATCGCGTCCGACAAATACCGGCTGCTGGAGGTCGACGCGGACATGAACATCCGCTCCTTCGTCGACGCCCAGTCCGGTGTGTCCTACGAACGCGGCTCCTGCTACTACCAGCTGGGCAGCCGGGTCCAGGTCCAGGCCGACAAGGAGGTCATCGTGGTCGAGAAGGAAACCGACCGCGCGTACACGGGCGACGCGGCGCGCAGCCTTCTGTTCGGCAGCGGAATTCAGGGGACCGTATCGGTGAAGGCGGGCCACAATCCGGAACTGGAGGTCTACGTGCAGAGCCGTTCGGTGAACAGGAAGCTCAAGGCGAAGACGCGCCTGCTCGTCATGCTCTGAGTTCCACCCCGATCCGCTTTCACGGGGACGTCTCCAAAGCGAGCCGCGGCACGTCGGTGCGTTCGATCCCGAAGACCTGGGCGTACAGCGACAGTTCCGCCTCCAGAGCCCGGACCATGGTGTCGGCGCGGCGGAAGCCGTGCCCCTCGCCCTCGAAGGCCAGATAGGCGTGCGGCACCGGCCGGCCCCGCATCGCGGCCAGCAGCCGCTCGGCCTGCGCCGGCGGGCACACCGGGTCGTCCAGCCCCTGCAGCAGGACGAACGGCGCCGTGATCCGGTCGGCCCGGGCGACCGGTGAGCGCTCGCGGCACAGGACGGGGAGGGTCTGCGGCGGCCCCGCCAGGCTGTCGACGTAGTGGGATTCCAGGTCGTGGGTCTCCTCGGCGAAGCCGATCAGATCCAGCACCGGGTAGATGACCGCCGCGCAGGCGTACAGGTCCGTCGCGGCCAGCGAGGCCGCCGCCGTCCAGCCGCCCGCGCTGCCGCCCCGGATGGCGAGCCGGGCCGGGTCGGCGGTGCCCTCGACGGCCAGCGCGCGGGCCACCGCCGCGCAGTCCTCCACGTCCACCACGCCCCACTGCTCGCGCAGCCGCTCCCGGTAGGCGCGCCCGTAGCCGGTGGAGCCGCCGTAGTTCACCTCGACCACACCGATCCCGCGCGAGGTGAAGTAGGCGATGTGCAGGTCGAGTACGGGCGGCACGTGCTCGGTGGGCCCGCCGTGCGCCCACACCACGTACGGGGGGAGTTCGTCGGCGGCCGCCCGGCAGGCCGGATGGTGCGGCGGGTAGACGTGTGCGTGGACCTGCCGGTTGTCCGGGCCGTGGAAGGTACGGCTCTGCGGCTCGGGGTAGTAGGCCGGGTCCACCGGGTCCGGGCCCTGGGCGCCGACCACCCGGGCGTGCCCGCTGGCAGTGTCCAGCTCGACCACCTCGTAGGCGCTGCGCGGGCTGGCGGCGACCCCGTAGACCCGGCTGCCGTGGACTGCGAGCGTCGGCTGCCAGGCCGTCCACGGCCCGGCCGCGTCCACCAGGTCGCCGCTCTCCGGGTCCAGGATGCCGAGGACCGAGGAGCCCTGGCCGTGCAGCACGGCGACGAGCCCGTCGGGGAGCGGGGCGAGCCAGCGCAGTCCCGGCTTCCACAGGGCTCCCCCGAACTCCTCCTCCCGCGGGCACAGGTTGACGGCGGATCCCGTGTCCGGGTCCACCCGGTACGGGTTCCACCAGCCGCCGCGGTCGCTGACCGCGAGGAGGGTTCCACCGGCCGTCCAGTCGACCTGGGCGACGGACTCCCCGGGGCCGCCGAGGACGGTCCGCGCCCCGGCCAGCCGCCCGTCGGCGGTGACCTCGGCCAGCTGGAGCCCGGTGCCGTCCCAGGGCATCAGGGGGTGGTCCCACACCAGCCAGGCCGCCCGCCGCCCGTCCGGCGAGAGACGGGGGCCGGTGGTGAACCGGTGCCCGCCGTCGGTGAGCTCCCGTACCGCCGTCCGGTCCCCGGCCGCCGACCCGTCCAGCGGTACGGCGGCCAGGACCCGGCGTACGTCGGTCGGCGCGGGCCCGGTGAACTCCTCCAGCACGCACCACACCTCCCCGCCGCGCACCACCGGGTCCGCCCAGCGCAGTCCGCCGCCGGTCCGGGACACGGGGGTGAGGGGCCGCGGCTCGGGGGCGCCGGGCGCGTCCGGCTCGTACGCGTACAGCCGCTGGTCGGGGAAGTGGACGAAGACCAGCAGGGGTCCGCCGTCCGCGCGCTCGGCCCCCGCCCAGGGCAGGCCGCCGTACTCGGTGACGCGGCTGCGCACGTTCCATGGTGCGGGCAGCTCGCTCACCTCGCTGCCGATGCCCGCGGGACGGCGGCGTACGAGGGTGCGGCGGCCCGCCTCCCGCGGCCGGGGCTCGGTCCACCACACCTCGGGGCCGACCGTGCCGAGGTACTCGGGCCGCCCGTCGCGCGAGGCCGCGAGGCCCGCGTCGATGGGCGAGGGCCAGCTCCCGTACGGGCTGGTCGGTGCGGCGGACATCACCGGTCCCCGCTCACAGGGTGCGCAGTGCGCGGTCGAGGACGCGGACGCCGAAGTGGAGGGCCTCGACGGGCACCCGTTCGTCCACGCCGTGGAAGAGGGACCAGTAGTCGAAGCCGGGTGGCAGCTTCAGCGGGGAGTATCCGTAGCCGGTGATGCCGAGCCGGGAGAACTGCTTGGCGTCGGTGCCGCCCGCCATGCAGAAGGGCACCACGTGCCCGTCCGGGTCGAACCGCTGGACGCACTCGCGCAGCACGGCGTACGTCCGCCCGTCCACGGGTGCTTCGAGGGCGACCTCCCGGTGGTGGAACTCCCAGGTGACGTCGGGGCCGGTGAGCGCGTCGAGGGCGGCGGTGAACTCGGCTTCGCCGCCGGGCAGCATGCGGCCGTCGACGAAGGCGGTGGCCTCCCCGGGGATCACGTTCACCTTGTAACCGGCGCTGAGCATGGTCGGGTTGGCGCTGTTGCGGACGGTCGCCTCGACGAGGGCGGCGGCCGGGCCCAGCTTGCCGAGGACCCCGTCGAGGTCGAAGCCGGGGCGCCGCGGGTCGACGGACATGCCCTGCAGCGCGGCGAGTTCGGTGATGCAGGCGACGACGGTGTCGGTGAGCCGGACCGGCCACTCGTACGCGCCGATCCGGGCGACCGCGGCGGCGAGCCGGCTGACGGCATTGGCCTTGTTGGGCTTGGAGCCGTGCCCGGTGGTGCCGCGAGCGGTCAACTTCAGCCAGGCGGTGCCGCGTTCACCGGCGGCGATCGGGTAGAGGGCGCGGCCGCGACCGGTGTGGACGGTGAAGGCGCCGGATTCGCTCAGGCCCTCGGTGCAGCCCTCGAAGAGTTCCGGGTGGTGGTCGGCGAGGAAGCCGGAGCCGTCGACGGCGCTGTCCTCCTCGTCGGCGGTGTAGGCGATCACGATGTCCCGGCGCGGGCGGACTCCCGCGCGCGCCCAGGACCGTACGACGGCCAGCACCATCGCGTCCATGTTCTTCATGTCGACGGCTCCGCGGCCCCAGACGACACCGTCGCGGACCTCGCCGGAGAAGGGGTGCACGCTCCAGTCGGCGGCTTCGGCCGGGACCACGTCGAGGTGGCCGTGGACGAGGAGCGCGTCGGCGGACGGGTCGGTGCCGTCGATCCGGGCGACCACGTTGGTGCGGCCCGGGGTGCGCTCCAGCAGAAGCGGCTCCAGGCCGGCGGCGGCGAGCCGCTCGGCGACGTATTCGGCGGCGGGCCGCTCGCGGCAGTCGCCGCCGCCCCGGTTGGAGGTGTCGATCCGGATGAGGTCCGAGGTGAATCCGACGACCTCGTCGAGGGCCACCGCGTCCACCGCGGTGACGCCGTCCGCGGTGCCTGCGGCGCCGCCGGCGTCGGCAGAAGGGCCGGTGTCGATTGAGCGCATGTCAGCCATACTGCTCCTCCACGGCCGCCGAGACGACCGTCGTGACCGCCTTGAAGGCGCGGATCCCCTCGTACATCGTCTCGCTGGTGTAGGCGACCCTGCGCTCGCCGCTGCGCCGGACCCCCGGAACGACCGTGGCGGACATCGCCAGGTGTTCGGCGTCGAACTCCAGCTCCACGGTGTACGGGCCGCCGCCGGGCACGGGCTCGCGGCGGACGGCGAGGGCGGTGGCCTCCTTGGCCGCGGCCCTGATGTCGGCGGCGGTGCGGGACGGGGTCCGGCAGACGGCGGCGTAGCGCGAGACGTGGTCCTTGACCGCGACGGTCACCGCGTCGGGGGCGTAGCCGGCGGCGTCCACGCAGGTCAGGTCATCGCCGGTGACCAGGATGACCGGGACTCCGTACTCGGCGACGACGTGGGCGTTGAGCAGTCCCTCGCTCGCGCGGGTCCCGTTGAGCCAGACCCCGGTGATGGAGTTGGCGAGGTAGGTGTGGGCGAGGACGCCTTCGGAGCCGGCGCCCGTGTGGTAGCCGACGAAGGCGATGCCGTCGACGTCGCCGCGCTGGACGCCCTCGACCATGGAGAGGGACTTGTGGCGGCCCGTGAGCATCTCCGCGCGGGCGTCGAGGCGCTCCAGCAGCAGGTTGCGCATGGTCCAGTGGGCCTCGTTGACGACGACCTGGTCGGCGCCGCCGTCGTAGAAGCCGAGCACGGCGGCGTTGACGTCGGAGGTGAACATCCCCCGGCAGCGCTCCCACTGGGGCGTGCCGGGCAGCACGTCGGCGGGCCAGGTGACGCCGGTGGCGCCTTCCATGTCGGCGGAGATGAGGATCTTCATCGGGCCCCCGTGCGGTCGGTTGCGCGGTCGCGCGCGACGCGGACGACCGCGCACAGGGCCCAGCGTAAGGGCTGCGCCGCCATCCCCGGCGGATCAGCGCGCGGCGTCGGATGCGGTGCATCGCGAGGCGGAGGAGCATCCTCACACCGGGCGTATGCGGGCGCTTGCGACAACGCGGCGAGGCGCCGCGGCCGGTGCCGCGCTTGCGACAACGCGGCGAGGCGCCGCGGCCGGTGCCGCGCGCCCGCCGGGCGCGGGCGGGGCGGAAAGTCCACCCGAACCGGTGAGGGGGCGGGTGGCGGCCCGGGCCCTGCCGGGCCCGGGCAACGGCCTTGCTCAGGCCCGGCCTTCGACTTCCGCGGCCAGGTTGGCCAGCAGGGTGTCGTAGATCCGGGCGAGGCCCTTGGGGGCGAAGGTGCGCTCGAAGAAGCCGCCGATGCCGCCGGCGCCGTTCCAGACGGTGGTGACGACGGCCTTGGACCTGCCCTCGCCGGCGGGGGTGACCACCCAGGTGGTGACCATGGAGGAGTTGCGGTCCTTCTCCACGAGCTGACCGTCGGTGGGCTCGGTGACCTCCAGCAGGCAGTCGCGCACGCGCCTGCTGGTGGCCTGCAGCTTCCAGTGCACCAGGGTGCCCTCGCCGTCGCCGCCCTCCCGCACCTCGTACTCGCTGAAGTGCTCGGGCAGCAGCTTGCCCCGGGTCCCGCTGTAGTCGGCCAGCGTGTCGAAGACCGTCTCCGCGTCGGCCCCGATGATGCGCTCCGTGGTGGCCTCGACCTGCGCCATACCTGTTCCTCCAGCAGTTGTGTCCGCTCGTCACGGCGAAGCCAACCACCTCCGGCGCGGTGGCCCAAATCCGGGCCGGCCACCCGCCGGCGGTCCCCCGGACCCGCACGATCATGGGAACGTTTGTTCTATTCTCTCGGCAGAGCCAGCAAGGGAGGCGCACCATGCGCTGGGAGAACCTGACCGAGGGTCCCGCCGGGCCGGCCGCGCTCTTCGGGGCCGGCGCCGTCGTGACCCGCACGATCGACACCCCCGAGTTCCGGGGAATCACCTTCCACGAGGTCCGGGCCCGGTCGATCGTCAACCGGGTGCCCGGCGCCTCGCGCATGCCGTTCGAATGGACCGTCAACCCCTACCGCGGCTGCAGCCACGCGTGCGTGTACTGCTTCGCGCGCAAGACGCACAGCTATCTCGACCTCGACACCGGACTCGGCTTCGACTCCCAGATCGTCGTCAAGACCAACGCCCCGGAACTGCTGCGCCGCGAGCTCGCCGCGCCCCGCTGGACCGGTGCGCACATCGCGATGGGCACCAACGTGGACTGCTACCAGCGCGCCGAGGGCCGGTACCGCCTGATGCCCGGGATCATCGAGGCCCTGCGCGACCGGGCCAATCCCTTCTCGATCCTCACCAAGGGCACGCTGATCCTGCGCGACCTGCCGCTCCTGCGCGAGGCGGCCGAGGCCACCGAGGTCGGCATCTCCGTCTCCGTCGGCTTCACCGACACCGCCCTGTGGCGGACCGTGGAGCCCGGGACGCCCTCCCCCGCCGCCCGGCTGAACGCCGTACGGACACTGACCGGGGCCGGGATCGAGTGCGGGGTGCTGATGGCCCCGGTGATCCCCTTCCTCGGGGACTCCCCCGCCCAGCTGCGGGCCACCGTGCAGGCCGTCGCCGAGTCCGGCGCCACCTCCGTGACACCCCTGGTACTCCATCTGCGGCCGGGGGCCCGCGAGTGGTTCACCGCCTGGCTGGCCGAGCACCACCCGCACCTCGTCGAGCGGTACGAGCGGATGTACGCCGGCGGCTCGTACGCGCCCACCTGGTACCAGCGGATGATCACCCGCCAAGTCCACGAACTCGCGGCCGAATTCGGCATCGGACCGGCCCGGCGGGGCGCATCCCGCAGGATCACCGCCCCCGAGCGCCCGGTCGGGCCCGCGCCCTCCGAGGCCACCCAGCTCACGCTCCTCTGACGGCCATCGCCCCCTGAACGGTCATCACATCGGGCCAATAGCCGGTCCAATCCCGTCTTCCAGGCGCGGTTTCCGGGACGATTCCGCCCAGAACACTCGGCTGGGAGGCCCCATGCTCCACCCCTTGAAGAAGCGCGCCGCCGTCCTGCTGGCGACCTCCACCGTCGCCGCCGCCCTCGCGAGTCCGGTGACGGCCGCCCCGGCCGCCCCCGCCCCGGCGGAGCGGGCCTCGCAGGCCGCCGCACTGCGCTGGACCGGCTGCGCGACCCCCCGCTACCCCACGCTCCAGTGCGCGTCGCTCAAGGTGCCGCTCGACCACGACCGGCCCGCCGGCCGGACGATCACGCTCGCGCTGACCCGGGTCCCCCATACCGCCAAGACCTCCCAGGGCCCGCTGCTGGTCAACCCGGGCGGGCCGGGCGGCAGCGGGCGGGCGCTGGCCGGGTTCGTCGCCTCAACCCTGCCCAAGGACGTGGCCGCGCAGTACGACGTGATCGGCTTCGACCCCCGCGGCGTCGGCAAGAGCGAGCCCGCCCTCGACTGCGGTTCCGGGCACTTCGCCCCCGTCCGCCCCGACTCCGTACCCCTGGACGCGGCCACCGAGCGGGCCAACCTGGACCGCGTGCGGGCCTTCGCCGAGTCCTGCGGCACCCGGCACGCGGACGTCCTGCCGCACATCGGCACCGTCTCGGCCGCCCGGGACATCGAGGTGCTGCGCACCGCCCTCGGCGCGGAGCGCATCAGCTACTTCGGCTACTCGTACGGCACCTACCTGGGGGCGGTGTACGCCAAGCTCCACCCGGGCCGGGTGCACCGGCTCGTCCTCGACTCCGTCGTCGACCCGAACGGGGTCTGGTACGAGGACAACCTCTCCCAGGACCTCGCCTTCGACGCCCGCCACAAGGCCTTCCTGGCGTGGGTGGCGCGGCACGACGCCACCTACCGGCTCGGCACCGACCCGGCGGCGGTCGAAAGGCGCTGGTACGCCATGCGGCAGGACCTGCGCCGGACCCCGGCCGGCGGCAAGGTGGGCCCGTCGGAGCTGGAGGACACCTACATGCCGGGCGGCTACTACAACGGCTACTGGCCCAACCTCGCCGACGCCTTCGCGGCGTACGCGGTGAGGAAGGACCCGCGTCCGCTGGTGGCGGCGTACGAGCGGTTCGGTGCGGTGGAGCCCTCGGCGGGCAACAGCTACAGCGTCTACACCGCGGTCCAGTGCCGTGACTCGGCCTGGCCCCGGGACTGGAACGAGTGGCGTGCGGACATGTGGCGCACGCACGCCAAGGCGCCGTTCATGACCTGGAACAACGCCTGGTACAACGCCCCGTGCGCGTTCTGGCCGACGGAGCCGCTCCAGGCCCCCGACGTCACCAACGCGGATCTGCCGCCGGCCCTGCTCCTGCAGGCGACGGACGACGCGGCGACGCCCTTCTCCGGGGCGGTCAGCATGCGGGAGAAGCTGTCGGGCTCGGCGCTGGTGGTCGAGGAGGGCGGCGGCAACCACGGCATCGCCCTGAGCGGGAACAAGTGCCTGGACGAGAAGGTCGCGGCCTACCTGCGGACCGGGCAGGCGGCGGACGCGACCTGCCCCGCGCAGGCGGCCCCGCAGCCGACCACGGCGACCCGGGCCGTACCCTCCTCGGCGGGCGGAGCGGCCCTGCACGGCCTGCTCGGCTTCCGCGGCTGAGCATCCGGGGACCCCTGGCCTGATCCGACCGGACGGACCGGGCCGGCCCGGCACCGGGTCCGCCCGCCCCGCCCGGGCGGGTCCGGTCGGTCAGTCGGCGAGGCCCCGGAGCGCGGCCGTCGCCGCCACCGCGAGGCGGGGATGGGACTGGGCGCGGGTGAGGAGTTCGCGGGCACGGGGGTCGGCGAGGGCGCCCAGGCCCTCGACGCAGGCCAGGGCCACCCGCCAGTAGGGGTCGTTCGGGGACAGCAGCCGCGCCAGCGTGGCGAGCAGGGCCGGTACGGACTCGGGGGCGCGCAGGGCGGTGAGCAGCCGGACGGGCTGGAGGGCGTAGGCCGTGCGGAGCCCGTTGGTGGCGAGGGCCGCGGCGGCGCGGGCGGTGCGCGGGTCGTCGAGGACGGCCAGGGCCTCGGCGGCGGCCGCGCAGCGGGGCGGGTCGCGGTGGTTGAGGAGCAGGACCAGGGGCTCGAAGGCGCGCCGGTCCCCGGCGAGGCCGAGCCGGTACGCGGCCAGCTCGCGGGCCCACAGGGGCAGTCCGGCGGAGGCCAGGGAGGCGGCCAGCGCGTCGGGGGCGGCCGCGAGCAGCCGTTCGTACCCGGGCGAGCCGCCCGCCTCGGTCCGCAGGCGCTCCAGCACGTCGTTCACGCGGCCCACCCTAGTGCTGTGGCCCGGAGGGTTTGCCGGGTTCACGCAGATGATCAAGCGTGGTTGATCGATGATCGATGATCGGTACATTTCGCGGTACAGGTCACATCTCCGCGCCCTGGCGCGCGAGTTACCGGCGAGTTACTGTCGTTGCAACACGTACGAGGGCGGCCTGGTGACGCAGCCGCCTCGTGCCGGTCGGTTCGTTTCGCATGCACGGTGTGACCCCGGGACAGGGTCGTACCGCTTCCACCCCCGGGGCTTCTCCCGCCGGGTTCCGGTCCGGGACGCTCCTGCCCCGGACTCCATACCGCACGGCATTCCCGTACGGCATCCGCGCGCGCTGTGCGCCGCGCGCTCCCTCAGTCGTCACCCTCTTCCACTGGAGTCCCTCGATGGACCGTCAGTCCAGTCAGCCCACCCTGCAGACCATCGCCGTCGTCGGCCTCGGCACGATGGGCACCGGCATCGCCGAGGTCCTGGCCCGCGCCGGCCGCGAGGTCATCGGCATCGACATCAGCGAGGCCGCCGCCCGCCGGGCCTCGGCCTCCCTCGCCGCGGCCACGGCGCGTTCCGTGGCCCGCGAGCGCCTCACCGAGCAGGAGCGCGCGGACGTCCTGGCCCGCTTCCGCACCTTCTCCGACCTGGCCGCCGCGGCCGAGGCCGACCTCGTCATCGAGGTCGTGCCCGAGTCCTACGAGGTCAAGCAGCAGGTCTTCCGCGAGCTCGACGCGGTCGTGCGGCCCGACACGATCCTGGCCACGGGCACCAACGCCCTGTCGGTGACCCGGCTCGCCGCCGAGTCCCAGCGCCCCGAGCGCGTGCTGGGCCTGCACTTCTTCAACCCGGTCCCGGCGATGAAGCTGGTCGAGGTCGTCTCCTGCGTCCTGACCGCCCCGACGGCGGTGGAGTCGGTCACGGAGCTGGCCCGCGAGCTCGGCAAGGAGCCCGTGGCCGTCGGCGACCGGCCCGGCTTCGTCGCGGACGGCCTGCTCTTCGGCTACCTCAACCAGGCCGCCGCCATGTACGAGGCGAAGTACGCCTCCCGTGAGGACATCGACGCGGCGATGCGGCTGGGCTGCGGCCTGCCCATGGGCCCGCTGGCACTGCTCGACCTGATCGGCGTGGACACGGCCCGCACGGTCCTGGAGGCCATGTACGCCTCCTCCGGCGACCGGCTGCACGCCCCGGCCCCGATCCTGGGGCAGCTGGCCGAGGCCGGCCTGGCCGGCCAGAAGTCCGGGCGCGGCTTCTACACCTACGAGGCGCCCGGCAGCTCGGTGATCGTGCGTGACCTGCAGACCCCGCTGGACGGGTCCCTGCTGGGCGCGGGCCGCCCGGTGAGCTCGGTCGGCGTGGCCGGCTCGGGCACCATGGCGAGCGGCATCGCGCAGGTCTTCGCCCAGTCCGGGTTCGACGTGGTCCTGGCGGCGCGCAGCCAGGAGAAGGCGGAGGCCGCCAAGGCCGCCATCGGCAAGTCCCTGGGCCGTGCGGTGTCCAAGGGCAGGCTGACGCAGGAGGCGGCGGACGAGACCCTGGGCCGGATCACCCCGGCCGGGTCACTGGACGCCTTCGCCGAGGTGGACCTGGCGGTGGAGGCGGTCGCCGAGGACCTGGAGGTCAAGCAGGAGCTGTTCGCGGCTCTGGACAAGGTCTGCAAGCCGGGTGCGGTGCTGGCCACCACGACCTCCTCGCTGCCGGTGATCGCGGTGGCCCGCGTGACCTCGCGCCCGCAGGACGTGATCGGCATGCACTTCTTCAACCCGGCTCCGGCGATGAAGCTGGTCGAGGTGGTCCGGACCGTCCTGACGGCCGACGACGTGCACGCCACGGTCCGCGAGATCTGCGTGAAGGTGCGCAAGCACCCGGTGGACTGCGGGGACCGGGCCGGCTTCATCGTGAACGCGCTGCTGTTCCCGTACCTCAACAACGCGATCAAGATGGTCGAGGAGCACTACGCGAGCCTCGACCAGATCGACGCGGCGATGAAGCTGGGCGGCGGCTACCCGATGGGACCGTTCGAGCTGCTCGACGTGGTCGGCCTCGACGTCTCGCTGGCCATCGAGAAGGTCCTCCACAAGGAGTTCCGCGACCCGGGCCTGGCCCCGTCCCCGCTGCTGGAGCACCTGGTGGCGGCGGGCTGCCTGGGCCGGAAGACCGGCCGCGGATTCCGTGAGTACGCCCGGCGGTAACCGAGCGGGCCACGAGCCGGATGCGTGGGGAGGGCTGCTCGGGTCCGCCGGACCCTCACGGCGGACTGACCCTCCCGAGCCCAGTGCGGGCTCTCCCCCGCATCCACCCCTCTCCCACCCCCCTCAGGCGCGCTCCCCTGCGCGAATGAAGTACTTTCGCTCTATGTCCCAGCCCGCCAAGACCTCGCCCCGCGCCTCCTCGGCCCCCGACGCCCCGGAGAGCGCGGCCGGCACCCGGGCTGCCGCCCAGCGGCTCAAGATGCGCCGCGAGCTGGCCACCGCGGCCATGGAGCTGTTCGCCACCAAGGGGTACGAGGCGACGACGGTCGACGAGATCGCCGCGACGGCCGGGGTCGCCCGGCGGACGTTCTTCCGGCACTTCCGGTCGAAGGAAGAGGCGATCTTCCCGGACCACGACGACACCCTGATCCGCGCCGAGGCCGTCCTCGACGTCGCCCCGGCGCACGAGCACCCGCTCGACACGGTGTGCCGCGGGATCAAGGAAGTCATGAAGATGTACGCCGCCTCGCCCGCGGTGTCGGTGGAGCGCTACCGGCTGACCCGTGAGGTGCCGGCGCTGCGGGAGCGGGAGATCGCCTCCGTGGCCCGCTACGAGCGGCTGTTCACGCGCTACCTGCTGGCGCACTTCGACGAGACCGACCACCACGACGGCAACGACGACCCGCTGCTGGCCGAGGTGGCCGCCTCGGCGGTGGTCACGGCCCACAACCACGTGCTGCGGCGCTGGCTGCGGGCCGGCGGGCAGGGCGACGTGGAGGCGCAGCTCGACCACGCCTTCTCGATCGTCCGCAAGACCTTCGGTACCGGGATCGGCGCCGGCCGGACCATGGGCCCCGCGCCGGCCGCTCCGGCGGCCGTCCGTACCGAGGGCGAGGTGCTGGTGGCGGTGGCCCGTACCGACGCGCCCCTGGACGAGGTCATGCGGACCATCGAAGAGGCGCTGCGCCCTAGGTAGCCATCAGGAAGCGATGCTCGTCACAGCGGCCGTCCCCGAACCGGGGGCGGCCGCTTTCGTATGTCCGGCTTGCCCCTACTCGCCGGTAACTCTGATCGATCATCGCTCATCTGCGCAGGTCAATAGGCAAATGAGAGAAAGTTTTGGCACGCGGTGCCTTGCCGGGTGACACGGGGTGCCATACGTTGAATCTCATCCGGATGTCCCCGCGACCCACGCCCACACGGCACGGAACGCGCCCCGGACGCCTGCGTCACCAGGCACACCGCACGCCCCACCACGGGCGGCGCCCAGCACCACAGCACAGCCGGACCGACGGCACACCGCACCCGCTCCACGCACCCGTTCACCTCAGCGCACCCTCATCAGCGCCAGCCGGAGGCTCACCGTGAAGGACATCCTGGACGCGATTCAGTCGCAGTCCGCCACCGCCGCAGACTTCGCGGCCCTGCCGCTGCCCGACTCCTACCGCGCGGTCACCGTGCACAAGGACGAGGCGGAGATGTTCGCGGGGCTCACCACGCGCGAGAAGGACCCGCGCAAGTCGCTGCACCTGGACCACGTCCCGCTCCCCGAGCTGGGCCCGGGCGAGGCCCTGGTGGCCGTCATGGCCTCGTCGGTCAACTACAACTCGGTGTGGACCTCGATCTTCGAGCCCGTCTCCACCTTCAACTTCCTGGAGCGCTACGGGCGCCTGTCGGAGCTCACCAAGCGCCACGACCTCCCGTACCACGTCATCGGCTCCGACCTCGCGGGTGTCGTCCTGCGCACCGGCCCCGGCGTCAACGCCTGGAACCCGGGCGACGAGGTCGTCGCGCACTGCCTCTCCGTCGAGCTGGAGTCCTCCGACGGCCACAACGACACGATGCTCGACCCCGAGCAGCGCATCTGGGGCTTCGAGACCAACTTCGGCGGCCTCGCGGAGATCGCCCTGGTCAAGTCGAACCAGCTGATGCCCAAGCCCGGCCACCTCAGCTGGGAGGAGGCCGCCTCCCCCGGCCTGGTCAACTCCACCGCCTACCGCCAGCTGGTCTCCAACAACGGCGCCGGCATGAAGCAGGGCGACAACGTCCTCATCTGGGGCGCCAGCGGCGGCCTCGGCAGCTACGCCACCCAGTTCGCCCTGGCCGGCGGCGCCAACCCGATCTGCGTCGTCTCCTCCCCGGAGAAGGCCGACATCTGCCGGTCCATGGGCGCCACCGCCGTCATCGACCGCAACGCCGAGGGCTACAAGTTCTGGAAGGACGAGAACACCCAGGACCCCCGCGAGTGGAAGCGCTTCGGCGCGAAGATCCGTGAGCTGACCGGCGGCGAGGACATCGACATCGTCTTCGAGCACCCGGGCCGCGAGACCTTCGGCGCCTCGGTCTACGTCACCCGCAAGGGCGGCACGATCACCACCTGCGCCTCCACCTCCGGCTACATGCACCAGTACGACAACCGCTACCTGTGGATGTCGCTGAAGCGGATCGTCGGGTCGCACTTCGCCAACTACCGCGAGGCGTGGGAGGCCAACCGCCTGATCGCCAAGGGCAAGATCCACCCCACGCTGTCGAAGGTCTACTCCCTGGAGGAGACCGGCCAGGCCGCCTACGACGTCCACCGCAACCTCCACCAGGGCAAGGTCGGCGTCCTCGCGCTCGCCCCCCAGGAGGGGCTGGGCATCCGCGACCACGAGATGCGCGCCGAGCACATCGACGCCATCAACCGCTTCCGCAACGTCTGAGACCGTTCAAAGGCCTAAGGGACAGCCTGAGATGACAGAGCGCCAGAAGGACCGTCCGTGGCTCATGCGGACGTACGCCGGCCACTCCACGGCCGAGGCGTCCAACGAGCTGTACCGCCGCAACCTCGCCAAGGGCCAGACCGGCCTGTCGGTCGCGTTCGACCTCCCGACGCAGACCGGCTACGACCCCGACCACATCCTCGCCCGCGGCGAGGTGGGCCGGGTCGGGGTCCCGGTCTCCCACCTGGGCGACATGCGCCGGCTGTTCCAGGACATACCCCTGGAGCAGATGAACACCTCGATGACGATCAACGCCACCGCCATGTGGCTGCTGGCGCTCTACCAGGTGGCCGCCGAGGAGCAGGGCGCGGACATCGCCCAGCTCCAGGGCACCACCCAGAACGACATCGTCAAGGAGTACCTCTCGCGCGGGACGCACGTCTTCCCGCCGGGGCCGTCCCTGCGGCTGACGACGGACATGATCGCGTACACGGTCAACCACATCCCGAAGTGGAACCCGATCAACATCTGCAGCTACCACCTGCAGGAGGCCGGAGCCACCCCGGTCCAGGAGATCTCCTACGCGATGTCCACGGCGATCGCCGTCCTCGACTCGGTGCGCGACTCGGGGCAGGTCCCCGAAGAGCGCTTCGGCGAGGTGGTCGCCCGTATCTCGTTCTTCGTGAACGCGGGCGTCCGCTTCATCGAGGAGATGTGCAAGATGCGCGCCTTCGGCCGCATCTGGGACAAGGTCACCAAGGAGCGCTACGGCATCGAGAACGCGAAGCAGCGCCGCTTCCGTTACGGCGTCCAGGTCAACTCCCTGGGACTCACCGAGGCGCAGCCCGAGAACAACGTCCAGCGCATCGTGCTGGAGATGCTCGCGGTCACCCTCTCCAAGGACGCCCGCGCCCGCGCGGTGCAGCTGCCCGCATGGAACGAGGCGCTGGGCCTGCCCCGGCCCTGGGACCAGCAGTGGTCGCTGCGCATCCAGCAGGTCCTCGCCCACGAGAGCGACCTGCTGGAGTACGACGACATCTTCGCCGGATCCCACGTCATCGAAGCCAAAGTCGACTCCCTGGTCGCCGACTGCATGGCCGAGATCGACCGGATCCAAGAGATGGGCGGCGCGATGGCCGCCGTCGAGTCCGGCTACCTCAAGGCCCAGCTGGTCTCCTCGCACGCCGAGCGGCGGGCGCGGATCGAGGCCGGCGAGGACAAGATCGTCGGCGTGAACTGCTTCGAGCAGACCGAGCCCAACCCGCTGACGGCCGACCTCGACGGCGCCATCATGACGGTGGACGCGGCCGTCGAGGCCGTCACCGTCGAGCGGATCGGCCGCTGGCGCGCCGAGCGCCAGGAGTCCTCGGACCGCCAGGGGAACGGCGACCCGTTCGTCTTCCCCACCACCCAGCAGGCGCTGGACCGCCTGAAGGAGGCCGCGGCGGGCACCGAGAACCTGATGGAGGCCACCCTGGAGTGCGCCCGGGCCGGTGTCACCACCGGCGAGTGGGCGGGCGCGCTGCGCGAGGTGTTCGGCGAGTTCCGCGCACCGACCGGGGTCTCCTCGGCCCCGGTCGCCGTCGCCGCCGAGCCGGGCACCCCGATGCACGAGGTCCGCGAGAAGGTGGCCCGCACGGCCGACGAGCTCGGCACGGGCCGGCTGCGCCTGCTGGTCGGCAAGCCCGGCCTGGACGGGCACTCCAACGGCGCCGAGCAGATCGCCGTCCGCGCCCGCGACGCCGGCTTCGAGGTGGTCTACCAGGGCATCAGGCTGACGCCCGAGGAGATCTCCTCCGCCGCGCTCGCCGAGGACGTGCACTGCGTGGGGCTGTCCATCCTGTCCGGATCGCACAGCGCCCTCGTACCGGACGTCCTGGAACGGCTGCGCACGGCGGGGGCGGGTGACATACCCGTCATCGTCGGAGGCATCATTCCCAACGCCGACGCCGTCGCGCTCAAGGCCGCGGGTGTCGCCGCCGTCTTCACGCCGAAGGACTTCGGCATCACGGAGATCATCGGCCGTATCGTCGACGAGATCCGCAAGGCCAACAAGCTCGACCCACTCGACAACGCCGCAACCATCGCAAGCACGGAGGTCCCCGCATGACCACGCCAGTCCACCCGGTGAACCGCCTTCGCCCCCGCCGCTCCTGCCTCGCGGTGCCGGGCTCGAACCCGCGGTTCCTGGAGAAGGCCCAGGGCCTGCCGGCCGACCAGGTCTTCCTGGACCTGGAGGACGCCTGCGCGCCGCTCGCCAAGGAAGGCGCCCGCCACACGATCGTGGACGCGCTGAACAACGGCGACTGGACCGGCAAGACCCGCGTCGTGCGCGTCAACGACTGGACCACCCACTGGACCTACCGCGACGTCGTCACGGTCGTCGAGGGCGCCGGCCAGAACCTCGACTGCATCATGCTGCCGAAGGTCCAGGACGCCCAGCAGGTCGTCGCCCTGGACCTGCTGCTCACCCAGATCGAGAAGACGATGGGCTTCGAGGTCGGCAAGATCGGCATCGAGGCGCAGATCGAGAACGCCAAGGGCCTGGTGAACGTCGACGAGATCGCCGCAGCCTCCCCCCGGCTGGAGACCATCATCTTCGGCCCGGCCGACTTCATGGCCTCGATCAACATGAAGTCCCTGGTCGTGGGCATGCAGCCGCCCGGCTACCCGGCGGACGCCTACCACTACATCCTCATGCGGATCCTGATGGCGGCCCGCATGCACAACCTCCAGGCGATCGACGGCCCCTTCCTCCAGATCCGCGACGTGGACGCCTACCGCGAGGTGGCCGGCCGGGCGGCGGCGCTGGGCTTCGACGGCAAGTGGGTGCTGCACCCCGGCCAGGTCGACGCGGCCAACGAGGTCTTCTCCCCCTCGCAGGAGGACTACGACCACGCCGAGCTCATCCTCGACGCGTACGACTGGTGCACCTCGGAGGCCGGCGGCAAGAAGGGCTCCGCGATGCTCGGCGACGAGATGATCGACGAGGCCAGCCGCAAGATGGCCCTGGTCATCGCCGGCAAGGGCCGGGCGGCCGGCATGCAGCGCACCACCAAGTTCGAGATCCCGGAGGCGTAGGGCCATGCAGTTCGGACGCACGTACGAGGAGTTCGAGGTCGGGGCGGTCTACAAGCACTGGCCCGGGAAGACGGTCACCGAGTACGACGACCACCTCTTCTGTCTCCTGACCATGAACCACCACCCGCTCCACATGGACGCGAACTACGCCGAGAACACCACCGATTTCGGCAAGAACGTGGTCGTGGGCAACTACATCTACTCGCTGCTGCTCGGCATGTCCGTGCCGGACGTCTCCGGGAAGGCCATCGCCAACCTGGAGATCGAGTCCCTGCGGCACGTGGCGCCGACCTTCCACGGCGACACGATCTACGGCGAGACCACGGTCCTGGACAAGACCCCGTCGAAGTCGAAGAACGACCGCGGCATCGTCTACGTCGAGACCAAGGGCTACAAGCAGGACGGCACCCTCGTCTGCGTCTTCCGGCGCAAGGTGATGGTCCCGACCGAGACGTACATCAAGGAGCGCGGCGGCGAGCAGCCCGGCCGCCCCCAGCTGAAGACCCAGGAGAAGTAGCCATGGCCCGACTCGCCCAGACCGCCGGGCTGACCGACGTCCAGCGGGAGATCCTCAAGACCGTCCGCGAGTTCGTCGACAAGGAGATCATCCCGGTCGCCACCGAGCTGGAGCACCGCGACGAGTACCCGCAGCAGATCGTCGACGGCCTCAAGGAGCTCGGCCTCTTCGGGCTGATGATCCCGGAGGAGTACGGCGGCCTGGGTGAGTCGCTGCTCACCTACGCGCTGTGCGTGGAGGAGATCGCGCGCGGCTGGATGTCCGTCTCGGGCATCATCAACACGCACTTCATCGTGGCGTACATGCTCAAGCAGCACGGCACGCAGGAGCAGAAGGACCACTTCCTCCCCCGCATGGCCCTCGGCGAGGTCCGCGGCGCGTTCTCGATGTCCGAGCCGGCGCTCGGCTCCGACGTCTCGGCCATCAGCTCCAAGGCGGTGAAGGACGGCGACGAGTACGTCCTGAACGGCCAGAAGATGTGGCTGACGAACGGCGGCAGCTCCACCCTGGTGGCCGTCCTCGTGCGAAGTGACGAAGGACACCCCGAGGGCACCGCGCCGCACAAGTCGATGACGACCTTCCTCGTCGAGAAGGAGCCCGGCTTCGGTGAGGTCCGCCCCGGCCTGACCATCCCCGGCAAGATCGACAAGATGGGCTACAAGGGCGTCGACACGACCGAGCTCATCATGGACGGACTGCGCATTCCGGCCAATCGCGTCCTCGGCGGCCAGACGGGCCGCGGGTTTTACCAAATGATGGACGGCGTCGAGGTCGGCCGCGTCAACGTGGCGGCGCGTGGCTGCGGTGTCGCGCAGCGCGCTTTCGAACTGGGTGTCTCCTATGCCCAGCAACGTCACACTTTCGGCAAGGCGATCGCCGAACACCAGGCCATCCAGTTCAAGCTGGCCGAGATGGCTACCAAGGTCGAAGCCGCTCATGCGATGATGGTGAACGCAGCACGCAAAAAGGACTCCGGGGAACGAAACGACCTCGAAGCAGGGATGGCGAAGTACCTCGCCTCCGAGTACTGCAAGGAGGTGGTGGAGGACGCCTTCCGCATCCACGGTGGATACGGATTCTCGAAGGAGTACGAGATCGAGCGCCTCTACCGCGAGGCTCCGATGCTGCTGATCGGTGAAGGTACCGCCGAGATCCAGAAAATGATCATCGGGCGACGCCTGCTTGAGGAGTACCGACTCCAGGGCTGAAAGTCCCTTTTGCGGCGGATCCTCCCAGGGTCCGTCGCAACAAGGTCACTCCCAGTCACTGGCCGACGGTCATCGACTCGGCTTCTGGCTTGCCCAGTTGTTGCGCGCAACCGATAGCATTCCAGTAAGCCGCCGTCCCGTCCCCCCGTTTGCGGCGCGGCAATCACCCGCTACGAAGGTCATCCATGCCCCACAGCCAAACCTCTGCACCTCGCGACAGCCGACTTGGCGTACGTCTCGCCCGCGGAGCATCGCCGTGGCTTCTGCCGACCGTCGCCACCGCGGCGCTCAGCCTCACCCGGGCCCGCAAGTCCGGACGCTGGGCCGCGGCGGCCGTGCCCGCAACCGCGCTCGCCGCGGGCATGCTGTGGTTCTTCCGCGACCCCGAGCGTGAGATCGCCCAGGGCCGTGTCATCTCGCCCGCCGACGGTGTGGTGCAGAGCATCATGCCGTGGAAGGACGGACGGACCCGGGTCGCGATCTTCATGAGCCCGCTCAACGTCCACGTCAACCGCGCGCCCCTCGCGGGCACGGTGACGTCCGTGGAGCACATCCCCGGCGGATTCGTCCCGGCCTTCAACAAGGAGAGCGAGAACAACGAGCGCGTCGTCTGGCACTTCGACACCGAGCTCGGTGACATCGAGATGGTGCAGATCGCCGGCGCCGTCGCCCGTCGCATCGTTCCCTACCTGCCGGCCGGCACCAAGGTGGAGCAGGGCGAACGCATCGGTCTGATCCGCTTCGGCTCCCGCGTCGACATCTACCTCCCGGAGGGCGTCGAGGTCGCGGTCGAGGTCGGTCAGGCCACCACCGCGGGGGTGACACGAATTGACCGTGACTGACCCCGAGACTCCGGCCACCGGCTGGGTGCCCGAGTCCGCCGAGGAGGAGTCCGCCCAGGACGACATGCCGCTCTCGCTGCGGCTGTCGATAGCGGACACCCTCACGCTCGGTAACGCGACGTGCGGATTCATGGCGGTGTACTTCACCACCACCGGAATCCTCATCCCGCACCTCACCGGGAGCGGCGAGACGGGCATGGCCCGCAACAGCGCCGCCACGGCGGTGATACTGATGCTGCTCGCCGCGGTCTTCGACCTCTTCGACGGCATCGTGGCCCGCAAGCTGCGCAGCTCCCCGATGGGCGCCGAGCTGGACAACCTGTCCGACCTGATCAGCTTCGGTCTGGCCCCGGCCTACTTCGTCCTCGTCTACGGCATGGTCGCCGTCGACGCGGACCAGAAGATGTCGGCGCTGGCCGCGATCGTGGTGCTGCTCGCCGTGGTGCTCCGGCTCGCGAGATTCAGCTGCGTGACGATGAAGGACGGCATGTTCCAGGGCATGCCGAGCCCCTTCGGCGCCCTGACGGTCGTCTCGATCGTGCTGCTGGAGCTCCCGTTCATCCCGACGCTGCTGGCGATCATCGGGGTCGCGTGGCTGATGGTGAGCCGGGTCGAGTACCCCAAGCCGCGGGGTGTCCTCGCGGTGGCGATGCTCTGCTGGATCATCAGCGCGATGGGGCTGCTGGCGGCCTGGGCGTTCGACGCCCCGGGCGGTCAGCTGCTGCTCCAGACCGGCTGCGCCCTGCAGATCGCCATGGCGGCGACCATTCCGCTGTTCGCGACGACGCGGAGGGCCAACACCTTCCGCCACAACCGCCGCGAAGCCCGAGCGACGTCGCTGCGCTAGCTCGGCAGGTGGAAGCCCCCGGATGCGGACGCATCCGGGGGCTTCGGCCTATCCCGGGTCGGGGGCGGGGTCGGGGGCCGGGGCCGTGCCCGGTGGCGGGGCGGGGAGGGTCCGGGGTAGGCATGATTTATGGCCCCTGAGCCGGACACGACAGTTCTCGGCGGGATGGGCCACAAATCACGTTTGACACCCCGGCCCCTCCCCGCCCCACCGCCGAACACGGCCCCTCCGCACGTCCCCCCGGAACGAAACCGGACCCCGGGGGCGGAGCCGCGCAGGTGGGTGGGGACGGGGCCGGGAACGAAACCGGGCCCGGGGGCGGAGCCGCCGCGGTGCGACGGGGCCGGTGGTGGGGCGGGGGGTGTCCGGGGTGTCAAACGTGATTTGTGGCCCTCACCTTTGGGTCCTGGTGCGTTGGCTCAGGGGCCATAAATCATGCCTACCCCGGACACCCTCGCCCCGCCGCCGGCCCCGGCACCGCCCCCCCCCCGCCGAGTCCCCGGACCCGGCACCGCCCCACCCCGCCACCCCCGCCGAGCCCCCGGCCAGGGCTACGCTTGATGTCGGAAAACCGCCAGCCCCCGTCCATCCCGCCCCGGATGCTGGAGCCATGCACACCGACACCGAGCGCTGCATCAGGGCCGTGCAGTCGAAGGACGCCCGCTTCGACGGCTGGTTCTTCACCGCCGTCCTGACCACCCGGATCTACTGCCGGCCCAGCTGCCCCGCCGTACCCCCGAAGGTCGAGAACATGACCTTCCTGCCCAGTGCCGCCGCCTGCCAGCAGGCCGGGTTCCGCGCCTGCAAGCGGTGCCGGCCCGACACCAGCCCCGGCTCCCCCGAGTGGAACGCCCGCGCCGACGCCGTCGCCCGGGCGATGCGCCTGATCCAGGACGGGGTCGTGGACCGGGAAGGGGTCCCCGGGCTCGCCGCCCGCCTCGGATACTCCACCCGCCAGGTCGAGCGCCAGCTGAGCGCCGAGCTCGGAGCCGGCCCCCTCGCCCTGGCCAGGGCGCAGCGCGCGCAGACCGCCCGGCTGCTGATCGAGACCTCCGAGCTGCCGATGGGCGATGTGGCCTTCGCGGCCGGCTTCGCCTCCATCCGCACCTTCAACGACACCGTCCGCGAGGTCTTCGCCCTGTCCCCGAGCGAGCTGCGCGACCGGTCGGTCAGGGCGGGCCGCGGCAGGAACGCCCCGCCCCGGATCCCTGGGACGATCAGCCTGCGCCTGCCGTTCCGTACGCCCCTGAACCCCGACAACCTCTTCGGGCACCTGGCCGCGACCGCGGTGCCCGGCGTCGAGGAGTGGCGCGACGGCGCCTACCGTCGCACCCTGCGGCTCCCCCACGGGTCCGGTGTCGTCGCCCTGACCCCGCAGCCCGACCACATCGGCTGCCGCCTGGCGCTCACCGACCTGCGTGACCTGACGATCGCCATCAGCCGCTGCCGCTGGATGCTCGACCTCGACGCCGATCCCGAGGCCGTCGACGAGCAGCTGCGCTCCGATCCGCTGCTGGCACCGCTCGTGGACAAGGCCCCCGGACGCCGGGTTCCCCGTACGGTCGACGCGGCGGAGTTCGCCGTACGGGCCGTGCTGGGCCAGCAGGTGTCCACGGCGGCGGCGCGTACGCACGCCGCCCGGCTGGTCGCGGCGTACGGCGAGCGAGTTCAGGACCCGCTGGGCGGGCTGACGCACCTCTTCCCCTCGCCGCAGGCGCTGGCCGGCCTCGACCCCGAGTCGCTGGCCCTGCCGCGCAGCCGGCGGGCCACGCTCACCGGCCTGGTCTCGGCGCTCGCCGACGGTTCGCTGCCGCTCGGCTTCGACAGCGACTGGGACGCGGCTCGCGCGCAGTTGTCGGCGCTGCCCGGTTTCGGTCCGTGGACGACCGAGGTGATCGCGATGCGGGCGCTCGGTGACCCGGACGCGTTTCCGCCGTCCGATCTGGGCGTGCGGCGCGCGGCGCGGGGGCTCGGTCTGCCGTCCACCCCGTCCGCGTTGACGGCGCGGGCCGCCGGCTGGCGGCCGTGGCGTGCGTACGCCGTCCAGTACCTGTGGGCCACGGACTCCCACCCCATCAACCACCTGCCGGTCTGAGGAGCAGTCATGAACACCAAGCAGCACACCGTCGTCGACAGTCCGTACGGTCCGCTGACCCTGGTCGCCGCGGACGGCGTCCTCAGCGGCCTGTACATGACGGGGCAGCGGCACAGGCCGGCCGAGGAGTTCTTCGGGGAGCGGGTGGCCGCCTCCGAGGGGCCGTTCCCGGAAGTGGTGCGGCAGTTGGCCGCGTACTTCGCCGGGGAGCTGACCGAGTTCGACCTGCCGCTGCGTCTGGAGGGCACGGATTTCCAGCGCACGGTGTGGGCGCAGCTCGTGCGGATCCCGTACGGCGAGACGTGGTCGTACGGGGAGTTGGCGGCGCGGCTGGGCAAGCCGAACGCCTCGCGGGCGGTGGGCCTGGCCAACGGGAGGAATCCGGTCGGGATCATCGTGCCGTGTCACCGGGTGATCGGTGCGTCGGGCAGCATGACGGGCTACGGCGGCGGGGTGGAGCGCAAGGTGCAGCTGTTGGCCTTTGAGTCCGCCTCCCGTCGTACGGCGTAGGCCGGAACCGCTCCACATGCGGACATACGGGACGACCTGTATGAAAGAGGTACCGCATCACGATCGGAGCCGGGCATGGACGACTATCCGCTTCTGAACCTCTTCTGGACGATGCTGTGGCTGTTCCTGTGGATCATGTGGTTCTTCCTGCTCTTCAAGATCATCACGGACATCTTCCGTGACCACTCGCTGAGCGGCTGGGGCAAGGCCGGCTGGCTGATCTTCGTCCTGATCCTGCCGTTCCTCGGCGTGTTCGTGTACCTCATCGCCCGCGGGAAGAGCATGACCGAGCGGGAGATGAAGCAGATGCAGGAGAACGAGGCCGCCTTCAAGCAGTACGTCCAGCAGGCGGCCGGCCCCGGCGGCGGTTCGGCGGACGAGCTGCACAAGCTCGCCGCCCTCAAGGACAAGGGCGACATCACGCAGGAGGAGTTCGACCGCGCGAAGGCCAAGCTGCTCGCCTGACCGCCGGTCAGACCACGAGGAGCGGGACGAGCAGGGCGAAGCCGGCGCCGGCCTCGACGGCGTAGCCGTAGAGCGACGGGTGCTGCACGGGGGCGGCGAGCAGCACCACGCTCTGCTGCGCGGCGGCCGCCGCCACCCATTCGGCGTCGGCCCCGAGGCTGCCCTCGTACCAGCCCTGGCAGGCGCCGGGGCCGGTGACGGCGAGGAAGTCGTCCTCGCGGCGGTAGAGGGCACGCCACTCGGCGGCGGGCGTGGACCAGCCCTCGAAGTCGGCGAACGGGGCCCAGCCGCCCTCGCGTATCGCGGTGTCGAAGAGCCACACCGGCGTCCCGTCGGGGGTGACCTCGCCGCCTGCCTGCTCGTCCGTGGTGAAGTGGACCATGGGCAGGGCGTCCGGCCCGTCGGCCGTGCTGGGCCAGGCGTACATCGTGATCATCTTCTGATTCTGTCCTGGTCGAAGTAAGCCGGGTGTTTACGCGGTGGCCGGGCGCCGGCCGTTCTCCAGTTCCGCGGCGCCCTCACCCGACCGCAGGACCCGGTAGGCCTCCTGGACGCGCAGTCCGAGTGATCCGGGCAGGTAGGCGGTGACTTCGGCGGGGTCGACGAGACGCCACGAGATCAGCTCCTCCTCCTGGAGCCTGATCGAGGCGAGGCGGGCCTCGTCGAGCACGCCTCCGTCGTAGAGGTACGCGACCAGCGGCGGCCGGTCGGGGCCGAGGGTCCAGTCCACGGCGAGGAGGCGGCCGAGGGGGACGTCGATGCCGATCTCCTCGGCGCTCTCCCGGCGGGCGGCGGTGCGCGGCGACTCGCCCTGGTCCGACTCGACGGTGCCGCCCGGCAGGGCCCATCCCTCGCGGTAGTTGGGCTCGACGAGCAGGACCCGGCCCTCGGCGTCGCGGTAGAGGGCGGCCGCGCCGGCCAGCACCCGGGGCAGGCTCGCGATGTACGTGGCGTAGTCATCCGTGGTGGTCACCCGGCCACCCTACCGAGGTGCCGCCGCCTCAGACGCCCGTCCCCGGGCCGGTGCCGGGAGGGGGCCCGGGGTCCCGCCCGCCGGACTGCGCTACGCGGCGCAGGCGGGCGTGCCGGGAGCCGGGCCCCTGCTCGGTGACAGCCTCGCCGACCATGGCCCGGACCGCGTCCCGCAGGCCGTGCAGGGGGTGGTGGCGGGCGGGTCCCGCGCCGGGGTCCTCGCGGAGCTCCTTCACCAGGGCCCAGCAGAGCAGCAGCATGACCAGGACGAACGGCAGCGCGACCAGGATGGTGGCGGTCTGCAGGGATTTCAGGCCGCCCGCGAGGAGGAGTACGGCGGCCACGGCGGCCATCAGCACACCCCAGGTGACGACCAGCCAGGTCGGCGGGTGGAGGGAGCCCCGGCTGGTGAGGGAGCCCATGACGAGGGAGGCGGAGTCGGCACTGGTCACGAAGTAGGTCATGACCAGGGCCATGGCGACCCACGAGGTGAGGGTGGACAGCGGCAACGCGTCCAGCATCGCGAAGAGGGAGGCCTCGGTGCCCTCCTTGATCTCGGCCGCGAACTCGACGGCGCCGGTGGAGTCGAGGCGGATGGCGGTGCCGCCCATCACGCAGAACCAGACGGCGGTGGCCCCGCTGGGCACGAGCAGCACGCCGACGAGGAACTCGCGGATGGTGCGGCCCCGCGAGATGCGCGCGACGAAGGTGCCGACGAAGGGCGCCCAGGAGAGCCACCACGCCCAGTAGAAGATCGTCCACGCTCCCAGCCAGGCGCTGTCGGTGAAGGCGCCGGTTCGGCTGGCCATGGGCAGCAGCTCGCTCAGGTAGCCGCCGACGCTGGAGGGGATCACGTCGAGGACGTAGACGGTGGGGCCGAGGAGGAAGACGAAGAGCATCAGGACGGCGGCGAGCACGATGTTGCCGGTGCTCAGCCACTTCACGCCCTTGTGCAGGCCGGAGAAGGCGGAGAGCACGAACGCCGCCGAGAGCGAGCAGATGATGACCAGCTCGACGGTGGTGGAGTCCTTGATGCCGGTGGTGAGGCTGAGGCCCTTGGAGACCTGGAGCGCGCCGAGGCCGAGGCTGGTGGCGGTGCCGAAGACCGTGGCGAAGACGGCGAGCAGGTCGATGGCCTTGCCGGGCGCGCCGTCGGCCCGCTCCCGGCCGATGAGGGGGACGAAGGCGGAGCTGAGGCGGTTGCCCCGGCCCTTGCGGAAGGTCGCGTAGGCGAGGGCGAGTCCGGCGATGCCGTAGATGGCCCAGGGGGTGAGGGTCCAGTGGAAGAAGGAGTACTCCATGGCCGCGAGGGCGGCGCCGCCGGTGCGGGGTGCAGCTCCGGAGGCGGGCGGCGGCGCGAGGTAGTGGGTGAGGGGCTCCCCCACGCCGTAGAACATCAGGCCGATGCCCATGCCCGCGCTGAACATCATCGCGATCCACGAGAGGTTGGTGAACTCGGGTTCGGAGTCGTCCGCGCCGAGGCGGATACGGCCGAAGCGGCTGATGGCGAGGACGACGCACATGACGAGGAAGACGTCCGCGGCGATCACGAACAGCCAGGCGAAGTTGTTCAGGACCCATGCCAGCGCGGTGCTCGACGCCGTGTCGAAGGTGTCCCCGGCGAGTGCCGCCCAGGCGACGACGGCGAGCACGGCGATCACACCGATGGTGACGACGGTGTGGTCGGGGGCGCCGTCCACGGGACCCCCGGGGCTGCCGCCCGGGGTGTCCGGAGGCGGCTGTTCCGGTGATTCGGCACTCATGCGGCCACACTATGCAGGTGTTTGTCCCTCTTTAGGCGGATGGCGCGCCGGGTGTGGTCCAGGCCACTCATGGGCATAGGAGGATCCTCCGGATAAGCTCATGGGGGCGCGACTGCACTGTTCGATAGCAAGGGATAGCAAGGTGACGGACGGAGCAGTAACTGAGGCCGCGCGCGTGCTCATCGCCGCGGACAAATTCAAGGGCTCGCTCACGGCCGTTCAGGTCGCGGAGCGGGTGACGGCGGGCCTTCGCAGGGCCGTACCGGGCGTGGAGATCGAGACCCTCCCCGTCGCGGACGGCGGCGACGGCACGGTCGCGGCCGCCGTGGCGGCCGGTTTCGAACGCCGGGAGGTACGGGTCACCGGGCCGCTCGGCGACCAGGTCACGGCCGCCTTCGCGCTGCGCGGCGGCACGGCCGTGGTCGAGATGGCGGAGGCCTCCGGCCTCCAGCTGCTGCCGGCCGGCACGTTCGCGCCGCTGACGGCGACCACCTACGGCTCGGGTGAGGTCCTCAGGGCGGCCCTGGACGCGGGCGCCCGCTCGATCGTCTTCGGTGTCGGCGGGAGCGCCACCACGGACGGCGGCGCCGGCATGCTGGCGGCGCTCGGCGCGGTGTTCCTGGACGCGGACGGCGAACCGGTCGGTCCGGGCGGCGGTGCGCTGGCCGATCTGGCCTCGGCCGACCTGTCGGGCGTGGACCCCCGCTTCGCGGAGGTCGACTTCGTCCTGGCCAGCGACGTGGACAACCCGCTGACCGGCCCGAAGGGCTGTGCTGCGGTCTACGGCCCGCAGAAGGGCGCCTCGCCCGAGGACGTGGCCGTACTCGACGCGGCGCTGGCGCACTACGCGCAGGTCCTGGAGAAGGCGATCGGCCCGAAGGCCGCCGAACTCGCCGCTTCCCCGGGCGCGGGCGGCGCGGGCGGCATCGGCTACGGCGCGCTGCTGCTGGGTGCGGGTTTCCGGCCCGGCATCGAGCTGATGCTGGACGTGCTGGGCTTCGCGCCGGCGCTGGAGCGGGCCACGCTCGTCATCACCGGTGAGGGCTCGCTGGACGAGCAGACCCTGCACGGCAAGGCTCCGGCGGGCGTGGCCGCGGCGGCGCGGGCGGCGGGCAAGCCGGTGGTGGCGGTCTGCGGGCGGCTCCTGCTGGGCCAGGAGGCACTGGAGGCGGCCGGCATCCGCAAGGCGTACCCGCTGACGGACCTGGAGCCCGACCCGGCCAAGTCCATCCCGAACGCCGGCCCCCTCCTGGAGCAGGTCGCGGCCGCCATCGCCGCCGACGTCCTCTGACCCGACCGGCCCCGAGGCCCGGCCCCCGACCGGGGGGCCGGGCCTCGGCCGTCCCCGGCAGGGGCGGGGGCGGGGGCGGTGCGGGATCCGTAGCCCACGCCCAAACCCCGCGACAGTGTTAGAAAGGGCTCATGACCGGACGTTTTGGTCGACAGCCGACCGGGTGGGGTTCGCGCATGGCCGCGCGCCTGTCCCGGGGGGCGCACAGCGTCGCCGGTCAGGTCTTCGCCCTCCAGGCGGTGATCGTGCTGCTGCTGATCACCGCCGCCGCGCTGGCCCTGGTCTTCCAGGCCCGCTACGACAGCCAGCGCGACGCCCGCAACCGCTCGCTCGCCGCCGCGGAGGCCTTCGCGCACGCCCCCGGGCTCCCGGCGGCGCTGATGTCGCCGGATCCGACGGCCGTGCTGCAGCCGCTGGCGGACGCCGCCCGCAAGGCCTCGGGCCTGGATTTCATCGCGGTGATGGATCTCGGCGGGGTCCGCTACACCGACTCGCGGCCCGAGCTGATCGGCCGGCGGGCCTCGGACGTCTCACGGGCCGCGGCCGGGGAATCCTTCACCCAGGTGTTCAAGGGGCAGCCGAGCGACGCCGTCCGGGCGGTGGTGCCCGTGCGGAACGCGGACGGCGAGGTCATAGGCCTGGTGGGCACCGGCATCGAGGTGGAGAACGTCGCCCACGCCGTGGAGGGGCAGCTGCCGCTGCTGGTGGGCGCCGCGGCGGGCGGTCTGCTGCTCGGCACCGCGGGCGCCGCCCTGGTGAGCCGGCGCCTGCTGCACCAGACCCGCGGCCTGGGCGCCGCCGAGATGACCCGGATGAACGAACACCACGAGGCCGTCCTGCACGCCGTCCGCGAGGGTGTGCTCATCATCGGCAACGACCAGCGGCTCATCCTCGCCAACGACGAGGCCCGCCGGCTGCTCGACCTGCCGCAGGACGCCGAGGACCACCACGTCGCCGAACTGGGCCTGGACCCCCGCACCACCGAGCTGCTCGCCTCGGGCCGGGTCGTGACCGACCATGTGCACCTGGCGGGAGACCGGCTGCTCGCGGTCAACGTACGGCCCACGATGGCCTACGCGGGCCGTCCGGCCGGCCGTGTGGTGACCCTGCGCGACTCGACCGAGCTCGCGTCGGTCTCGGGCCGGGCCGAGGTCGCCCGCAGCCGCCTCCAGCTGCTGTACGACGCGGGCGTGCGGATCGGCACCACGCTGGACGTGGCGCGGACCGCCGAGGAGCTGTCGGAGGTGGCGGTACCGCGCTTCGCCGACTTCGTGACGGTGGAGCTGCTGGAGCCCGTGCTGCGCGGTGACGAGCCGGCCGGCGGCGTCCACACCGAGATGCGCCGGGCCGCCATGACCGGCATCCGTACCGATTCGCCGCTCCAGCCGGTGGGCGACCTCATCCGGTTCGAGGTGCCCACGGCGCCGATGGCGGCGGCCCTGGACGCCGGGCACGCGGTGCTCGCGGCGGATCTGAACGCCGCCATGGGCTGGCGGGCCCAGGACTCCCAGGGCACCCGCGTGGCCCTGGAGTACGGGCTGCACTCGCTGATCTCCGTACCGCTCCTGGCCCGCGGTGTGGTCCTGGGCATGGCCAACTTCTGGCGCGCCGACACCCCCGAGCCCTTCGACGCGGAGGACCTGTCCTTCGCGGAGGAGCTGGGCGCGCGGGCGGCCGTCTCCGTCGACAACGCCCGCCGCTTCACGCGCGAGCACGCGATGGCCGTGACGCTCCAGCGCAGCCTGCTGCCCCGGGTGCTGCCCGACCAGAGCGCCGTCGACGTGGCCTACCGCTACCTGCCGGCGACGGCGGGCGTGGGCGGCGACTGGTTCGACGTGATCCAGCTGCCGGGCGCCCGGGTGGCGCTGGTCGTGGGCGACGTCGTCGGGCACGGGGTGCACGCGGCGGCCACGATGGGCCGGCTGCGGACCGCGGTGCACAACTTCTCCACCCTCGACCTGCCGCCGGACGAGCTGCTCGGCCACCTGGACGAGCTGATCAACCGGATCGACCAGGACGAGGCCGGGGTTGCCGGCAACGGGAACGGGAACGGCGACATGGTCCGCGGCGCCGACGGGAGCCGGGGTGGAGCGGGCGGCGAGGACGCGGGACCCGACGGCACACCCGAGGGCGCGGCCGCCGTCACCGGCGCCACCTGCCTCTACGCGGTCTACGATCCGGTCAGCGGGCGGTGCCGGATGGCGAGCGCCGGGCACCCCGGGCCGGCGCTGATCCGCCCCGGCGGCCGGGTGGAGTTCCCCGAGATGCCGGCCGGGATCCCGCTCGGCGTGGGCGGGATGCCGTTCGAGGCGGTCGAGTTCCAGCTGCCCGAGGACAGCCGCCTCGTACTGTTCACGGACGGCCTGGTGGAGGACCGCGACCGGGACTTCGACTCGGGTCTGCGCCTGCTCGCCGAGACGCTGTCACGGCCCGGCCGCAGCCCCGACGAGGCATGCTCGGACGTACTGGAGGCGATGCTGTTCCCGGTGCCGAGCGACGACATCGCCCTGCTCGTCGCGGACACCCGGCGGCTGGAGGCCGACCGGATCGCCGAATGGGAGGTGCCCGGCGACTACTCCGCCGTCTCACGCGTGCGCAACGCCGGCTCGGCGCAGCTCGTCGAGTGGGGTCTGGAGGACATCGCCTTCACCGCCGAGCTGATCCTCAGCGAGCTGGTCACCAACGCGATCCGGTACGGCAGCGCGCCCGTCAGGGTCCGCCTGCTCCGAGACCGGAGCCTGATCTGCGAGGTCTCCGACGGCAGCAGCACCTCTCCGCACCTGCGCTACGCGGCCACCACCGACGAGGGCGGGCGCGGGCTGTTCCTCGTCGCGCAGTACGCCGAGCGGTGGGGCACCCGCTACACCGACCGGGGGAAGGTGATCTGGGCGGAGCTGCCGCTGACCGGGGGCGGGGAGCCGCAGGCGCCGCCGCTCGACCTGGACGCGCTGGAGGACCTGGCCTGGTGAGCCGGGCGGGTCACACGGCCCGGGAGCGGGCCAGCAGCATCGCCACGTCGTCCTCCTGCGCGCACGGCAGCAGCCGCCGCAGGATCTGGTCGCACAGCCCCTCCAGGGGCTGCTCCACCCCGTGCAGGGCCTGTCCCAGCTGCTCCATGCCCTGGTCGAGGTCGCGGTCCCGGGCCTCGATGAGTCCGTCGGTGTAGAGCACGAGGAGGCTGCCCGGGGGCAGGCTGACCTCCTCGGTGCGGAAGTCCCGTCCCCCGGCGCCCAGCGGGGTCCCGGGCGGGGCGTGGAGGAAGGTGACGCTCCCGTCGGTGGCGACGACGGCCGGCGGCGGGTGGCCGGCGCGGGCGATCACGCAGGCGCCGGACGCCGCGTGGTGCACGGCGTACACGCAGGTCGCCATCTCGTCCTCGCCGAGGTCGGCGACGACGGCGTCCAGGGAGCGGAGCAGCTGCGCGGGGGGTACGCCGTGGCGTGCGAGGGTCCGTACGGCCGTGCGGAGCTGTCCCATGACGGCCGCGGCGTGGACGCCGTGGCCCATGACGTCCCCGATGACGAGGCCGGTCCGGCCGCCGGGCAGCGGGATGGCGTCGAACCAGTCGCCGCCGACGTCGTGGTCGCTGGCGGGCAGGTAGCGGCCGGTGAGTTCGAGGCCGGGGACCTGGGGCAGGGCGTTGTTGGTGAGGCTGCGCTGGAGGGTCAGGGCCGCCTGGCGCTGGCGGGTGTACATGCGGGCGTTGTCGATGTTGAGGGCGGCGCGGGCGACGAGTTCGTCGACGAGTACGCAGTCCTGCGCGTCGAAGGGCTGGCGCTCGCGTGTGCGGGTCACGGTGACGGTTCCCAGCACGGTGCCGCGGGCGACGAGCGGGACGAGGCGGGCCGATCCCAGGGTGGCCAGGTAGGCGCGCAGGGCGCCGGCGCGCGGGGAGGTGATCAGTGCCGGGATGTCGGAGACGTAGAGGTTCATGGGCCGGCCGGCGGCGATGACCTGCTCGTAGACGGTGCCGGCGGGGATCCGGAAGGTCTGCCCGGGGGTGAGTTTCGCGGTGGGGGCGGAGGGGTCGGGGAACTGGGCCGCCAGGCGGCGCAGGACGCCGCGGGCGGAGGCCGCGGGCGCCGCGCCCTCGTCGGGTCCCAGGACCGCTTCGAGGAGCTGTACGTCGGCGGAGTCCGCGAGCTGCGGCACGAGGAGTTCGACGATCTCCTGGGCGGTCTGGTGCAGGTCGAGGGTGGTGCCGATGCGGGTGCCGGCCTCCGCGAGCAGGGCGAAGCGGTGCTGGGCCAGTTCGGCCTCGGCCTGGGCCTGCTGCCTCTCGGTGACGTCGATGAGGGAGGCGATCACGCCGAGGGGCCGCCCGGAGCCGTCGAGGAGCGGGGCGTAGGAGCAGGACCAGGTCCGGTCGTGTCCGGGGTCGGAGGGTGTCCGCCCGGTGCGGCGGACGTCGACGACGGCGGTGCCGCTGTCGAGTACCTGCTGCATGGTCGCCTCCAGGGCGACGGCGTTGACCCCGGGGACCACTTCGGTGAGCCGTTTGCCGAGGTGCTCGGCGGCGGGCACGCCGTTCATCCGGGCCAGTGCGTCGTTGACGCGGAGGAAGCGCAGGTCGGTGCCGAGCGTGGCGAGGCCGATGGGCGACTGGGTGAAGAGGCTCTGGAGGGCGGCGAGGGAGTCGCGCATGTGGAGGACCTCGGAGGTCTCCACGGCGATGAGCATGGCTCCCATGCGCCCGGTGGTGTCGACGGCGGGGACGATCCACATCTCCATCGTGACGAGGTGCCCGTCGCGGTGGCGGACGGGGAGGGTGCCGACGACGGACTCGCCGGCCTGGACGCGGCGGGTCAGCTGGTCGGCGAGCTCCGAGTTGGCCTCGGGTACCAGTACGGAGGCGCCGGGGCGGCCCAGGATGTCCTCGGGGCGGTGCCCGAGGAGGTCCTGGGCGGCCAGCGACCACTCCACGATGCGGCCGTCGGCGTCCTCCCGCCACAGGGCGATCGGCAGCAGCTCGCGGAGCACGCCCGCGTAGCCGACAGCCGCCGCCGGCGGGTCCGGCACTCCGCTCGTCGACTGGTACGTGTCCACACCGACCTCACCCCGGGGGCCCGATTCCTACCGATTCACCCTATCCGAGGCGTCGGCGCCGGGCTCTGCCTCACCGGAAGGGCGGGTGAGGACCGTACCTCCGTGAGGGCGTCGCGAAACCCCCGCGGGCGCCCGCCTGCTCCGGGCCGCTCCCCGGCCCGCCCCGCCCGGCGGCCGCCGTACCGGTCGCCGTACTGTTCGCCGCACTGGTCGCCGTCACGCGTGCGCCATCAGCTCCAGGGCTCCGCCGCTGATCACGGCGGTCACCGGGATCCCCGCGCGGTCGATCAGGCCCGCCGCGACGGCCGCCCGGCGCCCGCTGCCGCACACCACCACGATCTCCCGGTCCCGGGGCAGCTCGCCGATCCTGCGGGGCAGCTCGGCGAGGGGTACGGCGAGCGAGCCGGGGATGCCGCCTTCGGGGCGGTCCGGCCGCACGTCGAGCAGCCGCCTGCCGTCGACGTGCCCGGCCAGGGCGGCCGCGTCCGCGGTGCGGAAGGTGCGCAGCGGGCGGCCCGCGGCCGCCCAGGCGTCGGTTCCGCCCGCCAGGTACCCGGCGATGTCGTCGTATCCGATCCGCAGGAGCTGGACCATCGCCTCGTGGGCCGCCTCCTCGGCGGGTTCGGGCAGGAGGAGGACCAGCCGCGTACCGAAGGGCACGACCTCGCCGACGAGGCTCGCGAAGCGGTCGTCGAGCTCGTCGCAGATCGAGTCGGGCAGGTGGCCGGCGGCGAACGCCGCCCGGTCGCGTCCGTCGACGATCTGCGCGCCGCCGCCGAGGAGCCCTTCGACCATGGTCGGGGTGAGCGGCCGGGCCACGGGCGGGCCGCCGAGCACGCGGGGCCCGGCGCCGTTGAGGGACCCCATGTGGCGGTAGTAGGCGGGGTACGGGGGCAGGCCCGACATCCGTCCCCGGACGAACTCCTCCTCGTCCTGGGCGGTGAGCACCGGATTGGTGCGCCGCTCCGTGCCGACCGTGCTGGTCCGCTCCCCCGACACCGGGCCGGCCGCGCAGGAGCTGCCCGCGCCGTGCGTCGGCAGCACGCGGGTGCCGTCCGGGAGCAGGGCGAGCCGGCGCAGGGTGCGGTACTGGGCCCGGGCGAGTTCCTCCGTACGGCCGCCGCCGGACAGGTCGGTCCGGCCGGCGTTGCCGACGAGGAGGCTGCCGCCGGTGAAGACGGCCGACGGGGCCCGGGCGTCTGCGTCGAAGACCAGGTAGGAGGTGTGCTCGGCGGTGTGTCCCGGGGTTTCCACGGCCCGCACCGTCACGTCGCCGACGCGGATCTCGTCGTCCTCGGCCAGGGGCAGGTGGTCGAACGCGTACGGTGCGCGGGCCGGGCCGGCGACCGTGGCTCCGGTGGCCGCCCGGACCTCCAGCGCGCCGGAGACGTAGTCGTTGTGGACGTGGGTCTCCAGGACGTACCGGATCCGGACCCCCTTGGCGGCGCATGACGCCATCAGCTCCCAGCTGTCGCGCTGCGGGTCGACGAGGGCGGCCTCGTCACCGCTCGCGAGCAGATAGCTGGTGTCGCCGAGCGACGGGGTGGCGATGACCTCGATCGTCGCCTCGGACGTGTTCATACGACCACCACCTCGACTGAGGCCACGGGGTTGCAGCCGTAGCCACGGGCGTTCCACGGGGCCCGCGGCGGCTGTGTGTCGCCGCGGGCGTCGGTCGCGCGGGCCAGCAGCCGATAGGGGCCCGGCTGCTGCGGGGTCCAGCGGTAGGACCAGCCGGTCCACGCGTACGGGCCTGCCGGTGCTTCGAGTACGGCCTGGTGCCAGCCCCGGACGTGGTCCGGGTCGCGGCCGTCGTCCTCGTGCGCGGCCAGCACCTCGACACTGCGCACGGGCACCCCGCCGCCCGACCAGGCGTGGCCGCGGACCAGGGTCTCGTGGCCGCGGCGCAGGTCCTCGTCGGGTGCGGGTTCGGTGATGAGCGACTTGACCCGCAGGGTGGTGACGGGGCCTTCGGGTGTGCCGCGCAGGTCGAGGTAGAGGTACTGCTCGGTCTGGAAGACGCCGGTGAAGGGGCTGGTCACGGCGCGTGCGCCGATCAGCCACTTCACGTCCGCGACGGCGTACCGGCCGGGGGCCACCAGGCGGACCGGTGCCCCGTGCTCGGGGGTGAGGGGTTCGCCGTTCATGCGGGTGGCCAGGAGGGTGTCGGGGTGGCGGGCAGCGGCGAGCGGGAGGCTGCGTTCGAAGGGGGTGCGGCGGCCGTGCACCGGGCCGGAGTCGGCGCCGGTGAAGACGACCTCGACGGTCGCGGGGTCGAGGCCGGCGCGGTCGGCGAGGAGGTGGAAGGGCACGCCGGCGAAGCGGGCGCAGCCCACCGCCTGCTGGCTCCAGGGCAGGCCGGGCGGGGTGGGCCGCATGAGGCTGCGGCCGTTGCCGGCGCACTCCATGACGACGTCGAGTTCGCGGTGGTCCAGGGCGAGCAGTTCTTCGTAGCCGACGGAGAAGGCGGTGGCGACGGCGCCGTCGAAGCGGAGCCGCCACCGGCCGGGGTCGGCCGGCGGGATGCCGAAGTGGTCGCGTACGAAGAAGGCCCCTGCGGGGGTGAGGGGCTGGGCCAGCGCGGCCGACGGGGTCTGGGCGTTGTACGGGTCGTCGGTGACCGTTTCGGGCGCCCAGGCCGTGGCGCCGGGGCCCTGGGCGACCCGGAAATCCGGCGCTGCGGTCATGGCCACACCTCCGTCGGCCTCGTTGCGGCGCGCGACGCGAATTTCTTCCAGCGTACGTCCGGGAAACCCTTGACTCAGGACAAATAGGGAGGAGACTCATCTATACACCGGATCACCGGAAAGAGCCGCCCCTCCCCCAGGAGACGTCCTAGGGTTCGAGTGACTTTGTCCAGGCTCTGGCCAGGCCCCCGGCAGCACTTGTCGACCACGGGAGCCATCGGCGACGGCGGATGGCTCATGGAACCGACGGACTGCCGGGGACTGTCATGCCCGCGAACGCCCGCAGGTAGGATCGCGATCATTGCATTCGCAGACATGTACGGGGGCGGTGATCGCGGGGATGGACTACGCGACGCTGAAGGCGCTGAAGCCTTCGGAGTTCACGGAGGCGGCGGACGGGTACCGGTCGGTCAGCAGCATGGCCGACCACGCGTACGCGAGCGCCGAGAGTCAGATCACCACGCGGCTGAGAGGGGGGCTGAAGGGCAAGGCCGTCGAGGCCGCGGTCGAGCAACTGCTCCTGCTGGCACAGAACTTCCACTACACACAGGTCGAGTGCGGGCTCGCGGCGACCTCGCTGAACGCCCTGGCCGCGTCGCTGACGACCGCCAAGTCGAAGCTGGACGCCGCCCTCTCAGACGCCGAGGCGGCGAAGTTCTCGGTGGGGGCGGACGGTTCGGTCAGCTACCCGCCCGCGGGCGAGGAGAAGGACGGCAAGCTGCCCGACGGCGGCACGGTGTCCGGCAGTGCAAAGGGCAAACCGTCCGGGAACGTCATCGATCCCACCAAGGACGCCAACGACCTTTCCGCCGCGCTGGAGCGGCAGGCCGCGAACATCCACCCCAATCCCAACTTCGGGAAGGCGGTGGAGATAGCCAACCGGATCGCCCAGGCCGTCGCCGAGGCCACCGAGGCCGACGCCCAGTGGGCCCCCAGGCTGCGCAAGCTCAAGGCGGACGACGACCTCGTGGTGTCCGAGGAGGACTGGGCCGACGTCCAGGCCGACACCTGCCAGGTGCAGAGCGGGGCGAAGGACTATCTCGCCCACATCAAGCCCCCGCCGCCGAAGGGCAGCGGCCCCACCCTGAACGCCGAGTGGTGGAACGGCCTTTCCGCGCAGGAGCGGGAGGCCTACATCACCCTCCAGCCGGCCAGTGTCGGCGCGATGAACGGGCTGCCCGCGGAGGTCCGCGACAGCGCGAACCGCACGGTGCTCGCGGAGACGCACGGCGCCTATCGGACCGAGCTGAACGGGATCCCCAAGGAACCGCAGCCCAAGTACCACTACGTCCAGCGAGGGCGCGCCTGGATGCGCGAGGAGACCGACGAGTGGAGCGCCTGGAGCAAGAAGTATGAGGACCGGAAGGCTCATCTGAAGGACCGGCTGAACGGCATGGAAGCCATCCAGGCGCGCTTCGACAACACCGGCGCCCGCGGGCTTCCGCAGGCGTACCTGCTCGGTTTCGACGCCGAGGCGAACCATGACGGACGGGTGATCCTCGCCAACGGCAATCCGGACACCGCGGACCACACCTCCATCTTCGTACCGGGCACGAAGACGACCCTCGGCAGCATCGAGGACGAGGCCGCGAAGAGCGACGCCCTGTGGCGCGAGGCCCACGCAATGGTTCCCGGTCAGACCGTGTCCACGATCACCTGGTTCGACTACGACGCCCCGCGCTCGGCGAAGCCCGGTGACAGCGGGGACGTCGTCCCCGAAGCCGTCCACGACAAGTACGCACAGAAGGCTGCACCGACGCTGCGGGAGTTCCTCGACGGCGCGGAGGCGGCTCACCAGGCGGCCCGCGGCGACAGCGCCCACACGACCCTCATCGGCCACAGCTACGGGTCCACCGTCATCGGTGACACGGCGAAGTACCGCAGCGAGTACGCCGACACCTGGGCCGACCCGCTGCCGGTGGAAGACGTGATCGCCGTCGGCAGCCCGGGCATGCAGGCGGACCGCGCCGGCGACCTCGGCTTCCAGCCGAAACACGTGTGGGCCATGGAAGGCGGGGGCGACGACAACTTCGTCACGGGTGGTGGCCGGCTGGTCGGTCTCGGCGACAACTGGACCATTCCGACGGACGAGTCCTTCGGCGCCAACAAGATGCACAGCGATTCCCCCGGGCACGGGAACTTCTGGGACGAGCAGGAGGGCAAGCCGTCCATCAGTCTCTCGAACCAGGCAGCCGTGATAGCCGGCCTCTACGAAGAAGTCGAGCTGGACAGGAAGGCTTCCCACTGATGGACCGCGGCAACAGGCGTAACGTCACTGTCCTGGCGCTCCTCGGCGCCCTGGCCCTCACCACAGGATGTAGTTTCGTGAACAACGAATCCGAGCGCTCGTACACGCCGCAGCCTCGCACCCATCAGGAGGTGGAGGAGGAGGTCGGTGACCTGTCGAGCAGGGCCCTCGACATGACCCAGGTGAAGGGCAAGGTGACCGATGTCGGCCCAGCCACCTACCCCTGCGGCACCAGCGAGGAGAAGAAGCAGGGTCTCCGCAACGTCAGGCACGTCTGGTCCGTCTACGGGGTGGATCACGACACACTCGACAAGGGCATGAAGAACCTTGCCGCGCAGCTGCCCCAGAACGGTTGGCAGGTCGTCAGGAACGGCCCGAACGCAAAGACCGAGAGCAAGCGGATCGAGGTCTTCGCCGTCCACGAGCAGACCCGCACCCAGCTTGAGGCCAGGTGGATGGACAGCTCCGACGGGGGCGAGGACCTGATCCACTTCGCCGTGTACTCCCGGTGCTTCAAGGACACCGACCCCGAGTGACCCGCGAATGACGCGCGGGCCAGCGCCCCGGCGGGCGCCGGCCCGGGGGCCGCATGGGTCTCAGGCCATCTCGCGCGGGCGGGGCACCTCGGCCGTGTCCAGGACCGCCGCGATCCCCTGGGCCAGGCAGGGGATCCGGTGGGCCGGTATGCCGGCGATGTTGATCCGACCCGAGGTCGTCCCGTAGATGGCGTGCTGCCTGCGCAGCCGCAGCATCTGGTTCGGGGACAGCGGCAGCATCGAGAACATGCCCTTCTGCCGGGCCAGCGAGCGGGCCTGCTCCGAGCGGCCGAGCGCGCCGAGGTGGGCCGTCAGGTCCGCCCGGTTGGCCATGATCCGGCCGCGCATCACGTCCAGCTCTGCCTGCCAGGAGGCCTTCAGTGCCTCGTCCTGAAGGATCGTGGCGACCACGGCGGCGCCGTGTTCGGGCGGCATCGAGTACAGGGTGCGGGCGGCGTTCTGCAGGGCCGTCTCGGCGTGCCGCACGGCCCGGGCCGAGGAGCCGAGGACGACGGCGCAGCCGACGCGGTCGCTGTAGAGGCCGAAGTTCTTGGAGCAGCTCACGGCGATCAGCATCTCGGGGACCCGGGCCGCCAGCATCCGCGTGGCCAGCAGGTCGGCTTCCAGGCCGTCGCCGAGCCCGTGGTAGGCGAGGTCGACGAAGGGCACCCAGCCGCCGCGCTCGGCCGACTCGGCCAGCGCCTCCCAGTCGTCCAGCAGGGGGTCGACGCCCGTGGGGTTGTGGCAGCACCCCTGGAGCAGCACGACATCGTCGCGGCCCGCCTCCGCCAGCTGCCGCAGCACGCCCGCCGTGTCGAAGCCGCCTTCGGCGTCGCGCCACCCGTAGGTGCGGACCTTGAGCCCGGCGGCCTCCAGGATGGGCCGGTGGTTGACGTAGGCGGGGTCGCTGATCCACACCGTGGCGCCCGGTCGGGTACGGAAGACCAGGTCGGCCAGGAGGCGCAGCGCGCCGGAGCCTGCGACGGTCTGGACGGCGGCGGCCCGCTCGGCGGGCCCGTGCGCGCCCAGCACCAGGTCGAGCATGGCGCGGTTGAAGGCGGTGTTGCCGGAGAGCCCGCGGTACTCCTTGGTCTCGGAGCGCTGTGCGAGCCGGATCTCCGCCTCGCGGACGGCGGCCATGACGGGGGTGGTGCCGGACTGGTCCCGGTAGACGCCGAGGACGAGGTTGAGGCGTTCGGGCCGCTCGTCGTCGCCGAACTCGTACGTCAGCTCCCACAGCGGGTCGGTGGGCGGCGGGGGAAGGAGCTCAAGCATCTGCGGGGACCTCGGGTCGGGGACGGCGGTTGGCGAGGACGACGCCGGCGGTGATGAGCGGGACGCCGACGAGGACGGCGGCGGTCGGTGACTCGCCGAGCAGGGGGATCGCGAGCAGGACCACGGCGACGGGGCTGAGGCTGCCGACGGCGGAGCTGCGTTCGGCACCGAGGCGGCGGATGGCGAAGGCGTACAGCAGGCCCGCGCACAGCCCCACGCCGAGGCCCTGTACGACCAGGAACAGCGCGATGTCGGTGCCCGCGGCGTGCGCGATCCCGGTGGGCAGGGCCCCGGTGAGGACCAGCAGCCCGATGATCACGAAGGAGGGCAGGCACAGCAGTCCGATGGATCCGACGGGATCGAGGTCCACCTCGCGCAGCCCCACGGTGTAGAGGGCCCACAGGCCGCTGGCGACCAGGAGGATGCCGGAGCCGGCGAGGACGTCGGTGTCCACGGGGACGACGTAGCGCCAGACGAGGGCGACGACGCCGGCGGCGATCAGCGCCAGTCCGACGGCCTGGGTGCCCCTCGGGACGCCGTGTCCGCGCCGGATCATGATCAGGGAGACGAAGAGCGGGACCATGCCGGGGACGATGGAGCCGACGAAGGCGGCGGAGGTCAGGGCTCCGCCGTGCATCGCGGCCAGGAAGAAGGGCACCCCGGCACCGCAGACGATCTTCAGGGCGGGGCCCGGCCGCACCGCGGCGATGGCGTGGCGGCGGCGCCACAGGGCGGGGGCGAGGACGACGAGGGGGAGGCCGAAGCGCAGCAGTGCGGCGTCGGCGGGCAGCAGCGAGGAGGCGCTCAGTGCGCGGGCGCTGAGGGCGAACGCCGCCCAGATCGAGACGGTCACCAGCAGTGCCAGCATGCCCTGGGCCTGGGGGGAGAGCCCGCGCCGGCCGGGGTGTCCGGCGCGCGGGCCCGCCGCGTCGGGAGGCAGGGTCGCCCGGGTGGTGTGCGTCGCGACCAAGGGATCCACTCCAGCCTCTGGAACACGGACCGGTCCGGTCCGCTCGAAGGCAACGCTAGGGCTTCGGCCGGGGCAGCCGATTGCCAGTTCTGCCTCTCGGACATACGTTTGGGGCAGGATCTGCCAAGGAGGGGCCGTGGACGCAGTCGATCTGCAGATCATCCGGGAACTGCAGGCGGACGGGCGCCTCACCAACCAGGAACTGGCGGACCGCGTCCGCCTGTCCCCGTCGCCCTGTCTGCGCCGCGTACGGCGGCTGGAGGAGGCCGGTCTGATCCGCGGCTACACGGCCATGGTCGACCAGGTCGCCTTCGGGCTGCCGGTGACCGTCTTCGTCCGGATCCGGCTGGAGCGGCACACCGCGGAGGCGGTGCGCCTCTTCGAGGAGCATGTCGCGGTCATCGAGCACATCCAGGACTGCTACCTGATGGCGGGCAGCAGCGACTACCTGCTCCGGGTCGTCATCGAGGACCTGGAGGCGTACGAGGCGCTGGTGCGCCACCGGATCCACGCCATCCCCGGGATCGCCTCGATCGAGTCGAGCTTCGCCTACGGCAGCGTCAAGCAGTCCAGGACCTATCCGAGGCCGGCGCCGGGCGCCTCCCGGCGGGCGCGGGGGGCGTGAGGCCCGCCGGAAGGCCTGCCGAGCCGCCTGCCGAGCCGCCTGCCGCGGATGGCTACCGGGTCGCCTGGACCGCCGCCTCGAAGGCGGCGCGGGCGGCTTCGTCGAAGAGGACGAAGCGCACCTCCTGGACCTCGGTACGGGCCGCCCGGACCGTCCGGACCGCGATCGTCGCGCCGTCGTCCATGGGCCAGCCGTAGACGCCGGTGGAGATGGCGGGGAAGGCGACCGTACGGGCGCCCAGCTCGTCGGCGACGCGCAGCGACTCGCGGTAGCAGGAGGCGAGCAGCTCCGAGCGGTCCTCCTCGCGCGACCAGACGGGGCCGACGGTGTGGATGACGTGTGCGGCCTGCAGCCGGCCGGCGGTGGTGGCGACGGCCCGGCCCGTCGGCAGTCCCTTGCCGTAGTGCGAGCGGCGCAGGTCCTCGCAGGCGGCGAGGATCTCCGGACCGCCCTTGCGGTGGATGGCGCCGTCGACTCCGCCGCCGCCGAGCAGCGAGGAGTTCGCGGCGTTGACGATGGCGTCGGCCCGCTCGGCGGTGATGTCGCCGCGGACGAGGGTGATGCGGACCATGGGGAGTGCCCCTTTCGCGTGTGGTCGCGGGGTCGGACGGCTGCTTCTCAGGCGGCCTTGCGCAGGTGGCGCCAGACCGCCTTGGCGGCGTTGTGGCCGGACATGCCGTGGACGCCGGGCCCCGGCGGGGTCGCCGAGGAGCAGATGAAGACCGCCGGGTGGGCGGTGGTGTACGGGGAGAGGCTGAGCCTCGGGCGCAGCAGGAGCTGGAGGCCCGAGGCGGCTCCGCAGGCGATGTCCCCGCCGACGTAGTTGGGGTTGCGGGCGGCGAGCTGGGGCGGGCCGGCCGTGGCGCGGGCCAGGACCAGGTCGCGGAAGCCGGGGGCGAAGCGCTCCAGTTGGCGCTCGACGGCTTCGGTGAGGTCGCCGTCCCAGCCCGCGGGGACGTGGCCGTACGCCCAGAAGACGTGCTTGCCCGCGGGGGCCCTGCCGGGGTCGACCAGGCTGGGCTGCGCTGTGATGAGGAAGGGCGTGCGGGGGGCCCTGCCGCCCGAGGCGAGCTGGAGGGCGGCGTCGATGTCGCGCAGACGCGGGCCGACCTGGACGGTGCCGGCGCGGCGTGGCTCCTCGGCGGTCCACGGGACCGGGCCGTCGAGCGCGTAATCGATCTTGAACACGGAGGCGCCGTACCGGTAGCCGTCGTAGGCGCGCCCCAGGCGGGCGATCCGGGCCAGTGCGGTCGGCGAGGTGTCGAAGACGTAGGCGCGGGCGGGCGGCAGGTCGTCGAGCCGCTTGACCTCGAAGTCCGTGTGGATCTGGCCGCCGAGGTCGCGCAGGTACGCGGCGAGGGCGTCGGAGATGGACTGGGAGCCGCCGCGGGGCAGGGGCCAGCCGCCCGCGTGGGCGGCGAGGGCGAAGACGAGGCCGACGGCGCCGGTCCCGATGCCGCCGAGCGGTGCGATGACGTGGGCGACGAGTCCCGCGAACAGCGCGCGGGCCCGTTCGTCCTGGAAGCGGCGCAGGAGCCAGGTCGAGGGCGGCAGTCCGGCGAGCCCGAAACGGGCGAGGGTCACCGGGTCGCGGGGCAGCGCGGTGTCGGGCAGGGACATGAAGTCCCGGGCCAGGGTGTCCCATCGGCCGAGGAACGGGCCGACCAGTCGCCGGTAGGCGCCGGCGTCGCGCGGTCCCAGGGACGCCGCCGTCTGCGCGACGGAGCGGGCGAGGACGGCGGCGGTGCCGTCGTCGAAGGGGTGTGCCATGGGCAGCGGGGGGTGCAGCCACTCCAGCCCGTACCGTTTCAGCGGCATGGTGGCGAAGACCGGGGAGCCGATGCCGAGCGGGTGCACCGCCGAGCAGGGGTCGTGCCGGAAGCCGGGGAGGGTCAGCTCCTCGGTGCGGGCTCCGCCGCCGACCGTGTCGGCGGCTTCGAAGACGGCAACGGAGAAGCCGCGCCGGGCCAGTTCGACAGCGGCCGTCAGCCCGTTGGGGCCCGCCCCCACCACGACCACATCGAAAATCGACGGCACTTGCACTCCTTCGTTTCCGGGGGCGTTCGCCTCTCCAGCTTATTGCGACGGCACGTGGGGGCGGGCCGCCGGACAGCTCCTACGCGCCCCGGAGCAGTTCCCTGACGCGTACGGCGGTGGCCTCGTCGCGGCCCACGGCGAACGGCAGGGCGTTGTCGCGGTCCACCCGGAAGGGGACCCCGTCGACGGTGCTCTGGGCGCCGCCCGCCTCGGCGACCAGCAGCAGTCCGGCGGCGTGGTCCCAGGCCGAGGGCCAGGTGAAGGCGAGGGCGTCCATCTCGCCGCGGGCCACCTTCAGGTACTCCAGGCCGGCCGAGCCGCAGGGCCTGGCGGCGACGCCGGGTACGTCGAGCCGGGCCAGGGTGCGCTTGTTCTCGTCGGAGGTGTAGAGCGGGTGGGCGATGGCGACCCGCAGGTCGGCGCCCGGCTCGGGTGAACCGCTGCGGATCCGCTGTCCGTTGACATGGGCGCCCTGCCCGCGCACGGCGGTCGCCATTTCCTCCAGGGCCGGGGCGAAGGTCCAGGAGGCGAGGATCTCGCCGTGGTGGGCGAGCGCGACCAGGGTGCAGAAGGCCGGGTCGCCGCCGACGAACTGGCGGGTGCCGTCGACGGGGTCGACGATCCACACGGGGGCGTCCGCGCGCAGCGCCTCGTAGACGGTGGGGTCGGCGTGGACGGCTTCCTCGCCGACCACGGCAGAGCCGGGCAGCAGTCGCGTCAGGGAGGCCGTGAGGTGTTCCTCGGCCTTGCGGTCGGCGACGGTCACGAGGTCGTGCGGGCCGTTCTTCTCGTCGACCTCGTGCTCGGCGAGCTGCCTGAATCTCGGCATGATCTCGATCGCCGCCGCCTTGCGGACGGCTTCTTCCACCTCGGGCAGGCTGTGGGCCAGGAACTCATCGATCATGTCTCCAGCAAAGCACGCCCCGCCGACAAACCCCACCGCCGGACCCTGAACGCCGGGAGGTCAGGCGTTCGCGCCGGTCAGCAGGCGGGCCCGCAGGCGCTCCGCCGTGCGGTCGGACAGTCCGACGCGGTCGGCGAGGTAGCCGTGGACCGACCCGTGGCGCTCCTCCAGGTCGGCCAGCACCAGCTCCATGACCACCGCGGGGGCTCGGCCGTAGCTCGGCCATCTGATGACCCGGTCAGGGTTGGCGGCGTGCCAGTCGGCGGTCAGGCGCTCGGTGGCCAGTTCGGTCAGTGCGAAGTCGGCGAGGACGTCGTGGCGGCCCACTCCGAGCAGGGTCAGTACGAGGGCGCCGATCAGCCCGGTGCGGTCCTTGCCGGAGGCGCAGTGGAACACCACCGGTCCGGGCGCTTCGGCGATCTCCTCCAGGACCTGCCGGATCTCCTCGGCGCCGTCCTCGGCGACCTCCGCGTACCGGGCCGCGAGATGGCGCCACGGGTCGATTCCGGGGTCGATCTCGGCCTGGTCGTAGGGCCGGTGCTCGATGCTCAGGTTCGCGTAGCGGAACCGCTGCGCTTCGGGGATCCGGCCCTTCGCCTCGATCTCCCAGGGGTAGCGCAGGTCGATCACGGTCCCGATGCCCAGTTCCAGGAACCGCTCCCAGTCGGCGCCCCGGAGCTTGCCGAGCGAGTCGGCCCGGTACAGCGTCCGCCAGGCGACCGTGCGGCCGTCGGCCGAGCGGTATCCGCCCATGTCGCGGAAGTTGTGCAGTCGGTCGAATGCGATGTGCCGGTTCATCGGCTCTCCCCCTGGCCCCCGGGCACCGCTGGTGGCGATGCCGCGCGTTCGCGTCTGGTCCCGCTCGGACACATCATCGCGTACGGGGAGTTCGGTCTGCCGGTGACCGGCCGCGGGTGTCCGGGGGCGGCGGGAGCCGTGGGCGGGGCCTGGTGGAGCCCCGCCCGCGGCGGCGGGGTCAGTCGCGCAGCTCCGGGATGATGTGGGAGCCGTACGCGTCGATGGTGGCCTCCCGTGCGTCGTGCATGTCGTAGACGGCGAACTGGTCGACGCCCAGGTCGCGCAGGGCGCGGAGTTTCCCGATGTGCGCCTCGGCCGGGCCCAGCAGGCAGAACCGGTCGACGATCTCGTCGGGGACGAAGTCGGTGGACGGGTTCCCGGCGCGGCCGTGGTGGCTGTAGTCGTAGCCCTGGCGGGCCTTGACGTATTCGGTGAGCTCGTCCGGGACCATGCCGGAGTGCTCGCCGTAACGGGAGACGAGGTCGGCGACGTGGTTGCCGACCATGCCGCCGAACCAGCGGCACTGGTCGCGGGCGTGGGCCAGGGCCTCGGCGGAGGCGTCGGCCGTGACGTAGGCGGGGGCCGCCACGCAGATGGTGAGGGACGCCGGGTCGCGGCCCGCCTCGGTCGCGGCCTGCCGTACGGCCTTGACCATCCACTCGGTCAGGTAGAGGTCGGCGAGCTGGAGGATGAAGCCGTCGGCCTTCTGACCGGTGAGGGCGAGGGCCTTCGGCCCGTACGCGGCCATCCAGACGGGCAGTTTCCCGTCCTTGATCCAGGGGATGCGGATGGGGTTGCCGTCGACGGACGCCTCGCGGCCCTCGGCGAGGTCGCGGATGACCTCGATGGCCTCGCCGAGCCGGGCCAGGGTGTTGGGGGCCCGGCCGGCGACCCGCATCGCGGAGTCGCCGCGGCCGATGCCGCAGACGGTGCGGTTGCCGTACATGTCGTTGAGGGTGGCGAAGGTGGAGGCGGTGACCTCCCAGGTGCGGGTGCCCGGGTTGGTCACCATCGGGCCGACGTGCAGCTTCTGCGTGTTGGCGAGGATCTGGCTGTAGATGACGAACGGCTCCTGCCACAGCACGGCGGAGTCGAAGGTCCAGCCGTAGCGGAAGCCGTTGCGCTCGGCCCGCTTCATCAGGCTGACGACCTGGGAGGCGGGCGGGTCTGTTTGCAGGACGAGGCCGAAGTCCATCGGGCGGCTCCTTGACGCTCTTACAGGTACTGGCAGGTGGAGCGGTGGACGAAGGCCCCGTGGCCGGCCCGGCCGGTGTACTCGCGCCGGTCGACGACGAGTTCGCCGCGCGAGAGGACGGTGTCGACGCGTCCGGTGATCCGCCTGCCCTCGTACGCCGAGTAGTCCACGTTCATGTGGTGCGTCTCGGCGGAGATGACCTGCTCGGCGTGCGGATCGTAGAGGACGATGTCGGCGTCGGCGCCCGGCGCGATGGTGCCCTTCCTGGGATAGAGGCCGAACATGCGGGCCGGGGTCGCGCAGGCGATCTCGATCCACCTGCGGCGGCTGATGTGCCCGTCCACCACGGCCTGGTGGAGGAGGTCCATCCGGTTCTCCACGCCCGGCAGACCGTTGGGGATCTTCGAGAAGTCGCCCCGGCCGAGCTCCTTCTGGCCGCGGAAGCAGAAGGGGCAGTGGTCGGTGGAGACGACCTGGAGGTCGTCGGTGCGCAGCCCCCGCCACAGTGCGGCCTGGTGTTCGCGCGGCCGCAGCGGGGTGGAGCAGACGTACTTGGCGCCCTGGAAGTCGGGCTCCGCCAGGTTGTCGGTGGACAGGAAGAGGTACTGCGGGCAGGTCTCCCCGAAGACCGGCAGGCCCTTGTCCCGGGCCGCGGCGATTTCGGCGACCGCTTCCTGCGCCGAGACGTGCACGACGTACAGCGGGGAGCCGGCGACCCGGGCGAGCTGGATGGCGCGGTGGGTGGCCTCGGCTTCCAGCAGCACCTTGCGGACCTCGCCGTGGTGGCGGGGGTCGGTCTCGCCGCGGGCCAGGGCCTGTTCGACGAGGACGTCGATCGCGATGCCGTTCTCGGCGTGCATCATGATCAGTCCGCCGTTGGAGGCGCCGCGCTGCATGGCGCGCAGGATCTGCCCGTCGTCGCTGTAGAAGACGCCCGGGTAGGCCATGAACAGTTTGATGCAAGTGCGGGTGCGCCCTCAGGGCCCGCAGCATCTTCGCTGGTCACGCCGCCCCGGGGCGGACCACTAAGGCGCGGGTCGAAGGTTCCGGTTATATGCAGGTCAGGCAGCCCGTACAGGGGCGGCACCGGCGAACCTGCACACTCGCCCAGAGCCAGGACCGCTCTCTCCCATACTCCGGTTTTGAGGTACCCAAGCGCCTTTTGGTAGAGGCTCTGGGGCCGGTGCCCCAGCGTGATCTCGTCCGGCAGGTCCTTCCACATCAAGCCGTGCCGAGCCTTGTACAGCGACGCCTCGAACGCCACGCGAGGGGGAACGACCCGCGTCTGCTTCTTCGGCCGGGGGAACAGGGCCTCGACCTGCGCCCACTGGTCCTCCGTCAGTTGGGGCGGCACCAACCGCCCCTCCCGATGGAACCACTCCTCGAAGGCGCAGCTTCCGCCTCGCAGAGCGCCCGGGACATCGCTGGTCACGACGACCTGCACGTCCAGTAGCTCCAGCAGGTCACGCTTCTTCTCCGCCGGAAGCACGTCCAGCTTGGGCCGCGCCTGAAGGGCCAAGTCCAGGATTTCATTGGCCCGCGCCTCCTGTTGCTCCGCTTCGAGCAGCCAATCCAACGTATCGTCACGCATCTTTCGGAGCTTCTGTTCCTTATCCTTGAGTTCCTGTCTTACTTCCTCAATTGTGGCCCTGATCTCCTCTTCGGTCTCGTCATCGTCACTTTCGTCGGCTGCCATCGCAGCAGCGAGGGCGACTAGCTTCTTTTTTCGCATTCGCTGATTCCTGTCGATCTGCTCGTCAAGCTCCGCAATGCGCTCACGGTACGATCGGGAACGATTAGGAATCTCACCAATCCATTCTTCAGCGAGCCTTCGAAGCTTTTCCTGATCCCCCAAGGTACTGGCAACCTCTTTCCAAACCACTCTCTCTAGAGGTTCCGCAAGAATCTCTTGACAGGAGCACGGGTTCTCCAGCCGATGCCCCACACCTGTAGGTGGTTCGATCCCGCGCTTCCCTATGGGTTCCGACGTAGTGACTCCCGCAGAGAGCCTGAACCCGCGTGGAGAGGACGTAGTCCCTTTGCTCACTCTTGACAAAGGAGCGCCGTGCAATCGCCTTGCGGACCTCAGCGACACGCTCAGCCGGCAACGGAGTGGGAACCGGTATTCGTACGGTGTCCCCATAGAGAGGCTTCCCGTCCGGAGCCAGCCGCACAGCACTGCCCCGCTCGGTGTTGCGGTAGATGATGTACCCATCAAGGGCTGTCTGCATGAACACTCGGATGAGGTTCGCTCCGGTCCAAGGCACCCCGCGGGGGGTGGTGTAACCAAGCGCGTTGAGGCCCCTCGCGGCATCCTCCGCGTTGCATTCGTCGACCAGCAGACAGGCCGCGCGATCAAGGAGCTCAACGCCTTGCTCCCGCAGGGTCGGCGGGCCGATGACGCCCTTGGGCGGTAGCTCGAGCCAGAAGGGTGCGACGCCTCCCGGCCACCCGCCGGCCTCCAGCTTCTTCTCGCGGCCGCCCATCGTGCGGTCCAGGATCATTGCGTGTTCCAGCTCGGCCATGTATGCGAGGAGGCTGAGCTGGATTCCGAACATCTCGTCTTCGCTGTCGATGCGGCCGTCAGCCGTCGCTACGCGCACGCCGCGGTCAGTGGTGTCATACACCCAGCGGTGGATGTCCTTCATCGTGCGGCCGATGCGGTCCAACTTGCCGAAGATGACGAGGTCGTACTGGCCGTCAGCAATGTCCGCGTTCAGCGCGGTCAGGTCGGGCCGGCTGGACAGCTTTCCGGAGACGCCGCCGTCCGTGTAGACCTCGTAGGTGTACTCTCCCTTCCCGATCTTATAGTCGAGCCAGGCTATGCGCTGGTCGAACTGGACGTTGAGCCCGTACCCCCGAAGCTGCTTTGCGGTGGACACTCGGAGATAGATGGCGACGCGCAGCTTGCGACGTCTCTCAGCTCGGGGCAGATGTCTCGTTCTCACACTCTCTCCTTGGGGTCACGAGAATCCGACCAACGATCTTCCCCCGAGTCAATCAACTTGACTCTCGATCGATTCTTCTCCCTGCGAAACCTCGACACCGAAGATGATGTCGGCCAGACGCCGGCGCTCTAGGTGATTGAAGTCGCGCGGCCGCCAATCAGCCCGAATAACCGGTGCTACTCGGCGTTTGGGGGCGCGACTGGGGCAGTGCTCTGACATAGACGCTTGGAGTACCTTCCAGCAGGTTGGCTTGAGCGGATCCCTGCGGCACCGCCGCGCTACCGCGCGCAGCCCGCTACCACAGCAGGACCAGACGGATAGCGGACAGCCATCAGGGAGTTCACGTCGCCACCACCTTGTGGCGAGGCGAACCACTTCAAGGGTCCAGAGAACCCCCGGTTTGGCTAACCGGGGTTCATGGGCTATACGTCCTCGGCGCCTCGCCGCTTGCGTAGGCTGGCGGCGCACGAGCCCGGGCGAGGTGCCGGCCAGTCAAGCGCAGCCGCGCGCCTGCCGCCGACCCGCAACCGTGATCGGTTGGGGCGGGGCATCGCGAACAGCAAGTGAGCTTTGCTCCGCTGGAGTTGCCCTCGCGTCGCGATCGGAAATAGGGGCTACGCAGACAATCGGCTCGTCGGGGTGGTCGCCGAGGGGATGACGCTCGCGCACTACGCCGACGGTGTTCTGCCCGCGTTTCCCTCTCCCCCGCACTGGCGGACCGCCGCCGTCTGGGTGGCCCGTCTCCGTCTCGCCCTGCCCGCACGGTCGCGCGCGTGCCCGGCGTGTCTGCGCGAGAGCGGCGGGCGCTGGCTGCTGCGGTGGCGTCTTGTCTGGTCCTTCGCCTGCGCCCGCCACCGCGTCTATCTCCTCGGCGCCTGCCGCGGCTGCGGCAACGCTCTGCACCGACTCGGCCCCGGCCCGGCGGACGCGGTCGTGTGCGGCCAGTACGAGCGAAGCAACCCAGGGCGCGTCTGCCTCCGGGCGATCTCCCGCATGCGTCCTCCCCGGCTGTCCGACCCGCATCTGCTCCAATGCCAGCGCCGCCTCGACCACCTCGTCGACCACCCGCACGGTGACGGCGGCCGGGACATCCTCCAGTCGCTGCACGTGGCACTGGAGGACATCCGCATCGGCTACGACGACGCCCCGCCGCTTCCGGACACCGACGCCGTCCTCCACCGGCGCTGGCACGGCCATGGCGGGGCCCTGTGGTACCAGAACGATCCACTGCTGACGGCCGCTCTCATCAAGATCGCGACGGCGGGCGGCCTCGCCGCCTCCCAGGACACCCGCACACAGGCCGACACGGCCTCGTGGTCCGCCGACGGACTCCGTTCCCCGTGCACCAGCGCACCGCCGGCCAACCGCTTCGGTGGTACGTGCCGCGCGATCGCCTGCGCGGCCTGGGTACCGCCCGGCCAGGGCCACGTGGTGAAGACACAGATCCTGTGCCCCGCACACGCGGATCACGTCATCGCGCCGGCCGCCGCAGACCTCATCCCCCGGCGTTTCACCTGAGCCCCGCTCGATGACGAAAACCGTGGCCCCGGCGAAACGGACCACCTGGCCCTCGTGGTTGAGGCCGGTCCGTCAGCCAGGAGGCCCCGCCCCGGGCGTGTCCCACCGCACGGACCGGGCTGCGATGCGCACGAGGGCGGACACCGCGGCAGGCGTCCCGTTCTCCAGCGTCCACGACAACGGCGGCTGCCACGGCTGCCCCCGTGTCTCGTGCACGGCGTCGATGACAGGGCCCTCCATCCGGTCGAGCAGACCGGCCAGCGTCTTGCGGTGTGTGACGTCGCGGATGATCAGGACGAGCTGCTGCAGCAGGCGACGCGAGGTCTCGTTGTACGAGACGTCGGCGGGGGTCAGCAGCGCCTGGACACGGCGCTGGACGTGAACGGCCTCCTCGTCGCCCACCGGAAGCGCCGGCATCTCCGCCACCGGGAACCCGCACGTCGCACCGAAGCGCCGTCCGCCACGGCCGTTCCGCACCGCTGGGCGCACGCAGTGCGTGCGCTGTCCGGCGCCGGTCGCCTCCAGACGCCAGTACAACCTGAGGCCGCAGCGCGGACAGCGGTCCACCAGATACACCAGGTGGTCCGCGCACAGAAAAGTCCACCTCAGCCGCCAGCTGAGCAGCCACCGGCCGCCCGACGCCTCGACGCACAGCGGACACGCATCCGAGTGATCGCGGCGCAGCCACAACTGGCTCACGCGCGCACCCTGACCGACGCGCCCGTCGTCCGCAACGAGCTGCGGCAGCGCCGTCGGCGCGTAGAAGGCGAACAGCATCCGCTCCACCTGCGCCGGCCTCAGACCCGTACGCCGCCGCAGGCCTTCCAACTGCTCCGGGCTCAGATGGAACTGGTGGGTGCTGAAACTCGCGCTGCCCTGCAGTCCCAGGGTCCGCAGGGCCGCCGCCCGCGACACCCGCAGACTCGCCGCGACCGTGTCGACCCAACTGACGAACGCCTCCCCCGGGAACGGGGCCGGAACCACCCCGAGCCGCCGGACCGGCTCCTCCTCAGCCACGGCCCGTCCCTCCCCGTCCCTCTTCCCCGGCCACGCTCTCCACGAGGGAGCGCGCCGGGTTCTCGCCCTGGCGGGGCAGCCACGTCACACGGAAGTCCGGATGGCCCGCGTAGGGCAGCAGCAGGCACCGTACGGCGTACCGCAGGGACCTGCCCTCGCGTGTACGGGCAACGGTGGCCGTGCAGGCATCCAGAATCAGCCGCTGGGCCTCGATCCGCTGCCGGAGCAGATCGTCGTCCTCCTCGCCCAGACGCTGTTCCTCCTCACGCAGGCGCGCGTCGAGGAACCTCAGGCACGGCTCGGTAAAGGCGTCCGGCCCGGTGTGCTCGCGGGACCGAGCCCGACGGGTGAACGCCTGCGCGTGCCGCGGGCAGTAGGTGTCCCAGCCATCGGTGTCGCCCAGCACGACGCCGTGCCCGGCCGGCACCCAGGCCAAGCAGCCGCTGTGACGGCAGCGGCCGCCGAACCGGTTCGCGGCCAGTTCGACCTCGCCCCGCTGCCCGGACCGCCTGGCGCCCCAGTTCGGCCGTGCGTGTCCGCTTGCGCCCGTCTCGCCATCGGCGGTGTCGGGACCGGCCTCGGTGGCGATCTTGACGGCGGCGGCCACGAGCAGAGGGCGGTTCCGCTCGCCGCTTCCGCCGGGCGCGAGATAGCGGTCCCAGGCCCGGTGGACCGCCTCGTCGGTCGCGGGCAGCCGAAGGGGCCGTACCGGCGACCACGCGTCCTGCATCGAGCGGTACAGCGCCCCGAGGACGTCCCGTGTCTCCTCTGTCGCCGTGGTGTGCGGGCCGTCGAGCAGGCGGTCGATGTGCCGCTGGCAGGCCAGGAGCGAGGTGTCGCGGACCGGCTTGCCCCGCATGCGGGGGATGTCGCGCCCGCACGGCTGTGCCGGCGTACGCAGCCCCAGCCCCCGGGAGGCTCCGGGACAGATCCAGGACTGCGGATCCCCGGGCCACACCCGGTGCAGGGCGGAACCGCAGCCGGAGCACTGCGAGATCAGGTACCTCTGGTGCCGTACGCACGCGAACGACCAGACGAGCCGCCACTTCAGGAGCCAGCGGCCACCGTTCTCCCGCAGGCACGACGGACAGGCGTTGGAGTGCTTGGGCAGCACCATCCGCTGCCGGTACCGCCACGTGGCCCAGGCCCCGTACTCCTTCGCGTCGTCCGGCGGCAGCGGCTCCAGCGCGCTGCCGGCGTAGTGGGCGAGCGTCATGCTCCGCAGCTGCTGCCCCGTCACCCCGGTGCTCTGGCTCACCGCACGCACGACCGGTCACTGACGCGGTAGCCGAACACGGCCGACACCGTGCTTGAGTTGATCAGGCCCGCCATGCGCAGCGCCTCGGTCCGGGAGACCTGGTTGAGCCGCGCGAGTGCGTCCCCCCAGCTCAGCAGGGACTCGCCGGGATAGGGATCGGGTACGAGCGCGAGCCGACGTGGACTCATGCCCCAGGCTCCCGCCGGGGCGTCGCGGATTCGAGCAGACGGCCCGGAGTGACGCCCAGACCCTGAGCCAGGGCGAGGATGGTCAGCAGCGACGGGTTCCGTTTGCCGTGCTCGATGCCGATGACCATGCGGGCGGACAGGTCGGCGGCTTCGGCGAGCTTCGATGCTCATCCCGCAGCTCTCCCGGGCGTCACGGACCGCGAAACCGAAGGCCTGCAGTCGTGGATGGGGAGCGTTGTGGGGCACCTCGTGATGCCAGCAGGCACACCGAAGAGATGACCATGAACGATCGTGCAGTATCGATGGGTGAAGTGGGGTTCAGCGACCGCGGCGGAAGATCCGCCGCAACAGTGACGGCTCCGCCGCCTCCCGTGGATCCGGCACGGCCGGGGTACGGGGCGGGGCCGGTTCTGCCGCCGACGATGCCGACCGGGTGGCGGCAGGGGTGTCGGCGGGCAGGGCGATGCCGCGTTCGACGGCGATCCGCGCCACGATCTCCCCCGCATCAGCGACGGCAGGCCGCGGGATGCCTCGTCCCGCAACGAGCGTCGCTGCGGTGTCAACGGACTTCTCGAGGTGGCTCTTCGACACTTTCCGTGAATCGGACTGGTCAATGAGCCAGGAGGATGCGCCTGCGGAGGAGATCGAAACCCGCCCGGCCGTAGTGCTGGCGCTTGAGGAGCTTGATTCTCGTGACGTTGCCTTCGACGGCGCCGGAGCTCAGAGGAAGTGTGAGTCCGGCGGTGACGGCGGAGAGGTCCTTGCGGAGTCCGTTGGCGAAGGTGCGGATCTCCTTGACCTGGGACTCGTCTGCCCGGGCGAGCCAAACGTCCAGCTTGTGCCCGTCACGGCGACGCAGGATGGTGGCGAAGCCGCGGGCCAGGCGGCAGGCCTCGGCGATCTCTGGGCAGCGCTCACAGACGTCCTTGAGGTCCTGGCGGGACTGGTCGCTCTGGTTCTCCGGGCGGCCGATGATCCACCGGACGACATCGGCGACCGCGGGTGGCGGCGGAGGAACAGCTCGTGGGCCGTTATGCCTGGCCAGGCTGTTGAGGAATCGACTGACGCTCCTACGGCCTCCGAGGTAGCCGCGGTCGACGAGCTCGTCGAGCAGGGTCTGTGCGTTGTCGCACCCCTCGGCCCACCGACGCGCGAGGTAGGGCTTGTGCGGGGTCAGAGCACTCGAACGGCCGGGCCGCTCGCGTATCAGCGACTCGGCGGTGGTAGCCCTCGCATACCGCCGTACGGTTTTACGGTCGAGCCCGAGCCGGGCGCCGATCGCGTCGATAGTGAGGCCCTGCCGGAGCAAGGTCTGGACGTCGTGGTGCCGTTCGCGGATCTTGCGTTCGTAGGCGGATTCCTCACTCGCAGTGCCCGCCGGACCCGGAGTGGCCTCAGGCACGGGCTCGGGTTCGGGAACCTTCAGGCAGGAGCGGTGGCGGGTGACCGTCTTCTCCAGGCCGGTGGCGAGGTTGTGGAGCAGGTGCCAGCGGTCTGCGACCTGCGGGATTCCGGGCTGGCCTCGTTCGGCGCCCTCGGCGAAGGCGCCGCCGCGGTCGCGGCAGACGGTGCCGATGTGTGGATGCTGGCGGAGCCAGTTGGCGAAGGTGTCGGCCGTGCGGTCGGGCAGGACCTCGACGGGGCGGTGGCTGTTCATGTCGATGAGGATGGCGCCGAAGCGCCGGCCACGGCGGAAGGCGAACTCGTCGACGCCGAGTACGGTCAGCTCGGGCACTTCCGGGAGGTCCATGGAGCGGATCAGCCGCAGGAGCGTGGGCCCGCTCACGGGCGTGGCCAGTCGTTCGGCGAGGCGTTCGCCAGCCTGTCCACCCAGCGCCAACGCGACCTGCCGCAGCAGACGTTGAAGAGCCACGGTCCGTCGTCCGTAGCGGAAGGTGAGCTGGTCGACTTGCTCGGCGAAGGTCTTCTTGGCGCAGCCGGTGTTGTCGCAGAAGAAACGCCGGACTTCGAGGTCGATCGCCGTCTCCTGTCCGGAGACCGCGGCATCGGCGAGCCTGCGGCCATACCGGCTGTGCACTCGGACCGAAACCATGCCGCACCCAGGACAGCGAGCTGTCGCCGCGATACATCTGGCAGCGATCCGTACCGAAGCGCCGACTCGGACAATGCCGTCGACCATCACCTGAGACAAGTACGGAAACAAGACTTTCAGCAGCTCAACCGCATGATCCCCCACCGTGAACGGCTACCCAGGGATCACCGGATTCACGGAAAGTGTCGAAGAGCCCTCGAGGTCCCCGGTGGCGGACACGATGACCCGCCCGCTCGCGGACACTAAAACTCCCCGCGGACAGGAAAACTCCCCACTCTGGTCCGCGTGATCCCTCTGGGGCTGGGGTCAGTGCAGGGGCCTCACCCCCTTGCCGGAGGTGGCCTCGGTGAGCCGGAAAGAGTCACCCTGCGTGACGACGACGTGGGCATGGTGGAGGAGCCGGTCGACGGTCGCGGTGGCGAGGGTCTTGGGCATGATCTCGTCGAACCCGGACGGGTGGAGGTTGGAACTGACGGCCATGGCCCGCCTCTCGTAGGCGGCGTCGACCAGGCGGAAGAAGCCCTCGGCGGCGTCCGCGGAGACGGGCAGGAGCCCGATGTCGTCGACGATGATCAGGTCCGAGCGAATCAGCCGGGTCATCGCTCGGGCGAGGGAGTCGTCGACGCGGTGCCGGCGGACGAGGGCGCCGAGGTCCTCGATCGCGAACCATGCGACGCTGAGCCCGGCTTCAACGGCGGCCTGCCCGAGGGCCTCGGTGAAGTGCGACTTTCCCGTGCCGGAGGGCCCGCAGACACAGAGGTTCTCCTTGCGGGTGATCCACTCCAGTGTCTTGAGCGAGTCCTGGACCTGGCGGGAGATGGAGGACTTCGTCTCGTCCCAGTCGCCGAACGTCTTGCCTGCGGGAAAGCCGGCCCGCTTGCGGCGGGTCCGCAGGTTCGCTGCGTCGCGTCCGGCGGCTCTCCTCGGCGAGGAGGACCCGGACGACTTCGGCCGGGTTTCACCGCTGAGCCTTCGCAGTGGGGATCAAGTCGGTCAGTGCTCGTCGGATGTGCGGGAGTTTGAGCCTTCGGGTCAGCTCGATCGCCTCGGCCAGCGGGTCGCCGTGGGAGCCCGAAACGGTGCGGAGAGGGGTGGCCATCAGTGTTCGTCTCCTTCAGGGGCGACGCCGAATCGGGACCAGGCGGACGTGCCCGGCTGGAGGCTGTGGTTCTCGGACGCTCTCGTCGGTTCGGGGACTGTGCGTCCGATGTGGTGGTCGAGGATGGAGATGAGGTCGTTCTCGGCGAACCGGCCGGCGATCGCCGCGGTGCCCAGGGCCCGGTCGACCTCGGCGGCGCCGTGGAGTTTGGCCAGCTGGATGGCCTCGGCCATCTTCGGCCGCATCCGCCGGGCCCCGGCCGCCGCGGCCTCGACCAGCCAGGACGCGGCCCCGGGCCCGAGGGCGAGGAACGCGGCCTCCTCGGCACTGGTGGCCTTCGGGGTGCGGTCGCCGTCCTTGTTTTCTCGGGGCGGGTAGTGCTCGTCCTTGATAGACGGGTTGCCCGGGGTGGACCGCTGGTGGCGGGCGGCCTCAACCGCGCCGTCCTCGGTGACCGCGGTGACCACGAGTTCGTCGCCGTGGAAGCGGGCCCAGACCGTCTGCCCGGCCAGCTGGTGCGGGACCGAGTAGCGGACCGAGTCCACCGAGATCGTCGCGTCGCCTCCGACCTTCCGGGTCGTCCCGAGTGCCGCGGTGAACGGACTTTCCGGCAGCCGGTGCAGGCGGTGGGCTTCCTCGGCCAGGGCCTCGACGGGCTTGCGCCGGATCGCCCGGTGGACCTTGTTGTTCACCTCGTCGGTGAACAGCCGGCAGGCGTCCTCGAGGTCGGCGAAGTCCCGGTAGGCGGGCCGGAGGTTGATGTCGGTGGGCACCAGGTCCCGTTTCGCGATCCGCACCGTCGCCTCGGAGCCGCCCTTGGACTGCGGGTCGGCCGGGACACAAGTCCTGACCGTGAGCCCGTAGTGGTGGCCGATCTCGATGATCTGCGGATTGCGTACGGGTATTCGCGCGATATGGTCCGTGGTGACCGTCCGCTCGTTGTCCGTGAGCGCGTAGGTCGGGGCCCCGCCGATCCGCCGCAGCGTCGTATCCAGGCAGCCGGCGATCGTGGGCAGGGTCTTGTCGAGCACCGGGATCACGACCCGGAATCTCGACCAGGCCAGCCAGGCGCACCACAGCCAGGTCTTGCGACCTGCGATTTTCGGTCCGTCGCCCCAGTCCCACTGGATCCACAACCCGGGCTCGGGAATCCATGGGCGGAACACTCTTCGGTGGCCGGCCTGATACGACGCCTTCGCCGCGGCGACCGCCCGCCGCGTGGTGCGGTCGGTGCCGGTGAACCCCATCGCCGTGATCTTCTCGTGCACCCGGTCAGCGCCGATCCGGCCGCCGGACCGCTCGATGAGCTCATCGATCTTCGGCAGGTAGTCGTCGATCATCTTCGGCCGCTGCTGCCGCTTCGTCGGGTCCCCTCCATTGCCGCGAAGCTCCACATATCGCTTCACGGTGTGGTGGTCGACCCCGGCCAGCTCGGCCGCCGCACGGTAGCTGCCCGTGAGGTCGTACGCTTCCAGAATCTCCATGATCTCCTCTTTGCTCTTCACACCGGTCAAGAGAACAGACCGGGTGGACTAGACAGCCAAGAGGGATCACGCGTCCATCAGCGGGGACATCCCGTGTCCGCCAGCCGGGAGCCGATCAGACCGCCTGCGGGGAGCTTTGCAGTTCCGCCGTCACTGCGGCGACGCCTCGCCGTTCGCCCGCGCGAGGCGGACGCTGGAGGGTGACCCCGGCGTCGGTGAGCATGCTCAGATCCAGCGTCCAGGCCCTGACCGAGCGCGCCTCCCACACGTTGAACGCATAGCGGATATGGCTGCGGGCCTCGGCATGGCTCATCCCCGTGACCTTGGCCAGAGACGCGAACGCCTTCGACTCCAGGCCACGGACCTGCGCGTATCCGTAGTGGGTGACGGCGTGACAGTCCGTGCACAGGCAAATTAGCCTTTTGAGTCGCTGGACGCGGGCCACATCTCCGTACGCCCACCGCTCGGGGGCCTCCAATCACCGATTGGCGTCCCGGTTCTCCCTGGCTCCGCATGCCTCGCACCGCATCCCGGCACGGCGATGATCATCCGGCGGAGCCGTTCCCAGTCCCACGGCGTCACGCAGGATCGCACGCTGGTAAACCAGCAGCTGGAGGGCACCAGATCGACGAAAAGCCCCCCGCCCAGCGTGCGGTCCTCGCCGGGCAACAGGTCCGACACGTCGGGGGCCGCCGCCCACGGTTCAAGGACGGTCATGCCCTTGCATGGTGCGTACCAGCCCTTGACGGCCGGATCCCACCTCGCGCCGGCGGCCTTGGCCTGGTCCTTCTCCGCGTACGGGACATCCAGCCAGATCCCGTCGACCACCGATCTCCCCTCCCGCGTCCGCCGAGGCGATACAAGGACTCCCCTTCGGCGCCAAGCGACGCTACCGGCCGCCCGCGTACGGTGCCGGACGAGCAGCGATCTTCCGTCGCGTGATGTCCAGATCCACTGGCGGGGAGAACGCGGTGAGGGCGATGCTGGAGCTGAGCGAGCCGAGGGTGCTGGTGCGCGGAAGCCGCCACTGGCCGTGGCGCCAATCGGTCGGAACGCCCTCGACGCTCCGACACCGAACCCGCGCCATGGGCGGGCCATCTGTGCGGAGTTGAGCAGGAACATGCCCGACCCGAGCAGTTGGGCGTACTCGTTTAGGCCGTCGGAAGTGCCCGGTAGCCGGGTTCAGGATTGACTCGGCGATCACGTCGGCATCGCCGTCGTAGCCTTCGAACAGGTCGCGAGGGCATAGGGGTCGGCGCGGTAGAACTCGAAGTTGCCGACGTGCTCGACGCTGCGTTCGGCATACAGGTCAGCAGCCACGTGCCAGATCTCCGGCTCGCCCTCGCCGGTGTCCCACCAGCCCTGCTCGCAGGTGTAGGTGAGGCGGATCGAGCTGACCGGGCCGGGCAGTGCCCGCAGCTCGGGCGACGTCACGCATGCGCCTCCGGGGCCCGGAGGGCTTGGCGTCCGGTGTCGGTGACCTCGACGAGGTCGCCGTGGCTCCCGTCGGCGGGCACCACCACGCGCACGAGGTTCTGCTCCCACGTCGCTGGACGCCGGATGCCCCTGCCGCAGTTCCGTAAACGGTTGCACGGCAGGGGCATGGGGAAGGCTTCTGACCGGCAATAAGCCTGGTCAGCGAATCTGGCCTACAGGCCAGGTCTTGGGCCGAGTGCGACCCAACGGCGCAGGTTCAGGTGTGTGAGGGCTCGTAGACCGAGCCGCCGAGCTTTGCCTGCTCAGGCCACAGCCTCTCATGCCACTCGCGGTGCTCGCGGAACGACATACTCGGGGGCGCGATCACCAGACGCTCGTCTACCCACCGTCGGAGGTCATCCACCCGTGCTGCCAGATCGTCAACGGAGTCAGCCTTCACGACCATGAGCCCCAGACTCTGTCCGATGAATTCGATCGCCTCCGGGAATGAGGTACCGAACGGATGCTCAAACCGAGCGTATTCGACGTAGGGCAACTCCATCACCTCGGACACCGGCGGGTGGCTGATGAGCGTTCCTGGCCTGCCCAGCAAGTGAGTGTGAGCCGCTGCCTCCGGACGAACCTTGACGTCCAGCTTCGGACGTCGCCCCAGGGAACAGAGGACTCCGCACTCGGCAAGATCCACGTTGAACTTGAACAGGACTTCTTCCTGGGTCAGCCCGCCACCGCGTCGGGCAGCGCACTCGCCGAACGTTACCTGTCCGGTTGCGGGGTTGTGGAACAGCTCCATATGGAACACGCCACTCGAGAGGCCCAGTGCCGACAGCGATGCCTCGACCAAGGGTTGTGCCGCCTCGTAGGCCCATGACTCCTGGGTCGGGTCGAACCGGCGGACCCACAGCGCTCGCTGCTCAGTCAGAGCGTTCAGGCACGGCTCGCCGTACTTTCCAAGGGCCAGGAAGAGCAACTCGCCCTCGAAGACGACACCGTCAGCGACCCATTCGTCGCCCTCCACGAACTCTTCCAGCAGGAATGTCCGCCTCGGAATGTTCCGGGCCCGCATGCTGCGGCTGACGGCACTGAGGCCCTCGAAGTCGGTGACGGTGGAGGTGTACCCAGTGCCTCCGAACGAGATGGGCTTGAGCACTGACCGCTTGAAGTCCGTGTCTCTCAGGCTGCTGACATCGTGGATGTCCTCGATGACGAGCGCCGACGCGGTGCTGATACCCGCCTCGCGGATCTTCTGCTTCTGCAGCGCCTTGTCCCGGAAATAGAGGGCCACATCGGGGTCGATCCCGCTGCACCCGAGCATCCGGGAGATCACCCCGGCGTTCATCAGCGTCCAGTCGTCGCCGGAATGCACGCCTGCAAAGCGGGTGTCCTTCAAGCCGGCCCGGTGCAGTGCGGCCAGGACCGACTCCGGATGTCCGGGGTCGTCCGCGCGCACCACGCGAACGCCGTCCTCTGGGATGTGAGGGCCGAAATCCCACGGTTCCGGACCACAGACCGCCACGGTCTGCTGGGCATGCTTGCGGCAGGCGCGCAGAGCGTACCGGTCTACCCCCATATTCAGTATGGGTTGTTCCCGTTCGATGGAAGTCATAGAGCCAACTCTCCTTGCCTTCACAGGTCGTTCTGCCCCGGGCCGTTGCTTCGTACGATCTCGGTGTGGTAGCTGCCGTGCCGGTAACGGAACGAGATCCGCGGAACGCCGTTGACCGTCTCGAACTTCATCGTGCGCTCCTCAGTCCAGCACAGTGGCCGGAACTCCCGCTCGCCCACGCATACCAGTGCCGACTCGTAGAGCCCGTCCATGTGCAGGACGAGTCGGCCGTCGGCAACCCGCAGAGTGCCCTGCAAGTCCGCACCTGCACTCTCGAACTCCTCAGGGGAGGGCGGCTCGGCATACGCCTCGATGAACCCCGCCGGTACGGTCACCGGTCCCGTCAGGGCACGCAGCTCATCCGATGAAGTTGTGATCTCTTCGCGCCAGAACATGATCCCGGTCGGGTCCATCTCCTGCCTCGCTCGGGCTGGGAAGAGCTCCAGCAGGGTCTCGCTGACGTAGCAGTCCACCACCAGGTGTACGCGGGGCTGGGAGCCTCTGTTGTAAAGATGGTGCGGCCTGCCGAAATTCGCGTACCACAGCTCGCCCGGCTGCCACCTGTTCTCGACTCCATCTATCACCAGCACGGCGTGGTCGTTGGTGACGATGGGCAGGTGCAGCCGGGCCCATCCCACCGGCAGGCCGTACGGGTAGTCGGTGTGCTCGGCCACGGACGCGCCCGGCTCCAGCGTCATGTAGCGAACGGCCCGCAGCGGCACATTGAGGCCCTTGAGGATCGACGCCGTGTACGGCGCCATCTGCATCAGTGGCGTATCGGCGTAGTCCACGAGACCGGGACCGCCGGGGTCTGTGCGCTCCGGATCCCCGCCAGGGCCCCTCAACGACAGAACGCGCCAGCCGTCCGTGAGGCTCTGGGTGATCTCTCCCTCACTGTAGGTTGCCTGAGGCTTGAACCGCTCACCGCCCAGAGCGAACAACTCTTCTTGAAGTCTGGAGGCATCGAACTCCGGGAGGAGCTTGACGATATCCGGTCCCATGTGTGCTTACTCCGCTTCGTATGCCTAGAGACGAATGTTCAGGTGGTCGAATCCGCGGTAGGTCCGGTTCTTGCTCCACGTCAGGTCCTGCACACGGGCATCAGGGAACCGTCGGGCGAACCGGGTCAGCAGGGCTGCTGCCTCCATGCGTGCGAGTGGAGCACCCATGCAGTAGTGCATGCCGTGGCCGAACGCGAGGTGGTCGGTCCGCCGCCCGCCGCCCGTGTGGGGCGCCGGGTGTGCCGGGCATGCCGGCGGGTCGAACGGGTCGTGCCCGGTGAGGGACACCAGGACAAGGTCACCGGGGGCGATCGCTTGTCCATCCATCTCCACTCGTGTCTCCGCCGTACGGGCGACATGACCCAGCGGAGGGTGGAGTTCGAGGACCCGTTCGACGATCTCGGCCGTCTCAGTGGCGTGGGCCTCGTCGGCGACCAACTGCGTCAGGCCGTTCTCGATGACGTACCAGAGGGAGAAGCCCATGAGCGCGGCTGTGGTCTCCAGTCCGCCGAAGAGCATCAGCGAACACGTTGCGAGGCGGTCCCGTTCGTCGCCCGAGGTGTAGTTCCAGATGCTGTCCGCCCGGTCAGAGTTCTTCACGAACTCCCCCATGTTGCGCAAGGCGTCCTGTGCGCGGACGGCGAAGTCTCGTCGGTAGGAGGCGGCCAGGAAGTCCGCGATGGCCCGGGCCCAGCCGTGCAGCTGAGCGGCGTCGGTCTTCTCCAGGCCGAGCATCAACGCCATCGTCCGGGCCGAGATCACCCCAGCCAGCTGCGGCATCGCGTCGCCGACACCCTCCTGGGGGAACTCGTCGAGGGCTTCTTCGACAATCTCCTCGATGGACTCATGGAGTTTGCGGATCCGGCCGGGCGAGAACATCCGCTGGACGCCCCGGCGGGCCGCAGTGTGCTGCTCGCCGTCTAGCAGCACGAACCACCGGCTAAGGACGTCCAGCAGTTCGGCGCACTGCTCCTTCATATCCTCCGGGAGGTAACTGCCGGCGTCCGCGGTTCGTGACGACAAAGCGGACTGGCCGAGCGCGGCCTGAGCCGTGTCCTTGTCGGACACGACCCAGGAGCCGAGCTCCTTGTAGTACCGGACCGGGACTGTTGTGTTCTCTTGCACTCTCTCGCCCTTCTCGAACGAGTCGACCTGTGGACGGGTTTATTCGGCGGCGTGTACCCGGTGTGGCACGGTGAGCGGCTCGCTGGGCAGGTCGCGCTGGCGGCGCATGGGGCTCAGCAGAAGGATCATCCCGCAGGGGGCGATCAGCGCCGCCATGATCCACATGGTCGCGAGTGGACCCACCGTGTCACCCAGGACACCGGCCAACAGCGCGCCGACCGGGATCGTGCTGTGCAGCACGAACATGCTGGTGGCGACGACCCTGCCCAGCAGGCTTGGCGGGCAGTAGGACTGCCTGAAGCTGCCGAGGACGACGTTGCAGGCGACGACTCCGGCGATCAGCATGCACGTGCCGACGCAGAAGAACGCCAGCCCCGCTCCCGGAGTGGTAAGGGGGGAAAGCAGCACGAACGGGCCGGTTGCCAACTGGCACACCACGACGCTGCGGGCGGTGCCGAAGCGCTGTCCGAGGGGCCGGGCCACTAGCGACCCCAGGATGCCGCCGAGCCCGGCGACCGCGACGAGACCGCCGACGACGGAGGCATCCACGCCGACCGACTGCACGAGGAAGACGATCTGGATGGTCGTGTAGCCGGTAAGACCCAGGTTGACGACGGCGCCGTACGTGATGATCGGCCGCAAGTACGGGTCCCTGGCGACGAAGCGCAGACCGGTGGCGATCTGCCGGGTGAACGGCTCTTCCCGCTCCCGCTTCGTCCTGGCGGGCTCTCGGCTACGGATGAGCAGGATGCACACAAGGCAGAAGAGGCAGGACAGGACTTCGACGAGGAGACCGGTGGCCGCGCCGAAGGCCGTCACCAGCCCACCGCCAAGTGCAGGTCCGGCAATCCGGGTGGCCGCTTCGGCTCCCTGGATCTTGGCGTTCCCCTCGATGAGGTCCTCCTTGGCGAGGACAGTAGGCAGGTAGACGTTGTATGCCGTCTGGAAGAACAGCGTGGCGGTGCCGGTGAGCAGGGCGACCGCCAGCAGGTGGCCGTACGTCAGGACGTCCAGCCACCAGGCGAGGGGAACACTCGCGAACAGCACCGCGGAGGACGCGTGGCAGGCGATCATGATCGGCCGACGGCTCATGCTGTCGACCCAGGCTCCCGCAGGGAGACCGATGACCAGCCAGGGCAGCCAAACCGCCGACGCGAGCAGGCCGATCTCGAAGGGGCCCGCAGAGAGGTTGAGCAGGGCGATCAGGGGCAGCACCACGCTCGTGACGCCCTTGGCCAGGCCGGCCATCGCGTCGCCCATCCAGAGCAGTCGGAAATCCCGCTGGGCGAGCACGCCCCAGAACGCCTTGCGGGGTGGGGGGAAAGTGTGGTTCGTCACAGGGTCGCTCACCTGTCGCTTCTGTGGGAGGGGCCGCTCGGCTTGGGTCCCTCGCTTTTGCCGTCCTGTCCGGGGCCGGCGCGCGTCCGCCTCGCCCCGGCCCCGGACATAGGGTCGTCGTGCTGTCACCGGCCGGATCGGACTCCGGTGTACGCGCTGTGCTACGGGCGCAGGACCGCTTCTGGCCACGTCTTGGGCTCGTTCAGTCGGGACACCAGCGGGATGTCTCGGATGTCGTGGTGGTTCAGCACCCACATGAGGAACCGCTCCACGCCCATGCCGAAGCCAGCTGTGCGCATGGGCATTTCGCTGCGCATCCGGACGTACCACTCGTACTCCTGCTCGTTGACCCCGTGCAGCGCGATGGACTTGCGGAGCAGGCCGACGTCGGCCTGTCGCTCTCCCGACCCTACGATCTCCCCCAGGCCGAAGTAGAGGTCGGCCGCCCGTACGGTCCGTGCCTCATCGTCACCGAACGCCTGGTAGAAGGGGACCGCGAGGGTGTCGAAGTGGTGGACCCAAAGGAATTCGTCCACGCGCTCCATGAGGAGCCGCTCGCCCTTGCGGGTCAGCGTGCGCCATTCGCCCTCGTCCCGGACGCAGCCCTCGACGTCGCCGATCAGGCGGACGGCCTCCTCGAAGGTGATCTGCTCGAACGCCTCGGGACGGCCGGCCATCCGTTCCAGGTGCGAGATGTCGCCCCGGGCGGCGGCGAGCCGGTCGCCCTGCTGCGCCAGGATCGCCGAGGCCAAGGCCTTCACGTAGCCGTTGACGTAGTCGATGAGCTCGTCCAGCCCACCGGGGATCTCGGCCTCGCTGTGGGTGAACTGGTTCAGGTGCGTCTCGTCCGGTTCCTCACCACGGAACGAAGGCATGATGGTGTAGCAGCCGCCCGGTGATATTCGGCAGCCGTACTCCAGCAGAAACTGCATGGAATCGGGGAGGTAGGTGTCGACGCCAAGGATCTTCACCGGAACCGGCTCGGCGTCACTGCCCAGGGCGGTGGGGCAGGTGATTGTACGGGTGGTCAGCGGCAGGTGCAGGTTCTTCAGGCCACGGGAGCGGGCGTACTCCATGGTGGTGGTGACGAAGACATCGTGGAGGTCACCGACGAGCGCATACCAGGGGGACCGCAATGCCTCCAGGAAGGCACCTGGCTCGTTGCTGGCGAAGACGGAGGGCGGAATGACAGTCGGTCGAGGGGAAGACGGCTGGGACATGGGGTGTTCCTTCCTGACGTGCTATTCGGCTCGGGCCGGCACGATGTTCTGGTTGCTGCGCAGCACGTTGGCGGGGTCGTACTGCGACTTCAGGGCCATAAGGTTGCGGTAGCGATCCTCCCGGTAGACCTCGCGCACCTTCGCCGCCGGCTCGTCCTGGACGTAGTTGACGTAGGCACCGCCGTAATGCCAGGGCTCCAGCTGTTCCACGCTGCGCCGGGTCCAAGCGATGTTCTCTGCGTCCTGCGCGGGGTCGGTCCACTGCGCGGACGCCGTGTAGATGTAGGGGGCGTCCCGGCGCGGGAAGGCCGACTCCGCATCCGGAACGCCGGTGATCTCACCACGCAGGTACTCGAAGTCGATCGAGGAGAGCGGGGACCTGACGTCCCGCGCAGAGGTGAGGAACGCGGCCGCGGCCTCCGGCGAGATGTCGCCCAGGTAGCAGGACTTGGTGAAGTACCGGTTGCCGTGGGGCTCGCCGTGGTCCCCCAGCGCCTGGAGCTCCGCGTACGTCAGCTGCCGGGACAGGGAGCCGGCGGGAACCGCCTTGCCGAAGAGGCCCGTGGCGGCCTCGGGACCCTGCTCCGGTGCGCCAAGCCAGACCGCGGTCAGGAAGAGGGCGGGCTGGCCCCACAAGGAGCGGGGGATCCAGTCCTGCCGACCCGCGATCTTCATGCAGCCGACCGCGTGCATGTCCGGGTGCTGGTTCTCGGCGAACACGCGGTACTCGGCGAGGGCTCGGGCGGCCTCGTCGAGGGGGTAGACACCGACCTGGTGGTGGACGCTGCCGACCTGCCGGAGCCGCAGCCGGAAGCGGGTGACGATGCCGAAATTGCCGCCGCCCCCGCGCAGGCCCCACAGGAGATCGGCGTGCTCGTCGGGGGTCGCCTGCACGATGGAGCCGTCCGCCAGGACGACCTCTGCGGCCAGGATGTGGTCACAGGTCAGGCCCCACTTCCGGGCCAGCCAGCCGTATCCGCCGCCCAGGGCGAGACCGGCGAGACCAGTGTGCGACACGACGCCCGCCGGGCAGGCGAGGCCGTGGGGGGTGGTCGCCGCATCGACGTCGGCGAGGAGGCAGCCGCCCTCGGCCTCCGCCACCTCGGCGGCCAGGTCGACGCTGACGGCCCGCATCAGTGACAGGTCGATCATCAGGGCGCCGTCGGCGACGGCGGTCCCGGCGACGTTGTGGCCCCCGCCGCGGACCGTGACGGGAAGACCGGCGGTGCCCGCGTAGCGCACGGCGGCGCTGACGTCCTCCGCGGTGAGGCAGCGGGCGATGAGGGCGGGGCGCCGGTCGTGCATCCCGTTCCAGACCTTGCGGACGTCGTCGTATCCAGCGTCCCCTGGAGACAGCAGCTGTCCCGTGAACTGGGTGCGCAACCCCGCGTGGGAGTCGTGCCCGCGGGACTGTCCGTCCACGTCAATCACTGCAATCAATACCTTCCGGTGTAGGAGCGCACGCCATGGGTGCGCGGGGTACGGAGCGGGTCAGGCGTGCGGCAGCTCGTCCAGAGCTGCGGTCAGCGCCTGCACGATCTGCTCGCGGGGTTCAGGGTTCATGACTTCTTCGTGGGCACACGGGAGCGGCCGGACATCCAGCGCGTCGGCGTACGGCTGCCAGGAGTCGGGCATCGGGCTCAGTTCGGTGCGTCCTTCGGTGGCGACGAAGTAGAGGACCCGGCCGCTGAACCTCCGGGGTGCCCAGGAGGCCGCCAGCCGGCTGGAGCCTACGCCGGCGGCGAGCATCCGCTGGAAGGTGTCGGCGTCGAAGGACAGGCCGGCCAGGACGTCCGAGCGCAGCTTTTCGAGATGGCCGGCGAAGTCGGCCGCGCCTTCCGTCGCGTCGAGGGGCGCCGCGGCCAGGGTGGCCAGGATGCCGAACTCGTCCCACTGGGCCGGCGTGGCGTAGTCCGGGCAGGGCCACTCGGCACCCGGGTAGGAGTCCACGAGGGCGAGCAGGTCGACCTCGTCCCCCTCGGACTGCAGTCGGGCGGCCAGGGCCTGGGCGATGTTGCCGCCGAGCGACCAGCCCAGGAACCGGTACGGTCCGGCCGGCTGTACCCGCCGTATCTCACCGACGAGTTGTGACAGCAGTGCCTCGAAGTCGACGGGCGGTGCGGAGTCCGGAGTGAGGCCGGGCGTCTGCAGTCCGTACACCTGTGTTCCGGCGGGCAGTTCCTGCGCGAGCGGCAGGTAGCTCCAGGCGAGACCCGAGGCGGGGTGGACGCAGAATAGTGGAGCGCGTCCGGTGCCGGGTCGCAGCGGCAGCAGCACGTCGAAGTCGCTGCCCGTGCCGCCGTTGCGGTCGGCGCCGAGCAGGCCGGCGGGAGTGGGATTCCGGTACAGGTCGCGGATGCCGAGTTCCAGGCCGAGGGCGGCACGTACGCGGCCGATCAGCCGCATCGCGAGCATCGAGTGCCCGCCGAGGTCGAAGAAGTTGTCCTCGACACCCACCCGCTCCAGACCCAGCACCTCAGCGAACAGACCGCACAGGATCTCCTCCCGCGGCGTCCGCGCCTGCCCGCCCACCACCAACGACGACACATCCGGAACCGGCAACGCAGCACGGTCCAGCTTCCCGTTCACCGTCAACGGCAACGCATCCAGCACCACGAAGAACGACGGCACCATGTACTCCGGCAGCACCTCACCCACCCGGCGCCGCAACACCTCCACATCCACACCCACACCGGCATCAGCAGCCACCACATACGCCACCAACCGCTTCTCACCCGGCCGGTCCTCACGCACCACCACAACCGCCTGACGGACCGACTCCTCCCGGCCCACCACCGCCTCCACCTCACCAGGCTCCACCCGGAACCCACGCACCTTCACCTGGTGATCCACACGCCCCACGAACTCCAACTCACCACCGGAGTTCCACCGCACCAGATCACCCGTCCGGTACATCCGCTCACCCGCACCACCAAACGGATCAGCCACAAACCGCTCAGCGGTGACGCCGAACCTGCCGGCGTAGCCGCGGGCCAGGCCCGCGCCGGCGACGTAGAGCTCGCCGATGACGCCGGCGGGCAGCAAGTGCAGGTTCTCGTCCAGCACGTACACGCGGGTGTTGGCCAGGACCTCGCCGATGGGTGCACGGACGGCACTGGCGTGCTGGTCCCTGTCGATCACGGAGATCGAGACGTCGTCCGAGCACTCGGCGGGACCGTAGACGTTGGCCATGGGGATGTCGGGGAAACGCGCGTACCAGCGTGTTACCAGGTCCGGCGGCAGCTCCTCGCCGTGCACGAGCATCCAGCGCAGGCCAGCGAACCGGTCCACGGTGGAGTCGTCCAGGTCCCAGGTGTCGAGGATCGCGCGCAGCACCGCGGGCACGATCTGCAGGACAGTCACGCCATGTTTGGCCACGCACTCAAGCGTCGCCAGCGGATCCCGGTTGGTGTCGTCGTCCATGATGTGGACCCGGCCGCCGGCCAGAAGCATCGTCAGCGCCTGCCACACCGAGACGTCGAAGGTCAGCGGGGCGTTGAAGGCCATGGTGTCGTTGTGGTCCAGGCCGTACAGGTCCACCACGGCGCGGAGGTGGTTGGCCAGGCCGCGGTGCGGGACGAGCACGCCCTTGGGGTGGCCCGTGGAACCGGAGGTGAAGACGGAGTAGGCGATGCAGTCCTGGAGCTCAGCCATGTCGGGACCGTGCCACGCGTCGGTCGTCTCCGGGGGGCTCGTGAGCAGCAGCCGTATGGAGCCCGAGGTGGCGGTGATCACGGCGGATGCCCGTTCCCGCAGCTCAGGGGCGGCCACCAAGTAGGCGACGCCCGCATCGTCGAGCATCCGCGCGGCCCGTTCCACGGGGATGCCGCTGTCCAGCGGCATGTAGCCGCCTCCGGTACCCAGGACGCCCAAGACGACGGAGACGTACCAGGGGCTGCGCTCCGACAGCACCGCTGTGATCGAGTCCGGTCCCACGCCGGCGTCGGCCAGGACACGGGAGACAGCGTCCGCGCCCGCGGCGAGATCGCGGTAGGTGAAGCTGCTGTGGTCATCGGAGACAGCCGGGGCGTCGGGGCGCTCTGCCGCGAGCCGACGTACGTGTGCCGCCAGGTCCATCGGGCGCTCGGGGACCTGGGGGCCCTGCCACTGCACCAGCTGCTGATGCCGCTCCTGCGCGGACAGCAGTTCTACGTCGCCGATACGCAGGTCCGGGTCGGACGTCACGGCTTCCAGCAGGCATACGAGGCGTTCGGCCATCGCCCGCACAGTGGAACGGTCGAAGAGGTCGGTGGCGTACTCCCAGGAGGTCCGCAGACCGGCCGGGCGGCCGTCGCTGTCGCGCCGACTCTCGAAGTCCACGGAGAGGTCGAACTTCGAGGTGGGCGTGGTCTGGGCCAGAACCTCGGCCCGCAGCCCCGGCAGTTGTACCTCGTCTACTCCGAAGCCATCGTTGAGGGCGACCAGGACCTGGAACAGCGGGTGCCAGGCGAGGGACCGCTCGGGATTGAGGGCCTCGACGACCCGGTCGAAGGGCACGTCCTGGTGGGCGTACGCCTCCAGGTCGGCCCTGCGCACTCGTTCCAGCAGTTCGGCGAAGGTCGGGTCGCCGGAGGTGTCGGTGCGCAGCACGAGTGTGTTGACGAAGAAGCCGACCAGCTCGTCCAGAGAGGCGTCGGACCGCCCGGCGACGAGTGTGCCCACGGGCACGTCGTGGCCGGCTCCCGACCGGCTGAGGATCACCGCGACGGCGGCCTGGAGCACCATGAAGACCGTGCATTGACGGGCCTGGGCGAGTTCCTGGGCGCGGGCGTGGAGCGCCGGCTCCATGGTGATCTCGACGGTGGCGCCTTCGTAGCTGGCGACACCCGGACGTGGGCGGTCGAAGGGGAGTTCCAGCTGCTCGGGGAGGCCGGCGAGGGCATTCCTCCAGAATTCGGTGTGGGTGGCGAGGGTGCTGTCGGGGTCTTGTTCGTCACCGAGGAGCTCGCGATGCCACAGGGTGTAGTCGGCGTACTGCACCGGCAGCGGCGCCCAGTCCGGCTCCTCGCCAGCGCACCGCGCCCGGTAGGCCTGTGCCAGGTCCCGCAGAAGCGGCCGCATGGACCAGCCGTCGCCGGCGATGTGGTGCACCAGGATCAGCAGCACCGACTCCTCGCCGGCAGAGGTGAACAGCCAGGCTCGCAGGGGCACTTCGCATGTCACGTCGAACACGCTCTGCGCGGCCTCCGTCACCAGCCCCTCCCGCTCGGCCGGCGAGCACTCCACCACGGTCAGCCGCGGGCGCGCCTCCTCGGCGGACAGGACCTGCTGGAACGGCTCGCCCTCGATGTGCGGGAACACCGTCCGCAGGGCCTCGTGGCGGCCCACCACGTCGGCGATAGCCGCCTCCAGCGCCGCCGTGTCGACGACACCGGACAACCGCATCGGAACCGGGATGTTGTAGGTCGGGCTCGGCCCTTCCAACTGCGCCAGGAACCACAGCCGCTGCTGCGCGAAGGACAGCGGCACGCGCTCCGGCCGCACCCCCGCAGACAGCACCGCCCGGGACCGGGAACCGCTGGAGTGTTCCTCCCGGCCGAGGAGTGTGGCGACGGCGGACACCGTGGGCGTCTGGAAGAGGTCGCGGATGCCGAGTTCCAGGCCGAGGGCGGCACGTACGCGGCCGATCAGCCGCATCGCGAGCATCGAGTGCCCGCCGAGGTCGAAGAAGTTGTCCTCGACACCCACCCGCTCCAGACCCAGCACCTCAGCGAACAGACCGCACAGGATCTCCTCCCGCGGCGTCCGCGCCTGCCCGCCCACCACCAACGACGACACATCCGGAACCGGCAACGCAGCACGGTCCAGCTTCCCGTTCACCGTCAACGGCAACGCATCCAGCACCACGAAGAACGACGGCACCATGTACTCCGGCAGCACCTCACCCACCCGGCGCCGCAACACCTCCACATCCACACCCACACCGGCATCAGCAGCCACCACATACGCCACCAACCGCTTCTCACCCGGCCGGTCCTCACGCACCACCACAACCGCCTGACGGACCGACTCCTCCCGGCCCACCACCGCCTCCACCTCACCAGGCTCCACCCGGAACCCACGCACCTTCACCTGGTGATCCACACGCCCCACGAACTCCAACTCACCACCGGAGTTCCACCGCACCAGATCACCCGTCCGGTACATCCGCTCACCCGCACCACCAAACGGATCAGCCACAAACCGCTCAGCCGTCAACCCCGCACGCCCCACATAACCACGCGCCAGACCCGACCCCGCGATATACAACTCACCCACCACACCCGCAGGCACCAAACCCAAACCCTCGTCCAGCACATACACCCGCGTATTCGCCAACGGCACACCGATCGGCACCGACGAACCGATCGGCGGCTGCGTCATGCGCCGGCGCAGGGCGAAGGTCGTCGCCTCGGTGGGGCCGTACGAGTTCGCGACCACCGTTCCGGTGCCGAGGGCGGTCACCCGGCGGACGGCAGCTGCCGAGACGGCTTCGCCGCCGCAGGAGATCTCGCGGAGCGAGGCGAGGACCTCAGGCTCCTCATCGGCAAACAGCGCGAACAGGGAGGAGGTGAGCCAGGCCGCGGTGACCCCGTGTTCGGTGATCACCCGGCTCAGCTGCGCGACGTCGGCGAGTCCGGGCGGGGCCACGACGACGGTGTTGCCGGACAGCAGGGGGACCCAGAGCTCGAAGGTCGACGCGTCGAAGGCGAAGTTCGAGTGCAGCAGAACACGGGCGTGCTCGCCGCCCTCCCACGAGCGATCCCGGGCGAGTTCGACAATGTTGCGGTGCGTGGTCGCGACACCCTTGGGCCGACCCGTCGAGCCGGAGGTGAACATGACGTAGGCGAGCGCCGCGGCACCACCGCAGTCGGCCACCGGGTTGTCGGTGGGGGCGTCCCCGAAGGTGTCCGCGTCTTCGACGCCGACGGCAAACGGCCCGTCGGTCGTGGTCACGAGGAGGTCCGCGGCGGAGGCGGTCGCCTTGTCGGTGAGGACGGCGACGGCTCCGGTCTCCTCCAACATCAGGCGGATGCGCGCCGCGGGCTGGCCGGCTGCCAAGGGCACGTAGGCGGCCCCTGCTTTGAGTACGGCCAGCAGGCCGACAATCAGCAGCGGCGAACGCTCCACGGCCACCGCCACCGTGCCACCCGGCCGGACGCCGAGGCCGATCAAGTGGTGCGCCAGCCGGTTGGCCCGCGCGTTGAGCTCGGCGTACGTCAGGCTCCCCTCGTCCGAGGCCACGGCCACCGCGTCCGGCACCCGCCGGACCTGCTCCTCAAAGAGCTCATGGACACACGCGTCCGCCGGATACTCCGCAGCCGTATCGTTGTACTCAACCAGCAGACGGTGCCGCTCCTCGGGCGTGAGTAGTTCGAGCGTGCTGAGGCGGCGCTCGGGGTTCCGTACGGCCTGCCGCAGGACGATGACCAGGCGGGTCGCGAGGGCCTCGGCCGTGGACTGGTCGAAGAGGTCGGTCGCGTACTCCAGGACTCCGGAGATGCTCTGCGCCACTCCCTCGCGGGTCCGCACCTCGTCCAGGTAGAGGCCCAGATCGAACTTGGCTACGGCCGTGGGCACCATGCCCGCCGATCCGCTCAGTCCCGAGAGTTCGACCGCACTGGAGGCGCCTGCGCCAAAGGCCAGCGCGACCTGAAACAGGGGGTGGCGGGCCGGGGATCGCTGAGGGTTGAGGGCTTCCACGACCCGGTCGAAGGGCATGTCCTGGTGCGCGTACGCCTCCACGTCGGAAGTCCGTACGCGGTCCAGCAGTTCGGTGAAGGTCGGATCGCCGGAGGTGTCGGTGCGCAGCACGATCATGTTTGCGAAGAAGCCGACCAGCTCGTCCAGGGAGGCGTCGGACCGCCCGGCCACCGGGGTGCCGAGGGGGATGTCGCCACCCGCTCCGGACCGACTCAGCAGTGCGGCGAATGCGGCCTGGATCACCATGAAGACCGTGAGCTGGCGGTCCTGGGCGAGGCGTACGAGGTCCTCGTAGAGCTCGTGCTCCACGGTGATCACCACGCCTGCACCGGCGTGGCTGGCTGTGGTGGACCTGGGCCGGTCCACGGGCAATGCCGTCTCCTCCGGCAGGCCCTTCAGGTACGTGCGCCAGAATTCGGTGTGGGTGGCGAGGGTGCTGTCGGGGTCTTGTTCGTCACCGAGGAGCTCGCGATGCCACAGGGTGTAGTCGGCGTACTGCACCGGCAGCGGCGCCCAGTCCGGCTCCTCGCCAGCGCACCGCGCCCGGTAGGCCTGTGCCAGGTCCCGCAGAAGCGGCCGCCTGGACCAGCCGTCGCCGGCGATGTGGTGCACCAGGATCAGCAGCACCGACTCCTCGCCGGCAGAGGTGAACAGCCAGGCTCGCAGGGGCACTTCGCATGTCACGTCGAACACGCTCTGAGCGGCCTCCGTCACCAGCCCCTCCCGCTCGGCCGGCGAGCACTCCACCACGGTCAGCCGCGGGCGCGCCTCCTCGGCGGACAGGACCTGCTGGAACGGCTCGCCCTCGATCTGCGGGAACACCGTCCGCAGGGCCTCGTGGCGGCCCACCACGTCGGCGATAGCCGCCTCCAGCGCCGCCGTGTCGACGACACCGGACAACCGCATCGGAACCGGGATGTTGTAGGTCGGGCTCGGCCCTTCCAACTGCGCCAGGAACCACAGCCGCTGCTGCGCGAAAGACAGCGGCACGCGCTCCGGCCGCACCCCCGCAGACAGCACCGCCCGGGACCGGGGCTCCTCAGAGGTCTCTTCGGCGGGCAGCAGTGCACCGATGCCGGCGGGAGTCGGGCTCCCGAACAGGACTCGGATGTTCAACTCGGCGCCGAGGGTGGCACGTACTCGGCCTATCAGGCGCATCGCGTCGAGTGAGTCGCCGCCGAGGTCGAAGAAGTTGTCCTCGACACCCACCCGCTCCAGACCCAGCACCTCAGCGAACAGACCGCACAGGATCTCCTCCCGCGGCGTCCGCGCCTGCCCGCCCACCACCAACGACGACACATCCGGAACCGGCAACGCAGCACGGTCCAGCTTCCCGTTCACCGTCAACGGCAACGCATCCAGCACCACGAAGAACGACGGCACCATGTACTCCGGCAGCACCTCACCCACCCGGCGCCGCAACACCTCCACATCCACACCCACACCGGCATCAGCAGCCACCACATACGCCACCAACCGCTTCTCACCCGGCCGGTCCTCACGCACCACCACAACCGCCTGACGGACCGACTCCTCCCGGCCCACCACCGCCTCCACCTCACCAGGCTCCACCCGGAACCCACGCACCTTCACCTGGTGATCCACACGCCCCACGAACTCCAACTCACCACCGGAGTTCCACCGCACCAGATCACCCGTCCGGTACATCCGCTCACCCGCACCACCAAACGGATCAGCCACAAACCGCTCAGCCGTCAACCCCGCACGCCCCACATATCCACGCGCCAGACCCGACCCCGCGATATACAACTCACCCACCACACCCGCAGGCACCAAACCCAAACCCTCGTCCAGCACATACACCCGCGTATTCGCCAACGGCACACCGATCGGCACCGACGAACCGATCGGCACATCGGGACGGATGTCGTACGTGGTGGAGAAGCCCAGGTTCTCGACAGGCCCGTAGCCGTTGAGCAGTTTCATCTGGGGGAACATCTTCCGGGCCCGCTCCACGTGGGCGACGGAGGCGGCCTCTCCGGCGGTCATGACCTCGCGGACGTTTTCGAAGGCTTCCGGGTACTCGTCGAGGACGAGGTTGAAGAGCCCTGCGGAGAGCTGGAGCGCGGTCACCCCGTACGTGCGTACCAGGCGGGCGAAATCGGCCGGCTCGGGCCGCTGCCCCGGCTGGATGACCGTCGTACCGCCGTGGATCAGCGGTCCGAACACTTCCAGCGCGAAGGCGTCCCAGGACACGGGCGAGCACTGGAGGAAGACCTGGTCGGCGTCGAAGGCCAGGTAGGCCTGCCCTGTGTAGGTGCTGACGAGGGCTCGGTGGGGTGACGCCACGCCCTTGGGCCGGCCGGTGGAGCCGGAGGTGAACATGACGCAGGCTATGGCATCGGGGCGGACCTCGATGCCCAGGTCATTGGCGGAGGCCGCCGACGGGCCGGCCGCGTCCAGGCGAACCTCGGTGAGGTACGGGGTGCTCAGCCGTCCGGCCGTCGCTTCGTGCGTGATCACGACAGGCGCGCCGGTGTCCTCGAGGACCGCCGTCAGGCGCTCGTGCGGAAAGTCCGGGTCGAGCAGTGTGTAGGCGCAGCCCGCCTTGAGCGCAGCCATCAGCCCAACGATCAGGTCAGGGCTGCGCTCGACGTGGACGGCCAGGACCTGGCCGGGGCGGACGCCAAGCCCGATCAAGTGGTGCGCCAGCCGGTTGGCCCGCGCGTTGAGCTCGGCGTACGTCAGGCTCCCCTCGTCCGAGGCCACGGCCACCGCGTCCGGCACCCGCCGGACCTGCTCCTCAAAGAGCTCATGGACACACGCGTCCGCCGGATACTCCGCAGCCGTATCGTTGTACTCAACCAGCAGACGGTGCCGCTCCTGAGCAGACAACATGTGAGACGCAAACACGAGGAACCCCTTCTGGCCCTGCCGTACGGAAGAAAAGGCGACGCCTCTCACTTGATGAGGCGCGCCAAGCTGGACCGGAACGCTCCGGCCATGTCGTTCGCCTGGTCGGCGGTGAAGGAGTCCGCGTCGGTGCGGAGCACTCCGCTCATGTTCCCGACCGTTCCCCAGCTGAATTCCCAGAGGGCCGGGAAGGTCGCCCAGCGGGCCGGTATGGGAAGCGCGGTGGCCCTGGCCCCGGACAGACGCAGTCGGGGAACCTCCGTGTCCACGTTCACCAGGTGCAGCAGGGGGGCCGCACCCGGGGTCCTGCGCATCCGGGCAGCCTTCAGGATGCGGGTGTAGGGGAGGTGCTTGTGCGCCAGTGCGGACTCCATAGCGGCTGCGTGGGTCTGCACGATCTCCTGCGCCGGCCGGCACGGTCGCCAGGTGGTCGAGACCGGCAGCGTGTTCAGCAGCGGCCCCACGGTCTCCTGGAGGTCCCGTGTGTCACGCAGCACGGCGGGTAGCCCGACAACCGACCGGCACGGCCGGTCAGATCCTGCTCCGGGCGCGGCCGCGACGGCCGTGCTCACGGCCGTGAAGAGCACCGCGGCGGGCGACACGCGCGCCTCCCGGGCGAGGCGCTTGACGCCTTGAGTGTGTGCCGCGTCGAGATGGAGACCGATCGGCAGGAAGCGGCCGCGATCGTCCTCGGCCGGAGGGTCCTTTCGCGGTACGGACTGGGGCTGGTGGTCCCGCAGCGAGTCCGCCCACCATGCCGTGTCCTCGGCGGCAGCCCATTCCTCGGCGGCGTAGGCGAAGAAGTCGGGCGCCGGGGTCTCCTCCGGACCGGCGGCGCCCCGCACGATGCGGGCGTAGGCATCGCCCAGTTCCCGGGTGAGCAGCGCCAGGGTCCAGCTGTCACCGGCCACGTGGTGGACGGACAACACCAGGAGGTGGTCCTCGGGCGAGGAGGACATCAGCAGCGCGCGTACCGGTACCTCGCGGCGCAGGTCGAAAGGCCGCTGCCAGAACTCGGCGACAACGGGCGCCTGTTCGTCACCCCCCTCCCAGGTTCCGAGGACCAGCCCAGGAAGGGGGACCCCGGGTGCCAGCGGGACGGCGCCCGTCACGTCGTACGTGGAGTGCAGTACCGGGTGGCGCCGGATCACATGGCGCAGGGCCCCCTCCAGCGCAGGCACCTTCAAGCGCCCCGAGATCCGGAAGCCCAACGGCATGTTGTAGAGCGGATGGTTCGCCAGAGCCTCGTGCACCAGCATCGACTGCTGCATGTCGGACAGCGGACGGGGTTCCATGTGTGAAGTGCCTCTCCTACCGGCGGCGCTGTCGCGCTACGTCCGCACGCCACTCGGCGAAGGTCTGTGCCCGCAGGCAGCCGTGCGGGGCGACTTCCACCCCAGTCACCTCGCGTACCCGGGCACTCACGCGAAGTGCCAGCAGGGAGTGGCCGCCGAGGCGGATGAAGTCGTCGTCGTCGTGGACGGCGTCGACCTGCAGGGCCTGACGCCAGATCTCCCGGAGCAGCTCCTCCTGGCCGAGCTCCGAGCTGTGCGCCGGCCCGGCGGCGTCCGGTGCCGGCCCCGGGGCCTCGGGGAGGTCGTGGCGCGAGACCTTGCCGTTGGGGAGCCTCGGCAGCTCCTCCAGGAACACGAACCGGTCGGGGCGCATGGCCGGGGGCAGCTGGCCCGTCATGTAGGCGCGCAGTGCGCGAACGGTGAGCAGCGTCTCGACGTCCTGGTCGGAGCCGCCGGACGCAGCGCCGTGGGCCGTAGGCACGGAGTCCGGGGAAGGTGCCCGGGTCGCGTACACGTAGGTGACATCGGCGTCCGCGCCCACGCTCCAGTCGTTGACCTCGTGAACGGAGAAACCCGCACCGTCGAGGATCTCCTTGATCTCCGCGCCGACCACGCTGGCGCGCTCCACCTCAAGGCATACCTGCTGAACGGCACGCCAATGGCGGGCATCCAGGCCGCGCAGGATGCTGAGCTCCGCACCCTCAGCGTTGATCTTCAACAGGTCGACCCGCTCCAGGCCGAGCCGGTCGAACAAGCCGGAGAGGGTCACGGTAGGCACCGTGTGGGCCGTTGCCTGAAGTCGATTCTCTGCGGCGAGGAGGAGCGAGGCCTTCTCCTGCTCGGTCATGTTCTCGTCTGCCGCCCCGGTGCTCTCGTAGTGCGACTGGACCAGTTCAGCCGCTTCCTGATGCCGCTGCGACCCGAGGCCGGAGAGGTACGAGAGCTCCGGGAACGAGGTGAGTTCGGCCGTGCCGGCCCGGTCGGTCACGGCGACCGGCACCACTTCGGACCGCACCCCGTGCAGCTCCAGGTTGGCCCGGAGGTAGGGCAGCGTGTCCGGGTTCGGCTCGACGGAGAGCAGCCTGACGTTGTCGGCCTGCTGGTGGGCCCACAGGGAGAACAGGCCGATGTTCGCCCCGATGTCGACGACCACGGCGTCGTCGTCGAGACGCACGCCGTACCGCGCGTACTCGTCCTGCTCGAAGATCTGCCTGTAGAGGAAGAGGGCCTCGTCGGGGGACGGCGTTGCCACGCCGAGACCGTGCGGCAGTTGCACACGCCGCAGGCCATCGACGACCGGGGCGTGGCGGCGCTTGGCCGCGACGTACCCGATCAGGCTCGCACCGCTGTCCTTGTCGGGTACGGCGACCACGGCGGCGTCGTGCACCATCGGGTGGCGGCGCAGAACGGCGGCGACTTCCTCGGGTTCGACCCGAACGCCGCGCACCTTGACCTGGTCGTCGAGCCGACCGCGGAACTCCAGGTAGCCGGGTGCGGCGAGGCGCACCAGGTCGCCCGTGCGGTACATCCGCCCGCCGGCCGCGGAGAACGGGTCGGGCCGGAAGCGTTCCTCGGTCTGGCGCTCGTCTGCGAGGTAGCCGACGCCGACGCCCGCGCCGCCGATCCACAGCTCCCCGGTCTGGCCTTCCCCCACCGGCGCGAGGTCTTCGTCCAGCACGTGGCAGCGGACGCCGGCGATGGGCCGCCCGATGGGAGCGATGTGGCCGTCGTAGGGCTCGCTGCAGTCCCAGAACGTCGCGTTCACTGACGTCTCAGTCGGTCCGTACTGGTTAAAGAGGGCGCAGTCAGGGAGCGCCGCCCGGAAGGTCCTGACGCGGTCCATGTCGAGGGCTTCGCCGCCGCAGAAGACGCGCCGCAGATCAGTGCAGTAGGCCAGCTCGGGCTCTTCGAGAACGTAGCGGAGCATGGAGGGGACGAAGTGGGCCGTGGTGACGCCCGCGTCCTGTATCAGCCGCACCAGGCCCAGGCTGTCGAACTGCAGGCCGGGCGGGGCGATCACGAGCGTTCCACCCGCGATGAGGGGCGAGAAGATCTCGTGGACCGAGGCGTCGAAGGCGATCGACGCCTTGTGTAGGACGCGGTCGGAGTCCTCGAAGCCGTACTGGGTGTGGCCCCATTCCAGGCGGTTGTGCAAGCCCCCATGGTGCAGGGCGACGCCCTTGGGCGTACCGGTTGACCCGGAGGTGAAGAGAATCAGAGCCGGGTGTCCGGCCGCTCCCTCGCGCGACCAGCCAGTCGGCTGCAGCGATTTGTGCGAAGGGAGGTCGTCCGGGGACAGGTCAGCCTGGGCAAGGTCGCTGACGTCGTGCCACCGGTTCGGCATGACCTCCTGGTCGCGGTGGGCGGCCGTCCCCGCGTGGAGGACGAGGCGCGGATCGGCGGCATGGATGATCGCGTCGGTGCGCTCGACCGGGAACTCGGGGTCGATGGGCACGGCCACCGCTCCCACCAGCCAGGTGGCCACGAGCGAGGTCACGTATTCGGCCGAGCGCAGGAAGAACAGGCCCACGTGGTCGCCGGGGGCAACACCGGTATCGCGCAGCAGACCGACGATGGCGTGAATTCGACCCCACATGTCGGCGTAGCTCAGCTCACCGTCCGCACTGACGATCGCCGGCACTTCGGCCGTTCCGTGCTCAGGGCGGGGTAGCAGGTCCGGCACAAAGAACGAACTCATGATACTCAGACCACTTTCTGGGCAACTGCGACAATCGCAGAGCGGGGAATTTCGGCCACGAAGGCGCCATTGGCTGGATATACCACCGGGCGTGGCGTGAAATCGACCATCTGGGGCAGGGTTGCCAGGTACTCCTCATGAGCGAAACAGTTCTCCAGCAGACGCCAGCAGGAATCTGTGCCGCCGAGCGAGTCGAAGTACGCCCTGACCCCATACATATCGGCCACGTAGTCGCACATGCGCCGCCGGGCGTCCTCCTCCGACGCCGCACGGACGATCAATGGGTCATACAGATCGATGACATGTGCCGGCGTTCCCGCCTCGTCGAAGAGTTCGGTGAGCACGTCGCGGGAGAAATGCGGATAGTCGTGTCCTGCCTCGGTGTGGGGGTGGACCACGTCCGTGAAGAATCTCGCCATGGGGCTTGTCGTGTCGAAGTCGTGCAGGACCACGCGTCCTCCCGGGCGGATGACCCGCAGGGCCTCAGTGACCGCCCCGAGCCGGCCCTGCGGTGCGATGTGGTGCGTGCCGTAGGCGAGCAGCACCGCGTCCATTACGCCGTCGCCCAGGAAGAGGTGGTCAGCCGCTTGCCGGACGGCAGGCAGGCCCTGCGCCAGGGCCCGCTCGATCATCTCGCCGGAGAGGTCCCCGGTCAGGATGACGACCCGGTCCGACAGGTCGGTCGCCTGTTCCCGGACGGCGCGGGCGAGGGTCCCGTCGCCGCCGAGCACGTCCAGGACGGTACATGGCCGAGCGGGCGGTCCGGGTTCGACGGCCGACGCGGAGGCGAGCTCGAGGAGCTGCCGTATGCCGGTCCAGCGGACCGAAGAGTCGCGCTGCGCCTTGCGGTAGGAGTCCCCGCGCCCGGTGTCGTCCGAGTCGAATTCCGTCGTGGTGGCCGTCAGCACGCGCAGTGCCTTGTCGGCGCCGGGGCGGCTGAAGTCCAACGCCGACGCCAGGAGGGGGTGGATCGGCACCACGCCGCGCAGATAGTCGTTGAGGGTCATCGACGGAAGGTAGAAATCCAGTTCCGCCAGGGCGTCCGCCTGCATGTTCACCAATCCGGCCTTCCGATGGTTCTCATCGGCGACCATAAACTCCACTGGCTTCGGGGAGTTCCCCCCAACCATTCGGAAAACTGCCCCCGCGTCTCGGCTATCGGTCACGAGCCTGTACGGCTGAAGGGCATCCATGGCATCGACTTTGAGCCAACCTCAGTTCGCGGCAACGGAATCGAACCATGTCAGGAGCTCAACCGAGCCGTCAAGGCAGTTTCTGACGCTACCTCACCCATGACCTGCAAGCTTGTGGAGTGCGTCACATTGTCCCGCCTTGACAACCTTCAAAGCCACATGAAGGATCATCAGGAAACGGGGTGCTGGACGTCGGCCACGTGAAAGTCGATTCGGGCAACCTCGGAACATGCCTGTGATCCAGGACGAGTTCGCCCTCGAAGGACTGCGAACTCCCGGACGTTTGGATATGGAGTTCTGGACCGCCGCATGGAACTGAGTCTCATATCAAGACCGGAGCATCCAGTCAGTCGACGGATCATCGTCACAAGCACCTCCTCGGACTCACACATCTGGAATCTGGTATTCCTTCAGCTCCTCCTCGAAGAGGCGGGGCACGAGGTCGTGAACCTGGGGCCCTGCGTCCCGGACGAGATGCTCATACGGGAAGCACTCGATCGGCGACCCGACCTCATCGTCGTCAGCAGCGTGAACGGACACGGTCACCACGACGGCTTCCGCATCGTCAGGCGCCTTCGTACGACTCCTGGGCTGGCCCGCACACCTGTGGTCATCGGCGGCAAGCTCGGGATCGGCGGCCCTGACCCCCGACGCAACCACGCCCTACGTGCCGCTGGCTTCCAAGCGGTGTTCGAAGGAGGGCGGAACGATCCCGAAGACCTCCTGGCTCTGATCGGTACGCTCCCCAGCACGGTCCCTGCATGACGCCGGGATTCGGACACGTGGTGTCCACGGCACACTCCCGTGGCCAACTCGTCGTGCAACCACGCATGGGCATGCCGGTTCCGGCCGACATGCGGGCGGGGCTCCTCGCAACGAAACGGGCCGCGGCCGTCACCGTCGGCACAGTCACGCTGGACAGTTACACGCGGGTGGGCGACCACGCCGCCGCCTGCCGAGCACTGGGCAACGACAGCTCACTCAACGGATACCCCGTCGTGGCACACGGCGCCGACACCACGCGGTGGATGCTCTCCGGGGTGCGGGACGATACCTTCCCCGTACAGGTACGCCACGGGTCCGCCGACCCACGTTCGATCTTCACCACACTGGCGGCCGTGCCGATCGACGCGACCGAGGGCGGCCCCGTCTCGTACTGCCTGCCCTACAGCCGGATGCCGCTGCGCGAGTCGATCCGCAACTGGACAGAAGCCAGCCGGAGCTTCGCGCAGCTGCAGACGACCGGACTTCAGCCGCACATGGAGACCTTCGGCGGCTGCATGCTGGGTCAGCTGTGCCCACCAAGCCTGCTCGTCGCCATCAGCGTGCTGGAGGCGCTCTTCTTCCGTCAGCACGGGCTGCGGAGCATCTCCCTGAGTTACGCCCAGCAGACCAACACGGCACAGGACGAGGAGGCGATCACCGCCCTACGGGACATCGCCGCTGCCCATCTACCGGACGTGGACTGGCACATCGTGCTCTACGCCTACATGGGCGTTTATCCGCGCACCCCCCGGGGCGCCCAGCTCCTTCTCGACGAGGCGGCCAGGCTCGCCGTGCGCGCCGGTGCGGCCCGCCTGATCGTGAAAACAGCCGCCGAGGCGCACCGCATACCAACGGTCCAGGAGAACGTGACCGCACTGGAGACCGCAGCACGGGCCGCCCGGCAGGAACGTCGTCGCAGCCCCAGCCAGGGTGCGGGACAGCAGATCCACGCGGAGGCGACGGAGCTCGTCAACGCCGTGCTCGATCTGGACGAGGACGTGGGATGCGCGCTCGCCCTCGCCTTCGAGCGCGGGTACCTGGACGTTCCCTATTGCCTGCACCCGGACAACGCCGGCCGCACCAGGAGCTTCATCGACACCGACGGCCGTCTCCAGTGGTCGACGACGGGCTCGATGCCCGTCACCGGCGTGGCGCAGTCCGGGACTACGGCCCGCCTCACCTCGGCCGGACTGCTGAGCGCCCTGTCCTACGTGGCCGACAAGTTCGACTGGCTCCGCCAGGCCGACACGGCTGACCATCCGACGAAGACGGAACACCGAACATGACACTCCCTCCAGATCCCCGTACCCACCTGGCTTCCGGCACGACGCGTGCGGTGCTCCGCATCCAGCACCGGATCCTCGACACCGTCCGCGCCCATCTCACCGGCCTCGGGTTCACCGAACTGCTGCCGCCCATCATCGGACCGGTCACCGATCCCGGCGCGCGCGGCGCTAAGCAGGTCGACGTCGACTACTACGGGCACCGCTACAAACTCATGACCAGCGCGATCCTGTACAAGCAGGCCGCCCTGTTCGCCTTCGATAAGATCTTCTTCATCGCACCCAACATCCGGCTGGAGCCGCTCGAGACCGCGCGCACCGGCCGCCATCTGGCCGAGTTCCATCAGATCGACGTCGAGGTGGCCGGCGCGTCCCGCAGTGACATCCTCGAGCTCCTCGAAAGCCTGATCAGCCGGGTCATCGAGCAGACCCTGCATGCGGAAGCCGCCGCGCTGGGCGAACTCGGCCGGGACACTGCCGCGCTCGGCAAGGCGCTGCTCTCCCCCTTCGGGCGGCGCACCCACGGCGAAGCGGTCGATCGCCTGCGCCAGCGGGGCCACGACCAGAGCTCGGACGCTGAGATCGACTGGCAGGGTGAGGTGCTGCTCGCGGCCGAGGCGGAGCAGCCGTTCCTGATCACGGACTATCCAAAGGGCTCGCGCGGCTTCTATGACCGGGAGAGCGAGCAGCTGCCCGGTTTCCTGCGCAACTTCGACCTGATCGCCCCCGAGGGCTACGGCGAACTGTGCAGCGGCAGCGAACGTGAGAACGACTACCGGAAGATCGTCACCCGCATCCGGGAGACGGGTGAGAACCCCGCCAAGTACGAGTGGTACCTCAAGGCCGCCAGGGAAGGAATTCCCGCGAGCGCCGGATTCGGCATCGGCCTGGAGCGCCTCACCCGATACATCGCCGGACTCGACAGCGTCTGGCAGGCCAGCGCCTACCCCAAGGTTCCGGGAGTGCCGTCACCGTGACCGGAAAGCTGACGGCGGCGGGCTTCCCGGAGGGCCTGGTGCGCGCACGCGCCCGGAGCGGCCCGGCAGCAGCGCTGCCGGCCCTGGAGGACTACGCCCTCGCCATGTTCGGAGGGTCGGACACCCTCAGCCGCGAGACGGCACACGACATGATGGACACGCTGCGGCTGGTGCCGCCCATTCTCATGCCCCGGCGGCTGGAGAAGCTGATCGACCTCGGCCGGGAGCCCCTGTACACAGACGTGGCCCTGGACACCGGAGTCGGCGGGTTCAACTCCCCGCTGCCCCTCGTTATCTCCGCGCTGGGTTCCACGAACCTGGCGGGCGGTCACATCGGCAACGCCGTCGCCCGGCAGGCGGGTCGGCGCGGCGTTCCCATGGTCATCGGGGAGAACGTCGTACCCTCCTCAGGCTACGGACGCCTCGGCGATGCCGATCATCGGTCGCTGCGAACCCGGATCAGCGCGTACTGCGCCGAACTGCCCGACGGACTGGGCGGCGTCGCGGTCCAGCAGAGCACCGAGGACGCAGATGCCGAGGTCTGGAACCTCGTCTACAGCGATCCCACCACCCTGCCCCTGCTGGAATCGGGGCGGCTCGCCTTCGAACTCAAGCTCGGACAGGGCGCCAAGCCGGGGCTAGGCGGGATGTCAGTCGTGGACGCGCCCGACGGCGCCGCTACGGAGGGCCAGTTCACCGTGGACCCGGTCTTCGGTACCGGGACCTCGCGGATGCTCCGCTCAGCGACACCCGGAACCTTCACCCAGGAGATCCTGCACCGACAGATCATCCTGATGCGCAACAACTTCCCCCGGGCGCGCATCTGGGTCAAGCTCCCGCCCGGCCGTGACATCGCCACGGCCGCGGGCATCGCCTGGGCAGCCGGGGCCGATGCCGTCACCATCGACGGCGCCGAGGCCGGCACCGGCTGGGCACCGCTGTCCTTCATGGACCACGTCGGCCTGCCCTTGGCAGAGTGCCTGATGCGCATCGCGCCTGGCGACGCGTGCTGCATCGCGTCCGGACGCATGTGGGAGGGAACCCGCGCCGTCAAGGCGCTCGCCCTGGGCGCGCGGGCCGTGGGCCTTGGTCGTGCCGCCTTCCTCGCTGCCGACGAGGACCCCGAGCGGGGACTGCTCAATCTGCTCGACTGCTGCGCCTTCGAGATGCGGCTCCTGCTCAGTGCACTCGGCAAGTACACAGTGGCGGAGGTCGGCCGGGAAGACCTCTGGGGCCTACCCCCTGCTGCGGCGCCTGTCTCGACCCCCGCCAACCCTCAACCGATCCGCACCATTGACTCCGAGGAGACGCCATGACCAACCCCTTCGAAGACGACGCCACCGCCTACGTCGTGCTTACCAACACCGAGAACCAGCACTCGCTCTGGCCCGCCACAGCTGACGTGCCGAAGGGATGGACCGTAAGGCACGAGGGGTCACGACAGAGCTGCCTCGACTACGTCGAGACGCACTGGACAGACCTTCGCCCCGCCAGTCTCGCCTCCAGAATGGGCAAGCCTGCCTAGAAGGCTTCCGCTATCCCTTCAACGGGCTGGGGCAGTCGAACAGGGTTCGTGGTCGAATGATCCGAGGGCGGTCGGGGTATGACGGCAGGGCCTCTTGGTAACTGGGGGTTGCGATCTGAGGCCCGCGGCACAGAGCAGGGTGGCCGGAGCACAGCCGCGAACGCCAGTACGTGGATGAACGCGCTGCGGCCGACGACTTCGCCCCGGAGAACATCGAGCTGCCGACGGTGCCGCCGCCCGGCAGCGCAACCACCGTGGCCCTGCGCGTCCTCACTCTGAGTCGGCCGTGCTGGGCCTGCGGAAAGGACACGGTGTGTCTCATCGGCCTGTACCCGCAGCGTCCCGCTCGCGGCTACGTCGGCTTGTTCACCACGGACAACGCCAAGACGATGGCGCTGGTGCGGCGACTGCTCCAGCAGCACGGCCACGCTGCTCTGGCCGCGACCGTCAAGAGCCGCTACAGCAGGACCATGCGCGAGCGGCAGTTGTCCAACGGCTGCGGTCACTGCGACACGCTGCAGGGCAACTTCCCCGTCCACGACGAGGCCATGGGCCGCGTCGCCGCGAGCGGTGGACGGGCTGGACACGTTGTTGGTCGCTGCCTGCCCGGTGCTGGAGTGGCAGGCCATCGTCCACGACAACAGCGGCGGCGTGATGGCGATCTGAGCTCACACGCAGCGAGAACCCCCTGGTCAGCTCCACTCTCATTTCCCATCTCCCAGAAGAAGAGCGCCCGGTGTCTCTTCTGTGGCCATATCCACAGCTTGGACACGTGAAGGCAAAGGGATTTGCAGGGCAATACCAGGATGAGCCATTGGTCGCCGCTGACTTTGAAGGGCTCGGAGTCACACGAACGGACACCAAGAAGGTCTTCCGGATCCTGAGGAACGATGAGATCAAGGCTGCGCTCAAGGCCGACGCGCGGAGCCTTCCCTCAATTAACAGGCTCTCCGCCATTCCCGATGAAGAGATCCCAGCAGGAAACACGCACACCGTTCAGGCCAGTGGGTACGGCTACACCGGCTACGGTCAGCTAATGAACGATAGGCAGGCGTTGCTGTTTGGCACGCTAGCCCACGAGATCCGGTCATGCTTCGAACTGATGACGAAATCTGGTGTTTCTAGCGAATACGCCACCGTCCTATCTGCCCTTGCTTCCGGAACCATGGTGCGTGCGCTTCGCTATGCGACTAGAGGAGCAATCCTAAGGGCGCATGGTAAACCCGACGGGTCTAAGCAGAACCGTGTGCAGATTGACCATATTTTCCGCAACGAGTCGAAACTGGCATTTGAATTCGACTACTTCGAAGCTGGAATCGGAAATGGCCCAGGGACGTGGGCAGGGCTGACCGACACAGGGCTGGCTCCGCTGGCGGCTCATCTACGCGGCCTGTCCGGCAAGCCGGCCAAAATCCGCCGTGCTAACGCAATGGCGCTTCCGTATCGAGACGGTTCCGTCGATGCGGTCGTGTGCGATCCGCCTTACTACGACATGATCGAGTACGCCGACGCGTCAGACTTCTACTACGTATGGCTCCGGCGAGCCCTGCTGACCATTCAGCCCGATCTCTTTTCGGAAAATATCGGAACCGTAGTTGCGCCGCGGCTCCAGAATAAGGACGATGAGATTATCGTCCGCCGTGTGTACAACGGTGGAGTCAAACACGATCGAGACTTCTACGAGCTGTCCCTGGCGCGCGCCTTCGGTGAAGCCCGCCGTGTGCTGCGTCCAGACGGGCACCTCGTTGTCGTCTTCGGCCACTCGGATCCCGAAGCCTGGAAGCGACTCTTGGCCGCATTGCATGCCGCCGGATTTGTGGTGACTAGTTCATGGCCGTCCCGCTCGGAGAGCACCAAGACGGGCGTGGCTAGCATCAAGGTCACGGTAACCAGTGGGTGCAGGGTCGCTCCACAGAACCGGCCGGTAGCCACTGCAGCCCAAGTCGACCGTGAAGTCACCGAAGTCGTTAAGTCAGCTGTACGCGAGTGGGAGAAAGACGGTCTCGCCTTTACCGACCAATTGATGGCCTCTATCGGGCGCGGGATGGAGGTCTACGGCCGGTACAGCAAGATCCTGAAGCCGGACGGTACGGAAGCCGAGCTCGATCGCTATCTCACCCTCTCCCGAGTCGCGGTGCGTGACGCAATGGCGTTGAAGCTGGACGAAATTTCACTAGAGACCTTCGACAAACGGACCAGATTCGCGGTGTTTTGGCAGCGGCTCAACGGTCTCACTACCGTCCCGAAGGGTGAGGCAAGGTTTCTTGCTCAGGCGGACAGCCTCAACTTCGATGAAGTCCGCACAAGGCTTCTGACGGAAGGCAATCGCGGGTTCAAACTCCGCCTCGACCCCCCAGAAAGTGTCTCGGCGGATTCGTCTACGTTCGAGGTCGCCAGGGCAATGGCCGGCGCGTGGGATGAAGGCGGGACTGAAGCGGTCGCCGGCGTCATCGCTGCAGAATTTGCAGCCAACGACCCCCACCTGTGGGCCGTGGTGGGAGACATGGTGTCCCAACTTCCGGCTAACGACAGAGTAGCCAAGGCTCTCACCGCGATCCAAAGAAATGCGCAGGCCATTAGTAGCCTCGCTCAGCGGGTATCAGAGACATCGATGCCCGACGCCACGCAACTGACCTTCGCCCACCTACTTGAGGAGAGTTCCTGATGACCGCGCAACAAACCGTACGCCATTGGGCAGATGTGTTGGCCCTGCGGCCGGAGGTGCGCGCATCTGACGGCTCCGTAGGTGAACTTCAGATGTCGTTGCACAAGGCCGTGTACCAAACGAGAGACGTCCCCTACCGCAAAGTCAAGTACTACGGCGAGATCACCGAACCTACGCCGAATCTGGTGGGATTCTTCGCACGCGTGGCGCGGCGCCTCGGCACTGATGACATGGGTACCGCTCTATTCCACCTCGACCAGGGGATGGGAGGCGGTAAGTCCCACGCCCTGGTTGGCCTCTACCACATGGCGAACTCCCCGGCGGAATTCTTCGCCACCGAGCTTGGGCGGGCGGTCTGGGAGGAGGCTGAGCAGGGTGGAGTAAATCTCGATCTCATGTCACCCAAGGTGGTGACGCTTACGGCGGACAACTTCTCGCCGGGGCGCCCTACTGAGGTCTTTGGGCCAGCGATCACCCTCTTCGAACGCTTCGTCTGGTCAATCGTCGA